>NZ_JNVB01000044.1 GCF_000770305.1 Erwinia oleae
TCATGGAAGCATCCATCCCGCCAAAGCGTGAACGCCACTTATAGAAACTGGCGTTGCTCATGCCATGCTCGCGGCACAGTTCGGCCACCGGCGTTCCTGCCTCGGCTTGCTTCAGGATGGACATGATCTGGCTGTCAGTGAAACGTGATTTTTTCATAGAGATCTCCCCGGTTCAGGTTACGAGAAAATTCTACTTATGAACACACCGGTTTTTCGGGGGGATTACCGTGGTAGGCAACACCCTGGCAGATGAACGACGAAGGGTACTTCATACGCCGGGGCATTACCTGGGGAACTGGATCATGCGACTTGAACCGTACACTGGCAATACTGCCTGAATTTTTTATCTCATCTGACCGGCCTTGAGGCCGGTCTTTTATATACATAAAGACTTTAGTGCGCGTTGAAAATTGCTTACTCTTCAGGTCCATACTAATCAGATTGATTTTCGTGATCGAAGATCATTTCAACATTTTCTCCTTTTCTTATACCGAGGCTGAGATTTGTCGGCAGTTTCTCCAAGGCAATGAGAGTAGCCTGGTCAACGATAATAGATCTGTCAGCTAACAGCGCATACGATGGATACCATTTATTATATTTTGTATCCCATTCATAGATTAACTTCGATGGCGGTTTTCCCCGTTCTCTAAATTTACTGATTAACTGGGCTGCTTGTACCCCTGCTTCGGATAAAGCATCGTGAGCCATGTAATGTTGAAGAGTATCTTTTCCGCGAATCAAAAAAGACACCTGGCATCCGTCCTGAAAAGAGGCGATATCAATGATGGGATTTTTCCTTTCAGATAGGCGGCCAAGGAAATTATGAACCCATTGATGCAGTGCATTATAGGTACGCTTACCTGCTTCAGTAGCCACAGTGGTAACAAAGGGGTTCCAGACTATAGCTAAATAGCTAAGCCCAATATGTATTAACTCATAAGTATTTTCTGCAGCATTGTGTGAAAGCTCAACATGCTTGATATGTAGTGGGGCTTCTGATGAAACACTTGCAATCCATGCTGAGTCAACTTCCCTGGGATCAAGCGCAAGTTCTATCCAGGCATTCTCTGGCAAACATGGTAACGAATCAGGAGAAGAAAAAGTAGCAGGTAATCCTAAATCAAACTCTGAGAACTTTTTGACATTCCCCTCAGCATATAAACCTATGATAGCGGCGACGAATATGGTCCCGCTGTCGTTTTGGAAAACTGCGCTTTTCAGTACTTGCCCTTTAGGTTTACCGGGATCATGGTCATGTAACACAATATACGGTTCATTATTTATTCGTAGAGATAACTCGTTCGGGTCGAGGGGAACAATTAAACTCCCACTAGGATCATTTGCATTTGTCCAGATAACGGCGGGGACTATGCTTCCATAAACTTCGCAAGAACAGTCTGATATGGCAGATTTAACCCAACTTGCTGCAGCAGGCATTTCCAAAAGATTAGGCATTGCATCACCTTTGACGAGAAAAGTTTTTATATAGCCACTTTTGATTGTAGTAATTTTCAGTTCCGAGAAATGAGTTTTGTATCGCCTATCTGAAGGCTTATGGCCAGATTAACTGATATGTTTCCACCGGAGCAATTGGTATGGCTTACATTTTCACAGCAGAACAGAAATCGATAATTGAATGGCAAGGAGCTAGTTTAGTGGTGAATGCATTTGCTGGCACAGGAAAGACCTCTACCCTAGTGCATTTTGCCAAGGCAAACCCGGAAAGTAAGATGCTTTACCTCGCCTATAATCGCGCTGTGCGGGATGAGGCTGAACGCAAATTCCCCTATAACGTAGAGTGTAAAACGTCGCATCAGCTTGCATGGGCCCGTTTTGGCAAGCATTTCCGTGACCGGCTGACAGCCAGTCTGCGCATTACTGATGTGGCCAGAAAACTTAACACCCGCCACTGGCCGCTGGCCAGACTGGCGCTCAGCGGGCTGAACATGTTCCTCTGCAGCGCAGACCCCGAGCCAGGGCTGATACATCTGCCTGCTGAGGATGATCGCCACGGTCTTGATGCAGGTAAAATTCTGGGGGCAATCCAGATCCTCTGGTATGAAATGAGCCGTACTGATTCAGTCTTTCCCGTCACGCACGACACCTACCTTAAACTGTTCCAGCTTTCTCAGCCTGATCTGTCTAAACGCTGGGACACCATCCTTTTTGATGAGGCTCAGGACGCCAACCCGGTGACCAGTGCGTTTGTTCTGAATCAGCCCTGCCGGGTTATCCTGGTCGGCGACCGTTACCAGCAGATTTACCGGTTTCGCGGGGCAGATAATGTACTCAGTGCCCCGCAGCTGGCGCAGGCAGACCGGTTGTGGCTGACAGCGAGTTTCCGGTTTGGTCCTGAGGTGGCGCGTGTGGCCAACATCCTGCTTGAACGTGCCGGAGAGGAAAAGCGCGTGACAGGTAACGGGGGCCAGGATGCTGTCGTCAGCAGCCTTCCGGCAGGGGCTGAGCACACTGCAGTACTGAGCCGGACGGTATCAGGCGTGATTGGCAGCGCCCTGACGGCGAGCCTTATGGAGAAAAAGGTCTTCTGGGTCGGGGGGATTGAAGGCTACAAAACAGAGGAGCTGGAAGACCTGTACTGGTTCTCCGCTGATATGCCTGAAAAGATGCAGTCCCCGCGCCTCAGCCGGGACTATCGGGATTTTGACGAGTACTGCTCGATAGCCAAAGCCACCCAGGACGTGGAGATGAACCAGGCTATTCGCCTGCTCGATGACTTTTTCCCGCTTCCGCAAAAACTGGCCATTATGCGCCGTCAGGTCGTCACTCATGAAAAAGACGCTCAGGTCACGGTTTCAACCGCACACCGCAGCAAAGGGCTGGAATGGCCGGTGGTAATGCTCAGTGAGGATTTTACTGACATTACCGATCCGCTCCTCTCGCAGGAAGAGCGACAGGATGAGACTAACCTGCTGTATGTGGCTGTCACCCGGGCAAGAGAGACGCTCGTGCTGAACGAGCTGGTGCGCTGGCTCAGTAAGGCCGGCGAGGACGATGATGAAAACATCAGCGAAGCCGGTGAGGGTGATGATGAGAACGATGCAGATATGCCCGGCGACACGGGAGAAACTTCCGGGACTGAATAACTGGTTTTTTATGGTGCGGAGCAGGCAGGGGCATAACACTGAGCAGCCCTGTACCAGGAGAACATTATGCTCAGCAGAATCCGGACCCTGAGGTCTCTGTTTTCAAAAGGTGAACCAGAAGCGGTACATCATATATCCACAATTACGCCTGTCGGCTACCACGCCCCGCGTGAGGCCGGCAGGCTGTGCGCCAGCCCGCTACGAGAAACCTGCCTGCAGCAATTGTGGGAGAATTGTTCTCTGCCCGCAGACATCTATCAGCGACTCTATTTAGCGCCTCTTAATGGTTTGTTAGCCAGGGTACAGAATGTGCCGGCCGCACAACAGGGAAGGTGGTCGCAGTCAGACGGCTTCGGCGACCTTACGCTGCAGTTCACGACCTGTGCGGTCAGGCTGGCAAAAGGGTATATGTTTCCCCCCGGCGCGGCACCTGAAGAGCAGGCAGAGCAGAATGTGATGTGGAATGCGGTGATTTTCTGGTCGGCTCTTTTCTGGCACCTGCCTCTTCTTGCGACTCTGGAGGGGGAGTTGCTTGACGGTAAAAGCTGGCTTCCGGGAATGACCGTTCCGGACTCACCCTATCGTTTCCGGTTCCGGGAGGCTGAGACCGCATCAGCGTTTGCGGCGCTTGCCGCCGGGCAACTTTTGCCGGCAGAGGCGACGGGCTGGCTGGCAGAGAATCCCGGGGCACTGGGCAACCTTGCCGGCGCACTCTGGAATCAACATCCGGGCATGCCATTGATACGAAGCCTGATGAAGCAGGCCGCTGAAAAGGTGGAATCGCCTTCGCAGAAGATATCAGGGGCACATGAGACAGTCAGTACCCTCGCAGAGCAGGCCCTTTCCGTTCTACAAACGCCTTCTGATCAAAAGACTAAATTACAGCCTATATCGGAAGTACCCCCCAAAACTGCATCGCCCGAAATCTCAGATGCGCAGGTTACTCAGCTTGCATCTTCTATCACACCTGTTTCAATGGCTGATGGCTGCAATCCGGTCAGCAATGAGGAGGCAGGTGAGGTTACGGAATGTGATCCTGTCGATAAAGAGGAAGCTGATACAGAGATGTTGCTGAGTCTTTTCAGTGCAACCGAAATGACTGAATTGACCGGGGCCAATGCGGGTGAAGAAGAGTCCTCAGCCAGTACTAAAGCAGATGACGGGTCAGAGTTTTTATCTCTTGATGAACAGCCTCCCGAAACTGATAAGCATCAGATAAATCAGACAGTAGCGGAAGACTCTTTCCCTGAACAAGGTGTTGAGGATAACATCCCGTCACACAGCATTAACATTGACGTAAAAAAAACAGTGAAAAAAGATGAGGCTGGCACTGAATTCCTCAGGTGGCTTTCTGAAGGGCTTAAGAGCAAGCAAATCGATATTAATCAACCTGATTCCAGAGCGCATGCCGTCGCAGGATTCATTTTTCTCAGGGTGCCGGACATATTTTATCTTTACATCAGAGAAAGCGGGACAGAGCTGAGCAGGGATGCCATACAGCTGGAATTTGAGAAGCTGCATATTCACAGGGTGCGGAGGGGCGAACGTTTTAATAAGGCAAAACTGTACCACTCGCCTGGCAAAGAAGGCACTTTTAAACCTGTAAGTGGGTATCTCGTCAAGACTACACACCTTTTCAGAGGGGCATCTTCCCCTGAAGACAGCGGGCTTCTGTCTTTCCTTTAAAGGAGGGGCAGTCCATGAGGGCCCTTACGGGCAGCTTGATATAGAAAAAGGAAATGCTGTATGTCTGACAAAAACTATCATACGACATGGGAAGATTTGCTTGAGGAGTACTTCTTCGCCCGAAACCTGCGCGCAGCAACAGAATGGAGCTATGCGAAGGTTGTGAAGGGGTTCCGGAAATTCACGGGTGCAGACAAAACCCCATCAATGGTTACTCATCATGACGTATTAAGATGGCGGCGACATATACTCCGAGAAAAGCAACAATCTGCGCAGACCTGGAACAATAAAATCGCACATCTCAGGGCCCTCTATAACTATGCTATGGAGAGCGGGTTATTGCCGGAGGGCAAAAACCCTTTCAACAACTGCACAGTACAGAAGGAAACAAAGAAAAAGCGCACGTTAAACCGCTCTCAGCTAACCCGACTTTATCTGATAATGCAGCAGGCTGAAATTGAGTCCAACAGGAAAATTTTTGCACGTGGCGGGCGGAGTGCGTTTTACCCGGTCTGGTTCTGGATAACCGTCCTGGATACGCTCAGATATACGGGAATGAGGCAGAATCAACTTCTGCATATTCAGCTCAGGGACGTCAATCTGACGGAGGGCTATATAGACCTGCGCCTTGAAGGAAGTAAAACGCACAGAGAATGGCGTGTTCCCGTTGTCAGACAGCTGCGTTTGCGATTGCAGCTTCTCCTCACACGGGCAACAGAAGCTGGAGCCGGGCCAAAAGATAATCTTTTCGATGTCAGTTTTTATATCTCCGGGAGAAAGGCAAAGTTCGAAAGAAATGATGTGAGTGTGATGCACCAAAAGATCCGCTCATTCTTTCGCCGTCTGTCAAAGGAGTGCGGTTTTGCCGTTTCGCCGCACCGTTTCAGACATACTCTTGCTACGGAACTGATGAAAGCACCCGAAAGGAACCTTCAGCTGGTTAAAGATTTACTGGGTCATCGTAGTGTCAGCACAACAATGGAATACGTGGAACTCAAGATGGACATTGCGGGCAAAACACTGGAAGAAGAATTGTCGTTACACACAGATCTCTGTGTAGAAAGGGAATTACAACTATTGACACAAAACTGATTGACTGGGATTATTGCCAGTGATCGAGAAAAGGGAGCCTGCAGCAACAGGCTCCCTCACTTGAGGGACTGATTCAGAAACGTTAACCAGTGCAGATACGCCTACACCGGAGGACATTCCGTAATGACCGGCCCCTGTATTAACCGCCCGTTAAGGTTCTCATCTCTTAACCAGCGTGCTTTGATGCAAAATTAGTGGTGCCCGAACCCGGAATCGAACCAGGGACACGGGGATTTTCAATCCCCTGCTCTACCGACTGAGCTATCCGGGCAACGGGGCGCATTAAACCGTAAAGGCTCTCTTCCGTCAACGGCTTTGTTATAAAAATCACGTAAACCCTGACTGACTGCGCGCTTTTCAGACAGTCAGAGCGTGGGGTGACGGGGTTTACGCCCTTGTCGCCTGATTTGTTGTCAGCCTTATGTCAGCGCGCCGTTCTTACGGCATAATGCGAAGTTGAGCACATCCGCGGCAAGCAGGCGGGCGATTTCAACCTCATCGACCTTACGTTTAATCAGCAGGCGGCTCAGACAGCCTTCAAGGATCAGTTCCATCTGATGCGCCACCAGCGCCGGATTATCGGTACCCAGCTCGCTGAGCAGATCGTGCGTGTACTGCCATGAGGCGCGTTTCTGCTGATCGGCAAGCTGATGAATAGGGTGATCTGGCTGCGGATAAAAGCTACAGGCGGCGATAAACAGACAGCCAGGGTAGCGATTGTTATTGACTGCTTCTTCCAGCACCTGATAGCGCGCCAGCAGCTTTTGTTCGGCATTCATTCCTTCATCCAGCAGCAGCTGGCGCCGCCAGGTATCAATTTGCTGGCTGTGATAGCGCAGCGCGTCATAAAGCAGCGCCTCACGATCGGGCCAAAAGCGCTTTAGTTCCTGCTCATTACACTCCACTTCTTCCGCCATCATCGCGAAGGAAGTGGAGGAAGCCAGCCCGTTTTGCTCGAGTACGTTAAGTGCATGCTCGAGTACCTGTTCACGTTGCAAGTGACTCTCCTCTTGTATGCGTCGGCTCCGGCCGGGGCCGGAAAACTTTCCCAAGTGTCGTTTACCGCGCCAGTTTCTGCAAATGCTGATGAAACGCGTCGGCGTTCATATAGCCTGCCACCCGCGACCGGGGAATTTCATTCCCTTTCGCGTCGAAGAACAAAATTGTAGGCAGTCCTGGCACGTTCAGATGCCGCAAAAGATCGCGGTCGCGCTGATTGTTCGCCGTCACGTCAGCCTGAATCAGCTGTACGTTGCCCAGCGCGGCCTGAACCTGCTCATTGCTGAAGGTCTTCTTCTCAAACTCTTTGCAGGCCACGCACCAGTCGGCATAGAGATCGAGCATGGTGATACGCCCGTCGTTCTGCTGAAGCCTCTGCGCAAGGCTGTCGACGTCGGCGATGCGGGTAAAGTTCAGCGCGATCGGCGTGGGCGCGCGCGTATCCACCCCAAACGCCCAATCCTGTAGCGGACGCGCGGCAATCAGCGCAGCAACCAGCATAACGATCTGCCCCAGCCGCCGCCAGCCGTTGGTGGCGTTGAGGCTGAGAAAAGCCCAGATGAAGAAGGTGACGCCAAGCAGGCTCCACAGGCGTACTCCCCAGGCATCGCCCACCACACGCTCCAACAGAAAAACAGGCAGCGCGAGGATCACAAAACCAAACCCTTCTTTCACCGTCTGCATCCAGACGCCGCTCTTCGGGAGCAGGCGGTTACCGAACAGGGTGACCACGATCAGCGGCATCCCCATGCCGAGCGCGTAAAGATAGAGCGTGCCTGCGCCCGCCAGCAGGTTGCCGCTCTGCGCAATATAGAGCAGGATCGCGCTGAGCGGCGCGGTGGTGCAGGGCGAGCAGATTAGCCCTGCCAGCGCGCCCATCAAAAACACGCCCGGAAGTGATCCGCCGCGCTGATGGTTGCTCCACAGCGTCAGGCGCGTTTGCAGCGCCGACGGAAGCTGCAAGGTGAACAGGCCGAACATGGAGAGTGCCAGCAGCACAAACAGTATCGACAGTCCGATCAGCACGACCGGCGACTGAAGCGCGGCCTGAAACCGCAGGCCCGCCGCCGCAACAATCACGCCCATCAGCGTATAGGTCAGCGCCATGCCCTGCACGTAAACCATTGACAGCGCAAACAGACGCTTCAGCGAATAACGGCGGTTGCCGCCAAGTATGATGCCGGAAATCAGCGGATACATCGGCAGCACGCAGGGCGTAAAGGCAATGCCAAAACCAATCAGCAGCGCCCAGAGCGGCGAAAACGGCAGATCTTCGCTAACCGCAGGCGGCGGCGAATCAGGAACAGCTGCCGCGCTGACTTCGCTCACCGGAACGGTGCGCGTCTCCGGCGGATAGCAAAATCCCGCCGCCGCGCAGCCCTGATAGGTCACGACCACGGATGCGTTTTTGCCCGCCTGGCGCAGGATCAGTGGTAGCGTCAGATTTTCAGGATAGATCTCGGTTTTGCCATAAAACTCGTCTTCATGGGCCTTTCCGCGAGGAAGCTGCCACGCTGCCAGCGTTGCATTTTTCGATGAAACCACGATCTGTTGACGGTACAGGTAGTAGCCGGGTTTCACCTGCCAGTTCAGGGTCAGGCGGTTGCCCTGCTGCGAAAAATCAAAGGCAAAGGCCTGGTCGACCGTGCCGAAAGGGTTGCCGGATTGCTTGTTAAACAGTGACGCACCGGCATTAACGCTAATCAGCGCAATTAACAGTAAAAAAAGCGTCGTTGTAATGCGCTGAACCATAAGATTTAACCGCTCATTCCGTTGTTAATTCATTTAACCGATGTTCTACAGGAAAAGGTGCCCGAACAGGAAACCAAACGCAACCGACAGCGCGATAGCCAGCGTACCGGGAATGATAAAGGAGTGGTTAAAAACAAACTTACCAATGCGGGTCGACCCTGTATCGTCCATCTCCACTGCGGCCAGCAACGTTGGATAGGTCGGCAGAACAAACAGCGCCGACACGGCGGCAAAGGATGCCACGGCAGTAATGGGCGATACGCCCAGCAGCAGCGCGGCAGGCATCAGCGCCTTGGTGGTGGCCGCCTGAGAGTAAAGCAGCGTGGAGGCAAAGAACAGGATCACCGCCAGCATCCACGGGAAGTCCACCAGCAACTCGCCCGCGAACTGTTGGATCTCGCCGATATGCGCCTTCACAAAGGTATCGCCCAGCCAGGCAACGCCCATCACACAGACGCAGGCGCTCATGCCGGATTTGAAGGTGCTGGCCGAGAGAATTTTCGCCGTATCCACCTTACAGCTCAGGCAAATCAGCGTCGCGACGGTGAGCATGAAAATGACAATCGCTTCGTTGCGGGGCAGCACAGGATGAGCAATCAGTCCGACGGTATCGCTGATGGCGGTGGCGTACAGCACCACGGCGATGATACCGGCCAAAAACAGCAGAACAGCCCGCTTTGCGCCAGGCTGTTCGTTAAAAACGCTGGTGCCGCGCAGCACCACTTCACCGTTTGCCAGACGCGCCTGGTAAACGGCGTCGTCCTTCAGTTCTTTGCCGAGAAAATTGGTCACCAGCGCGGCGAAAAAAATGGCGAGCAGCGTGGAGGGAATCGACACCGCCAGCAGCGCCAGATAGCTGATGCCTTTTGGCTCAAGAATGCCAGCCAGAAAAACCACCGCCGCAGAAATAGGCGAGGCGGTAATCGCTATCTGTGATGCCACCACGGCGATAGAGAGCGGACGGGAAGGCCGTACGCCCTGTTCCTTTGCCACTTCGGCGATAACCGGCAGCGTGGAGAAGGCGGTGTGGCCGGTGCCCGCCAACAGCGTCATAAACCAGGTCACCAGCGGCGCGAGAAAGGTG
Source organism: Erwinia oleae (assembly GCF_000770305.1). Lineage (GTDB taxonomy): Bacteria > Pseudomonadota > Gammaproteobacteria > Enterobacterales > Enterobacteriaceae > Erwinia > Erwinia oleae. The sequence continues at coordinate 9,718 of NZ_JNVB01000044.1, forward strand.
ATATAACGCGGATGCCTGCGCAGCAGCTTTTCGGCCAGGCCGACCAGATAGTCCATGCCGCCCGCCACCTGCATTGCCGCAATAGCGGCAATGACCGCCATAATAATTTCGATCACGTCAAAGGGGATGGCGCCGGGTTTAACGCCGAATCCAAGCGTGAGGATCAGCATGCCCGCGCCGCCGGCAAAACCAATACCGATGCCGCCAAGACGCGCGCCCAGATATATCGCCAGCAGGACGATAATGAGTTCAGGCACGATCATTGTTTACTCCTTAAAAGTTTGCTAACTAACCGTTAATAACTTGTTTTGTTCAATAAAAAAGGCACGCCGTTATGGGGTTGGCGTGCCTGATAAACCTCAAATCACGTTATTCATTTTCATCGGTATAACGCTTTGCTTTATAAACCGGATACATCAGATTTTGCGTCGAGAAAATGTCATCCAGTTCCGCTTCAGTCAGCAACCCGCGCTCCAGCACCACCTCGCGCACGCTTTTACCGGTTTCAGCGCAGATCTTGCCCACGATATCGCCATTGTGGTGGCCGATGTAAGGATTCAGGTAGGTGACGATGCCGATAGAGTTAAAGACGTAGGCTTCGCAAACCGCGCGGTTAGCGGTAATGCCGTTAACGCATTTTTCCAGCAGATTGGAGCAGGCGTTAGTGAGAATGTGCACTGATTCAAACATCGCCTGACCGATAACCGGCTCCATGACGTTAAGCTGGAGCTGGCCCGCCTCAGAGGCCATGGTGACGGTAACGTCGTTGCCAATCACTTTGAAACAGACCTGATTGACCACTTCCGGCACCACCGGATTGACCTTGGCAGGCATAATTGACGATCCCGCCTGTAACTCCGGCAGGTTAATTTCATTGAGTCCCGCGCGCGGGCCAGAGGAGAGCAGTCGGAGATCGTTACAGATTTTAGACAGCTTCACGGCCAGACGCTTCAGCGCGCTGTGTACCATCACGTAGGCGCCGCAGTCCGACGTTGCTTCAATGAGATCTTCTGCGGGCACGCAGGGCAGGTTGCTGACTTCCGCCAGCTTTTTCACCGCCAGATGCTGGTAGCCGTCAGGCGTGTTGAGCCGCGTGCCGATTGCCGTCGCGCCAAGGTTAACCTCCAGCAGCAGTTCAGCGGTGCGCAGGATGTTTTTAATCTCTTCATTCAACAACACGTTAAAGGCGTGAAACTCCTGCCCAAGCGTCATGGGCACGGCGTCCTGAAGCTGGGTGCGGCCCATTTTCAGGATCGTTTCAAACTCTATCGCCTTGCGCTCAAAACCTCCGCTGAGCTGGCCAATCGCGTCGAGCAGTTTCAAAATGGAGGCGTAAACCGCAATACGAAAACCGGTTGGATAGGCATCGTTGGTGGACTGGCACTTATTGACGTGATCGTTGGGATTTAAAAACTGATACTCGCCTTTTTGATGGCCCATCAGTTCCAGCCCGATGTTCGCCAGCACCTCATTGGTGTTCATATTGACCGAGGTGCCCGCGCCGCCCTGATAGACGTCAATCGGGAACTGATCCAGACACTTACCGTTATCCAACACCTCATCGCAGGCCTGAATAATGGCATTCGCCACCGGACGCGGAATGGTTTGCAACTCTTTATTAGCCATCGCCGCCGCTTTCTTGACCATGACCATGCCGCGTACAAATTCAGGGATATCGCTGATTTTATTGTTGCTGATGTAGAAATTTTCAATCGCACGCAGAGTATGAATGCCGTAGTAAGCATCCGCCGGAACTTCGCGCATGCCTAACAGATCTTCTTCGATACGAATGTTATTTGCCATGAGAACCAGAACCTTAATTGTGCTTGCTGTCGGAGAACCCACTACGCCGGACGTGAGGGAGGGCATAAACTTAATTGGCGGCATTTTATCTGTTTATGGTTGAAAAGGCACGGCAGAGTGCCCATCTCATCTGTGAGTTAATCCGATTTTATGCCATTGCGCGCGTTGCGCGATGGCTTTGACACAGGAGACCGCGGTGCGCTGGTTACCCTTTTTAGTTCTGTTTCTCGTCGCGTGGATTGAGATAACCCTTTTTATCCAGGTGGCGCACGTTCTCGGTGTGTTGATGACGATGCTGCTGGTGATTTTCAGTTCAGCTATCGGTATTTCGCTGGTGAAAAATCAGGGAATGAAAAATTTCATGCTGATGCAGCAAAAGCTTCAGGCGGGTGAAAGCCCTGCGGCCGAAATGATCAAAAGCGTTTCGCTGATTCTGGCGGGATTTTTACTGCTGGTGCCGGGCTTTTTCACCGACTTCATCGGCCTGCTGCTGCTGCTGCCGCCGGTACAAAAGCACCTGACGCTGAAGCTGATGCCGCACCTGCGCGTCTGGCGCGGCGCTGGCGCAGGCCCGGATAGCGGTTATACCGTGGACGGCGAGTTTGAACGGCGTGATACCGATCGCATCGATTATAAAGACGATGACAAGCCTTAAATTACCTGCCATTCATCGCGCCGGCCACAGCGTGATTCCATAATACTTTTGGTTACTGACGCCAGCCTTCTGCTGGCGTCAGTCGTTTCCGTTTCAAACAGTTGCCGTACAATATTGGCGCGCGCCGCCTGTTTGTCGTCGTGATAAAGCGCGTTTTCAATCACTTCGTGGATCGTGTCATGCGTGAAAAGATGGCGCCAGCTGCCGTCGCCAGGGAGCAGTGAATAGTCCGGCTCGAAAAGTTCATGACTGCCGGGCGGGATATCCTGCATCAACACGGGTTTTCCGGTCAGTAAAAAATCAAAGGCAATAGACGAGTAATCCGTTACCAGCAGATCGAAGCGTCGCAGGTGCGGATAGATATCGAGATTATCCGCAATAACATGAAAATGCGGCACTTTCATTCCGCTGAAATCGTTGATATTTGTCGAGTAAGCGTGGGACTTGAGAAAGACCTCAATATTATTTTTTGCCGCGTATTTCAGCAGCGGAATAAGAAAACGCGTTTCATAAAGCGCCGTGCCTTTGTTACGCTGCCAGGTCGGCGCCAGCAGCAGCGTCTTCTTCTGGCCTGAAAGCGCTTTTTCTGCCGTGGCGGCCAGCGACGCATTGATCAATTCATGCCCCTGAGCCGGGCGGATCAGCACCTCATTACGTGGATAGGCGGCACGAATGAGCTGACGGCAGGCGAAACAGTCGCGCCAGAAACTGTCAAAAACGCTGGCGGTGCTGAGGAAGTAGTCGGGCTGCGTGGCCCATCTGATCAGCGTCCAGGCGTCCGGGTCGCTCATGCTGATAAAGGGCACAAGCCGTAACATCAGTTGTTTTACTGACACGCCGTGCCAGAGCTGAATCTGCGCGGCGCCTTTCAGGCTGGCCTGCAAAAACTCATTTCGTCCCAAACTCTGGCTTGGGTTAACGCAAAAAATCGCTACCGCCGCCTGAAGAAACGTTTTAATGGTTTCTTCTACGTTTGCGTTCATGTCCAGGCAGGGCAGACCGGCGGCGGTCAGTTCCGCAATCACTTTTGGCGTATAGCTGCACCAGATAACCTCAATTTCCGGGCAGTGCCTGACCATGTAAAGGTAAAGATATTTACAGTTATCGGCGAAGCTTTCCCGGTCAAAAAACAGTACGCGTGGGCGCTTGCTCATGCGAAGCGAGATTTTTTCGAAATTTTCTTTGGTTGTTGCCAGTGCGTTGTTCATTGCCTGAATAGGGTGCGCCAGAGGGAAATGCGCTTTAAAAGCGACAGCAGAATGGAAAACTTAAACCGGCCAATTTTTTCTTGATAAAGCGGCTGAAAAAACAGCAGAGGCAGCATTCAGGAAAAAAATTTGCTCTGCGCACTTGAAACGTTGCCCGCGCGTCCCTATCTCCTTCGTCACGAGGCCGGTGCCATTTGCCCCGGCGTTCATCCCAAAAAACTGATTGGACTTCTCAAAGGAGAGCTATCAATGAAAATTCGTCCTCTGCACGACCGTGTGATCGTCAAGCGTAAAGAAGTGGAATCTAAATCAGCGGGCGGCATTGTGCTGACCGGCTCCGCAGCGGGTAAATCCACCCGTGGCGAAGTGCTGGCTGTCGGCAATGGCCGTATTCTGGAAAACGGTGACGTGAAAGCGCTGGACGTAAAACCAGGCGACGTGGTGATTTTCAATGAAGGCTACGGTGCCAAAACTGAGAAAATCGACAATGAAGAAGTGCTGATCATTTCTGAAAGCGACATTCTGGCAATTGTTGAAGCGTAATTTCGCGTACTCACTGAACGAAACGAATTTAAGGGAAATTTAAGATGGCAGCTAAAGACGTAAAATTCGGTAATGACGCACGCGTAAAAATGCTGCGTGGCGTGAATGTACTGGCAGATGCAGTAAAAGTTACCCTGGGCCCGAAAGGCCGTAATGTGGTTCTGGATAAATCTTTTGGTGCACCGACCATCACTAAAGATGGCGTTTCTGTCGCACGTGAAATCGAACTGGACGACAAGTTCGAGAACATGGGCGCGCAGATGGTAAAAGAAGTCGCCTCTAAAGCAAACGACGCTGCGGGCGACGGCACCACCACCGCCACCGTTCTGGCTCAGTCTATTATCACCGAAGGTTTGAAAGCCGTTGCTGCGGGTATGAACCCGATGGATCTGAAGCGCGGTATCGACCAGGCGGTTATCGCTGCGGTTGAAGAGCTGAAAAAACTGTCTGTACCTTGCGCTGACTCTAAAGCGATTGCGCAGGTTGGCACCATCTCCGCCAACTCCGACGAAACCGTTGGCCAGCTCATCGCTCAGGCGATGGAAAAAGTGGGCAAAGAAGGCGTTATCACCGTTGAAGAAGGCACAGGTCTTCAGGACGAGCTGGACGTGGTTGAAGGTATGCAGTTCGATCGTGGCTACCTCTCTCCTTACTTCATCAACAAACCAGAAACCGGTGCGGTTGAGCTCGAAAGCCCGTTCATCCTGCTGGCTGACAAAAAAATCTCCAACATCCGCGAAATGCTGCCGGTGCTGGAAGCCGTTGCGAAAGCGGGCAAACCGCTGCTGATTATCGCTGAAGATGTGGAAGGCGAAGCGCTGGCAACGCTGGTGGTCAACACCATGCGCGGTATCGTGAAAGTGGCTGCGGTGAAAGCGCCTGGCTTTGGCGATCGTCGTAAAGCAATGCTACAGGATATTGCCGTGCTGACCGGTGGTACCGTTATCTCTGAAGAGATCGGTATGGAGCTGGAAAAAGCGGCGCTGGAAGATCTTGGTCAGGCGAAACGCGTGGTGATCAACAAAGATACCACCACCATCATCGACGGCGTGGGCGAAGAGTCCGCTATCTCCGGCCGCGTGACTCAGATCCGTCAGCAGATCGAAGAAGCGACCTCTGACTACGATCGTGAAAAACTTCAGGAGCGCGTCGCGAAACTGGCAGGCGGCGTAGCCGTACTGAAAGTTGGCGCAGCAACCGAAGTTGAAATGAAAGAGAAGAAAGCACGCGTTGAAGATGCTCTGCATGCGACTCGCGCAGCGGTAGAAGAAGGCGTGGTTGCCGGTGGCGGCGTGGCGCTGGTTCGCGTGGCTTCCGTGCTGGGTAACCTGACCGGTCAGAACGAAGATCAGAACGTGGGGATCAAAGTTGCGCTGCGCGCGATGGAATCACCGCTGCGTCAGATCGTTGCTAACGCAGGCGAAGAGCCTTCTGTTGTGGCGAACAACGTGAAAGCGGGCGAAGGTAACTACGGTTACAACGCCCAGACCGAAGAGTACGGCAACATGATCGACTTCGGTATCCTGGACCCAACAAAAGTGACCCGTTCTGCATTGCAGTACGCTGCTTCCGTTGCCGGTCTGATGATCACCACCGAATGTATGGTAACCGATCTGCCTAAAGCCGATGCGCCTGACTTAGGTGCTGCTGGCGGTATGGGCGGCATGGGTGGAATGGGCGGCATGATGTAAGCCGGGCTTCCAGCCAAACGAAACCCTCTGTCTCTGACAGGGGGTTTTTCTTTTTGGGGGGAACAGGGTAAAGTCAGAGCGCAATAACCGATTTGAACGGCAGGGGCGCCGGGCGAAGCGTAACATGATGGATGCCCTCGCTCAGGAACGACTCTGTAAATAAAAAAATGGGGATTAACATGCGGATTAACGTTTTGCTGGTAGGTGCGGCGGCAGCGATGTTGCTGGCAGGTTGTAGCAGCTCTAAACAACTGTCGTCTTCAGGTGAGCGTGTGACCTTTACCGATCAACAGCCAGCAAAAGAGTGCCAGCTTCTCGGTAACGTCACCGGCTCGCAAAGTAACTGGTTAAGCGGTGCAGGCGGGGCGGAAAGCAGTTCGCTGCGCGGCGCGGCAAACGATCTGCGCAATCGCGCGGCGGAGATGGGCGGCAATGTGATTTACGGCGCAACCAGCCCGACGCAAAATATCTGGTCAGGGTTCGCTCCGCTGGACAGCAAGATGAGCGGTCAGGTTTATAAATGTCCTTAACGCGCTAGTGAGTCAACGTGTTTACCCGGGGAGGAGCGTGTCCTCCCAATTTCCGATTGGGCTTCGATCAGCGAACGCAATTTAACTGCCAGATAATTAACTGGATAACCATTTTTTCCCATCACGTTTCATGTTTTTCTCCAGCTCACTGCCGCGTGTGGCAAAAACACGTTGCATCGGGAAACCACTTTTTTCCAATACATAGGCAAGCGCTGCGTATTCACGCGGGTACTTCGTCACGATGCTCTGGTCTATTTCCACCAGGCCCAGCGGGAAAGTAAAGGTTCCCATATCGTAAATACTCTGGCGGTGAAACAGTTTCCATACGCCATCGCGCTTTTCAGCCATGTCGTAAAACCGATTATGGCTTTCACAGCCCACGTTAATTTTTACGTTTTCAGCTACAATCATTGCATTCGTTTCGAGAATTGCCTTAGTCCCGCTGGCATTAAACGTGACGGCTGGCGTCGCGATAAGATGTTTGGTTCGTACATCTGATGCACCCATACGCATTGAGCCATTGACGAAATCACTGCCCAGCCCTTCAAACCACGTGATTTCGATCGTGCCATCCGGGTGGAACATATCGCGTAGTTGATCCCATTCCCCGAGATCGCGATGCATCCAGCCGTTGATGAGATCGTTAAGTTGTTGGCGATCCTGAAGTTCATTTTGCATTTTCTGATCCCTGTTAGTTGACTGAATTCAGTTTGACCGCCGCAAGCGTTAAACTCAAACAAATAGATTTGGCATAGGGACGTCTTCGCCGTGATTGAAGAGGCATATTTTGGCAGAACTGCAATAGTGTTTACCCTGCATGAAAGGTGCAGATAAAAACGCTGGAAAGAGCATTATTTTTTCTCATCCGTATCGAGCCAACTGACGCCGGGTTACTTTTATGACTGCCGAAGCTGTAAATCCAGCGGCGTTTTGCTCGGTTCACCGCCGATTTCGCGCGCCAGTTTCGGCACCAGGTAACCGGAAATCTGCGTCAGCAGCGCCCGCATAATCATTCTGGCTTCTTCATCCGACACGGAGAAATGCGCGGCGCCCTGCACTTTATCCAGCACGTGCAGATAATAGGGCAGAATACCGGCGTCAAACAGTGCATTACTCAGCTCGGCCAGCGCTGCGGCGCTGTCATTCACGTTGCGCAGCAGTACGCTCTGATTAAGCAGGGTTACGCCTGCACGCTTGAGCTGTTGCATAGCGTCGCGCAGCGCATCGTCAATTTCCTGCGCATGGTTGATATGCGTAACCAGCAGCGTCTGAAGGCGCGTCTGCGCCAGGCGTCGGCAAAGCGCAGGCGTGATGCGGGCGGGGATCACCACCGGCAGCCGGCTGTGAATACGCAGACGCTTAATATGCGGGATCTGCTCCAGCTCGCCGATCAGCCAGTCCAGCTCGTGGTCTTTTGCCATCAGCGGATCGCCGCCGGAAAAAATAATCTCATCCAGTTCGGGCTGCTGTCGGATATACTCCAGGGCCTGCTGCCAGTTGCGCCTGTTACCCTGATTGTCGGCGTAGGGAAAATGGCGGCGGAAGCAGTAGCGACAGTTAACGGCGCAGCCGCCTTTAACCAGCAGCAGCGCACGATTGCGATATTTATGTAACAGGCCCGGCACCACGCTGCTCTGCTCGTCAAGCGGATCGGTACTGTAGCCGGGCGCACTGATAAATTCCTCGCTGGCGGTAATGACCTGAAGCAGCAGAGGATCGTGTGGATCGCCTTTGCGCATTCTTGCAGCAAAGGTGCGGGGCACGCGCAGCGCGAAAAGGCGACGTGCTTCACAACCCGCCACCAAAGCCGGATGAGAATCCAGCCCCAGATGCTGTAATAATTCATGGGGATCGGTGATTACATCTGCAAGTTGATGCAACCATTCTTCTCGCGAAGGGTTATTTAGGGTTACAATGTCTGCCATTTTTTTGGCTACGTACCAGTAATAAATTGTAGAGGGCCTTTATGGCGACTTATTCTAGCAACGATTTCCGTCCCGGTCTTAAAATCATGTTCGAAGGCGAGCCTTACGCTATCGAATCCAGCGAGTTTGTTAAGCCCGGCAAAGGCCAGGCTTTCGCCCGCGTAAAAATGCGTCGCCTGCTGACCGGCAGCCGCGTTGAAAAAACCTTCAAATCCACCGACTCCGCTGAAGGCGCAGACGTTGTTGATTTGACGCTGAATTACTCTTACAACGACGGCGATTTCTATTACTTCATGCATCCTGAGAATTTTGAACAATATCAGGTAGAAGCGAAAGCGGTTGAAGACATCGTTAAGTGGTTGCAGGACAACGCCGACTGTATCGTGACGCTGTGGAACGGCCGTGCCATCGCTGTTCAGCCGCCGAACTTTATTGAAGCTGAAATTACGGAAACCGATCCGGGCCTGAAAGGCGATACCGCAGGAACAGGCGGCAAACCGGCAACGCTTTCTACCGGTGCCGTGGTTAAAGTGCCGCTGTTCGTGCAGATTGGCGAAGTGGTACGCGTTGACACCCGTTCAGGTGAATATGTTTCACGCGTAAAATAATGTCAGGCCGCCACGGCGGCCTCTCTTTTCCTTCCTTCCTTTCTTCCTTTCGTCTTAAATATTCCTTTTTCTCAGTCCGATCTGAGGCGGCAGGTAAAATTACGGCTATGCTTAAAAAGCTGTACTTTACTTCTACTTAAAAGGAAATTCGCATGTTAAAGAAAAGTATTGTTTCTGTCCTTTCCGTACTGGTGCTTTCTTCTGTACTCACAGCGTGCAACACAACTCGCGGCGTGGGTGAAGATGTGTCCGCAGGCGGCCAGGCGATCCAGAGAAGCGCTCAGTAATTCGCGTGCCGGTGCTCAGGCACCGGCCCCGTTCAGTTCTGCTTAATCCACAGTAGCTTCGCGACATCAAACCCTGCCTGACGCGCTTTGAGCAACAGCTTTTCTTTCACCTCGTGACGCAGTTCCGGCGTCCGCGACAGGATCCATAAATAATCACGATTCGGGCCGCAAACCAGCGCATATTGATAGTCATCGTCCAGCGCAATCACGTTGTAACCCGCATAAAACGGGCCAAAAAACGACACTTTCAGCGCCGCCTGGTCAGGCGAACCTGTGAAATACGCCTTGCCGATACTCTCCTGCCAGCGCTGCTTCTTCTCGCTGAATCCCCGATTGACCACTTTCAGTCCGCCATCGTCGCGTTTGCTGTAGGTGGCGGTGACATGATTCAGGCCGCGTTCAAAACGGTGATCGAAGCGGGCAACCTCATACCAGGTGCCCAGATAGCGTTCGCTGTTAAAGCCGCCAATCGGCACCACGCCTTTTGGCGGCGAGGTGGCACAGGCAACGGAGAGCAGGGCGGCGGTGCCTGCGGTGATCATTTTCCACAAAGACATAGCTATTCCATTCAGTAATGCACAACCTGATGAGTATAGATGAGTTTGCGCAGGCGGCCCGCGGCCGCCCGATAAATCAGATCGTTACCACGCCGATGAGCGTGATGAGAGTAAGAATGGCGGCAAAACCATAGAACACCCATTTCCCGGCGGGGACATGGATTTTTATATCGTGCATGCAGTGATGAAGACGATGCACGCTGCACCAGATCGGCAGCACTATTGCCAGTAGCAAAAACAGTCGGCCAACGGGCGACTGCGCGAAAGCCAGGAACCGCTCATAGCTCAGCGCAGAGTCCGGCGCGCCGCCCAGCGGCAAAAGCAGGCCGATCAGCAGAACGATCACCGGAGAGACCAGCGCGGCCCACATGCCGCCAGCACCAAAAAGGCCCCAAAAAACAGGTTCGTCGGAACGCCGTGGTTGTACTTTCATTTCGCCTCCTAAGCCCACATTGCCCATGCCAATACCACCAGACTGATCAGCGTCATCGCTATCCACAGGCCGATAATAACCGGACGCGGCGACAGCTTCTTATTGCCGATCACAATCACGCTGGCTTTAGGGGCCAGCTCAAACCAGGTTTTACTGTGCAAAATCGCGGCGGCGAGTGCGATGACGTTCAACAACAACACGACGGGATGCTGTAGAAAATCGACGAAGCCGATCCACGCCGCCGGTCCGCGCTTAAGGGCAAACAGTCCGGCAATGAGCTCAAGACTAAACCACAGTGCGGGCAGCGCCGTGCCTTCGCGCAGCATATAAAAGCGGAAAAACCCTGATTTCTGCCACCAGTTGGCAGCCATCGGGCGATGATAAGCGTTACGCCTGGTGGTCATATTTCTCCTCCTCGCGAGGTTTCAGACGGGCGATCAGAAAATCTTTTGCGCTTTCCACTTTGCTTTGCTGGATTGCCGCAGCGGGATCGACATGCTTCGGACACACTTCAGAGCAGAAGCCGACAAAGGTGCAGGGCCAGACGCCGTTTTCCCCGTTGAGCTGCGGCATGCGCAGTTTTTTACCGCGATCGCGATTATCAAGGTTGTAGCGGTGCGCAAGCGTAATGGCCGCAGGCCCGATAAATTCGGGATTCAACCCAAACTGCGGACAGGCCGCGTAGCAAAGACCGCAGTTGATGCAGCCGGAGAACTGATGATATTTCACCATTTGCGCGGGCGTTTGCTTACCGGGGCCGTCCGCAGGATCGCGATCGTTGCCGATCACCCACGGCCTGATCGCCTCAAGGCTTTCAATAAAATGGCTCATATCCACAATCAGATCGCGCTCGATCGGAAAGTTAGCCAGCGCTTCCACGCGCGGGCCGTGTGGATAGTCACGCAGAAACGTTTTGCAGGCGAGCTTCGGTACGCCGTCGACCATCATGCCGCACGAGCCGCAGATTGCCATGCGGCAAGACCAGCGAAAGGAAAGGTCTTCCGCAAGGTTGTCTTTGATGTAGCCCAGCGCATCAAGCAGTGAAGTTTGTTCGTCCCAGGGCACCTCATAAAAAACGGTGTGGGGCGCGTTATCCACCTCCGGGTTGTAGCGCTGAATAGCAATTTTTATCTTCTTCAGATCGCTCATACCTTGCCTCCTTTTTGCTCGCCTTCCGCGCCATAAACGCGCCTGGCCGGTGGCAGTCGGGTAATTTTCACCTCATCCCAGGCGATGGTTGGCGCGCCTGACGGATTGAAAAAGGCCTGTGAATGTTTAAGGAAATTGACGTCGTCCCGGCTGGTACATCCCTCATCCAGACGCTGGTGCGCCCCGCGCGACTCTTTGCGTTCGAAGGCCGCATGCGCCATGCACTCGGCCACGTCCAGGCCGTGCGCCAGTTCAACGGCATAAAGCAATTGTGTGTTAAACACGCTGGAGGTGTCGCTGATGCGCACGCGTGAGAAGCGTGTTTTCAGTTCGGCGAGCTTGTCGATGGTTTTCTGCATCAGTTCCGGCGTGCGGTAGATGCCGCAGCCTTCTTCCATTGAGGTGCCCATTTCATCGCGCAGCACCGACCAGCTCTCATCGCCCTGCTGGTTTACCAGCCCCTTCAGGCGACGCTCGCAGTCGCTGGCCTGCGCGGTCATGGCCGCGCCTGCGCCTTTGTTACCTTCCAGCGCGCGCCGGGCGGCGTGCTCGCCCGCTGCACGGCCAAACACCACCAGCTCGGCCAGCGAATTTGAGCCCAGGCGATTCGCGCCGTGCAGACCCACCGACGAGCATTCGCCAACGGCAAACAGGCCGCGAATACGGGTTTCGCACTGCGCGTCGGTTTCGATGCCGCCCATGGTGTAGTGCGCAGTAGGGCGAACGGGGATCGGCGCGTGAATGGGATCGACGCCGACGTAGGCTTTGCTGAGTTCACAAATAAACGGCAGTCGTTCCAGCAGTTTCTTTTCGCCCAGATGGCGCAAATCAAGATGCACGACGTCGCCGCGCGGCGTGGCAATGGTTCGTCCGGCCCGCCACTCATGCCAGAAGGCCTGCGACAGCTTGTCGCGCGGCCCCAGCTCCATGTGTTTGTTTTCAGGGTGACCGAGCGGCGTTTCCGGCCCCATGCCGTAATCCTGAAGATAGCGATAGCCATCTTTGTTAACCATAATGCCGCCTTCGCCGCGACAGCCTTCAGTAATCAAAATCCCGGATCCGGGCAGACCGGTAGGATGGTACTGAACAAACTCCATATCGCGCAGCGGCACGCCGTGGCGCAGCGCCATGCCCATGCCGTCGCCGGTGACGATGCCGCCGTTGGTATTGTAACGGTAAACCCGGCCAGCGCCGCCGGTTGCCAGCACCACCGCGTTGGCCTGAATATGCACCAGCGTGCCTTCCATCATATTCATCGCCACCAGTCCGCGCGCCTGGCCGTCGTCTACCAGCAGGTCGAGAACAAAATGCTCATCGAACCGTTTGATTTGCGGATACTTCAGTGAGGTCTGGAACAGCGTATGCAGCATATGAAAGCCGGTTTTGTCTGCGGCAAACCAGGTTCGCTCGATTTTCATTCCGCCAAAGCGGCGCACGTTAACCGAGCCATCGTCGCGTCGGCTCCACGGGCAGCCCCAGATTTCAAGCTGCGCCATCTCGCGCGGACACTGTGCGACAAAATAGTCGACCACGTCCTGCTCGCACAGCCAGTCGCCACCGGAAACGGTGTCCTGAAAATGGAGATCGAAGCTGTCGTGCGCCTGCGTAACGGCGGCGGAACCGCCCTCGGCGGCAACGGTGTGGCTGCGCATGGGATACACTTTAGAAACCAGCGCGATAGAAAGGGTGGGGTGGGCTTCGGCGGCGGCGATGGCGGCGCGAAGACCGGCACCTCCGGCACCGACGATGACCAAATCGGCAGTAACGTGTTGCACGGCTATCTCCCTGTCTGCTTGTTGTAAAGGAAAAAAAGGAGTACCCCTTAATTTCCCAGGGGGATTAAGTATAAGGCTCTTCGTGCGGACGAAATTTGATGTGTTCAGGTATAGGGTGAAGAAATAAACAGAATAAACGCGATCGGCATCTGGTTTTTTTGTGTGAAATTCTGCCTGGCTGCGGCAGCGCGCGCGGAGATTAGTTTGTTTTCGCCTGGTGAGGTGGGTAGACTGCTTCACCCTGCTTACTGAGGAATCACCATAATGAGCGATACGGCCAGCTGGCTACCGAGCGCATCCATCCCGAATCTGTTGAAACGCGCGGCGATCATGGCGGAGATCCGGCGTTTCTTTGCCGATCGCGGCGTGCTGGAGGTAGAAACGCCGGCTATGAGTCAGGCGACGGTGACCGATATCCATTTGATTCCTTTTCAAACCCGCTTCGTCGGGCCGGGCGCGTCAGCCGGGCGCGATCTCTTTCTGATGACCAGCCCCGAATACCACATGAAGCGCCTGCTCGCGGCGGGAAGCGGCCCGATTTTTCAGCTGTGTCGCAGCTTTCGTAATGAAGAAGCCGGACGTCACCATAATCCTGAATTCACCATGCTGGAGTGGTACCGCCCGCACTATGATATGTACCGCCTGATGAACGAAGTGGACGATCTGCTCCAGCAGGTGCTGGACAGCGCGCCAGCGGAAACGCTCTCGTACCAGCAGGCGTTTCTGCGCCACGTGGGCATCGATCCCTTATCAGCCGATAAGGCGCAGCTGCGTGAGGCGGCGCAAAAGTTAGGTGAAGGCGAGCTGGCAAGCCGTGAAGAGGATCGCGATACGCTGCTGCAATTGCTGTTTATGATCGGCGTTGAGCCGCATATCGGCAAAGAGAAACCGGCCTTTGTTTACCATTTCCCGGCCTCTCAGGCGGCGCTGGCGGAGATCAGTACGGAGGATCATCGGGTCGCCGAGCGCTTTGAGGTTTACTTCAGGGGCATTGAGCTGGCGAACGGGTTTCGCGAGTTGACCGACAGTCGCGAACAACGCCTGCGTTTTGAACAGGATAACCGCAAACGCGCCGCGCGCGATTTGCCGCAGCAGCCGATTGATACGAATTTACTGGATGCGCTGGCGCACGGCCTGCCGGACTGCTCCGGCGTGGCGCTGGGCGTTGATCGTCTCGTTATGCTGGCGTTAAAGGCAGAGAGCCTGAGCGACGTCATTGCCTTTACCGTCGATCGCTGCTGATGGCGTGGCGGCTACAGGCCGCCTGATTTATAGGTGCGTACGGTCGGTGCGCTGTTGGCGGCAGGCGCGCCGCGCCCGACGGTTTCCATTCTGACCTGGAACGGCGGGAATGGCATCTCCAGCCCGTGCTCCTGATAGCCTCGCAGAATGAGCTGATGCAGTTCATGTCGCAGCGGCATCCGGTGTCCCATCTCCGCCGCATAAATGCGCAGTTCAAAAAGCTGAATCCCCTGCTGCAAGTCCACCAGCCACGCCTCAGGCGGCGGCGTATCCAGCACGTACTGGCAGCGCCGCGCGGCGGTCAACAACACCTCGGTCACCTGTTCGCTGCCCGCTTCGGCGGCGGCGGGAATGGTCAGCACCACGCGCGTGACCGAATCAGAGAGCGACCAGTTAACAAACTGCTCGGTGATGAAAGCCTTGTTTGGCACAATGATCTCTTTGCGATCCCAGTCGGTAATGGTGGTCGCGCGGGTGTTGATGCGCGTAATACTGCCGGTCAACTCGCGAATGGTGACGGTATCGCCAATGCGGATAGGCTTTTCAAAAAGAATAATCAGGCCTGAAATAAAGTTGGCGAAGATCTCCTGCAAGCCGAAACCCAGCCCAAGACCCATTGCGGCGACCAGCCACTGAAGCTTGGACCAGTCAACGCCAATCATAGAGAAGCCGGTCAGCCCGCCCACCAGGATCAGCACATATTTGGTCAGCGTGGTGACCGCGTAGCCGGTGCCGGGCGTCAGGCTGAGGTGCTGCAACAGCGCAAGCTCCAGCAGGGCCGGCATGTTTCGCACCAGCTGCGTGGTGATGAGCAGTACCAGGATGGCAATCAGCACCGATCCCAGCGTAACGGGTTGCAGACTCTCCACGCCGTGAACGGTGCTACTGGCGTCCCACAGCCGGATATTTTCCAGAAAGCCAAACGCTGAATGGATCTCCGACCACAGCACAATCACCGACACCAGCGCAATCAGCGTCAGGATTGAGCGCACAAGCCGCAGCGACTGGGCGCTGATGGCATCCAGATCGATGATCGGCTCATCAACGTCCACGTTCTCCGCGTTGAGGGCCTGCGCCGTGATCTCCTCTTCTCCTTTTGCGCGATGGGCCAGAATTTCTGCGCGGCGGTTACGGGCGCGGTCAAAGGCGATGCGGCGGCGCTGGATCAGCATCCAGCGCCGGATAATATGATAGATAACCAGCAGCAGGAACCAGATCGCCACCGAGGTTTCCAGCCTGGCGAGGAGCGCCTGCGCGGTTGCCAGATAACCGATGCAGCTGGCCAGCGCGGCAACCAGAGGAATGCAGATCAGCAGATTCCAGAAGACATTGTTAACAAAGTTTTCGCCGCTTCCCTCTTTGTCCAGATAAAGCGGGATGCCGGCGCGTTTCAGGCTGACGGTGACCACGCTCAGCGCGCCACAGATCAAAATGAAACAGACCCGACCAAGCGTGGCGGAATACTGGCGGTCATCGAGATTATCAAAGCTGATCAATAACATAATCAGCGGTACCACCAGCCAGATGGTAAGCGTATAGAAACGCATGGCGCGCGCGACGCGCGCTTGTGGCCAGCGGAAGTGGACGATAAACAAACCCTGCTTGCGGGCAAATGCGGCGCTGATCATAAACGCCCACAGTAACGGCACGGTGGCGGTGACGCCGTCGCCGATGGCAACCGCAACCGGCCACGGCCAGGCATGTTGCAGGCCATAGCCCAGCGCCATCCACAACACCGGCAGCGGTAGCGCCACCAGGATCGACCAGAAAACGGTGCGCATCGTTAACCCGAAGCGATCCTGCGTCACCTTACCGACTCTGCTGGCGGAGCGGGCAAGAAAATCGCGATAGTGTCGGCGGGAACTGATGCTGAGGACAACCAGCAGCAGCGCGCCCAGCACCGGCAGCACGGTTTCACGGCTGGTAAACATCATGACCATCGCATTGCCAAGCTGGCCGAGCGTATCCAGTGAGAGAAGGCTTTTCAGATCGCGCACAAAATCAACAGGAAAGCTCAGGCTCAATGCGTTAACGTCCGCCGTCCAGAACAGGTAACGGTGGGTCGCTTCTTTGACCTCGTTCAGCGCATCCACCAGTTGCCCGTTCGAAACCTTCAGTTTTGTCAGTTCCAGAATCAGGTTGTCGCAACCGGAGAGCAGCGAGCCAATCAGCTCGCGCTGGGTTTTGAGCTGCGCATCAAGCACGCGCCGCTGATCGACGGTGAGCGCGCTGCCGTCATCCTGCTTAAGCTGGCGAAGCTGCTGCTGTCTTTCCAGAAGATCTTCATAGTGCAGCCGCTGCACGCGCAGCTCAGCCAGTTCACTGTCTGACTGCTGAGGCTTTGGCATATCCGGCAGACGCGCCACCTGAGCGCGCAGCGCTTCGCCGAGCACGTTTGATACGCCAAGCCACTGTGACTGTTCGCGAAGCGTGCTCAGCGCCTGACGAACCTGAAGCGTCTGATTAACGGCGGTACGCTGCTGCGACGCCACCAGATCCATCCGCTGCGCCTGCATGTTAAGGGCCGAGGAGAGTTCGCGGTTCACCCAAAACTGTCTGCTGATCCCTTCCGGCAGCTCGCCGCTGTTTTCCGCCAGTTGCTCGGTACGCGCCAGGGCAATTTCGGCTTCGCGCTGGCGACGGCTGTTGAGCTGATTGCGCAGATCCTGAAGATAGCCGTCCAGTTGAGAAGCCAGCCGCTGATGCACTTCACTGCGCATCCGCGCCAGCTCCTGGCGGTTATTGGCCGAAAGCTGCGCCAGTTCGAGTTCATCGACACGCGCCTTCTGCGCGGCGGACTCCGCCTGGCGAACCAGACGTTGCGCATGCGCCAGCGGCGTGGCGGCTTCCGGTTGGCCCTGAAGCCTGCGCTCGCTGTCATTCAACGCGCGGCGGGCTTCGGTCTGCTGCTGCGGCAGCTGACTGAGCGAGTCGCTGATTTCACGGGCGCGCTCCTGCTCCTGCTGCGCCTGGCGGCTCTCTTCAAGAAGCTGGCTGCTGACCTGAAGGATCTCCTGATCCAGTTCAGACGCGGTCATGGTGCTGCGAACGGTTTTTGGATTCTCCGTCAGCGAGG
Organism: Erwinia oleae; assembly: GCF_000770305.1. Taxonomy (GTDB): domain Bacteria; phylum Pseudomonadota; class Gammaproteobacteria; order Enterobacterales; family Enterobacteriaceae; genus Erwinia; species Erwinia oleae. Next base: position 27,200 of record NZ_JNVB01000044.1, read on the forward strand.
CGATCTGCTGGCGCAGTTCGCGCGAGAGTTTGGGAAAATCATCAATAATGCGCTGATAATCCTGCGCGTTAGCAAGCGACTTTTTTTGCTCGTCCAGCGCGCTGAGCGCCGCCTGGAAAGCATCAACCACTGCCGCCTGATCCGCGATGTTTTTATCCGATTTCGCCTCTTCAAGCTGCTGCCTGATCTGCGAAGCATCGGGTGCGCTGGCGCCCCAGGCGGGCTGGAGCAGCAGCGCGAAAACAACAGCGAGGATCAGACGTATTGGGATCATGGGTGATGTAAAACTTCTTCCGCGCTGGTTTTTTGATGCGCAATCGCCAGCGTCTGACCGAGGCGGGTCACGGTTTCCGGCGTCAGGCTCTCTGCCAGCATCACTTTATCCGGCGCAAAGAGATTGATCACCGTCGAGCCCAGCTTGAAGCGGCCCATCTCCTGACCTTTCAGCAGCACTACTGAACCCTCTTCATCGGCACCCGGCCAACTCCAGCGTTTAATCACGCCTTCGCGCGGTGGCGTGATGGTACCGGCCCAGGCCGTTTCGATGCTGCCGACGATGGTGGCGCCGACGAGGATCTGCGCCATCGGGCCGAATTCGGTATCGAAGAGGCAGATAACGCGTTCGTTGCGGGCGAACAGGTTGGGAATATTTTGTGCCGTCAGGGGATTAACGGAGTAAAGGTCGCCCGGCACGTAGATCATTTCACGCAGGATGCCGTTACAGGGCATATGCACGCGGTGGTAGTCGCGAGGCGCAAGATAGACGGTAACGAATTCGCCGCCGCGAAACATCTCAACCATCGTCGCGTTACCGGCCAGCAGCGCTTCCAGCGTATAGGTATGGCCCTTGGCCTGGAAAATGCGATCGTCTTCAATGTGGCCTAACTGGCTGATTGCGCCGTCTGCGGGCAGCACCAGCAGGTTCGGATCGGTTTCAAGCGGGCGCGCATCATCGCGCAGCGGACGAACAAAAAAGTCATTGAAGGTGCGATAGCTGGCGGTATCCGGCTTTTGCGCCTCTTTCATATCAACTTTATAGAACCAGACAAAGAGATCGATAACGGCTTTTGTCAGCCAGCCGCCGCGCTTGCCTGCGCCCCAGCCAGCCAGTTCAGTCAGAGCCTTTTTCGGTAATAGATGATTAAGTCCGAGTTTTATACGATCTAACACGTTAGCCTCCGGGCTGATTGCAAAGTAGAAAGGGGGCGGATTGTATCAGCGCCCCGGTAATTAGGCTATGCACCCGTCAGTCACTGCTTTCGGAAAAATTACGGCGCGTTTTCAGCTGCATATCAGACATGCTGTCCAGAATGCGGTGATAGCTTTCAAAGCGCGCTTCATCAATCTCGCCATTGTTTACCGCTTCGCGAATGGCGCAGCCGGGATCGGTATCGTGTTTGCAGTCGCGAAACTTGCAGTGGCCTAAAAATTCACGAAATTCGACAAATCCCTGGGTGATTTGTTCCGGCTCTAAATGCCATAAACCGAATTCGCGCACGCCCGGCGAATCGATCACGTCGCCCCCGTGAGGAAAGTGGTAGAGCCGGGCGGCAGTGGTGGTGTGCTGCCCAAGCCCCGAGACGTCGGAAACGTCGTTGGTGAGGATCTCATTGGTGCCCGGTTCCAGCCCTAGCAGGGCATTCAGCAGGCTGGATTTCCCCACGCCAGACTGACCGGCAAAAATGCTTATGCGGTCGGTCAGTTCGGCTTCAAGCGCCGCCAGACCCTGCCTTTCATAGCTGGATACCATCAACACGCGATAGCCGATGCGGCGGTAAATATCCATCTGCTCATCAACAAACGCGCGGCCTTCATCATCGAGCAGATCGGTTTTGTTCAGAACCAGCAGCGGCTCGACGTCCAGCGTTTCGCTGGCAATCAGGTAGCGATCGATAATATTCAACGACAGTTCCGGCAGAATGGCGGAGACAATCACTATCTGGTTGATATTGGCCGCAATGGGTTTTACGCCGTCGTAGAAATCGGGGCGGGTGAGTACCGACGTGCGATCGTGAACCGCTTCGACGATGCCCTTTACGGTAGCGCCGCCTTCCTGACCGGGGCGCCAGCGCACGCGATCGCCGGTAACGAGCGAGCGGATGGTGCGACGGATGTTGCAGCGATGCACTGAGGCATCGGCATCTTCCACGTCGGCATGCATACCGAAACGGCTGATGACCACGCCGTCACGCGCTTCGCCAAACAGGCTGTCATCCGGCTCAGGTTTGTCCGCGCGCTGCCTGAGGCGGCGCTGGTGATTAGCACTAACGCGACGTTGCTGACCTTTCGACAGTTTGTTTTTGCTCACTCTTCCTCACACGGTTTGACAGGCTTCGCCCTGACAGGGCAAAACGTCTATGATACACCCTTACGTATTATATAAGCCACGGCGAGGAACCCATGAGCGCAAATGCCAGTAACCTGATTTGGATTGATCTTGAGATGACCGGGCTGGACCCGAAGCAGGATCGTATTATTGAGATCGCCACGCTGGTTACCGATTCAAACCTTAATATCCTCGCGGAAGGGCCGGTTCTGGCCGTTTATCAGACCGATGAGCAACTGGCGCTGATGGATGAGTGGAACGTGCGTACCCATACCGGCAGCGGGCTGGTTGAGCGCGTGAAGACGAGCCAGCACAGCGAGCGCGCTGCTGAGCTGGCAACGCTTGCGTTTTTAAAGCAGTGGGTGCCTGAAAACAGTTCGCCCATCTGCGGCAACAGTATCGGTCAGGATCGTCGGTTTCTTTTTAAATACATGCCTGAACTGGAAGCGTATTTCCACTATCGCTATCTTGACGTGAGCACGCTGAAAGAGCTGGCGCGTCGCTGGAAACCAGAAATTCTGCCAGGCTTCAAGAAGCAGGGCACGCATCAGGCGATGGACGATATTCGTGAGTCAGTGGCTGAACTGGCCTACTATCGCGAACACTTTATTCAGCGTTGATGGGTGAAGGTTGTCCGGCTGCTGCTTAAATCAGCATTCTGTCGTTTTAAACAGCAGTTGAAGGGGCGGCGAAAAAAATTACGCTCAGAGACTTGCAGCGAAAAGTAATTTTCGTATAATTCGCACCCCGTACCGGAACACAATTGTCGCGGTACGCGAAACGCCGTTAAGCGGGAATAGCTCAGTTGGTAGAGCACGACCTTGCCAAGGTCGGGGTCGCGAGTTCGAGTCTCGTTTCCCGCTCCAAAGCGTTACAGCACGGTATCAAACAGTTTGCGGGAATAGCTCAGTTGGTAGAGCACGACCTTGCCAAGGTCGGGGTCGCGAGTTCGAGTCTCGTTTCCCGCTCCAAGATGATTACCGTGCGGCATTAAACAGTATTGCGGGAATAGCTCAGTTGGTAGAGCACGACCTTGCCAAGGTCGGGGTCGCGAGTTCGAGTCTCGTTTCCCGCTCCAGATTACAGATGCGTGCCTTTGACGGCATGCAGCGCTTTTAAGGAGCTTCGGCTCCTTTTTTGTTGTCTTTTTTTAGCTTTTACTTCCTCATTTTCCAGCCCGTCTCGCAAAAAACATTGCAACGTTTTAAACACTGCTCGGTTTGTCTGAAGAGATCCCGCACGGCCTGCTTTTACCGTTTCGCCCGATGCTTCACCGATGCTAGCTTCTCGTTTCACTGTATGGATACGATGATGAGAGGGAATATGCCTTTGATGGAAACAGTTGTATCACCGCTAACAGGATGGGTTGCGCTAACGCTGGCAGGACTGTGTATCGGCAGCTTTCTGAATGTGGTTATTTATCGGTTGCCGTTGATGATAGCCCGAGGCGATAACGACACGTTACCGCCCCTGACGCTGTTTCGTCCGGCCTCGCATTGTCCCGCGTGTGGCGTTCCGCCCGGCTGGCTGGCGTTGATCCCTGTATTGAGCTGGTGGTGGCTTAGGGGAAAGTGCCGCCACTGCGCCATACCGATACCGGTAAGATATCCGTTGACCGAGGCCGTCACGTTGGCGATAACGCTTTTTATCGGTTGGCTTCTTCCGCCGGGCGGTGAACTGGTTGGCATGCTGATTTTTAGCTGGCTGCTGCTGGCGCTGGCGGCAATTGACGGCATGACTTACCTTCTGCCGGACGCGCTTAACGGCCTGCTGCTGTGGAGCGGTCTGCTATTCACCCTATGCTACCAGCGCGACGCACTGCCGGATGCGATAACAGGCGCGGCGGCAGGTTATTGTGTTTTGCGGCTGTTTACGACGATTGTTAGCAACATGTCAGGTAAAATCTGTATGGGGCAGGGCGACTTTAAGCTTACCGCTGCGCTGGGTGCCTGGACAGGCTGGCAGAATTTACCTCTGCTGCTGCTTATCGCCTCATTATGTGGCATCTCGTGGGCCCTCGTCGCCAGAGGCGTATTCGCCAGAAAACTGTCAGCTCCCATACCTTTTGGGCCGCCGTTGGCGTTAAGCGGCTGGCTGCTGGTTATTTACGCCAGATTTTGAATCCCGGGAAGCCTAAAGGCGCCATGTGTTGAATTTTCCACGTTGTGACCGGTGCCCTCAGGTCGGGTGAAAAAGATCTTGTCATCGTCAGGCAATGAGTCCATAATGCCTCCCATTCCAAGGCGAAGCACTTATAGATTATTATAAATCAATGAGTTAGCTCACTCTCCGATTCTGGAATAGCGTAAAGAATCTGTACCAAAAAGCGGGAATAGCTCAGTTGGTAGAGCACGACCTTGCCAAGGTCGGGGTCGCGAGTTCGAGTCTCGTTTCCCGCTCCAAATTTTCTTCATCATCAGTTCAATCTAACATTTATCCACAGCAGCATGCTTGTTGCCCGCTGGCTTTTCCTCTGATGCCAAAATGTTTATAACAGACTTATCCACAGGATACGTTGTAATACATTCATTTTCACCGATATGTGCAAATCTGAATAAAAATAATAATCCATTGTTATTTAACGATATTTTAATATTACAAAGTATGAGCAGAACCGCTTGCGCTTTTTGTGACGATTGAATGACAACGATTTTTTATTTTTATCAACAGCGTGTGGACAACTTAATGGTCAGCAAACAGGCATGTTTGTTATTCAGGTGTCACGTGGTAACCCTTTTTCAACCGCACGCACCAGACGTTTATGTTGTGCGGGCGTTACCTCAATAGCATTTTGCTGCCTTTTCTCACGCTGACGCGTCAGTGCCCACTCAATATGTTCATCCAGCATGGCGTTTTCGCCGTGACGAGCCGTCAACACATCTACCGCTTCCTCCGACCAGGGCGCATTGCCCAGTGCAACCGCGATATTGCGCAGCCAGCGCAGATGGCCAATCCGCCGGATGGCCGAGCCTTCCGTAACTCGTAAAAACGTTGCCTCGTCCCAGCGAAAAAGAGCGGTTAACGGGGGGGCATGCAGCACCGCACGCGGGCTGAAATCGTCTTCGTCGGTAAGCTGACCATAGCGATTCCATGGGCAGATTAACTGGCAGTCGTCACATCCATAGATTCTGTTGCCAATCAACGGCCTGAACGCTTCAGGTATAGCGCCTTCCAGTTCAATCGTCAGATAGGAGATGCAGCGTCGTGCATCGACGGTATAAGGCGCGACGATAGCACCCGTCGGACAGGTGGTGATGCAGGCAACGCAGCGTCCGCACTGTTCCGTCTGCGGTGCGTCAACGGGCAGTGGCAGGTCAATCAGCAGTTCGCCGAGGAAAAACCATGAACCGGCTTCACGATTGAGGATGAGCGAGTGCTTGCCCGTCCAGCCCAGCCCGGCTTTTGCAGCCAGCGGCCTTTCCAGTACCGGTGCGGAATCGACGAAAGGTCGAAACTGCACGCTTTCGCAGCGCTCACGGATCAAATCGCCGAGCTTTTTTAATCGATTACGCAATACTTTATGGTAGTCACGCCCCAGCGCATAACGGCTGACATAGCCCAGTTGAGGATTTTTTAAGGTGCTGGCAAAGGCGGCTCTGGCCGGCAGATAGTTCATTCGCACGCTGATGACCCGCAGCGTGCCGGGCAGAAGTTCATGAGGTCGTGCGCGCATCATGCCGTGACGTGCCATCCAGTCCATCTCGCCGTGATACTGTTTGTCGAGCCATGCCTGAAGCCGCGGTTCTTCCGGGCTGAGATCGGTATCGCAGATACCGACCTGCTGGAAGCCGAGCGTCTGCCCCCATTTTTTAATGTCGAGGGCGAGTTGATTGAGATCGAGAGGATGCGACATGAATAACCTGAACCCGCTAAAAAACCCCGCCAGTTTACCCTATTCTGTCTGGCCTGTAGAGGCGATAAAACAGCTTGAACAACAGGGGGCCGACAGCCTTGGCATCACGTTGTTTGAACTGATGCAGCGCGCAGGAGAAGCTGCTTTTGCAAAAATCCGCGCGCTGTGGCCTGCTAAAGAGCACTGGCTGATCCTGTGTGGGCACGGCAACAACGGCGGCGACGGTTTTATTGTGGCGCGCCTGGCGCAATCCGCCGGACTGACGGTCAGCGTTATCGCCTGCGAAGGCAGTAAACCGCTGCCGGAAGAGGCACAGCAAGCGCGCGATGCCTGGCTGGCGGCTGGCGGAACCCTTCACGATCCTTCCGCGCCCTGGCCGGAAAAAGTGGAGGTTATTGTTGATGCTCTGTTAGGCGTCGGGGGCAATCGTGCACCTGAGGAACCTTACAGGGCGCTGATACAGCAGGCTAATCAGCATGCTGCGCCCGTGTTCGCAGTAGACTGCCCGTCCGGGTTAGTGGCCGCTAACGGAACGACGCCCGGCGAAGTCATCGTTGCTGACCATACGCTTACCTTCATCGCACTCAAACCTGGCCTGCTCACCGGTAAAGCCCGCGACGTGACAGGCACACTGCATTTTCATGCGTTATGCCTCAATGCCTGGCTTAACGGGCAGATCGCGCCCGTTTCGCGCTTTGACGCCACGTCGCTCAGCCGCTGGCTGAAACCCCGAAAACCCACTTCGCATAAAGGCGATAACGGTAAGCTGGCGATTATCGGCGGCGATCACGGGACGGCGGGTGCGATATGCATGACCGGCGAAGCCGCATTACGCGCGGGCGCAGGGCTTGTGCGAGTACTCACTCACAAAGATAATATTACGCCGCTTGTCACTGCCCGACCCGAACTGATGGTGCAGGAGCTGACCGCCAACGCTATTGATGATGCGCTGGAGTGGGCCGACGTTATCGTGATCGGACCCGGGCTTGGCCAGGGAGAATGGGGTAAAAAAGCGCTGCAAAAGGTAGAAAATTCTCAGAAACTGATGCTGTGGGATGCTGATGCGCTTAACCTGCTGGCAATCAGGCCGGAGAAACGTCAAAATCGAATTATCACGCCTCACCCGGGCGAGGCCGCGCGTTTACTGAATGTTAAAGTCAGCGAAATTGAGAGTGACCGCTTACATTCAGCTCAACAGTTAGCAAAGCGCTATGGCGGCGTGGCGGTATTAAAAGGCGCGGGCACGATTATCGCCAGCGCAGACGGTGAGACAGCTATTGCCGATGTAGGCAACGCGGGAATGGGCAGCGGCGGGATGGGTGATGTGCTGTCGGGTATCATCGGCGGATTATTAGGCCAGAAGCTCTCGACGTATGAAGCGGCCTGCGCCGGATGCGTGGCTCATGGCGCTGCCGCAGAGGCGGTGGCGGAAAGCTACGGTACACGCGGAATGCTGGCCACCGATCTGTTTTCAAG
>NZ_JNVB01000045.1 GCF_000770305.1 Erwinia oleae
GAACTGAAACGTACGCTTCCAGCGCGTGCGTCACCGCATCCAGACCACCGAACGCACACAGCGATTTCGGCATATTCATCACCAGATTAGCGTCAACGATGGCCATATCCGGCGTCAGCGCGTAGTCCGCCAGCGGATATTTCTGACCGGTGGCATCGTCGGTTACCACGGCGAACGGCGTAACTTCTGAACCGGTGCCTGAGGTGGTGGTGATCGCGATCATTTTCGCCTTAACGCCCATTTTCGGGAATTTATAGATACGTTTGCGAATATCCATAAAGCGCAGCGCCAGCTCTTCAAAATGGGTTTCAGGATGTTCATACATCACCCACATGATTTTTGCTGCATCCATTGGTGAACCGCCGCCCAGCGCAATAATAACGTCTGGTTTAAAGGAGTTCATCTGCTCCGCACCTTTACGCACCACGCTCAGCGTTGGATCGGCTTCCACTTCAAAGAACACTTCGGTTTCAATGCCGTGTGATTTGAGGACGTTCACCACCTGATCGACATAGCCGTTGTTGAACAGGAAGCGGTCGGTCACGATAAAGGCGCGTTTTGCGCCATCGCTGGCGACTTCTTCCATGGCAATAGGCAGTGAGCCACGGCGGAAATAGATGGATTTCGGAAGTTTATGCCACAACATATTCTCTGCTCGCTTGGCCACGGTTTTCTTGTTAATCAGATGTTTAGGTCCGACGTTTTCAGAAATGGAGTTACCACCCCATGAACCACAACCCAGCGTCAGTGACGGTGCCAGTTTAAAGTTATACAGGTCGCCGATGCCGCCCTGTGACGCTGGCGTATTGATCAGAATGCGGGCGGTTTTCATCTTGTCGCCAAAGTAGTTGACGCGTTCACGCTCGTTATCCTGATCGGTATAGAGACAGGAGGTGTGGCCGATACCGCCCATCGCCACCAGTTTTTCTGCTTTCACGACCGCGTCTTCAAAGTCTTTCGCGCGATACATGGCAAGGGTAGGAGAGAGTTTTTCGTGAGCAAACGGCTCAGACTCGTCAACGGCCTGCACTTCGCCGATCAAAATTTTGGTGTTGCCCGGCACGTTGAGGCCCGCCATTTCAGCGATTTTCACCGCGGGCTGGCCTACGATAGCCGCATTCAGACCGCCATTTTTCAGGATAATGTCCTGAACGGCTTTCAACTCCTGGCCTTGCAGCATGTAGCCGCCATGGCTGGCAAAACGCTCACGCACGGCATCATAGGCTGAATCCACCACGATCACCGACTGCTCGGAGGCGCAAATAACGCCATTATCGAAGGTCTTAGACATCAGAATCGATGCCACTGCGCGCTTGATGTCAGCCGTCTCATCAATCACCACTGGCGTGTTGCCTGCACCAACGCCGATGGCAGGTTTGCCTGAACTGTAAGCCGCTTTAACCATGCCCGGACCGCCGGTGGCGAGGATCAGGTTAATATCCGGGTGATGCATCAGCTGGTTAGAAAGCTCAACGGAGGGAACGTCAATCCAGCCGATGATGTCTTTAGGCGCGCCGGCGGCGATAGCGGCCTGAAGCACAATGTCTGCCGCTTTATTGGTGGCGTCTTTTGCACGCGGATGAGGTGAGAAAATGATGCCGTTGCGGGTTTTAAGGCTTATCAATGCCTTGAAGATTGCGGTGGACGTGGGGTTGGTGGTAGGAACAATACCGCAAATCAGACCGGTGGGTTCAGCAATAGTAATGGTGCCGAAGGTATCGTCCGTATCCAGAATACCGCAGGTTTTTTCGTCCTTGTAGGCGTTGTAGATATATTCAGAAGCAAAGTGGTTTTTAATGACCTTGTCTTCCACAATACCCATGCCTGATTCTGCAACGGCCATTTTGGCCAGCGGAATTCGGGCATCGGCTGCCGCGAGAGCGGCGGCCCGGAATATCTTATCTACCTGTTCTTGAGTGAAGTTGGCATATTCGCGCTGTGCCTTTTTAACACGTTCAACCAGTGCGTTAAGTTCAGCAACATTAGTAACGGCCATAATACTCTCCTGATGAAAGTTAAACTCTATTAGTAAACAGGTCGGAAACCAGCAGTATAGTCATTGAGTGCTAATGTGTTGTTATAAAGCTGTGATGCACTCGTTATATCTGCGATGTATTCCGCATGTTTACTGATAGAGTCTGCACATTCTTCACATCGTAAAGGGTGTGCTTACTACCCGCTTCCTTTCTCTGAAATTAAGCTTACTCACAATGGAGTAGCGCAATTTTGATCTGGATCAGGTAACACTAACGCTGACTCCATTCAGCGCCTGTGTTTACGCCGTGTGTTGGCAAGATGATTCAGATTGGTTATTCCTGTAAGGAATTGTTAAGTGGCTTTTACTGGGTGTGAAGGGAATGAGTGGTATTTATTGCTGCCTCGGTGGCAAAAATCCAGGTAAATATTCCAGTGAGTGGCGCTGGTAAGCGCACGACTTTTACATTAAATTAGCCGCCAGAAACTACCCCCAGGAGCCTGCATGAACCCGGCACTTTTAGACCTCTCCGGCTATATTAAATTCTTTATTGGTCTGTTTGCTTTAGTGAATCCCATAGGAATAATTCCTGTTTTCATCAGCATGACCAGCTATCAGGTGCCGGCTGCGCGTAACAAAACCAACCTGACCGCTAATCTTTCCGTTGCCATTATTCTCTGGACGTCGCTTTTTCTGGGGGATGGCATCCTGCATATTTTTGGTATCTCCATTGATTCGTTTCGCATTGCCGGCGGCATTCTGGTAGTGACGATTGCCATGTCGATGATTAGTGGCAAATTAGGCGAAGACAAACAGAACAAACAGGAAAAATCAGAAACGGCGATCAGAGAAAGCATCGGCGTGGTCCCGCTGGCGCTACCGCTGATGGCGGGGCCGGGCGCGATCAGCTCAACCATTGTCTGGAGCACGCGCTATCATAGCTGGCAAAATCTTCTGGGGTTCAGCGTGGCGATTGCGCTGTTTGCTTTCAGCTGCTGGGTATTGTTCCGCGCCGCGCCGTTGATGGTGCGCGTGTTGGGTCAAACCGGTATCAACGTCATTACCCGCATTATGGGGCTGTTGTTGATGGCGCTGGGCATTGAATTTGTTGTGACGGGCATGCGAACGCTCTTTCCTGGTCTTGCCGCATAAAGAATTGCACCGAATAAACCCTTTAAAAGCGTATATCCTGCGCTTTTTTTTATCGGCAAACGATCAATGCGCTTATCTGGTGCATTAAAAGGGTTTTTTGCACCTTTATGGTGCTTGTTATTCGCAAAACTTAACAGCGAAGCGGTGTCATTAATGTAATTACTGTAAAATTAAAGTAATCAGCGATATAACTTTTAAATGTTACGATCTTCACAAGAAAAAAATGCGATATGGCAGCGTCTGTGCGGTGTTACATGCTACTTACCCGCCCATAGCTGGATTTTTGCGCCATAAAACCTGTCTGTATGGCGGTTTCGCCTGGTTAATAACCAGCTTTAAGGCTATCTGCGTAATTACCTGCCTGTTTCCATTTATAAACATCTACATTTCAACGAGATAGTGGTTAATTTTTTGATTTAAATAATGCTTTCGATTAACGAGCACTCATGATAAAAGAGAAAGAGTTAACATTTTTGCTATTTTTTTTGGCGATTAAATTTTCATTCTGATAATTTTCGGTGGCCTTCCTGATAACTGGCATCGGATGTGCAAAAAGGTCAGCTTTAACGATCTGCATTCAGATCCACTCACACAGGTTAATTGATGAAACCATTCCCGCTTCGTTGTCCGAACCTGTCACAGGCGCTGCTGTTGTCGCTGGGCACTTTTATCGGGTGTGCCACCGCCGCCACCGTACCTGCTGGTACGACGCTGGCAACGGCTCAGTCAATCGTCATTAATAACGGCGGAGAAGTTTCATCGCTCGATCCGCAAAAAGTTGAGGGCGTGCCGGAAAGCAATATCATTATTAATTTGCTGGAAGGACTGGTGACCAGTGACAACAACGGTAAGATTGTGCCTGCCGTCGCCGAAAGCTGGAGTAATGAGCAAAACAGAGTCTGGACGTTCACACTGCGTGATAACGCTACGTGGTCAAATGGCGAACCGGTGACGGCGCAGGATTTTGTTTACAGCTGGCAGCGACTGGCAGACCCGAAAACCGCTTCGCCTTACGGCAGCTATCTGCAATATGCTCATCTCGACAATATTGACGATATTCTTTCAGGCAAAAAGCCGCCCGACGCGCTTGGCGTGAAAGCGCTGGACGACCATCATCTTCAGGTGACCCTCAGCGAGCCCGTTCCCTATTTCATTGCGCTGGCTTCACATACCGCAATGAAACCTGTTAACCGCGCCGTGCTGGAAAAATGGGGCGATAAATGGACGCAACCAGAGCACTATGTGGGCAATGGCGCCTATACGCTCAGCGAATGGGTGATCAATGAAAAGCTGGTGCTTAAACGCAATCCACGCTACTGGGACAATGCGAAAACGGTGATTGACCGCGCAACCTTCCTGCCGATCACCTCAGAAACCAGTGACGTGAATCGCTTTCGCAGCGGTGAAATTGATATGACCAACAGCGTTCTGCCGCCGGAGATGTTCGCCACGCTGAAAAAGACCTTAGGGACACAGGTGCGTATCAATCCGCTGCTCTGCACCTTTTATTATGAGCTAAACAATAAGCGCCCGCCGTTTAACGATCCACGCGTGCGCACGGCGGTTAAACTGACGCTCGATCGCAACATCATCACTGAAAAAATCATGGGGCAGGGGCAAATTCCGGCGGGTGGCTTTACGCCGCCGTTTATCAACGGTGCGCACCTGACGGCGCCAGCGTGGCTGGCACTGAGCCAGGATCAGCGCAATAAAATGGCGCGTAAGCTGCTGGAAGAGGCAGGCTATTCGGCTGATAAGCCGCTGAGTTTCAATCTGCTCTACAACACCTCTGACGTGAATAAAAAGCAGGCCATTGCCGCCGCCTCTATGTGGAAAAAGAATCTGGGCGCCAGCGTCACCCTGAATAATCAGGAGTGGAAAACCATGCTGGACACGCGACATCAGGGCAATTTCGACGTGGCGCGCGCCACCTGGTGCTCCGATTACAACGAGCCTTCCACCTTTCTTAACAGCATGCTGAGCACCTCGACTAACAATACCGCCTTATAACAGCAAGGCGTTTGACGCGTTGATGGCGAAGTCGCTTCAGGTTTCGGATAAAGAGCGCGAGGACGTTTACCAACAGGCAGAGCGGCAGTTGGACAGCGACTCGGCTATCGTACCGGTTTACTATCGCGTCAGCGCGCGGCTGGTGAAGCCCTGGGTGGGCGGATTTACCGGTAAAGATCCGCAGGATCTGACCGATATCAAATATTTTTACATTGAACAGCATTAACGATTTGGAGTATTTCTGGCTTTGGGTAAAACCGGCCCGATGTGACGTCGTTCCGTCGCGGTGGGCTGCCCGGTTAACGGGGGGACGCTGATGATTTTGACCACATTGGCAATGATAAAAACTGGAGTAGGTAAATAATGACCAACATCACGAAAAAAAGTCTGATTGCGCTTGGCGTTATGACCGCGCTGGCGGGAAATCTGGCGATAGCGGCCAGCGTGCCTGCGGGCGTTGAGCTGGCGGCAAAACAGGAACTGGTAAAAGGAAACGGCGACGAAGTGCAGTCTCTTGATCCGCACAAAATCGAAGGCGTGCCGGAGTCCAACGTCAACCGCGACCTGCTGGAAGGGCTGGTTATCGGTGATGAGCAGGGGCATCCGATCCCTGGCGTGGCCGAGAGCTGGGAAAACAAAGACGGCAAAGTCTGGACTTTCCACCTGCGTAAAAATGCCAAATGGTCTAACGGCGAGCCGGTTACCGCTCAGGACTTCGTCTACAGCTGGCAGCGTCTGGCCGACCCGAAAACCGCATCGCCTTATGCCAGCTACCTGCAATACGGTCACCTGCTGAATATCGATGACATCATTGCCGGCAAGAAAACCCCCGATCAGCTGGGTGTGAAAGCGATTGACGCCAACACGCTGGAAGTCACGCTGAGCGAATCCGTGCCTTACTTCTTCAAGCTGCTGGTTCACCCGTCAATGTCGCCGGTTTACAAACCTGCCATCGACAAGGCCGGTGAAAAATGGACCCAGCCGGAAAACTGGGTGGGCAACGGCGCCTTTAAACTGCAATCTCACGTGATTAACGAACGTATCGAGCTGGTGCGCAACACCGAATACTGGGATAACGCCAACACCAAGCTGGATAAGGTGACCTTCCTGCCAATCCCTTCTGAAGTCAGCGATGTTAACCGCTATTTCAGCAGCGGCGGCAGCGACATGACCTACAACAATATGCCTATCGAGCTGTTCAAAAAGCTTCAGCGCGACAACCCGAAAGAGCTGCATGTTGATCCTTACCTCTGCACCTATTACTACGAAATCAACAACCAGAAAGCGCCGTTTACCGATCCACGCGTTCGCGCTGCCCTGAAGCTGGGTATCGATCGCGATATCATGGTGAATAAAGTGCTGGCGCAGGGCCAGTTGCCTGCTTACAGCTATACGCCGCCAGCCACCGACGGCGCCGATCTGGTTAAACCGGAATGGTTCAGCTGGTCGCAGGAAAAACGCAACGCAGAAGCGAAAAAACTGCTGGCGGAAGCGGGCTATACCGCCGACAAGCCGCTGACTTTTGAACTGCTGTATAACACCTCCGATCTGCACAAGAAGCTGGCTATCGCTGCCTCGTCGATCTGGAAGAAAAACCTCGGTGTTAACATCAAGCTCAACAACCAGGAGTGGAAAACCTTCCTTGATACGCGTCATCAGGGTAATTTTGATGTATCCCGCGCGGCCTGGTGTGCAGACTACAATGAGCCAACCTCATTCCTGAACACGATGACCTCCAACAGCAGCAACAACACCTCGCACTACAAATCGGCTGAGTTCGATAAGGCGATTGCCGATGCTGCGAAGGCCAGCGATGACAAATCGCGTAGCGATCTTTACGCCAAAGCCGAACAGATTCTGGATAAAGACTCCACTATCGTTCCGGTTTACTACTACGTTAACGCCCGCCTGGTGAAACCGTACGTAGGCGGTTATACCGGTAAAGATCCGCTGGACAACGTGTACGACAAAAATCTTTATATTATTAAACACTAATGGCAAAAACCGGGAGGCGGTTCACCGCTTCCCGGCGTGTCTATTTTGAGCAGTGCTGAGGCACAAGCCAGCAGGTATGGGCAATGTTAAAGTTTATTCTGCGTCGCGTTCTGGAAGCGATCCCGACGCTACTCATTCTTATTACGATCTCCTTCTTTATGATGCGCCTCGCCCCCGGCAGCCCATTTACCGGCGAGCGCACGCTGTCGCCTGAAGTGATGGCGAACATTGAAGCGAAATATCACCTCAACGATCCGATCCTGAAACAGTACGGCGATTATCTGTTGCAGCTGGCAAAAGGGGATTTTGGCCCGTCGTTTAAATACAAAGACTATTCGGTCAACTATCTGGTGGGACACGCATTTCCGGTTTCGGCGAAGCTGGGCCTGGCCGCCTTTGTTCTGGCGGTGATCCTCGGCGTCACCGCCGGCGTAATTGCGGCGTTAAAGCAGAACAGTACCTGGGATTATATTGTGATGGGCGTGGCGATGACCGGAGTGGTCATTCCGAGCTTTGTGGTTGCGCCGCTGCTGGTGCTGATATTTGCGATTGCACTGAAGTGGCTGCCCGGTGGGGGCTGGAACGGCGGTGAAGCGAAGTTCATGATCCTGCCGATGGTAGCGCTGTCGCTGGCCTACATCGCCAGTATCGCGCGTATAACGCGCGGCTCGATGATTGAGGTGCTGCACTCCAACTTTATTCGCACCGCGCGGGCCAAAGGGCTGCCGATGCGGCGTATCGTGATGCGGCATGCGCTGAAGCCCGCTATGCTGCCGGTACTCTCTTACCTCGGCCCGGCCTTTGTCGGCATCATCACCGGCTCAATGGTGATTGAAACTATTTATGGCCTGCCGGGCATTGGTCAGCTTTTTGTTAATGGCGCGCTGAACCGCGACTATTCGCTGGTGCTCAGCCTGACCATTCTGGTCGGTGTGCTGACCATTCTGTTCAACGCCATTGTTGACGTGCTTTATGCCGTCATCGATCCAAAAATTCGCTACTGATATCGGAGCTCGCCATGATCCTGAGTAAAAAGAATAGCGAAGCTCTCGACTCCTTCAGCGAAAAGCTGGAAGTGGAAGGGCGGAGCCTGTGGCAGGATGCCCGACGTCGTTTTATCCATAACCGCGCGGCGCTGGCCAGCCTGATTGTGTTGGTTCTGATCTCGCTGTTTGTCATTTTCGCGCCAATGCTGTCGTCGTTCACCTACGATGATACCGACTGGGCAATGATGTCTGCACCGCCGGATATGATCTCTAAACACTACTTCGGCACCGACTCCTCCGGGCGCGACCTGCTGGTGCGTGTGGCCATTGGCGGACGTATTTCACTGATGGTCGGCATTGCTTCCGCGCTGGTAGCGGTACTGGTCGGCACGCTTTACGGCTCGCTGGCGGGCTATCTGGGCGGCAAAACCGACTCGGTGATGATGCGCCTGCTGGAAATCCTCAACTCCTTTCCCTTTATGTTCTTCGTTATCCTGCTGGTGACCTTCTTTGGCCGCAATATACTGCTGATCTTCGTTGCCATCGGTCTGGTTTCCTGGCTGGATATGGCGCGTATCGTGCGCGGGCAAACGTTGAGCCTGAAACGCAAGGAGTTTATTGAAGCGGCGCACGTCGGCGGCGTTTCCACCGTCAGCATCGTGCTGCGACATATCGTGCCGAACGTGCTCGGTGTAGTGGTGGTTTATGCCTCGCTGCTGGTGCCCAGCATGATCCTGTTTGAATCCTTCCTCAGCTTTCTGGGGCTGGGCACGCAGGAGCCTTTGAGCAGCTGGGGCGCGCTGCTCAGCGACGGCGCCAACTCAATGGAAGTGTCGCCGTGGCTGCTGCTGTTCCCGGCAGGTTTCCTGGTCGTCACGCTGTTCTGCTTCAACTTTATTGGCGACGGTATGCGTGATGCCCTCGACCCGAAAGATCGTTAAGGAGTTTCCCGATGAGCGTAATTGAACAACAGCCAGCACTGGCGAAAATCGCGGGAAGCGACCGGCTACTTGACGTCAGGGATTTGCGCGTCACCTTTTCCACCCCGGACGGCGACGTGACGGCGGTTAACGATTTGAACTTCGGCCTGAGCGCGGGCGAAACGCTGGGGATCGTCGGCGAATCCGGTTCCGGTAAATCGCAGACCGCTTTCGCCCTGATGGGCCTGCTGGCGAGCAACGGTCGCATTGGTGGTTCGGCGGTGTTCCAGGGCAAAGAAATTCTCAACCTGCCGGAGAACAAGCTGAACAGACTGCGTGCCGAGCAGATTGCGATGATTTTTCAGGATCCGATGACCTCGCTGAATCCCTATATGAAGGTGGGCGAGCAGCTGATGGAAGTGCTGAAACTGCATAAAGGCATGAACAGCGCCCAGGCCTTCGACGAATCGGTACGGATGCTGGACGCGGTGAAAATGCCCGAAGCGCGCAAGCGGATGAAGATGTATCCGCATGAGTTCTCTGGCGGGATGCGTCAGCGCGTGATGATCGCGATGGCGCTGCTTTGTCGGCCTAAACTGCTGATCGCCGATGAGCCCACTACCGCGCTGGATGTGACGGTGCAGGCGCAGATTATGACGCTACTGAACGACCTGAAAAGAGAGTTCAACACCGCGATTATCATGATCACCCACGATCTCGGCGTGGTCGCCGGTATCTGCGATCAGGTGCTGGTGATGTACGCCGGGCGCACCATGGAATATGGCCGTGCGCGCGATGTTTTCTATCAGCCAACGCACCCGTACTCCATCGGCCTGCTCAACGCAGTGCCGCGCCTGGATGCGGAAGGCGAGTCGCTGACTACCATTCCCGGCAATCCGCCGAACCTGCTGCGCCTGCCGAAGGGCTGTCCGTTCCAGCCGCGCTGTCCGCACGCGATGGAGATTTGCTCGACCATGCCGCCATTGACGCCGTTTGGCGAAGGGCGCCTGCGTGCCTGCTTTAAACCCGCGGAGGAACTGGTATGAGCGCGGTAGCTGAGAAAAAAGTCCTGTTAGAAATCGCCGATTTGAAGGTGCATTTCGATATCAAAGATGGTAAGCAGTGGTTCTGGCAGCCGTCAAAAACGCTGAAGGCGGTGGACGGCGTCAGCCTGCGCCTCTATGAGGGTGAAACGCTGGGCGTGGTGGGTGAATCCGGCTGCGGCAAGTCGACGCTGGCGCGTGCCATTATCGGGTTGGTGAAGGCGACCGACGGACGCGTCGCCTGGCTGGGCCGCGATCTGCTGGGCCAGAGCGAAGAGGAGTGGCGGCGCGCACGCAGCGATATTCAGATGATTTTCCAGGATCCGCTCGCCTCGCTGAACCCGCGCATGACCATTGGCGACATCATCGCCGAGCCGCTACGCACCTATCATCCAAAAATGCCGCGTCTGGAAGTAAAAGAGCGCGTGAAGACGATGATGATGAAAGTGGGGCTGCTACCAAACCTGATCAACCGGTATCCGCACGAGTTCTCCGGCGGCCAGTGCCAGCGTATTGGTATTGCGCGTGCGCTGATTCTCGAGCCTAAGCTGATCATCTGTGATGAACCGGTTTCTGCGCTGGACGTCTCCATTCAGGCGCAGGTGGTGAACCTGTTGCAGAAACTACAGAGGGAGATGGGGCTGTCGCTGATCTTTATCGCTCACGATCTGGCGGTGGTAAAACATATCTCCGATCGCGTGCTGGTGATGTATCTGGGGCATGCCGTGGAACTGGGCACCTACGATGAGGTGTATCAGAATCCGCAGCATCCCTACACGCGCGCGCTGATGTCCGCGGTGCCAATTCCCGATCCCGATCTGGAGAAGAACAAAGTCATCCAACTGCTGGAGGGCGAGCTGCCTTCACCGATCAATCCGCCTTCGGGCTGCGTCTTTCGCACCCGCTGTCCGATTGCCGGCCCGGAGTGTGCCAAAACCCGCCCGCTGCTGGAAGGAAGCTTCCGTCATGCGGTTTCCTGCCTGAAGGTCGATCCGCTTTAACAGCGTTAGTGAAGGGGCGCGGCAGCGCCCTTTTTTTTCGTCAATATCTTTCTTGCCTTTAGCACATTAACGTCGAAGAACATGCTTTTTCGTTGTTAGACAGCCTCTGTGAATGACCTTACTCTCTCGCTGATTATTACCATTGGATGAGGGATCGTTTTTGGCCACGTTATCAATTCCGTTTTTCGCCACGCCTCTGCGCGTGGCCGTGAGCGCTGCACTGCTGACCAGCGCCATAGTCTGTTCATCTTTCGCTTTTGCGGACGAACTGCTTCAGGAAGGTATCACACCGGCAACCGACGCCAGCCAGGTTCCCGCTGCCGCAAAATTGCGTAAGGATACGGTTATCGCCGGTATCTCCGAACCGCAGGGCATCTTTAATCCCTATTTCTTTGTTAACGGCTGGGATGAAAACGTCACCAATGTGATCTTCGCACGGCTGATCGACTGGGACAGTCACGGCAAACTGGTGCCGGGCCTGGCGGAGAGCTGGCAGGTCAGCGATGATGGCAAAATCTGGACGATAAAACTGCGCCCTGATTTAACCTTCAGCGACGGCTCGCCGCTCAGCGCAGAAGACGTCGCCTTCACGCTGACCGTCCTCTACGATCCGAAGTATGATGGCGATACCGACATCACGCTGGCGCATATTGCCGGTGGCGACGCGTACAAGCAGGGTAAGGCCGACAGCGTCAGCGGACTGAAGGTTATCGATCCACTTACCTTACAGGTTACCACCACGCAGCCGGGCGCCACCACCTTGCAAAAGATCGGCGGGCCGGTACTGTCGAAAGCGTATTACGGCCGCGGCTATCAGCGTGGAGAGCTGGATTACCTGCGCACGCTGCACGGTAAACCGCTCGGTAATGGCCCTTATATCTACGATAAATATATTCCGGGCCAGGAGATCCGTTTCCATGCCAACGCCCACTACTATCGTGGTAAACCGCCCACGCCGCGATTTATTTATCGCGTCACCAATCCGTCAACCAATTTCCAGTTATTTCAAACCGGTGACACCGATTACGATGCGTTTACCTCACGGCCGGATGATATTGAACAGCTGAAAATACTCGGTTTCGCCAATATCAACCTGTACGGCTCCAGCGACTACAGCAAGGTCGAGTTCAACCTGAAGCGTCCGGTCTTGCAGGACGTACGCGTGCGTCAGGCGCTGATTTATGGTCTCGATCGCCAGAAACTGGTCAACGTGGTCTATCAGGGCTACGGCAGCGTGGCGATTGAGCCCATTGCGCCCATCTCCTGGGCTTTTAATACGCAGGGGGTGAATCCTTATAACTTCGACCCGGCGCAGGCAAAAAAGCTGCTGGATGAGGCAGGCTGGAAGATGGGGGAAGACGGCATCCGGGTTAAAGACGGCAAGCGGCTTGAACTGTTGCTGCTGGTCAGTAAAAAGGTGCTGAACGATGCGCTGATCCCGATTGCAAAAGAAAACTACCGGCAGATCGGTGTACTCCTCAAACCGCAGGTGGTGGACTTTAACGCGCTGATGTCTCAGCGCAAGGCCGGCAACTACGATCTCGCCTCCTTCAGTACCAGCACGCTCAACGATCCGCACGACGGGGTGTGGGACTTCTACAGCACTGAAGCCGCCGTGCAGGGCTATCACAATGCTGAAGTGGATAAGCTGATCAATGAAGGCAACGCTACGTTAGATGTTGAGAAGCGCAAACCGATTTACCATCGGCTCTATCAGGTACTGGCTAACGATCCGCCGGTCATTTTGCTGGCCAATCGTAAAATTCTCTCGGCCAGCAGCGCGAGAGTTACCGGTTTCAAACCGGATATATACAACGGTCTGACCGGCAGCCTGCCGGATGTCAACATCGTTAAATAACCAGCCCTGACCGCCGCGATGACCTCGCGGCGGCACCGAGAACGTGATGAGAAATTTCATTCTGCGTCGTTTGCTGCAAACCCTGCCGATGCTGCTGCTTGCTTCGTTGATTATCTTCCTGCTGTTTGCCAAAACCCCCGGCGATTTTATTGATGGCAACATAACGCTGACCGCACAGCGCGCCGCTGAACTGAAGGCGCTCTACGGACTGGATCGGCCGCTGCTGACGCGCTATCTGCACTGGCTCTGGCAGTTAATGCAGGGCGATCTGGGTTATTCGCTGCAATATCAGATCCCGGTCAGCCAACTGCTGAATCAGTACATCTGGAACTCCTTTCTGCTGGCGAGTATCGCGCTGGTTTTCTATTGGGGAATTGCGCTGGCGGTGGGCATCGTTTCGGCGATGAAACCCGGATCGCTGTTCGATCACCTGGTCAGCGTGGTCATTTTCGCCGCCATGTCGTTTCCGACCTTTTTCCTCTGCCTGCTGCTGATTAAATGGTTTGCCGTCGATCTGCACTGGCTGCCGGTCGGCGGCATGACCAACATCGGCAGCGATGAAGGAGGTTGGGCGTATGTTATGCAGGTGGCGGCGCATCTGATCCTGCCGGTGCTGGCGCTTGTCATGTTGCAGGCCGGTAGCCTGACGCGTTATTTTCGCGCCAGCATGATTGATGTGGTGCGGATGGATTTCATCCGTACCGCGCGCGCCAAAGGGCTGCGTGAAGGCAGGGTGATTTTCAAACATGCGCTGCGCAATGCGCTTCTGCCCATTATCACACTGCTCGGTTTTGAACTGCCGGGCCTGTTTTCCGGTGCGCTGATCACCGAGAAAGTTTTTAACTGGCCCGGCGCCGGACATATCCATATTGACTCACTGGCCGCGCGTGACTATCCGGTGTTGATGGGTTTTACGCTGTTTCTTGCGGTGCTGACCATTCTGGGCAATCTGCTGGCCGACGTGCTTTACGCCTGGGCCGATCCGCGTATTCGGGTCGCATGAAGATGTTGCGAACGTTATTTTCCACCCAACGCCGTTTGCGCAAGGCGGAGATTCCGGCGCTGGCGCAGGTGACGCCGTCACCCTGGCGGCAGGCAGCGCGCGCGCTGCGCGGCAACCCGCTTGCCATGCTTTGCCTGGTTGTACTGCTGGTGATGGCCGTCTGGTGTATGGTTGGGCCGTACTTCTCGCCGTGGCGTGACGACGCCACCGATGCGCTGATGATTAATAAGCCACCCGGCGCGGATCACTGGCTTGGCACAGACTTTCTGGGACGCGACGTGTACACGCGCCTGCTGTTGGCGGGCCGTATTTCGTTGATTATCGGCCTGCTGACCATGCTGATGTCGGTCACGCTCGGCTATCTCTTCGGCGCCATTTCCGGGTATCTGGGCGGCCTCACGGACAAACTGATCATGCGCTTTGCCGATCTGGTGATGACCATTCCGTCGTTGCCGCTGTTGATTGTCATGGGGGCGATGCTCGCCGAGCTGGACTTCTCGCCGGAGTCGCGCGTCTGGATGGTTATCGTCATGCTCAGTGTACTGGAGTGGCCAAAACTGGCGCGCCTGGTGCGCGGGCAGATCCTTTCGCTGCGCGAGCGCGAGTTTATGTTAGCGACGCAGGTGCTGGGTCTGTCATCCCGCCGCCGCCTTTTCGGTCACCTGCTGCCCAATACCGTGCCGATCCTGCTGGTGATGGCGACGATGGCGGTGGCGAATGCCATCCTCAGCGAATCGGCGCTCAGCTATCTCGGGCTGGGCGTGGTGCCGCCCATGCCCTCGTGGGGAAACATGATGGACGCGGCGAACAGCCTGATCGATTTTCAGCGCCGCCCCTGGCTGTGGATGCCGCCGGGCATCGCGATTTTTATTACCGTCATTGCCATTAATATTCTTGGCGACGGCCTGCGCGACGCGCTCGATCCTAAAATGAAACGGAGCAGACGATGACGCAGCCGTTGGTGCGTTTTAATCACTTTTCCCTCTCTTTTGCCAGTGAACAGGGACGGGTTCGCGCCGTGCAGGATCTCTCTTTCGAGGTGCGGGGCGGACAAACCGTGGGTATCGTGGGTGAGTCGGGCTGCGGAAAAAGCGTCACCGCAATGTCGCTGATGGGGCTGTTGCCGCCCCGGTCGGCGAGCATCGACGGCGGTGAAATTCTCTTTCAGGGCCGCGACGTATTGACACTCCGCGGCAGAGAGCGGGCGGCGCTGCGTGGTAACCAGATGGCGATGATCTTTCAGGAGCCGATGACGGCGCTCAATCCGGTACTTACCATTGGCGAACAACTGGTGGAGCCGCTGATTTTACATCGCGGCGAATCGCCTAAGAAGGCTTGGGCGCTGGGGACGGAAATGCTGACCAGCGTGGGCCTGGCCCGTGCGGAAAGCCTGATGAGCAGCTATCCTCACCAGCTTTCCGGCGGCATGTTGCAGCGCGTAATGATCGCGATGGCGCTGAGCTGTCAGCCCGCGTTGCTGATCGCCGACGAGCCGACCACTGCGCTGGACGTCACCGTTCAGGCGCAAATTCTGCGGCTGCTGCGCGAGCAGGCGCAGCGGCACGCGATGGCGCTGATGCTTATTACGCATGATTTAGGGGTGATTGCGCAGATGACCGAGCGGGTGGTGGTGATGTACGCCGGCAGGATCGTTGAGCAGGGCACCACGGCGGAGGTGCTGCGCAATCCGCTGCATCCCTATACGCAAGGGCTGATTGCCGCAAAACCACAGCCGGGCGAGCGTCGCCGTCGCCTCTACTCAATACCCGGCCAGGTGCCCGATCTGGCGGCGCTGCCGCCATACTGCGCGTTTTACGCACGCTGCGAACGCGCCACCGAGCGCTGTCGCGCGGGGGTTCCGCCACTCATCGGCGACGAGCGGCAGGTCGCCTGTTTCTGGTCCGGCCCCGCCGCGCTTGCCGCAGGAGCGACACATGTATCTGATTGAAGTGGACGGGCTGAAAAAGTATTTTCCGGTTCGTGATGGCCTGTTTGGACAGGAGACCGGCCAGGTGCGCGCCGTGGATGACGTCAGCTTTGCCATTCGCAAAGGCACCATCTTTGGCCTGGTAGGAGAATCGGGCAGCGGTAAAACCACCGTTGGCCGCACGCTACTGGGGCTACATGATAAAACGGCGGGGCGGGTTATTTTTCGCGGCGAAGATCTGCACGCGATGAAGCCAAAGCAGATGAAAGCGCTGCGTCCCGATATTCAACTGGTGTTTCAGGATCCCTACAGCTCGCTCAATCCACGCCTGCGGATCGGCGATGCCATCGGTGAAGCCCTGCTTGAGCATAAACGCTGCACCCGCGCCGAACTGCGCGACAGGGTGCTGGAGGTGATGAATATTTGCGGCCTGGCGCCGCAGCATTACGATCGCTTTCCCCATGAGTTTTCCGGCGGTCAGCGCCAGCGCATCGGCATTGCACGCGCATTGATCCTGAAACCGGCCTTTATTGTGGCGGATGAGCCGATTTCGGCGCTGGATGTGTCGATCCAGGCGCAGATCATCAATCTGTTTGCCGATTTGCGGGATGATTTTGGCGTCACTTTTCTGTTTATTTCGCACGATCTCGGCGTGGTGGAACACCTGTGTGATGACGTGGCGGTGATGTATCTGGGGCAACTGGTGGAGACGGCAAGCCGTGATGCGCTGTTTCGCCAGCCTCTCCATCCTTACACGCAGGCGCTGCTGGCGGCGGTGCCGACGCTGGATCCGGATAGTGAACCGGTAGCCGTGGTCAGTGGGGAAATTCCGGATCCTTCAAACCCGCCAGCCGGCTGCCGTTTTCATACGCGCTGCCCGTATGTCACGGCGCGCTGTCGGGTGGAGGTACCGCTGTTGCGTGAGGTTGAAGAGAGCGGTCATCGCGTGGCCTGCCATAACGTACAGGGCGACGCTTCCCGGTTGACTGTGGCTAGTCGCGCCACAGAATATGGCAAATCTTGTGATCTTTCTCACGGCACAGCAGCACGCGGGCAAAGACATCGTTAATAGGCTCCCCGTCTGCATCGCCCAGGCCGATGACCACTTCCGAGAAGAAGTCCGGGTTCAGATCAAAATCAACGTGTTCTGCCCAGTCCTCGGCCGGATCGTAAAGTTCCGCGCCGCCACGCTCTTCAAACTGAAGATTGAACAGAATGATATCGGCCGGATCGAGGTTATCAGCGGCCAGCTCAAGAAAAATATCGTAGGCCTGCTCCAGCGTTTCATCTTCTGTCAGGCGATTGTTTAAATCCATAACGTTTTCCATCGGACCGGGTCATTTCCGCACGTTTTACAGCAACGGGCTGAAGAAGTAAAACAGTCGTTCAACAATTCGTTGCCACCAGGCGCGCTTCGCCCAGCGCCGGGCGTCCACAAGTCGCGAACGGGCGATATAATCGTCCTGAACGGTCGCCAGATCGCTGCCAAAACCGTCATCGTCAATCACCAGCGTGATTTCAAAATTGAGCCACAGGCTGCGCATATCGAGGTTCACCGTGCCGACCAGACTGAGCTGACCGTCCACCAGTACGCTTTTGGTGTGCAGCAGGCCGTCTTCAAACTGATAGATCTTTACCCCGGCTTCCAGCAGTTCGGCAAAAAATGCCCGGCTGGCCCAGCCGACCAGCAGAGAATCGTTATGGCGCGGCACGATGATGCTGACGTCAACGCCGCGCAGCGCGGCGGTACAGATGGCGTGCAGCAGGTCGTCGCTTGGCACAAAGTAGGGCGTGGTCATGATCAACTGCTCGCGCGCGGCATACACCGCCGTCAGCAGCGCCTGGTGAATCAGGTCTTCCGGGAAGCCAGGCCCGGAGGCAATCACCTGGATGGTGTGTCCGCTCTCCTGCTCGAACGGCATAATATTGGGATCCGGCGGCGGCGGCAGGATGCGTTTGCCGGTTTCGATCTCCCAGTCGCAGGAGTAGATAATGCCCATGGTGGTGGCGACCGGGCCTTCCATTCTTGCCATCAGGTCAATCCATTGCCCGACGCCGGCGTCCTGTTTGAAATAGCGCGGATCGACCAGGTTCATACTGCCGGTGTAGGCGATATAGTTATCGATTAACACCACCTTGCGATGCTGGCGCAAATCCATCCTGCGCAAAAACACGCGCAGCAGATTAACCTTTAGCGACTCCACCACGTCGACCCCGGCGTTGCGCATCATGCCTGCCCAGCGGCTGCGGAAGAACTGCACGCTGCCCGCTGAATCAAGCATCAGGCGGCAGTGCACGCCGCGCCGCGCCGCCGCCATCAGCGACTCAGCGACTTCATCGGCCATGCCGCCGGGCTGCCAGATATAGAAGACCATTTCGATATTGTGACGTGCTAACTGAATATCGCGGATCAGCGCGGTCAGCGTATCGTCGGTAGAGGTGAGCAGCTGTAGCTGGTTGCCTTTAACGCCCGCCACGCCCTGACGTTTCTCACACAGTTGAAACAGCGAGCGCGCCACATCACTGTTTTCATGGGCGAAGATCTGATGGCAGGATTTTAAATCGGTCAGCCATCGTGCCGTTGAAGGCCACATGGTGCGCGCGCGTTCGGCGCGACGTTTGCCGAGGTGCAGCTCACCAAACGAGAGATAGGCAATGATCCCCACCAGCGGCAAAATATAGATGATCAGCAGCCAGGCCATGGCGGACGGCACCGTCCGACGCTTCATCAGGATCCTGAGCGTAACGCCAGCGATCAGCAGCCAGTAGCCAAAAACAAGAAGCCAGCTGAGCAGGGTATAAAACGTCGTCATGGTGTGGGAAATCCGGTTCTCTCTTAGATAGAAGGAGTGTACGTGCAGATGACGGCAGGCGAAACCTTTAAGTCATCGGACCTCAGTAACGGCGTTGAGGCGTTATAATACGCCGCCATTTTTTTAAAGCAGGAAAGAAGAGATGAGACGAAGCCGCAATGAAGTCGCGCGCTGGAGAATGCAGCGTCAGGCCCAACGTCGCCGGACGCGCTGGCTGGAAGCGCAATCCAAACGCTACGGACGGATGCATCTTATCCGTCATACGTTAAACCAGCAGCATCGTCGCTCTGTCCTGTTTATTAACCAGCTTTGAGCCCATCCGGCAGGCTGCGCAGCTGATGGCTTAAAAGACGCGCTTGAAGGGTTTGACCGCCACCTGCTTATACACGCCAGCGGCGATATAGGGATCGTCCTGCGCCCAGGACTGCGCCTCTTCCAGCGAAGAGAACTCGGCAATGATGGTGGAGCCGCTAAAGCCCGCCGCGCCGGGTTCGTTGCTGTCAACCACCGGCATCGGGCCGGCAACGATCAGGCGGCCTTCGTCTCGCAGCAGCTGTAAACGCGCCAGATGCGCCGCACGCACCGAGGTGCGCTTTTCCAGTGAGTCTGCATTATCTTCCGCATAGATTACGTAAAGCACCTGTTATACTCCTGTCCGCTCAAAAAGTTGGCTTCACGTTAAGTTATTGACAGGGATTCTGCAAACGAAAAGCGCCGCTCAGAGATACAGCCGCGGTGAAAAAGCGATTAAGAACAAAAACCATCACCTTATTATGCATGGTTGTTGAAACTGATTGCTATTTGCATTTAAACTTACACCTTCACTTTTGCTGTAGAAAGATTATGACGACGCTGACTGAACCCTCTTTACCCCGACGTATTTCGTTACCGATGCTGGGCTCCGTTGCGCTGCATGTGGTGGCGATTGGCGGGATCCTTTACGCCTCTTATCACCAGGTTGTGGAAGTACCAAAAGCGTCTCAGCCTATCAGCGTTTCAATGGTGGCGCCGGAGGTACAGCCGGAGCCGCAGCCTGCTCCTCAGCCCGCACCGGAACCGGTGCCAGAACCTGAGCCAGAGCCAGAGCCGGTTCCCGAACCGCCGAAGCCGGTGCCGGTGCCCATTCCGAAACCGGAGCCAAAACCAAAACCGAAACCGGTGAAGAAAGAGGTGGTCAAGCCGAAGAAGCAGGTAAAACCGCGCGAGGAGCCGCGTCCGGCATCGCCGTTCAATGAAAACAAGCAGCCCGCGCCTAAGCCTTCCACCGCGCCGAAAACCGCGCAGGGGTCTTCAGTCGCGCCGCCAACCGGGCCAAAAGCGCTTAACGTCGGCAAACCGGTTTATCCGGCGCGCGCGCAGGCGCTGCGCATGGAAGGACGCGTGCGGGTGCAGTATGACGTTGATGATTCCGGCCGCGTTGATAACGTCCGCATCCTCTCCGCCGAACCGCGCAATATGTTCGAGCGCGAGGTGAAGGCTGCGATGAAACAGTGGCGATATGAACCCGGTAAACCTGGCAAGAACCTGACGATGAATATTATGTTCCGTCTCAACGGCGGCGCCAGCGTCGGGTAAATAAAAACGGCGGGGAGGCGTGTCTGGCAGGGCAATCGTAAGGATGCAAAACGCCATCCCTGGCTGTCCGGCACGCGCCGTCAAGGGCGCGTGCCGCTTTACTCTTTACCCTGAACACCTCTCCAATAGCACTGTTGCGCGGCCCGGTTCAGGCCTGTGCTTCGTCGTCTGACTGAAAGTGGCTCTTATCCGCAGGCAGCGGGCGTGACTTGCCTTTATCATCAACGGCAACATAAACGAACACCGCTTCGGTGGTGCAGTAACGCTGACCAATCGGTTCCGACGACACTTTTTTTACCCATACCTCAATATTAATGGTTATCGAGCTGGTGCCGGTGCGAATACAGCGCGCGTGACAGCTCACTACATCACCCACCGCTACCGGTTTGAGAAAGGTCATGCCGTCCGCACGTACCGTCACCACGCGCCCACCAGCAATCTCTTTCGCCAGAATGGCGCCGCCCATATCCATCTGCGACATCAGCCAGCCGCCAAAAATATCGCCGTTGGCATTGGTATCAGCGGGCATCGCCAGCGTCCTCAGCACCATTTCACCCTGCGGCGCACGATTTTTGTTATCGATCATCATTTTGCTTCCGGTAAAAATAAAAAAAGCCCGGCGAGTGGCCGGGCGTGGTGACTATTTTTCTTCTTGCGGCATCAGACGGTAGATATAGACCCCGCTGAACAGCGTGAACAGCAGCGTGAGGCCGGTTAAACCAAAGACTTTAAAATTGACCCAGATTTCCTGCGGCATCCAGAACGCCACATAAATATTTGCCAGACCACAGGCGAGAAAAAAGATCGCCCAGGCCACGTTCAGCCTTCGCCACGCAAGGGCAGGCAGCGTCAGCTCTTTACCCAGCATGGTCTGGATCAGCGGCTGTTTCATCCAGAACTGGCTGAACACCAGTGCGGCAGCGAACAGCGTATAGATAACGGTTACTTTCCACTTGATGAATTCATCGTTATGGAAAACCAGCGTCAGCGTGCCGAACACGGCCACCAGCACGAAGGTGACGATGGTCATTTTTTCCACTTTACGATACAGCACCCAGCTTGCCACCAGCGCAAGCGCGGTGGCGACGATCAGCGCGCCGGAGGCGACAAAAATGTCATACAGCTTATAAAAGACAAAAAATACCACCAGCGGAAGAAAATCAAGTAATTGCTTCATAAGGGCTTCCAGATACCAGACAGAGCCAAAACTGCATTAACGTAACAGCATATAAAGGCGATATAAGTAGATAATCAGTATGGCCGAAATGAGGTTGCTGAGCGCGTTAAGCACTACTGAAGCCACATTGGCAGGCAACACGGTCAACGAGGAGGCCAGCAACAGCACCGCCACCTTCGCCAGCAGCCAGACGGCTACCGCCGGCGCAACCAGCCTGACCTGACGCCACGCCAGACGGATGCTGGTGCGCATGGCCGCGAATACGCCAACTTTCTCAGTGCTCATGATCACCGGCGCCAGCGACAGCAAAATCGCCATCGCAATTCCCGGCACCACCACGACCATAAAGCCAATCTGCACCGCCAGCGTCATCAAAAACACCAGCAACAGCAGACGCAGCAGCATGGGCGCAGATGCGCCGATCGCGCGCAGCGCGCTGACGCGCTGCCCGGCGGAAACCATCGGCAGCAGGCACAGCATGCCCCCCAACAGCAGGGTATTGCCCAACAGTGAGGCGAAGGTACCCGCAGCCGATGCGCGCAGCAGCACCTGCTGCTGCTCCGGCGTCATATTCTGTACCATTTCGAGCAGGCTGGAACCGCTGTTTCCTTCGGTCATCAGAGAGAGCTGTCCGGCTTCGGGGGTTAATGCGTGGCCAATAATAACGGTGATGAATGAGGTTAACAGCGCCATCAGCACGATAGTAATAAGCTGATGGCGTAAAAAATTCCCGGTGTCACGGTAAAGCGATCCCGCCGTGATTGACATGTACACTCCTTGAAAAGCCTGTATTAACGATCGGGCGATTGTACATTGTCTGACGCTAACCTGGCACCCTGACTTACATAACTTTCGATTAAAGAAGGCGATAGTGCTGCAAAAAGCGGCGGCAATCCGTAGCGTGCCCGGGCGCGATCGCACGCTTCATTCGCTTCACCGTTTTCACCCGCACGGGCGAACTCGCGGCAGGGAGTGGGCCGGTTTTCATAAATCCCGCATGAAACGCAGCCTCCTGGCTCCCCCTTTAACGCCACGCAGCGAGGCGAACGCGCGTTGGTGCCGCGCATGTTGCGCATAAAAAGATTTAAAGGCTCGGTCAGTTCGGCCGGAACAACGCCGCCGCCGTCGTCAGCTTCTGACCAGTAAAAAGAGACGCGAAAATGTGCGCAGCAGGCGCCGCAACTGATGCATGGATTAAGAGAGTCGCTCATCTGATTGTCCACCCCTCCTGAGGCTTCGAACCAACATCACCAGTAAGAAATATGAAAATAGTCCGCTGCCCTGTTTCCTGCAACAGGGTTAATTCTTTAGAGGTAGAAGTGGGTAAGTTGATCTAAATCAACTCTATGTTTTTTAAGGGATTCGAAAAAATTGATTTGGATGATCTTTTTGAATAACCCATGTAAAAGTACGGCCAATAACTACCAAATCAAACTTTCATAGCAAATTTGCAAAGGAGTGAAGGATGAAACTGAAAGCACTGGCGCTGGCTGTGGTTACTCTGTTACCCGTTGTGGCATCCGCCCATGAAGCGGGCGATTTCTTTATGCGTGCAGGTTCTGCCACCGTGCGGCCAACCGGTGGTTCCGATGACGTGCTCGGGTTAGGCGAATTTGACGTCAGCAACAATACTCAACTGGGTCTGACCTTTACCTGGATGGCGACCGACCACGTGGGGGTTGAACTCCTCGGCGCCACGCCGTTCCGCCATAAAGTGGGGCTGGAATCTACCGGCACGCTGGCCACGGTGCGTCAACTGCCGCCCACTCTGATGGCGCAGTGGTACTTTATGGACGGCGCCAGCAAATGGCAGCCTTACGCCGGTATCGGCGTTAACTACACCATGTTTTACGATGAAGATTTTAATCAAACCGGTCGCGATGCGGGCTTAAGCAATTTGAGCGTGAAAAACTCGTGGGGCGTGGCGGGTCAGGTAGGGCTGGATTATCAACTCACGCCAGACTGGATGATCAACGCCTCCGTCTGGTACATGGATATTGATACCAAAGTCAGCTTTGATGCGGGCGGCGAGCGGCAGAGCATTGATACTCACATTAATCCGTTCGTCTTCTTCTTTGGCGCAGGCTATCGTTTCTGATCGTCAGCCATAAAAAAAGGCGCACTCTGTGCGCCTGTATAACGTCTGTCAGATTTACTTAATCTGCATTTTGTTAGTTACCGCATTAACGCCTTTCACGCTACGGGTGATCTGCACCGCGCGATTAGCCATCTGTGGTGAACTGACAAATCCGCTCAGCTGTACGCGACCTTTAAAGGTTTCAACGTTGATCTCAGTGGATTTAAGCATATCGTCCTTAATTAACTCGCCTTTCACCTTGGTGGTGATAACCGTGTCGTCCAGATAACCGCCAGTACCTTCTTTTGTTGCTGTTGGCGCACAGGCGACCGTCAATGCTACTGCTGCCGCAATCACCACACCCGTCAGAACTTTAAACAACTTCATTGTCAATCTCCCTGTCATTAATAATTGGCATGTGCCGGTCGGACAGAACTGTTCTGTCACTCGTAGAGTGTTAGCGACGATAGCGAATTAATCAATTTGCTGGCACTAAAAAAGAACAGAAAAATAGCGCCTTAACGGAGTCGCTAAGGCGCGAGGGGAAATTAACGCGTGGCGGCTTTCAAATTGCTGACAAAAGCGGTCAGTTCAGCCAGCATTTCCGGCGGGTTGGCGTGATTGCGCTCGATAATTTTAACGATAGCGGAGCCGGAGATGGCGCCCGCTGCGCCTGCGTTAAGCGCCTCTTTGACCTGAGAAGGCTCAGAGATACCAAAACCCTGAAGCGGCGGTGCAGCATGGTACTCGCTCAGCTTCTCAACCAGATGCTGCAAAGGCAGGCTGGCGCGCGTTTCCGCACCGGTCACGCCCGCACGTGACAGTAGATAGGTGTAACCACGGCCGTGCGACGCAATTTCACGCAACAGCTCGTCATCGGCGTTGGGTGGGCAGATATAGATTGGCGCGATGTTATGGCGCATCGCCGACTGGCGGAAAGCGGCCGACTCTTCAACCGGCACGTCGGCAATCAACACCGAATCCACGCCCGCTTCCTGACAGCGTGCATAAAAGTTATCCACGCCGTTTGAGAAAACCAGATTGGCGTACATCAGCAGGCCAATCGGGATCTCAGGATGCTTCTGCCGCACGGTTTTCAGGATCTCAAAACAATGTGACGGTGTCACGCCCGCAGCAAAAGCGCGTAGGGTGGCATTTTGGATCGTGGGGCCGTCGGCCAGCGGATCGGAAAAGGGGATGCCCAGTTCCAGCGCGTCCGCGCCGCCTTCAATCAGCGCATCGATGATTTGCAAAGAGACCTCGGGTGAGGGATCGCCCAGCGTCACAAAAGGAACAAGGGCGCCTTCGTTATTAGCGCGCAGGCGTTTGAACAGCTGTTCATAACGTTCCATCAGATTTCTCCCTTCGCAGTCAGAATATCGTGAACGGTAAAGATGTCTTTGTCGCCGCGACCGGAAAGGTTAACCACCAGCAGCTGCTCTTTTTCCGGGTTCTCACGCATCATTTTCAGCGCGTGGGCCAGCGCATGAGACGACTCCAGCGCAGGGATTATGCCTTCGCTGCGACACAGGATCTTGAACGCGTCCAGCGCTTCGTCATCGGTAACAGAGACATACTCTGCGCGACCCGTGCTGTTCAGGTGCGCGTGCTGCGGGCCGACCGAAGGGAAATCCAGCCCGGCGGAAATGGAGTAGGACTCCTCAATCTGCCCGTCCTCCGTCTGCATCATCGGCGCCTTCATGCCGAAATAGATCCCCACGCGACCGTGCTTGAGTGGCGCGCCGTGCTCGCCGGTTTCGATGCCGTGGCCTGCCGGCTCCACGCCGATCAGCCCGACGTTGGCGTCATCAATAAAATCGGCGAACATGCCGATAGCGTTTGAGCCGCCGCCCACGCAGGCGATAACCGCATCCGGCAAACGACCTTCTCTTTCCAGCATCTGCGCTTTGGTTTCTTCGCCAATCATTCGCTGAAACTCACGCACGATGGTCGGGAAGGGATGCGGGCCGGCGGCGGTGCCAAGCATATAGTGCGCCGTGTCGTAGCTGCCGGACCAGTCGCGCAGCGCTTCGTTGCAGGCATCTTTCAACGTGGCCGAGCCGCTGTGCACCGGGATCACCTCGGCGCCCATCAGGCGCATTCTGAAGACGTTTGGCGACTGGCGCTCAATGTCTTTCGCGCCCATGTAAATGCGGCACTTCAGGCCCAGCAGCGCGCTGGCCAGGGCGGAGGCCACGCCGTGCTGTCCGGCGCCCGTTTCAGCGATGATCTCTTTTTTGCCCATGCGCTTCGCCAGCAGTGCCTGTCCCAGCACCTGATTGGTTTTATGCGCGCCGCCGTGCAGCAGGTCTTCGCGCTTCAGGTAAAGACGGGTGCGGGTGCCTTTCGTCAGGTTCTGGCAGCGGGTCAGGGCGGTGGGACGACCGGCGTAGTTTTTCAGCAGATCGCTGAATTCAGCCTGAAATTCCGCATCGCGCTGGGCGCTGACAAAGGCTTCTTCGAGCTGGCGCAGGGCCGGCATCAGAATCTGCGGCACGTACATGCCGCCGAATTCACCAAAATAGGGATTGAGTAAGGTCATAGTCGTTTCTCTTTTCCAGCAGGAAGCAGGCCGGGCCTGCTTCAGGAGTCAGTAAGCCTTCAGCGTTTGAAACACGGAGGCAATTTTCGACGCATCTTTAATGCCGGGAGCGCTTTCCACGCCTGAATTAAAATCCAGTCCGGCGCAGCCAAGGCGGGCGGCTTCCACGCAGTTGTCGGCGGCCAGGCCGCCGGCCAGCAGCACGTTATCCAGCCTCTGGCCCTGCAACAGCGCCCAGTCAAAGCGTCTGCCGCTGCCGCCCTGACCGTTATCAAAGACGTAGCGATCGACGTGCGGCCAGTCACGCGCAGGCAGAGCGTCATCGATACTGAACGCCTTCCAGATTTTTATTTCAGGCGGCAGCGCGGCGCGCAGTTCAGCAACATACTGGCGGTCTTCCTGACCGTGTAACTGAACGGCATGCAGCTTAAGGTCGGTTGCAATAGTGACAACGTCACCGGGTGCGTTATGACGAAACACGCCGACGTATTTAAGCTTTGCTCCGCCGATCACCGCGCGCGCTTTTTCCGTATCAACCTGACGTGGAGATCCTTCAGCGAAAATCAATCCGCCGTAAATCGCGCCGGCGTCCAGCGCGCTACGTGCATCTTCCGGGCGGGTCAGGCCGCAAACCTTGTTGTCGCCGAGCATGACGCGGCGAACGGCGGCGGCCAGATCGTCTTCTGACATCAGCGCCGAGCCAATTAAAAAGCCGTTCGCAAAATGGCTGAGTTCGCGCACCTGCGCGTAGCTGTTAATGCCGGATTCGCTGATCACGGTAACGCCGTGCGCCACTTTCGGCGCGAGACGGCGGGTGCGGTCAAGGTCAATCGACAGATCGCGCAGGTCGCGATTGTTAATACCGACAACTTTCGCGCCGAGCGCCGTGGCGCGAGCCAGCTCCTCATCACTGATCACTTCAGTGAGTATGCCCATCTCCAGACTGTGCGCGACGGCGGCGAGCTGGCGATACTGTTCATCATTCAACACTGACAGCATCAGCAGGATCGCATCGGCCTGATGGTAACGCGCCAGGTAAATCTGATAAGGATCGATAATAAAATCCTTACACAACACCGGCTGGGTGACGGCAGCGCTGACCACCGGCAGAAAGTCGAAGCTGCCCTGGAAATACTTCTCATCGGTGAGTACGGATATTGCCGACGCGTAGTCCTTATAAAC
This sequence comes from Erwinia oleae, assembly GCF_000770305.1. Classification (GTDB taxonomy): domain Bacteria; phylum Pseudomonadota; class Gammaproteobacteria; order Enterobacterales; family Enterobacteriaceae; genus Erwinia; species Erwinia oleae. Next base: position 27,237 of record NZ_JNVB01000045.1, read on the forward strand.
ACCGGCGATAGTGGCCGGATCGAAATCTTCACGGATCAGCCCTTTTGACGGCGAAGCCTTCTTACACTCAAGAATGAACACGGTACGCGTGCCTGCAAGCGCATCATAAAAGCTGCGGGTCGAGGGCGTAACCTCATCCTGAAATGAAGAGAGCGGCTGCGCTTGCTGACGCGCTGCCAGCCAGACCGCTTTGTCCTGAACAATTTTAGCGAGTACGGTATCCTGCATGATTATCCTCTTGCTGCCAGTGCCACAACGCGTTCATAAGCTTTGCCGCTGCGAATGACGCGAAGTGCGTGTTGCGCATTTTCACGGAGGTCTTCGTGACCGAAAATTTTCAACAGCAGCGCAACGTTCACGGCGACGGCTTCTTCATGGGCGCGTTCGCCCTTACCCTGAAGTAATCGGGTCAGAATGTCACGATTTTCTTCCGGCGAACCGCCTGCCAGCGCCTCCTGAGGATGAAAGCTCAGGCCAAAATCTTCCGGCGTAAGCTGATAATGCGTGATTTCGCCTTCGCGCAGTTCGGCCACGTGCGTGGCGCTGTGCAGCGCCACTTCGTCCATTCCGCCGCCGTGCACCACCGCAGCGCGCTGGTAACCCAGCACTTTCAGCGTCTGCGCAATCGGCAACACCAGCTCCGGACTGTAAACGCCGATCACCGCCAGCGGCGGACGTGCCGGATTGATCAGCGGGCCAAGCACGTTGAACAGGGTACGGGTTTTTAACTGCTGGCGCACCGGCATGGCATGGCGAAAACCGCTGTGATACTGCGGCGCGAACAGGAAACAGACATCCAGCTCGTCCAGCGCCTTACGCGCCTCGTCCGCAGGCAGATCCAGCCTGATGCCAAACGCCGCCAGCAGATCGGACGAACCGGATTTGCTGGAGACGCTGCGGTTACCGTGCTTGGCAACCTTCAGGCCGCAGGCCGACGCCACAAAAGCGCTGGCGGTGGAAATATTGATGCTGTTACTGCCATCGCCGCCGGTACCGACGATATCGGCAAAAGCGTAGTCGGGACGCGGAAAAGGTTTTGCGTCTTCCAGCAGCGCGGTGGCCGCACCCGCAATCTCTTCGGGACGTTCGCCGCGCACCTTCATGGCAATCAGCGCGGCGGCGAGCTGCGTCGGCTCAAGCTGTCCGGTAATGATGGCTGAAAATAGCTGGTGGCTCTCGGCCTGGCTCAGCGTCTTCGCCTGGTAAAGCTTTTCCAGAATTATGTTCATTTCATTCTCCCTGTTACGCCAGCGCCCAGGCGATGGTTTGTTCAAGCAGGCGCGCGCCCTGCGTGGTCAAAATGGACTCCGGATGGAACTGAAAGCCGCACACGCGATCGCCATCGTGACGCACGGCCATCACCATGTCATTGAAGGTGGCGTTGACCGTCAGTTCGGCAGGCACGTTGCTGCCGACCAGCGAGTGATAGCGCGCCACCGGCAGCGGATTGCTCAATCCGGCGAACATGCCGCAATCGTCGTGAGTGACGGCAGAGGCTTTACCGTGCAGGATTTCCCCCGCCTGACCAACGTGGCCGCCATAGCTTTCCACAATCGCCTGATGACCCAGACAGATACCAATAATCGGCAGTTTGCCACGTAGCTGGCGCAGTAATTCAGGCATGCAGCCCGCGTCGGCAGGTGCTCCGGGGCCTGGTGAAAGCAACAGCACCGGACGGGTCATGGTGTTAACACGCTCAACCAGCGTCTGCGTCGGCACATTATTGCGATAAATCACCACGCGATGACCGAAGGCGCGCAGCTGATCGACGAGGTTGTAGGTGAATGAGTCGATATTATCGAGCAGCAGGATATCGGCCATCAGAAAATCTCCTTGCAGTGATGCGCAGTGGCGATAGCGCGCAATACCGCGCGCGCTTTGTTGCGACTCTCGTCGGCTTCGGCCTGAGGTACGGAATCCAGCACCACGCCCGCGCCGGCCTGGACGGTGGCGATGCCGTCTTCAACCCAGGCTGAGCGGATAACGATACAGGTGTCCAGATCGCCACTGGCGGTAAAGTAACCCACCGCGCCGCCGTAGCTACCGCGACGCGTGCCTTCGGCGCTGGCGATGAGCTGCATGGCGCGAACCTTCGGCGCGCCGCTCAGCGTGCCCATGTTCATACAGGCGCGGTAGGCATGCAGTACATCAAGATCTTCTCTCAGCGTGCCAACCACCCGCGACACCAGATGCATCACGAAGGAGTAGCGGTCAACTTTGGTGAGATCGGCCACGTAACGGCTGCCCGGTTCGCAGATGCGCGCCAGGTCGTTGCGCGCCAGATCAACCAGCATCAGATGCTCCGCCAGCTCTTTATGATCGGTACGCATCTCCAGCTCAATGCGGCTGTCGAGATCGCGATCCAGCGTGCCGTCTGCGTGCCTGCCGCGCGGACGCGTACCGGCAATAGGATAGATTTCAATCTGACGGTTAGTTGCATCGTATTTCAGTGAGCTTTCGGGCGAGGCGCCAAACAGCTGAAAATCGCTGTCCTGCATGAAGAACATGTAGGGGCTGGGATTGCTGTTTTTCAGCGTGTCATACGCCGCCAGCGGCGACGGGCAGGGCAGCGAAAAGCGGCGCGACGGCACGACCTGAAAAATTTCGCCCTGACGAATGGCCGCCTGCATCTCTTCAACTACCGCGCAGTAGGCTTCATCGCTCTGGTTACAACTCAGCGTCATGGTTTCAAGGGTTTTGACGGGCAGCGCGGGGGCCGGTTGCAGCATCTGCGCGTGGATCTGCTCAATACGGCTTTGCAGCCGCAAAAATTCCGCCGGTGCCGGGGTGAACAGGCTGGCCTGCAAACGTGCGCTCCGGCTCTGATGGTCGATAACCAGCAGCGTTTCGGCCAGATAGAAGCAGTAATCAGGGCAGCGCTGGTCATTTGCCAGCGCGGGCAGATCTTCAAAACCTGCGACCAGGTCATAGGCAAACAGGCCGCCGAGCAGCACGGCTTCGCGCTCGTCCGCCGGGCTTCTGACCAGATGCGGGATCAGGCGCAGCGCATCAAACACCGAGGTGGCCTTCAGGCGTGAATCTTCATCCTGTACCTCGCTGTTTGGCGAAAAACGGAGTTCGCGGCCATCGGGACGTACGGTATTCACCACGTCATGCGGCAATGCTTCGTCCAGTAGCGGCAGCAGCGCGCGACCGTTTTCCGAGAGCGCCTGGATGGTGACGACATTCTCCAGCGCGTTGATGCGCAGCGCGCTGTCAACAATCAGCAGACTTTTCAGGTTACGTTTGCTGTCGATATCAGCGGATTCCAGCAGCAGCGTGGCGGGACGCGCGCCGCAAAGCTGATGGAATACGGCGGCCGGATCTTCGCGATAAGGGGCGCTACCGGTAATCAGTTTCACTCCAGGTTTAACGTTTGGCATACACTCACTTCTCTAAATTTTGCAAAAAAAAAGCCCGCTGTTGGCGGGCCTGGGTATCTGCACTCTTTCAGGTACGTGCAGGACGCCTTCGCCCGTTCAGGAAGAAGTGCGCCACCAACCTGTCATCATTCTGTTTTTGATAATCATGATTCAGATACCCTTGTGCGTGAACTTGCGTACTAGTTAACGGGTTCGCGGCAAAAAAGTCAATACTCTTTTTCCCTGCCGATGAAATCTGGTTATCATGCTGCGATATTTTCCGCTGCATCCGGAGTCGTTTTGGCTGAACCTTTCCCGTACAACCCGTTTCCGATTTACGACCTTCACAGCCATACGCGCGCGTCTGATGGCATGCTCACGCCGGATGAACTGGTAAACAGGGCGGTAGCACGCAGGGTAGGCGTGCTGGCGATAACCGATCATGACACCGTCGCCGGTATTGCACCCGCGCGTCAGGCGATTGAAAAAGACGGGCTGCCGCTGCAACTGGTGGCTGGCGTGGAAATTTCCACCCTGTGGGAAAACCATGAAATTCATATTGTTGGTCTGGGCGTGGACGAACACCACCCTGATTTGACGGCTTTTTTGCACGAGCAGCATCAGCGGCGCATGGCGCGCGCAGAACTGATCGCCGAACGGCTGGAAAAAGCGCACATTCCCGGTGCGCTTGAAGGCGCACTGGCGCTGGCTGATGGGGGCGCGATAACCCGCGGCCACTTTGCCCGTTTTCTGGTGGCGCAGGGAAAGGCAGAAAACATGGCGCAGGTTTTTAAAAATTATCTCGCGCGCGGGAAAACCGGCTACGCGCCGCCGCAGTGGTGTACAATTAAACAAGCCATTGATGCTGTTCATCATTCTGGCGGGCGCAGCGTGCTGGCCCATCCCGGACGCTACGGATTGTCAGCTAAATGGCTGAAGCGCCTGGTCGCGCACTTCAGCGAAGAGGGCGGCGATGCAATGGAGGTGGCGCAGTGTCAGCAGCCACCGCATGAGCGCAGCCAACTGGCGCGTTATGCGCAGGATTATCACCTGGCCGCGTCGCAGGGTTCCGATTTTCATCAGGCCTGCCCGTGGATCGAACTGGGTAAAAACCTGTGGCTTCCGGGAGGCGTCGAGGCCGTCTGGCTCCGCTTTCCACATATTATTCAGGTTGCTGCGCCGCAGGCGTGACAGCCAGGAGTTTATAATGAGTCAATTTTTCTATATTCATCCCGAAAATCCGCAGCCGCGGCTGATTAAGCAGTCGGTTGAGATGCTGAATAAAGGCGGCGTGATCGTCTATCCAACCGATTCCGGTTACGCGTTGGGCTGTCGCCTGGAAGATAAAAGCGCCATGGAGCGCATTTGCCAGATCAGAAAGCTGGACGGCGATCACCACTTCACGCTGGTATGCCGCGACTTATCTGAGCTTTCTACTTACGCGCACGTCGATAATACCGCCTTCAGGCTGATAAAAAATAATACGCCGGGCAACTACACGTTTATTTTAAAAGCGACCAAAGAGGTGCCTCGCCGGTTAATGAACGAGAAGCGCAAAACTATCGGGCTGCGCGTCCCCTCCAATCCTGTTGCGCTGGCGCTGCTGAATGCGGTTAATGAGCCGATGATGTCCACATCATTGATTTTGCCAGGCAACGACTTTACCGAATCCGACCCGGAAGCCATTCAGGACGTGATTGGTAAACAGGTGGATTTAATTATTCACGGCGGCTATCTGGGGCAGCATCCCACCACCGTTATCGATCTGACGGACAATTCGCCGGTCGTGGTGAGAGAAGGGGCAGGAGATATCACCCCTTTTCTGTAATACGTTCCACCGCCGGAAGGCATCCGGCGGTATAAATGAACATTACCCGCGTTATTATCAGGTGATCGATTTATTCAGCCATGATTTAAAATCACGATAAGGAATATACAGCGAGACGTCTTTAAGCGGGGCGGGTGACGCTTTGTGCTGCCTGATTTCCGTGCTGAAACCGACAATCACTCCGCCAATAGTGTCATCATTATTATAAACCGCGCCACCTGACATGCCTTTCACCACGCCGGCATTTGAGGCCATCGCCACGCAGGGACGTTTATTCCAGTCATTCCTGATACCGGTGAGTGCCAGATTAACGCCTGATGACTCCACCGGCATCGCGCTGATAAAGCTGTAGCCATACATTTTAACCGGCTCACCAATTGCACCCTCACGGAATTTCGGCAGGGATTTCAGATCGTTTTTATGATAAATAATCGCCAGATCGCAATAAGGATGGTAAGCCTTCACGCGCTGTACGGAATATCTGGCCACGTGCGCCGCCGTAAGGCTGTAGTCAGCCGTCAGGGGAATACTGCTCCCCAGCGTGCCAATGCCCAAAATGGTAGGAATGCCGGTAAAATTCATATCGACACGATTCATTGCTTCGCTGCTGTACTGGTATTTTCCCACGGAGCAGCCGGTCAGCGTTAGCAATGCTAACGCTGAAAAAAGTTTGTTTTTCATCATCATTACGCTCAGTCGGTCACGTCGGTAAATCCCTGGTGAAGATTAATGACGTGGAATGCCGATGCTGATTCGGGATCAGCGTTTTTATCGGAGCGATGCTCCGAGGTTATTTAATTAAAAAAACACTAAAGTTTTTATTTATGGTCGAACTGATATTTATATTTTATTAGCGAAGTTTCTCCGCCTTAAATAAAGTTTATATGAGTCACTAAAGAGATCAATTGCCAATGCAGCGTTTTCATTTAAAGTGGCATTCATCGGCTGTTAACTCAATCCACTACCTGAAGCGGGTGGAAGATTTGCGTTAATGCCGCCGATTAGCGAAGGATCTTATGCAAATCCCAGCATAAAATTAAAGAGAGGGAAGGGATTCAGGCGGATCGTTCTGGTACTTATCGCAAATATTTTAATCATTCACTTTATTATTTTTTATTAATCACGGTCCGGCAAATCGCAGCAATTGATATCAGCAATCATTATTTATTTTTTAAGTGGCGCAGTTAGGCGGGATAAAACCTTTTCTTCCCGAAGATGCCAGGAAAATAACAGGCAACAATATAACGTGCGTTATACACAGGTGTTTATAACCATGCAACAGACCTCTCTCTGCTGCTCTCATTACGATGTGACGTTTAGCCGGTCGAAAAGTACGGCATGTTAACGTTGATAAACAGGGTTACAGCCAGGCGGAAAGTCTGTATAATAGCAGCGCGGTTACATATTAAGTTATTGAAAATAAAAGATATTTTGTTTTCACCATGACGCCTGGGAAGGCGACAAAGAGGGTGCTCTATGAGCGAAAAGTTACAGAAAGTGTTAGCGCGCGCCGGACATGGCTCCCGCCGCGAAATCGAAGCAATGATCTCCGCCGGACGCATCAGCGTCGATGGCAAACTGGCCACGCTGGGCGACCGCGTCGAGCCAAATAAAACGTTAAAAATCCGTATTGATGGTCATCTGGTTTCCGTTACTGAATCAACCGCAGAAATCTGCCGCGTGCTGGCGTATTACAAGCCAGAGGGTGAGCTCTGCACGCGTAACGATCCCGAAGGTCGTCCAACCGTTTTCGATCGCCTGCCGAAACTGCGCGGCGCGCGCTGGATTGCCGTAGGGCGTCTGGACGTGAATACCTGCGGTTTACTGCTCTTTACGACCGATGGCGAACTGGCTAACCGCCTGATGCATCCCAGCCGCGAAGTGGAACGGGAATATGCCGTGCGGGTATTTGGTCAGGTCGATGAGGAGAAGCTCAGGCAACTGAGCCGCGGCGTGCAGCTTGAAGACGGCCCGGCCTCGTTCAAAACGCTGAAATTTATCGGCGGCGAAGGCATTAACCAGTGGTACAGCGCGACGTTGACCGAAGGCCGTAATCGTGAAGTGCGACGGCTGTGGGAATCCGTGGGTGTGCAGGTCAGCCGTCTGATCCGCACGCGCTATGGCGACATCACGCTGCCGAAAGGTCTGCCG
>NZ_JNVB01000046.1 GCF_000770305.1 Erwinia oleae
GTTTACAGCGTGTCCGGGCGTGGCTGAATCGGCGGTTTCACCTCCGCAGGGATCGGGCAGCGGTAAGGCGTTTCGCTGGTCTGCTCGAAATGGGCTTTTTTCACCTGCGCCAGCAGCATTTTGTCGGTGAGAACGTCCACGGCGGTGGCGGCCATGATTTTTGCCACATGCGTCAGCCCTTTGTGCGCGGCGGGCATTTTCCCCTGCGCGGTGAGCTGCCACGAGTGGCCAGGCGTGCCCAGCGCCATGGTTGGCACGTGCGCCTGAACGGTGGGAATGACCCAGCTCACGTCGCCGACGTCGGTGGAGCCGATCATCGTTTCGCCGTGGGTATCGAGAGGAATAATAAAGTCGCTGAGCGGTTTGGGATTGTTGGGCTTCACCCCGGCCTTGCGGTAGTCGCTGGCGATCTCTTCTGCGCTGAGCGTTGCCTGGATCTCGGCGGCAAAGGCCAGGTCAGCTTCGTCAAAGGGAACGGTGCCCAGCGCCTCAAAATTGCGCTGCATCGCCTCCTCCAGCGGACGGTTGCCGAGCAGGTTGGAAACGGCGCTCATGATGCTGATCTCCACTTTGGTATCGGTCATCAGCGCGGCGCCTTCCGCCACGCGTTTCACCCGCTCGTTTAATTCGAACATGCCGTGCACGTCGCGCGAGCGAATGGCGTAGCGCACCGCTGCTTTTGCCTGCACCACGTTGGGGGCAATGCCGCCAGAGTCCAGCATCGCATAGTGAATGCGGGAGTCTTGCGGCACGTGCTCGCGCAGAAACTGCACGCCGACGTTCATCAGTTCGACCGCGTCCAGCGCGCTGCGGCCCAGATGCGGCGACGCGGCGGCGTGCGACGAACGGCCGGTGAAAAAGAAATCCATGCGGGTATTGGCCAGCGACAGCGCCTTGGCCACTTCGTGATGGCCGCTGGGATGCCAGGTGATCGCCACATCCACGCCGTCAAAGGCCCCCGCGCGGGCCATAAATGATTTCGCCGCGCCGCCCTCTTCGGCAGGGCAGCCGTAATAGCGAACCCGGCCCGGCAGCCCGCTTTCTGCCAGCCACTCTTTCAGCGCCGTTGCCGCCAGCATCGCGGCGGAACCCAACAGGTTATGGCCGCAGCCGTGGCCGTTACCGTTGCCCGGCAGGGGAGACGGATGCGCCACGCCGGAAGCCTGGCTCAGGCCCGGCAACGCGTCGTACTCGCCGAGGATGGCGATAATCGGCCCGCCTTCGCCCGCCTCGCCCATCACCGCGGTGGGGATCTCCGCCACGTTTTCGGTAACGCGAAATCCCTGCTGCTTCAGCATGGCGGTGTGCTCGGCCACCGAACGATATTCGGTGTAGCAAATTTCCGGCATACCCCAGACCCTGTCGCTCAGTTCACAGAACTCGGTGCGGTGCGCATCCACTAACTTCCAGACTAACGCTTTGTTTTGCATGGTTGTCCCCAGAAGGCATGTTGGGTAAGAAACGAAGGCCGCGCAGGCCCGGTGCGTTTTCAGCATGCAAGAGAAGCGCAGTTAATTACCAATGAGCAATTTGCCTGCCCCATTCCAAAATTGCATAGTTTCCGTTTTCAGGCGGCCGACGGGGTTTTCTCGCCGTCGACGGCGCACTGCCAGAACGCCTCTGCCGCCTCTGCGCGCAGCACCGGCTGGCGATAGAGCCGGATATCCAGCGGCATATCCCAGCGGCTGTCGCCCGCTCTGACCAGCGCACCGCTCTCCAACTCCGCCTTCAGCAGGCTCTCCGGCAGCCAGGCCACACCGCCGCCGGAGAGCGCCATGGCCTTCAGGTTGATCGACATGCCGTTTTCATAAATGGCCACCAGCGGCAGCGAGGCAATCTGTGGCGAACGCGCCAGCGCATGAGCGAAGAAAGAGTGCTGCCCGTAGCTGAGAAACGGCACCGGCGCCTGGCTGATGCCCACCGGGTAGAGCGGCCTGCCGTCGCTGTCCGGGCGGCACACGGCGATGGCCCGCTCCCGACCGAGTCGCAGCATCGGGTAGTGATTAAGCTGCTGAATAAGCCCGACGGCGTCGTGCGCGTAGGTCAGCAAAAAATCCGTTTCGTCCGAGTGAAGCTGAGAGATGTGCTCAACAAAGGTGGGTTTCTGATCGCACAGCCGGATATAGCCAAGCTGCTGCTGCCGTTTGAGCTGCTCGATCCAGTTCGGAAAGAAGGTTAACGACAGCGTATTCAGCATGGCGAAGCGCAGCACCGAGGTGCGCGACTGGTAGCGCTGGTGCAGATCGCTACGCAAATGGCCGAGTGAAAAAACCGTTTCGCTGGCGGTGTTTAAAAAGGCCTGGCCTTCAGGCGTCAGGGTGACGGGATAGGTTTTTCGGTCGAAAAGGGGGACGCCCAGCCACTCTTCAAGCTGCCTGATGCGGCGGCTGAGTGCGGACTGGGTAATATGTCGATCGTCGGCGGCGCGGGTGAAACTGTAGCAGCGCGCCACGCTCAGGAAATCTTCAAACCATTTCAGCTCCATCGTAAAACCTCATTGTGGACGAAAAGGAAACCGACACGGGAAACACGCAAAAAACGCGCCACAGTGAGAAGTTATGCCTGAATCGCTTTTATTCAGGCGCTCGCCTGCGATAATGCGATTTTGTCACGGCGTAAATGCACCATTGAGGTGCGCCTGTGGTCAGGGGAGAGCAGGATGGAATATGAATTTTTACGCGACGTCACCGGTGCGGTGAAGGTGCGCATGACGATGGGCCACGAAGCGTTAGGCCACTGGTTTAATGAAGAAGTGGATGGCGATGCATCGGTACTCGACGCGGTCGAGGCAGCGGTGAAAGAGATAAAAGGCAGCGAGCGGCAGTGGCAGCGCGTGGGGCGCGAATATACGCTGTGGATGGATGAGGAAGAGGTGATCGTGCGCGCCAACCTGCTCAGTTTTGAAGGTGATGAGCTGGAAGAGGGCATGAACTACTATGACGAAGAGAGCCTGTGTTTCTGCGGCGTGGAGGATTTTCTGGCGGTAGTCGCCGCCTGGCGGGCCTTCATGCAGGGGCGCTGAGCGCCCCGGTTATTTACAGGACGTGCAGCACCTGCCGAAAAAAGTTACGCACAATCTCGAAGGTCGACCAGATGCCAATCAGCGAAATCACCCCGAGCAGCGCCTGCTCCCACAGGCGATTCGCCTGGCCTTCCATCATAAAGCGTTTGCGGCTGGTCATGATGAATAACCCAATCAGCAGCGGCGGCAGCACCAGCGAGGTGGCGACGCTGGTGCCCAGAATATTCAGCACCACCAGATCCGGCGCGCCCGGCAGGGTGACCATAATCGGCAGAATGATATAGACGCCGATCTGCACGCGCTTGAACCAGGGGTTATCATCCGGCGTGGCATAGCGCTCGTTTAGCCTGCCGCCGTGATGCACACAGCTAAAAATCAGCGAGCAGAAACCGCGCGATTGCGACGGAAAGCTGGTAAAGCTGGCGAGAAAAATACAGATCCACAGCAGATAAGGGCCAACCGGGCCAACCACGCTGAGCATCATCGCAGAGAGATCGCTCTCATCGGCGATGGTATTGCCGGAACCGTGAACCACTTCTGCCGCCACGCTCCAGAACAGCACGTTGATCACCAGCATCGGCAGCATGCCGAACAGCAGGTCCAGTTGCTGAAGCTTGCGGTATTTCGGGCCAACCCAGCCTTTATCGCGCATAAAACCCGGATAGAGCAGGTTGCTGGTGGAACCGCCGATCGCGCCAATGGTGGATACGGCAATAAATACCGCAAAGAACGGCCCGGCGTTCTCCGGCAGGCCAAAGGTCAGGCCGCGCATAAAGCCGCTGAAATCAAAATGACCGACCTTGTACATGGCATACAGAAAAGAACCCACCATGATCACCGACGCCACGCGGGCCAGCGTTTCAAGGTGGCGATACTGATTGCGGGTAAGCATCATCAATAACGTCATGCCGACGATCACCACGCTCCACAGGAACACGCCCCAGGTTTCTCCGCCCGCTTTGCCGAAGAGCTGATAGAGGCCGACCGCCCCGGCACGTAAAAAACTCATCTGTACCACAAAGGCGACGATGGCGATCAGAATACCGAAAAACAGCGGGAAACCGCGCCAGACGCGCTTGTAGCCCTGAATAATATCGTTATCGCCAAAGCGGTTCATCAGCGTGTATTTGGCGATATAGGAGATCATAAAACCGCGTGCCAGCAGCGCAATGACCAGCGTCCAGAGCAGATCATAGCCATAGTTCGCGCCCGCCACGGTCGACGCGACCAGATCGCCGGTGCCGAGAAAGGTCATGGCCAGCACCAGGCCAGGGCCAAAGCTGCGCACGTAGCCTTTTACGGTGGTGGGAAGGCGGTGGTCGGCATTGGAGAGGGTTGCTTCCTGTTGCGATGTACTACTCATGATGAAGCCTCACGGTAGGGTCGAGTGGCATGGCATTGTGCTCTTTTGCCGCTCGCTGTAGGGTCGGGCGGGGCACGTTGTTACGACGCGCCCCGCGGCAGGTGTTATTGTTCAGACATGAAATTGCGTGCGTTAACGTTAAACGCGTCCTGGCGAAGGCGCGCCTGCGTGGGCCGGTTCGTCCTCCTCTATAGGCTCGACTTTACCCATCAGGAACAGGTAGTTGATGATGCCGACGACGACCAGCACGGCCGAAAAGACCAGCGCCCAGGTGAAGGAGCCTGTTGCGGCGACGATGGCGCCGGTCACAATCGGGCCCACGGCGCCGCCCAAATTCGACACGGTGTTTTGCAGGCCGGCGACTATCGACACGCTGTTTTTCGGCGCGACATCGCCCGGCAGCGCCCATACCTGCGAAGCGGCCACGGTGGTGCCGGATTTCGCCACGCAGAGCAGGAAAACGGTCATGAATACTGAGTCGGTAAAGGGCGCAAAGCCGATACAGAGCGCCATCAGCAGGCCGATAGTCAGGAACAGCTTGCGGGTGGCGGTTAGCGACAGCACTTTTTTATGCACCATACGATCCGACGCCCAACCGGCGGCGACTTCGATAATCATCCCGCACAGCAGCGGCAGCGCGGCGATCATACCCATCTTAATGAAATCCATCCCTTTCTCTTTCACCAGGTAGGTTGGCAGCCAGGTGATAAAGAAATAGGAGGTGTAGTTGATGGTGAAGAAGCCAATACACATCGCCCAGATATTGCGATAGCGCAGCAGCTTGTACCATTTCATCGGCTTAACGTTTTTGTCGCCGTGCTTGCGCAACTGGCCGTCGCGGATCAGGCTCACTTCGCTGCGGCTGATGTGTTTATGATCTTCCGGGTTCTCTGCATAGATAAAGTACCAGGCGATCACCCACAGCAGACCCACCGCGCCGATGATCAGAAAGGTCAGACGCCAGTCGACCATGTAGATCATCCAGACGATCAGCGGCATTGCCACCGCGCCGCCAAATTTCGAGGCGCTGTCAAACAGGCCGGAAACCGTGGCGCGCTCTTTGTCCGGGAACCAGCGCGCGGTAATGCCTGCGTTACTGGGATAGGCCGCCGCTTCACCGACGCCCAGCGCCAGCCGCAGCGCCAGCAGTGATTTAAAGCCGGTCGCCAGCCCCATCATCGAGGTCGCGATTGACCACCAGGCGACCGCCAGCCCCAGCCCTTTTTTCTGGCCGAAGCGGTCGGCGAACCAGCCTGCCGGGATTTGCAGCAGCGAGTAAGACCAGAAAAACGCCGCCATAATAAAACCCATCATTTCCGGATCAAGGCTCAGTTCGTCAATCAGGTGCGGCGCCGCCGCGGAGAGCACGGTGCGGTCGATATAGTTGATCGCGATAGCCAGCCACATCAGGCCCGCGATCCACCAACGGATACGTGTATTTCCAGCAGTCGTATTCATAGTTTTTACCCGGTACAAAGGTTGTTATGGGCCGGATCGGCGTCCGGCTTTTTCATGGCAGAGCCTTACAGCGCGTTCATCACGTTGACTGGCCGCTGCTGTTCTTTCACGCACTGAATAATTTGCTGCACGCAGCGCTCGCCGATGGCGCCGATGGCGCCGTCGGTATAGCCCGCGATATGTGAGGTAGGAATAAAGTTATCCAGCGAGAACAGCGGATGCGTCTCCAGCGGCTCGCTGTCGAAGACGTCGGCTGCCGCGCCGGCAATCACCTTGTCGGCGAGCGCGCGACAGAGATCGGCTTCATTGACCACGCCGCCGCGCGAGACGTTAATTAAAAACGCCGACTTCTTCATTTCGCTGATGCGTTTGCTGTCGAACAGGTTGCGCGTTTCCGGCGTCAGCGGCGTGTGCAGGGTGATAAAATCGCTCTGCGCGGTCAGCGCATCCAGCGAGACAAACTCAACGTTATGCTCGGCGGCAAATTTCTCATCAGGGTAAAAATCAAACGCCAGCACGCGCATGTTAAAGCCGCTGGCGCGCAGTGCGACCTGCTTGCCGATGTTGCCCAGCCCGATAATCCCCAACGTTTTGCCATAGACATCGGTGGCAAAAATGCGCGGCCATTTGCCCGCGCGCGTTTCAACGGCCGCCTGTGTTATCTGACGTGCGGCATTAAGGATCAGCGCGAAGGCAAAGTCGGCCACCGCGTGTTTATTGGCATCCGGCACGTTGGTGACATAAATGCCGCGTGCTTTGGTGGCGTCCAGATCGATATTGTCGACGCCCACGCCGTGTTTGCAGACGATTTTGAGCTGCGGCGCGCGATCCAGCAGCGCATCGTTGACCGCAGTGAAAGCCACGATCATCGCCACGGTATTCGCCAGGTGTGGTTCCAGCGCGCTCAGCGGCGCGTCGGCAGGCAGAACGACCAGCTCAAAACCCTGCTGTTGCAGCGTGGTAGCGGGCTGGTCGTCATATTTTGCAAAAGAGGGTGATGTACAAATCACTTTCATCTTGATTGTCCCGGTGTGAAAGCGGGCAGCGCCCGCATAAATTTATTGCGTGTACTGATTGACGATCTGACGAATAAGCTGCGCTTCGTCGGCGCTGAAGCGCACCGCGTAGCGGCTTTCGCCAACGTCATGGCCCATCAGCGCCACGGCTTTTTTCACCGCCGCCGGAGAGAACGCCACGCTGTAGAGATCGGTGCGCAGGCCGGTAACGTTCTCCTGTGCCTTACGCGAGCCGTCGATATCGCCCGCATTGAAGCGTTCCCAAATGGCATTGATCTCTTTCGGCGCAACGTTAGCCAGGCCGGAGATGCAGGCGGAGCAGCCGTCAACGAAGCCCTGATGAATAAGCGAGTCCGGGCCGTTCAGCACGTCGAAATTGTCGATGCCCTCGGCGGCCTGCAAAAAGCCGCTCAGGCTTTCATAGCTGCCTGCGCTGTCCTTGATGCCGATGATGTTCGGATGCGCTGCCAGCTTGCGCACTGTTTCCGGCTGGAGCGTGTTGCCGGTGCGCGCCGGGATGTTGTAAAGGAAGATCGGCACCTCAAGCGCATCCGCCACCTGCTCGTAGTGCGCGATCAGCTCTTCCTGCTTCAGCGGTACGAACCACGGCGTAATCACCGATACGGCATCCACGCCCAGCGCGGCAATCTGTTTGCCGAGGCGGATGGTTTCACGCGTGGAGATTTCACCGATGTGCGCCACTACCGGCGCTTTGCCTGCAACCTCGTCCATGCAGGTTTTGGCGACGGCCAGCTTCTCGTCGGCGTTCAGAACAAAAAATTCGCCGTTGGTGCCGCCGCAGAAGATGCCGTTGCCTGCGGCGAGCTGGCGCTGGATCTGCACCCGCATCGCCGCTTCGTTATAGTCGCCGTCGGCGGTAAAAGGCGTGACGATAGCGGTTAATACGCCGGTAATTTTTTTACTCATAATGTCCTCGTAAGCGATTAGTGATTCCGGGCCGGAAAAAGCGTCAGATAGACGTCACGGACGTCATCGGCATTCACCGTGGCAGGCACGTTTTTCATCAGGCGCTGCACGTCCAGCGCGGCCTCAACCAGATAGGGAAGGTGATCCGAATTAATGCCCAGTTCATCAAGGCTGGCGGGCAGCTTCAGGCGTTTAACCAGCGCGGAAAAATAGTCCACCAGCGCGACGGATTTCTCCTCTTCGCTCAGTGTCGTATTGGCATCAGGCAGCAGATCGTACGCCTGCGCAAATTTGCTCACCGCCGCCGGACGCACGAAACGCATGCAGGGCGCCAGCAGGATCGCGTTGGCGACGCCGTGCGGAATATGGTATTTGCCGCCAAGCGGGTAGGACATGGCGTGAACCAGATGCGTACCGGCGTGAGCAATCGCGGCACCGCCATAGTAAGAGGCCCACAGCATATCCAGCCGCGCAGCGAGGTTGTCCGGCTCGGCAACCGCGATTTCCAGGCTGGCAAACAGCTTTTTCATGCCGATCAGCGCATAGTTATCGCTCACCGGATTCGATACGGTTGCGGTAAAGCATTCGATCAGATGGCAAAGCGCGTCGATACCGGTAGACGAGGCGATGTGCGCGGGCATGCTGGTGGTCAGTTCCGGTGCGAGGATCACATGGTCCGGCAGCATCACCGGCGAAATAATACCGACTTTCGTTTCACGCTCCGGGATCGCCAGAATCGCGTTTGGTGTCGCCTCCGAACCGGTGCCTGCGGTGGTGGGGATCAGCAGCGAGGCAGTACGCGTTTGCGGTTTTTCGCCGTTCAGCAGTGCGTCCAGCGTCGGTGCGTCTTCCACGCACAGTACGGATAACAGCTTCGCCACATCCAGCACGCTGCCGCCGCCCACGCCGATCACCAAATCCACGCCTGAAGCATCCAGCGCTGACACAATTTCCGCCACGTCGTGCTGGCTGGGTTCTGGCGGCACGGTGTCGATTTTGCTGACCGTCTGAACCTTTGCGTGCAGTTGCTCAGTCAGCGCCTGAACCGCAGGGATGCTGGAGATGTTTTTATCGGTCACCAGAAGAACGTGCTGGTGTCCCTTAAGCAGATAGCCGATGTCGTTAAGCGTCTGGTAGCCGCTGATGACGGTGCTGTTTATATTCATTTGCCTTACCTTGTTTCTTTCCATTCGCTGTTGCACTGGAATGATTGCATTTCATCATTTGCTCGCCCGTCTCTACGAGTAGTGCCTAATTTTATAGGATATATTGATTTCAATTAATTTGATCTTGCTCACATATAATCAATCATGATTGAATATAATCATTCGGGTGGGCATCACCCACCTTATCGGATCCAGGAGTAAATATGACGCAACGACAGTGGAAAACGCCCGTGCTGGTCATTGCGGATGACTTTACCGGCGCGAACGACGCCGGAACGGGGTTTGCGCAGGCAGGCGCCAGAGTCAACGTGTTGTTCGATAGCACGGCACAGGCTGAATCCGCAGAGGCGGATGTCTGGGTCATCAGTACCGACAGCCGCGCCGTTGACGGCGCAGAAGCGTCAAGACGCACGCACGATGCACTCGATAACTGGCGCGAGGTGGCGCGCAGCGGCTGGGTATTTAAAAAGATCGACTCCACGCTGCGCGGCAATCCCGGCGCGGAAACGCAGGCAGCATTGCTGGCCAGCGAGGCGAAAGTAGCATTGATCGTGCCTGCGGTGCCGCGCCTGGGCCGCATCACGCGGGAAGGACAGTGCTATATCCACGGCGTGCTGCTTACCGAAACAGAATTTGCCAGCGATCCAAAAACGCCGGTGACGCAGGCCAGCGTGGCGGCGCGGTTTCGGGCGCAGAGCGAATTGTCCGTCGGGCAAATTGCGCTGGCGACGGTGCGCCAGCCCGGACTGGCAGAGGCGCTGCAACGCGCTATGGCGGCGGGCGAGAGGATGATTGTGCTGGATGCGGAAAGCGACAGTGATTTGCATCGCATCATGCAGGCTGCCGCGCAGCTCAACGATCGGCCGCTGCTGGTCGGGGCCGCCGGACTGAGTGATGCGCTCAGCGCGCACCTGGCCGACGCGCCCGCCGCGCCTGCATTAGCGGTGATCGGCTCGATGAGCGACATCGCCGCCCGGCAGGTAGCCTGCGCGCAGCAGGGTAAAACGGCGGTGGTGGATGTTGATATCACACAACTCTTCACTATGCCTGCCTGGCCCGAGGCCACCGCGTGGCAAACGGCCGCGGTCGACGCGCTGCGTGAAGGGCGCCATTGCATTATTCGGACCTGCCAACAGGCCGGACAGCGGCTGGAAATCGATGCGCTGTGCACGCGTCACGACGTCACGCGCCAGCAGCTTGGTGAGCGCATCTGTGATTTTCTTGCCGAGCTGACGCGCGTCATCCTGCGCGATGTTCAGCCTGCGGGCCTTTATTTATCCGGCGGCGACGTGGCGATAGCCGTATCGCGCGGAATGGATGCCACGGGCTTTCAGATTCAGGGGCAGGTGGCGGGCTGTGTCCCATACGGCCGCCTGCTCAACACAAAAAATAACCTGCTGGTGCTGACTAAGGCCGGAGGCTTTGGTGATGAAAACACACTAACAGACGTATTCCGTTTTATTGAGGAGAAGGCGAGTGAATAACGTAATTGCGGTAACCATGGGCGATCCGGCGGGTATTGGCCCGGAAATTATCATCAAATCACTTGCTGAGGGCGAACTTTCCGGTGCGCCCGCCGTGGTGGTCGGATGCGCGGCAACGCTGCGACGGATTCTGAGTAAAGGCATTACGCCGCAGGCTGAACTGCGCGTGCTGAATAACGTGGCCGGGGCGCACTTCGCGCCGGGCATCATTAACGTGATTGATGAGCCGCTGGCCGATCCTGACGCATTAAAGCCGGGTGTGGTGCAGGCTGAAGCGGGCGATCTCGCTTACCGCTGCGTGAAGCGCGCCACTGAACTGGCGATGGCGGGCGAAGTGCAGGCTATCGCCACCGCGCCGCTGAATAAAGAGGCGCTGCACTCTGCCGGGCATCTCTATCCGGGGCACACCGAGCTGCTGGCAAAACTGACCAACAGCAAAGACTATGCCATGGTGCTCTACACCGATCGCCTGAAGGTGATTCATGTCACCACGCATATCGCGCTGCGTAAGTTTCTCGATACGCTAAGCCGGGAACGGGTTGAGACGGTGGTGCGCATGGCAGACACCTTCCTCAAGCGCGTCGGCTTTGACAATCCGCGCATCGCCGTGGCGGGCGTCAATCCGCACGCTGGCGAGAACGGCCTGTTCGGTGACGAAGAGATTACCACCGTCGGCCCGTCCGTTGAGGCGATGAAGGCGGAGGGCTATAACGTCTACGGCCCGTGCCCGCCGGACACCGTTTTTCTCCAGTGCTATGAAGGGCAATATGACATCGTCGTCGCGATGTATCACGACCAGGGACACATTCCGCTTAAGCTTCTGGGCTTTTATGACGGGGTGAATATTACCGCCGGCCTGCCGTTTATCCGCACCTCCGCTGACCACGGCACCGCATTTGATATTGCCTGGACAGGAAAAGCGAAGTCTGAGAGCATGGCGATCTCCATCAAGCTGGCAATGCAACTCGCATAAGAAGATATGAAGGGACAAAGTCGCCTCGATCAGATTATGGACTATCTGAAAAGCCATAATCTGGTGACCGTCGATCAGCTGGTGGCAGCGATCTCCGCATCGCCCGCCACCATCCGGCGGGATTTAATCAAACTCGATCGCGAAGGCGTGGTCAGTCGCACTCACGGCGGCGTGACCCTCAATCGCTTTATTCCTGCACAGCCCACCACGGTGGAGAAAATGCAGCGAAACCTGGCAGAAAAGCAGGCTATCGCGCGCGCGGCGGCTGAGCGGGTAAAATCCGGCGATTCGGTGGTGCTGGATGCGGGCACCACTATGCTTGAACTCGCGCGCCAGCTTACGCATCTGCCGCTGCGGGTGATCACCTCGGATTTACATATTGCGCTATTCCTGTCGGAGTTTAAGCAGATTGAAGTGACGATCATTGGCGGGCGTATCGACGACTCCAGCCAGTCCTGTATCGGCGAGCACGGCCGCCGCCTGTTGCGCAGCATCAATCCTGACGTGGCGTTCGTGAGCTGTAACTCGTGGAGCCTGGAGAAGGGCGTAACCACGCCAACGGAAGAGAAGGCCGGACTGAAAGAGGATCTGCTGGCGAACGCGCGTCGCCGCGTTTTACTGGCGGACAGCAGCAAATATGGCTCATGGTCGCTGTTCTGCGTCACGCCGCTGCATGCGCTGACCGATATCATTACCGACGCGCGGTTGGGTGAGGAAGAGCGGCGTGAACTGAGCGGGCAAGGGTTCAACCTGACGCTGACGCAGCCCTGAAAGCAAAACGGGCGGCTTACGGGCCGCCCGTTTTTTCGTTCTCTTTTTACAGCGTTTTCAATCCGACGGTCGGAATATTGCGCCCGTAGTAAATCTCACGCATCTCCTTCCACAGCAGATCGGTAATCCGCTTGTGCTCCAGCGGGCTGAGGTCTTCCGGTTTGGTGTTAAAAAGGTAGTGCTTCAGATCGAACTCTCTCAGCAGCATTTTGGTGTGGAACATATTCTCCTGATAAACGTTCACGTCCATCATGTCGTACATCGACTTCATATCGTCCGACATAAAATTCTGAATCGAATTGATCTGATGATCGATATAGTGCTTCACGCCTTTCACGTCGCGGGTAAAACCACGCACGCGATAATCGATGGTGACGATATCGGATTCCAGCTGGTGGATCAGGTAGTTCAGCGCCTTCAGCGGCGAAATAACGCCACAGGTTGAAACTTCGATATCCGCGCGGAAGGTGCACAGGTCGCCCTGCGGGTGGCTTTCGGGATAGGTGTGCACGCAGATATGGCTCTTATCCAGATGTGCAACCACCGAATTGGGCAGCGGACCCGGATGTTCAGAGTTATCGATATCTTTTGGATCAACAGGCTCTTCGCTGACCAGAATGGTGACGCTGGCGCCCTGTGGCTCATAGTCCTGGCGCGCGATGTTCAGCACGTTTGCCCCAATGATTGAGCAGGTTTCGCTCAGGATCTCAGTGAGGCGGTTAGCATTATACTGCTCATCAATGTACGCAATGTATCCGTCACGCTCAGCATCGGTGTTGGCGTAGCAGATATCGTAGATACAAAAACTCAGGCTTTTGGTCAGGTTGTTGAAGCCATGTAGTTTCAGCTTTTGCAATTTCGTTCACCCCCTTAAAATGCCCGGTCAGTTGGCCAGCGCATTCAACAGATATTGCGGCAGAGCAAAGCTGCCGTTATGGATTGCCGGATTGTAATACCGGCAGGTCAGATTCGCGGCGGTAAAGCGCGCCTGCAATGTTGCGATATCAAGCTGGCGCAGCGCAGCGTTATCGCTTGCCCAGGCAAAGGTCATGATGCCGCCGTAGTAGGTTGGGATCGCTGCCTGATAAAAGCTGACGTCGCTGAAATAGTGACCCAGTTTGCGATGGCTGCCGATCGCCTCATCCTGCTGAAGGAAACAGACGCCGTTCTGCGCAACAAAAATACCACCCTCATTCAGACAGCGGCGGCAGCCTTCATAAAATTCGGAGGTGAACAGGCTTTCGCCTGGCCCGACCGGATCGGTGCAGTCAGAGATAATCACGTCAAATTTTTCGTGACAATGGCTGACAAAATTCACGCCGTCGTCAATCACCAGCGTAAAGCGCGGATCGTCATAGGCGCCTGCGCTGTGGTTGGGCAGATACTGCTTACAGAACGTCACCACGCCTGCGTCAATTTCTACCATGGTTATCTGTTCAACGTTTTTGTGTCGGCTGACTTCGCGCAGCATCGCGCCATCGCCGCCGCCGATGATCAGGACGCGCTTTGCGTCTCCATGCGCCAGCAAGGGCACGTGCGTCATCATTTCATGATAGATGAATTCATCGCGTTCGGTGGTTTGTACCACGCCGTCCAGCGCCATGACGCGACCAAACGCCGCATTTTCGAAAATAACCAGGTCCTGATGGCCGGTTTTTTCACGGTACAGGATATTGTCGACAGAAAAATATTGTCCGAACCCGGCATGAAGCGTTTCATACCACATCTCTTTATCGGCCATGGTAGGGGCTCTCCTTCCTGATAACAGCCACGAAAAATGGGCGCGACATAATAGCTAACTCTGACCGTGGTTGCACGGTCAAATTATCAGCAGAGAGGGGAAAGCAGAGGATTATTTGACGTAGGCGAGCAGGCTGAGAGAGTCGCGGGCCAGAGACTTGCATTTTTTATCGTTCGACACGGCGATGCCGCTCAGATCGCGATAGCTCGCTTCACCCAACGATTTCATATTAAAGCTGGCGTAGTTGCTCAGATCCCAACGATTTTGTTCAGCAAAAAAGACCAGCGCCTTGCGAATCTGGTTATCCGGCAGGTTTTGGTATCCGCAGTCATTCTTTAAATAGACAAAAACGGCGGTTAAATCCGCCAGGTCTTCTGCTTCCGACTCGCTCAGGGCAAAGCTCGTTGACGAGAAGCCAAAGAGGCTCAATAACAACAGAGCCTTGATGCGTTTCTTCATAACTGTTCTCAAGGGGTGGCAATAACCAAACGTTAACACAGTTATCGGCAGGCTTCAGGCAATTTTCACCCGCGTCGCTATTTCTTTATCGCGTCCGCAAGGCCAGCCATGGAAACTTGACCTTATCGGGTGAGAACGGGTTATCCTGACCGCAGACAAATGCACAGGACAGATTTAATGCAACGACGTGATTTTATCAAGCTGAGCGCCGCGATGGGCGCGGCCAGCGCGCTGCCGTTCTGGAGCCGCGCGCTGATGGCCGCTGAGTCGCAGCCGGCGATGCCGATCCCCACGCTGATAACGCCCGATCCGCGCGGCATCATGAACCTGACGGCGCAGCAGGGGACCACCACCTGGCGAGGCCAGTCGGTGTCGACCTGGGGCTATAACGGCAACCTGCTCGGCCCGGCATTGCTGCTCGATCGCGGCAAGCCGGTCACGATCGCTATTCACAACACGCTGCCGGAAGCGACCACGGTTCACTGGCATGGTCTGGAGGTGCCCGGCGAGGCCGACGGCGGCCCGCAGGCACTGATTGCACCAGGCGACAGCCGCAGCGTAAGTTTTACGCCGGATCAGCCAGGCGCCACCTGCTGGTTCCATCCGCATCCGCACATGCGCAGTGGCTATCAGGTGGCGCAGGGCCTGGCGGGCCTGTTAGTGGTCAGAGACGATGCGACCGAAAAGCTGCTGTTGCCGAAAATCTGGGGCGTGGATGACATTCCTGTGGTGCTTCAGGACAAACGGCTGAGCGTAGACGGCGGCAAAATCGACTATGCGCTGGATGAGATGAGTGCGACGGTGGGCTGGTTCGGCAACGTGATGCTGACCAACGGCGCAATCTATCCACGGCAGGCCGTGCCGCGCGGCTGGCTACGTCTGCGGTTGCTGAACGGCTGCAATGCGCGATCGCTCAACCTGACCGCCAGCGACGGACGTACGCTCTACGTAATTGGCGGCGACGGTGGCCTGCTTGGCGAACCGGTTGCGCTGCAAACCCTGCTGATGATGCCGGGCGAGCGTTTTGAAGTGCTGGTGGACACCCACGACGGCAAACCCTTCGATCTGCATACGCTGCCGGTGCGCCAGATGGGCATGACGCTGGCGCCGTTTGATCAGCCGTTGCCGGTTCTGAGCGTCGTTCCCTTGCAGGTTATGGCCAGCGGCACGCTGCCGGATACGCTGGTTAACCTCCCTGCGCTGCCGTCACAGGCAGGCCTGAAGAGCCGCTGGCTACAGATGTCGATGGATCCTGAACTTGAGCGGCGCGGCAGGCTGATGCTGATGGAAAAGTACGGTCATGCAGCGATGGCGGACATGAGCGGTGACGGGCACGACAACGCTGCGCCTGCGGAGAAAAAAGATGTGGCGCCGCTTGATCTGATGCACGGCAACAAAATCAACGGCGCCGCGTTTGATATGACGTCTCCTGCGTTTGACGTTAAGCGTGGCGAAACCGAGAAGTGGACGATCTCCGGTGAAGGCGATGAAATGCTTCATCCTTTCCATATTCACGGCGCGCAGTTTCGTATTGTCTCCGAAAACGGCAAGGCGCCCGAATCGCATCGTCAGGGCTGGAAGGACATTGTGCGCGTGGAGGGCTGGCGCAGTGAGGTACTGGTGCGCTTTAACCATCTGACCACGAAAGAGAGCCCCTATATGGCGCACTGCCATCTGTTAGAACATGAAGACACCGGCATGATGCTGAGTTTTACGGTGAGCGCGTGAAGCGCGTTTACCCAATGATTAATCGGAAATTACTGGTCAATAAATTGTCTGGAAAAGGTATGATGTCGCCAAAGTTTGCGGTTAATTATAAATCGACAGTATTCACCGTTGTGTAACTATCTCTAATTTTTGATAACAACTCAGGGAGAAAAATAGTGTCACGTATTTTAACCACCCATGTCGGCAGCCTGGCGCGTCCGAAGACGCTGCTTGATGTGATGAAAGCAAACATTGAGGGCGCGAACAATCATCCGGCGCTGGAAGCCGGCATCCGCGACGCGGTGTTCACCTCCGTTGAGCAGCAGGTTGCCGATGGAATTGATATCGTAGCGGACGGTGAAATGTCGAAAGTCGGCTTTTTCGCCTACGTGCGCGATCGCATTTCCGGCTTCGAGCCGCGTCCCGGCCAGGGCTACGCCGCCTTTGATGCCGAAGTGGAAGCTTTTCCGGAGTATTATCAGCACTACTTTGGCGAAGCGATGCTGGGTGGCAACCTGGTTCCCTTTGTCCCGGTTGCCTGCACCGGGCCGGTCAGCTATCACGGCACCGAACAGCTACAGCGCGATCTGAAAAACCTGCGCGATGCGGTCGATGCGTCGTCTGCACAGCATGCCTTTGTGCCGTCCGTTGCGCCAACCGGCGTCGGCAGCAATGAGTTTTATGCGCGCGAAAGCGACTACCTCGCCGCCGTCGCCGGGGCGCTGCGCGTGGAGTATACGGCGGCGATCGACGCGGGTTTCAGTCTGCAAATCGACGATCCTTTCCTGCCCGATCTGTTTGCCGATCGTCACCTGACCAGCGCACAGATCCGCGACAAAGCGGATGATTATATTCAGATCCTCAACCATGCGCTGCGCGGTATTCCGCAGGAACGCATCCGCTATCACACCTGTTACAGCATCAACGAAGGCCCACGTATTCACGACGTGCCGTTCATTGAGTTCGTGAACTACATGTTAGCGCTCAACGTCGGCGATTACTCTTTTGAAGCGGGGAACGTGCGCCATGAGCATGAATATCACATCTGGGAGCAGGTCAAACTGCCACAGGGAAAACGCCTGATCCCCGGCGTGATTTGCCACGCCAGCAACACCGTCGAGCACCCGGAACTGGTCGCCGAACGGCTGATCCGCTTTGCGGAGCGCGTTGGCAAAGAAAACGTCATTGCGGGCGTGGACTGCGGCTTCTCATCACAGGCCACCTATAAACCGGAAGTGCATCCCTCGGTGGTGCGCGAAAAATTCCGCGCGCTGCGTGCCGGGGCAGACCTGGCCAGCCAGAAGCTGTGGGCGCGGTAACGAGCGTCGTGTGAATGCCAGGACGTGTGCCAGACGGCAAGAAGCGCCGCCCGTTCAGGGCGGCGTAGTCACATCAGGCGCGTAGCGGCTCGTACGACACCATGACATGCTCGCGAAAAGCCGGGCGCGCCTCTAATCGCTCATAATAGGCGCGCAGATTTGGCAGCGGTTTCCGCACAATCTCAATATCATAATAGCGATAAAGTACGTGGCCGAACTGGATATCAGCCAGCGTGAACGCCTCACCGACCAGAAAAGCTCGTGTGGCTAAACGTTCTTCAGCGATGTCAAACCGCTGCTCAAGCTCCGTTACCGCTTCACGGATTGCTGTCGGATCGCGTTTTTCCGCAGGCGTTCTTACCACGCGCCAGAAGATGGGTGCGGTAAATGCTCCTGCGATATTCAGTTTCGACCACTCCATCCAGCGATCGACCTCCGTTTTCGCCAATAGATCCTCCGGCCAGAAATCACCGCGGGCATAGCGGTTTGCCAGATAGCGCAGGATCGCGCCGGTTTCCCACAGGGGCGGATTGTCGCCATCCTGAAGAACAGGAATGGTGCGATTAGGATTCAGAGCGAAGAAGGCATCGGTATCGGTGCCGCCATAGCGATGGCCGATATCATGCCGCTTATACGGCAGGTTCATTTCACCAATGCACCACATCAGCGCCTGCACGTTGGACGAGGTTTTACGGCCCCAAACGGTTAACATATTGCCTCCTGGTGGATGAATATTGCGTGCGGTTAAGCTCGCCTGCACGATATGGAAAGAGTAAAGGTATACCCATTCCGACCGAACTGCTGAAATATCAGCATGCTTTTGCCGCCGCACCGGCTTGCGAAAGCCGGTTATTTTGCTTATATACACTACTCTCTGGCAAAGGTGGCTCAAAACATGTCGATGAGTGTCGATCTGAACGATCTCTACGCCTTCCGTGCGCTGGTTAAGCACGGCAACTTCCGCAAGGCGGGTGAAGCAATCTGTCTCTCTCAGTCCGCGTTTAGTCGCAGAATCGACAAGCTGGAAAGCGCGCTCGGCGTAAAACTGTTTGAAAGAACCACGCGGCGCGTCAGCCTGACGCTGGTGGGACGCACCTTCGCCGAACGGGCGGAGCGGTTGCTGGCGGATTTTGAAGACGTCGTCTCTGATATCAGCGAGGTCGATCAGACACGCAGCGGGCTGATTACCGTCGCGTGCGTACCCTCTGCGGCTTTATATTTTATGCCAGATGCGATCGTGCGTTTTCAGCAGAAGTATCCACGCGTGCGCATCAAGCTTATCGACAGCAGTGCTGGCGACGTCTACAACGCCGTGGTTAACGGCGAGGCCGATTTCGGCATCAGCTTCTCCGGTTCGCCGCAGCCGGATATCGAATTCATTTCGCTGGTTGAGGACACCTATGTCGTCGCCTGCCGCCACGATCATCCACTGGTTGGTCGGGAAAGTATTAGCTGGGCAGAATTTTATCGGTATGACTGGGTCAGGCTGGATAAAACGTCGGGGAACAGAAACCTGCTCGATCGGGTGGTGGGGCATATTGTGCCGTCCCGCCCGAGCGTTTGTGAAACGCAGCACGTCACCACTCAGCTCGGCATGGTGGAAGCAGGGATCGGTATTGCTGCCGTTCCCGCGATGTCTGTACCGTTTTCAGGTCATCACGCGCTGACCCGGCTTTTGTTAACCGATCCGGTGGTGAAAAGAGAGATGGGCCTGCTCAGGCGCAGCGGCAGGACGCCATCGCATATCGCCGGCGAGCTGGCCCGGCTTATTATTGAACAACATGCTTCTCCGCCATCGGGGCATTCGTCACCGACTTGAGACCGGTCTCGTGCACAATCTTTTGCGCTTCCGTCGATGCAAGATAGTCCAGCAGCGCTTTTGCTTCCGCTTCGTTCTCGGCGCCTTTGGGGATCGCCCCTGCAAAGCGCGTAATATACTGAACGCTGTCCGGCAGTTCGCCGATAAAGGTTACGCCATGTTCGGGCATCAGTTCACTGACCTGTTGGAAGCCGAGCTGATACGTTCCTTTCGCCACCTGGGATGCCACCGGGATCCTCTCTACCTGATGGGCTTTGTTGCCCACTTCTTTTTCGATCCCGAGTTTTTTAAACAGCTGAGTGCTGATGTATTTTCCACTCGCGCTATCCGAATAGGCGATGGATTGGGCGTTAAGCAGGGCCGTGCGCAGTGCCGCTTCCGTACTGATATCCACCTTCGGCTGGCCTTCCTTTACCACGGCACCAATCGACGAGTCCGCCAGTTCCACGCGAGAGTCGGGCACGACTTTGCCATCATTCTCCAGTGTCTTCAGCGCATCGCCCACCATAATCACCACGTCAGCCTTTTCGCCGCGCGCCAGGCGGTTGGGGATGGCCTGTGGCGTTTTACCCATCGACGGGCCGGAAACGATCACCACTTTATCGCCATGTTGCGCTTCATAACGTGGCGCGAGCTGCGTTAAGGCGGCCTTGAAACCGCCGGAGATCATGACGGTAATCTCCTTCGCCTGTGCATGAGTGCCACCTGCGATGAACAGCAGCGCGGTCAACACTACCGGACGCGTTTTAATTCTCATTACTCTTCCTTATCCAACTGAGTTGCGGGCAGACTGAAGTTGGCCAGTGCTGCGGCGATAGAGATAAAGCGTTGCAAAGAACGCACAGACGGCGGCGAAACTCATCCAGTAACCCGGCGAGGCTTTATCGCCGGTGAGCTGAATCAGTCCGGTAGACATGGCAGGCGTGAAGCCGCCAAACACCGCTGTCGCCAGACTGTAGGCCAGCGAGAAACCGGCTACTCTGACCTCGCCCGGCATGATTTCGGTCAGCGCCGGCACCATCGCGCCGTTGTAAAGACCATAAATAAATGAGAGCCACAGCAGTACGCCAAGCATCATGGAAAAGCTGGGCGCGCCAGCCAGCAGCCGAAGCGCGGGGTAAGAGGTTGCCATTGCCAGCAGCGTCATGGCAATCAGCACCGGTTTGCGACCGAGCCTGTCGGACAGCATGCCGCCGATGGGCAGCCAGATGAAATTCGATATGGCGACCAGCAGCGTGACCAGCAGGCTGTCGGACGCGCTGAGCATGAGCACTTTTTTGCCGAACGTCGGCGCGTAGACGGTGATCAGGTAAAAAGCGGTAGTGGTCATTGCCACCATCAGCATGCCTGCAATAACCACCTGCCAGTTACACAGCAGCGTACGGAAAGCCTGTCCCATCTCAGGATGGCTGCGCCGGGTTTTAAACTCTTCTGTTTCTTCCAGTCGGCGACGCAGAATAAAGATGAACGGCACGATCATGCAGCCGACCAGAAAGGGAATACGCCATCCCCAGTCACGAATGGCCGACTCTTCAAGCATGTTATTGAGGGCAAAGCCCAACACGGCGGCAATCATGATCGCCACCTGCTGGCTACCCGACTGCCAGCTGGTGTAGAAGCCTTTACGACCGAGTGTGGCAATCTCCGCCAGATAAACCGATACGCCGCCGAGTTCCGCGCCCGCCGAAAAACCCTGCAACAGACGGCCAATTAACACCAACAACGGAGACAGCAGTCCGATGCTCTGGTAAGAGGGGATCACCACAATCAAAAAGGTGCCGACGGCCATTATTGATAGCGTAACAATCAGCCCTTTTCGTCTGCCCACTTTATCAATGTATGCGCCAAGCATCACGGCGCCGATCGGCCGCATCAGAAAGCCAGCGCCAAACACGGCAAACGTCATCATCAGTGAGGCGAATTCGCTGCTTGCAGGGAAGAACGTGTGTGCGATGTAGGTGGCATAAAATCCAAACAGAAAGAAATCAAACTGTTCAAGGAAGTTGCCCGATGTCACGCGGAAAATCGCGCCGACCTTCGAACGGGCGGTTGGGGTAGCGGTGGTCTGCATTATTCTCTCCGGTTACTGATTGGCGCTTTTCCTGCGCCTGTAATAAAAGACTGGATCAAGAGTAGCGGGTTAATAAGTGCATTTAATCGATTTATTGATGCGTGAAGCGCATCAGTTGCCGTGAAATTTCTCTGATGCGGCGTCTTTACTGATGTTTACGAAGCGATGACAAAAATACGCATTTAACAATTATGAAACATTTTTACCGGTTTTGTGACGGAGGTCATAGTGTGATGGGGGCGTAAAGGTCAGTTGAAGGTAGGGTGATGACTTGATGGCTGCGTGTAATGCCGGGAAATAACCGCTTATTTTTAGCTATTCAATATATAATTTTAGTAATTTTTCGGAATCGTGGTGACAGGTTGAGAACGATCGCATTTTGTTAATTTTTCATGGTGTGGAGTATATTTACCGATTTTAATTTTGAAAAATTAGCCTGCAAAAAAAGCAACTTGCCTACAACGCACCGGATATCTTACGCCAGCGTCAATGCGTTTTAATAAATTCCTGAAGCACCTTCTTTACTCATGTTGAATTATTTACGGCGCCTCACCACACCACTGTCGCTAATCAGCCACGCCGGCCGCCAGAAATATCTGCGAACGCAGCCACTGGCTGGCCGGATCGTCATTATTACGTGGATGCCAGTAGACGCTGACGGAAATGGTTGGCAGCGGTAAAGGCGGTTCGAAAAAATCCAGCGTCTCGCCAAAGCGTTGCAGCATCCTGCGCGGCAGCGTGCAGAGCAGATCGGTTTCCGCCACGATGGGCGGCGCCATCGCGTAGCTCTGCGTTGACATCACCACGCTGCGCCGTCGTCCTGTTCCGGCGAGCGCCCGATCGACAAAGCCGGTAAAGGCGTCGCCTTCGGAAGAGACAATCAGGTGAGGCAGGGCACAGAAGGCATCCACATCTAATGCTTCACGTCCGCGCGGATGCTGCTTACGCTGCGCGGTGGCGAAGGTATCTTCAAACAGCCTGCGGCCAATCCAGGATTCATGCGCGCTGGCGCTGAGACCAATGTAGATATCGATGTCGCCATTCTCAAGCTCGCCAGCCAGCCTGTCTTTCTCCGGCAGGGCAAAGCGCAGACGGGCATGCGGCGCGGCGCGAGTCATCTGGTTCAGTAAATCGGCGCCCAGCATCAACGCCGGATTCTCATGCAGAGCGATAACAAACGTTCGATTGCTGCTTGTTGGATCAAAAGTCTCAGGGGCCAGCATGGCCGTCATCGTCTGTAAAACCTGGCTGACCAGCGGGCGCAACGCTTCGGCGCGCGGCGTGGGCAGCACGCCGCGGCCATGCGGGGAAGGAACAAACAGTCGTTCGCCGAACAGCGAGCGAAGGCGCGTCAACCGGGCAGACATCGCAGGCTGGCTGATCCCCAACCTGCTTGCCGCATGCGTAATATTCTGCTCAGCGAGCAACGCATCCAGCGCCAGTAAAAGATCGGTATCAATGTCGGGAAAGCCGTTCATTCCTTTGCTCCGTCAATAGCGTTGCGCGCTATTTGCCCGCGCGATTAGTGTAGGTGACAGGCACCCAGTTATAACCGCCGCGATCGTTCTCCGCAACGTGACCGATACCGGGGAAAGGCAGGTGCGGCGCGGCAATCAGATCGCCCTGACTGGCAAACTGCGCAAAGGCGGTTTGCCTCACGGCGGCGGCCTTATTCTGATCTTCATCGTAGGCGATGGTAATGCCCGGCTGTGGGAACTGCACGGCCGCAACGTGAATGATATCGCCAACGAAGGTTATCTTCTCGCCCGCACTGGTCAGCGTGTAAAACGCGGAGCCTGGCGTGTGGCCGGGGTGAACAGTGCCGGTGATGCCTGGCAAAATCTCTGCGGTATTCAAGAAGGTTTTCACCTTACCGGCGTCCAGATAAGGTCTGAGGGTCTTTTGCGCAACGGTGAAATACTGTTTGTCATAGCCGGTTTTTTTCTGGTTTGCGTCATTAAAGAAGAAGTCCACGTCAGGTTTACCGAGCCAGATGCTGGCGCGAGTAAAGACGCGCTGGCCGTCTTTCACCAGGCCGCCGGAATGGTCGGAATGCGCGTGCGTCAGCAGCACATCCGTGATGTCTTCCGGCTTAATGCCTTTCGTCGCCAGGCTCTCAATCAGTCGTCCGCCGTTTCCCGGCCCGAAAAGCTGCCCGGAGCCGGTATCAACCAGAACCCGATGGCCAGGAAGTTCGATCAGAAACGCATTGATTGAAGCCTCAACCGGGTTGCTCTGATAATTTCTGGCAAGCAGCCTGTCGATATCGGCCTGCGTGGTATGCCGCAGTAGCGCATAAAGATCCTGCGGCACGCTGCCGTCGGTGAACGAGGTCACGCGAATCTTACCCACCTGCACGCTGTAGCCACCCGCCTGCTGCGCAACAACGTGCTGCGGGCCGGGAACGGCGCCATAAACGCCGGGCGCCTGGCTCAGCGTGCCCGCTAACAGCATCAGACCTGCGGTTTTTTTTAACATAAACATAAGTGTGCTCCTGATTAAAACCTTAACTTAAAACGCGCCAGGGTATAAAAGAAGCTTTACGGCTTTTATAGGCGCCATCCATGTGATGGATAGGTCGGAGGAAATAAGGGCTGCCCGACGCCATTGTTCTGAAAACGGGTGCGTATTTATTCACTACTGCATCCTTTTTCTTCGTAAACTCATCCTGTTGCGTTCAGACATCGTAGAGGTTTATCAATGAGCCAGTCATCATCGTTATCAATAGGCATGCTGTTGTTCCCTGGTCTTACCCAGTTGGACCTTACCGGGCCTTATGAAGTCTTCGCCAGAGCGCCGGAAGCCCGTGTTCATCTCATATGGAAAACGCGGCAACCGGTGATATCGGATCGCGGAATGGGGATTTTACCCACCCACACCTTCGATGACTGCCCGGTACTGGATGTGATATGCATACCGGGCGGGCCCGGCCAGATTACATTGATGGATGATGATGAAACACTCTCTTTTATTCGTCATCACAGTGAAAACGCGAAGTTAGTGACCTCGGTCTGCACGGGGTCGCTTGTTCTCGGTGCGGCAGGGCTTTTGCAGGGATATAAAGCAACGACTCATTGGGCTTCTCTTGACCAACTCGCGTTGCTTGGGGCGGAACAGGTGAATCAGCGGGTGGTCAGAGATCGTAACCGAATTACCGGTGCCGGGGTGACGTCAGGGATTGATTTCGCCCTGAGCGTGATTGCCGATCTCTACGGAGCAGACACAGCGCAGCATATTCAGTTACAGATGGAATATAACCCTGAACCGCCATTTTCCTCCGGCTCCCCCGATGTTGCCTCTGCGACGCTTGTCGAACAGGCTAAAAAGCAGATTGCGCCGTTTATTGAGAAAAGACGACTGGCGACGGAAGCGGCCGGTCGTAAGCTGGTTAAACGGTAGAGCCAGCAGCATAGATGCTGGCCCGGCGGCGTATTATTAACGTCTTAAAAAAGGCGGCGTGCTAAACCCGATCCAGCGCCAGGCGCAGATCCTCTATCAGATCGTCTTTGTTTTCGATACCGATTGAGACGCGGACGGTGGATTCGCTAATGCCAATGCGCGCACGGACGTCAGCAGGGACGCCGGAGTGTGTGGTGCTGGCCGGATGGCTGGCGAGCGACTCGGTGCCTCCCAGGCTCACTGCCAGTTTGAATAGCTGGAGCGCGTTGAGCAGTTTAAACGCTGCCGCTTCGCCGCCCACCACGTCGAAGGAGAAGGTTGAACCTGCGCCGCTGCACTGCCTGCTGAAGGTTTGCCCGGCGGCTGAGTCGGCATCCAGAAAAGAGAGATAATGCAGCTTCTCAATTTTCTTGTGATCGCGCAGGAAGGCGGCCACCGCAGCAGCGTTGTCATTGGCTTTTTCCATCCGCAGCGACAGCGTTTCCAGCGAACGGCCAATCATCCAGCACGAATGCGGATCGAGCTGCGTACCGATAGCGCCGCGCAGCGATTTTATATGTTTAATCAGCGTCTTATCACCTATCGCCGCCCCGGCGATCAAATCAGAATGGCCGCCGACGTATTTGGTCAGCGAATAAAGCGAAATGTCGGCGCCGTGCTCAGTGGGACGCTGAAAAACCGGGCCAAGCAGCGTATTGTCACAGGCGATAACCGGGCGATGCCGCTGCTTCTGCGCGATAACGTCCGCCACGCGATGAATGAGGGCAATATCCACCAGGCTGTTGGTTGGATTCGCCGGCGATTCAATCAGAATGACCGAGACGCGGCCCTGCCTCATCGCCTCATCGGCGGCGGCCTGCACCGACGCTTCGTTCAGGCCGTCGGCAAAGCCTACCGTCGCCATCTTCAGACGCCGGAACGTTTTGGTCAGCAGAGTTTCGGTGCCGCCGTACAGCGGCTGCGAATGAAGAATGGCATCGCCCGGCTCGGTGAATGCCAGCAGGGTGGTGGAGATGGCGGACATGCCGGAAGAGAACAGCGCGGCGCTATCGGTGCGTTCATAAATCGCCAGCCGATCCTCAACGATTTCACTGTTGGGGTGGTTAAAACGTGAATAGACCAGCCCGTTGGTTTCGCCTTCTGGCGGTTCGCGGCGGCCGGAAACATAGTCGAAGAAATCTTTTCCCTCTTCGGCGGTGTTGAAAACAAAGGTTGAGGTCAGGAACACCGGCGGCTTCACGGCACCTTCAGAGAGCGAAGGATCGTAGCCGTAGTTAAGCATCTGCGTTTCGGGCTGAAGCTCGCGGTTGCCAATATGGGTTTTCTTTGAATGTTGGGAGGCCATGCTCTCTCCTGTTGGCGCGACTGCGCCGGTCGACGCAGTTGCGCTACGTTACCATGCGGGTTATTACGCCGGTAAATGAATTAACGTTCTAATGTTAAAACAAAAAGCATTATTAAATTTTGCAAAAAAGACATTTAGAAGTCTGTACGTCTGGAGAGAAGATTGCGCCGCAAGAAGCGAATGAACTGCAAAATATGATAAACTCCGCTGCTTTCATCGTTTCACCAACAATATTGACGCAATTTATGAAACATACTGTAGAAATCATGATCTCCGAACAGGAGCTCGTCAAACGCATTAACGAGCTGGGTCAGCAAATTAATGAACATTATCGCGACAGCGGCAGCGAGATGGTGCTGGTCGGACTGCTACGCGGCTCGTTTATGTTTATGGCGGATCTCTGCCGGAAAATTGAGGTGCCCCACGAGGTCGATTTCATGACCGCCTCCAGCTACGGCAGCGGCATGTCTTCCACACGCGATGTTAAGATCCTGAAAGATCTGGACGAAGACATTCGCGGTAAAGACGTGCTGATCGTCGAGGACATTATCGATTCCGGCAACACGCTCAGCAAAGTGCGCGAAATCCTGCGGCTGCGTGAGCCAAAGTCGCTGGCTATCTGCACCCTGCTGGATAAACCGGAGCGGCGCGAAGTGGATGTGCCGGTCGAGTTCGTGGGCTTCACTATTCCCGATAAGTTCGTGGTCGGCTACGGCATCGACTACGCGCAGCGCTATCGCCACCTGCCTTACGTGGGCAACGTGATTATGCTGGAAGAGTAGGCATTCAGCCACCGCACAAACAACCAGGTCCGATGCTGTCGGCCTGGTATACTGTGCGGCGCCTGGCGTTACTCAGGGCTTTGCAGATTGTTGAGCAGGTGGGCGATACCGTGACGGTAGCGCTGTTCGAGGATCTCGCGGTTGGTGGCGGTCACTTCCAGATCGCGCAGGTAGCCATCCTGAATACCGTAAACCCAACCGTGAATGGTCACTTTCTGACCGCGCTTCCAGGCCGACTGCATCACAGTCGAGTGTCCCAGGTTGTAAACCTGCTCAATCACGTTGATTTCGCAGAGTTTATCGAAGCGTTTTTCCGGCGGCAGCTCACCCAATAACGAACTATGCTTGTACCACAGGTCGCGGATGTGCAGCAGCCAGTTGTTGATCAGGCCCAGCTCCGGGTTTTCCACCGCCGCCTGCACGCCGCCGCAGCCGTAGTGACCGCAAATGATGATGTGTTCAACTTCCAGCACCTCAACGGCGTACTGCACCACGGAAAGACAGTTTAAATCCGTGTGTATCACCAGGTTAGCCACATTGCGATGAACAAAGAGTTCGCCAGGCTCGAGGCCGGTCAGACGCTCGGCAGGAACGCGGCTGTCAGAGCAGCCAATCCAAAGAAAACGCGGCTTCTGAGCCAGTGAAAGGCGTTCAAAAAAGCCCGGGTCTTCCTCTTTCAGCAGTTTGGACCAGGCGCGATTGTTGCTGATAAGAGCATCGATATCTTTCATGTCAGTGTCGACCAATACGTAAAAAGCGTGGCAGTAATATAGGCCAATGAGACGCGATTTAAAACGGTTAACAAAAAATCCACATAAAACAGGGCACGCTTCAACCTATGACTTATGCACTGGAACTTGAAAAACTTACCAAAACCTACGCTGGCGGCGTTCAGGCGCTGAAGGGCATTGACCTGAACGTGGAGGCCGGCGATTTTTATGCGCTGCTCGGCCCCAACGGCGCGGGCAAATCCACCACCATCGGCATCATCAGCTCGCTGGTGAATAAAACGGCGGGCAAGGTGCGCGTCTTCGGCTACGACCTGCAACAGGACGTGGTGAACGCCAAGCGCCAGCTGGGCCTGGTGCCGCAGGAGTTTAACTTTAACCAGTTCGAAACCGTGCAGCAGATTGTCGTCAGCCAGGCGGGACTATACGGCGTGGAGAAGGCGGATGCGCTCAAACGTGCGGAAAAATACCTGAAGCAGCTCGATCTGTGGGAGAAGCGCAGCGAAAAAGCGCGGATGCTCTCAGGCGGGATGAAGCGTCGCCTGATGATTGCGCGTGCGCTGATGCATGAGCCCAAACTGCTGATCCTGGATGAGCCAACGGCGGGCGTCGATATCGAGCTGCGTCGCTCCATGTGGAGCTTCCTTCAGGATCTCAATGCCAAAGGCACCACGATCATTTTGACCACCCACTACCTGGAAGAGGCGGAAATGCTCTGCCGCAATATCGGCATCATTCAACGCGGGGAACTGGTTGAAAACACCACCATGAAAGGGCTGCTGTCGAAACTGAAATCGGAAACCTTTATTTTCGATCTGGCGGCGAAAAGTCCGCTACCACACCTTGAAGGCTTTCAGTACCGGCTGGTCGATACCGCGACGCTGGAGGTTGAAGTGCTGCGCGAACAGGGCCTGAACAGCGTATTCAGCCAGCTCAGCCAGCAGGGCGTGCAGGTGTTGAGTATGCGTAACAAGGCGAACCGTCTTGAGGAGCTGTTTGTGGACCTGGTGAACGGTCGCAAAGGAGAAAAAGCATGACACATTTGTACTGGGTTGCCCTTAAAAGCATCTGGGGAAAAGAGATCAACCGCTTTGCGCGTATCTGGATACAGACGCTGGTGCCGCCGGTGATCACTATGACGCTCTATTTTATTATTTTCGGCAACCTGATCGGTTCGCGTATCGGCGAGATGCATGGCTTCTCCTACATGCAGTTTATCGTGCCGGGACTGATCATGATGGCGGTGATCACCAACGCCTATGCCAACGTGGCATCGTCATTCTTCAGCGCCAAATTCCAACGCAACATCGAAGAACTGCTGGTTGCGCCGGTGCCAACGCACGTCATCATTGCTGGCTATGTGGGCGGCGGCGTGGCGCGCGGCATCTGCGTAGGTATTCTGGTAACGGCAATTTCGCTGTTTTTCGTTCCCTTTCACGTGCATTCGTGGCTGATGGTTGCGGTAACATTGCTGTTGACGGCGATTCTGTTTTCGCTGGCGGGTTTACTCAATGCGGTATTCGCCCGCACCTTTGATGATATCAGCCTGATCCCGACCTTTGTGTTAACGCCATTAACCTATCTGGGCGGAGTTTTCTATTCACTGACGCTGCTGCCGCCTGTCTGGCAATTGATTTCGAAACTGAACCCGATTGTTTATATGATCAGCGGCTTCCGCTATGGCTTCCTCGGTATTAACGATGTGCCGTTAGTGTTTACGCTGGGCGTGTTGGTGGCGTTTATTGTGGTTTTTTATGCACTTGTGTGGGTGCTGATCCAGCGCGGCAGAGGACTGAGAACATAACCACGTTTTTAGCCGTTAGCAAGCGAGTCCGTCAGGCTCGCTTTTTTTCTGTTATTAGCGATAATAATTTTTATAAATAACGTAAACTTCAGACAGTGCATCAAGTGATTTTGTGCTGAAATTTTCGAAAAAACGCGGATTTACTTATTCAGCCTCCTTCTCCATACTTAACTCGAAATATCGCTTTGAGTTGAGAAGACGCGTCTAAAGTACGGCAGATAATATTATCATTTCTGTTGATGCGAATAATAGGGCGTTAATGAGTACAAAACAACAAGGAAGAAAAAAATGAAAGCGATTAAACATGAAGATCTGAAACACGTTTCCGGCGGTATCTATGACCGTATCGGTAGTATCGTTGATCCTGATTTCAGCCGTCCAGGCGTAGGCGATAAAATCGAAAATGCAGTACACCCTATTTTTACCTGGCCAAAAGAGTCACTGCCCGCTTTTATTCAGGGGATTTTTGGTCTGTTAGGGATTAAATTTTAATTAAACCTCCTCAAGGCTGATGACTTTAACAATTCCCACGGAAATATCTGAATGGAATAAATGTTAAGCATATTTATTATCTTCACAGATAATAAAATTTGGCCTGCCAAAATTCTCATCCTCAGAGTCGGAGTAATTTCTGACTCTGCTATCTTTTATATTACCCTCCTTATTTCATTTCTGCCGTGTTTACATTGCATCATAGTTTTTGACGATGGTAAGCGCTCAGCACGCTGACCGGTTCGCAGAAAATGTTTGAGGTTGATCACGAAACATAAGTAAGACTTATTTTTTGACGACCTTTTTTGCGCTGGTAACCACTTACATCATAATCGTGAACACGCTGTACTGGTATCTGGATCCACCGGGTTTGGCACGAGGTAAATTTTCAGTCGGCAGGCCGGTGCCTGACGCACTTTCTTTGTTCCGGAGCGAGAGTTATGACCAGTATCAACCGTTTACCTCCCTCGAGATATCCCGCAGAAAACGACACATCGCGGCCGGACTACAGCGGGGAACAATCTTCTCCTCCTGAAAGGCAGATGAACTTCAGCTATCCCGGACGCTATAAACCAGAAAGTCTGACGGCGGATCCGGCCAGTCATCATCGTCATACAGCAGGCGGATCCAGGAACGCGACTCAGAACGCGCCTGGCGGAGCGGATACGATTACACCGGCAAAAAATCAGACACTGCCGCCAAAAGCCACCACTGATGCCGCAAAAGCAGCTGCAACGGCAAAAGCAGAGGCAGCCGCAAAAGCAGAGGCGACGGCAAAAGCCGCTGCGGTGCAAAAGCAGAATGAAATTAATCTGATCGCTACGCAATTACGGCAATATTTTCCCGGCAGTAACGACCTCAAGGAGATTGTAGATACTCGCGCCGCAGAGTTGCATGACATGGGTGAAACGCCAGACAGTATTGCCGCCAATATGACCAAAGCGCGACAGATGGACCACATCAGTGAACTGGCAGGCGGTGCGGTGAAGGCATTCCCTTTTGCTATCTCGGGTTTTGCCTCTGGCGCAATGAAACTGGGATTGGGCGTAGAAGGTGCTTCGGTAGGGATGGAAGCGCTGGCGGGTGCCATTGACGGCGGCACGGCAATGGTACTGAAATCGGTAGGCGATAAGGTTTTTGCCGATACGGTTAAAGGTACCAAATGGCTTGAAGCGGATGCATCGAAACTTGAACCAGCCATGCAGGAAGTGCTGAAACATCGGGATGGCCTGGGCGAGCGCCTGAGGCTGGCGCCGCTGGGAGGCCAGGGTTTTAACGGACGTAATGTCGTGACGTCTACTGTCGCCGCCCTCACGAAAAATAATCCCAATGCCGTATCGAATACCAACAACGGGCTGAGTCTCGCGGCGGGGGCGGCAGGAGGCGTGTTGACTAACATGGCCAGCGCCACGCACGGCCCGGAATTCCTTTTAGGTCGTACCGACTGGAAAGAACAATATACGGCCCTCAAAGATACCAGCATTGGCAGGCAAATGGCGTCAGGCGGTTGGGACAGGACAAAGACCCTCGCCGCGAGTCTCGTAAAACCACAAAATTATGTGAAAGGCGTCGCCAATATTGTCTCACCGAATATGCTGGCGGAAATTGGCACCCTGGCAGGCGGGGTGGCAGGGGCAAATGTTGTGGGTAACGTTGTGCGCAATGCCGTCGGTAGTGCGCCACTCAGCTCTGCGTCCACAGCGACAATTGATGCCATCACCAATCGCCTCAGCGCGGCACAGCTCTCTTCGCCAGGCGCTATCGCTAAAGACCGCTTTCTTAATGTTGCGATGTCGTCCGTCGCCTATGCCGCTCAGGGCGTCGCCGGCGCGCTGGTTGGCCCTTCATCATCAGCAAAAGACGATTGGGTTGATGCAAAAACCGATCAGTTAGCGAATACCCCAGCCGGCAAAGCGGTTTCAAAGGCAAAGACAAGTTCTGTCGAGTGGATGGCCAGTCTGATACGCGGAAAAGTTGAAAACCAGACGAATGATATAGAGATGCAGCGACCGCGTAATGCCAATCCCACCACCACAGGCACCTGAGGCAAAGAGACCGGCGGGAGAAGGCCGTCAGGTGGCGCTCGCGCTATCGATAATAGCCGTCCAATCCCGCTGTTCCCTGGTCGCTCTGGAAAAACAGGATTTAATGAGACAGATCAAGAAACATAAGTAAATCTTATTTTTTTTCGACCTGTTTTACGTTGGTGACCACTCACTATGTAATCGTGAAGACGCTGTATCTGTATGCACCGGTTTTGACACGATAATCGGGCAGGTCGATGGCCTGTCACCCATTTTCTGAACACTGGAGCAATTTTATGGCAGGTATTGGTTCCACATCACCTCATTCCAATCCAATGACGTCTTCTCATGCCACCGGGCAGGATATTTCCAGCCAGAGCTCGCGCGTCCGACATACCAACACCGGTCAGGCGGCCACGGCTACGGCAGAAGCCAATGATGCCCGGGAGCGCGCCATTGAGGTGCTCACAACGCAGTTGAGCAACTATATTATCGGCGAAAATACGGAGGCCCTGATTCGGGATCGCGCAGAGGGACTGCACGAAATGGAGGAGTCGCCGCACGACCTCGCTGAAACGATGGCCTGGGGAGAGACGCTGGATAATATCAGCAAAGCGGTAAAAAACGCAGTGGAGGCCATTCCTTTCGCTGTATCAGGCCCCATAGCGGGAGCCATTAAATTAGGTGCTGACAAATTAGGCGCTGATTTTTCCGGTACATCTGTTGCCTCAGAGGCGGCAAGTGGGGCGATAGATGCGGCAACGGCAATGACGCTTAAAGCGTTTTTCGATAAGATCTGCGCTGATGCGGGGAAAGATTCGCTCTGGCTGGAGGCGGATGCCGAAAAACTGGCGCCGGTAATGCAGGAAGTGCTGAAAAAGCGTCAGGGATTGGGTGAAAATTTGAAACTCGCGCCGTTAGGCGGGCAGGGGTTTAACGCACGTAATGCTGTTGTGGGCGGTGTTGCCGTAGCAAGCCAGAATAATCCCCAGGCAATCTCCCACACCAGTAATGTTTTGAGTCTGGCGGCAGGCGCAGCAGGTGGGGTGCTCACGCAAAGGTTTAGCGCTTCTCACGGACCGGAATACCTGTTAGGGCGTAACGACTGGAAAGACCAATACAAGGCACTAAAAGAGACATCGGCTAAGCAGCAGATGGCTCACGGCGGCGCAAGGCTGAAAACGCTGGCGGGCAGTCTGCTCACACCACGAAATTATGCCAAAGGCGTACTGAATATTGCCAAAGGGGATATGATTGCCGAAATTACAACGCTAGCGGCCTTCGTGGCAGGGAGCAATGCGTTACGTAACGTTGTCCGTAACCCTGGCGTGAGCGGCGCAGTGAGTTCGGCCCCTTCAGCGGGTGTTGATCAGCTCACCGGGCGAATTGGCGCGGCTATGTTAACCGATCGTAAAGAGATTGCGAAAGATCAGGGGATTAATGTTCTTAGTTCAGCCGTAGCCTATACAGCCCAGGGGGTTGCGGGGGCGTTAGCTAAAGCCGACGGCGACGAAGCGGTAGATTATGTGGCCGATAAGATTGTAAACAGCGCGGTGGGCCAGAAAACCGGCGAGATAAAGGATAAAACCAGTACTCTGGCGAAGGGTGCAGGTAAGGTGGCAACGCAGGGCTACACTACGCTGGCGGATGGGGCGGGTAGTCTGGCGAAGGGGACAGGTAAGGTGGCAACGCAGGGCTACAATTCTCTGGCAAGTGGGGCAGGTAGTCTGGCGAAGGGGACAGGTGAGTTGGCAACCAGCGCAAAGAATCGCGCTTCGCAGGCCTATAGAGATCTCAATCTTCGGAGGGGAAATCAAATGCAAAGCAGCGGTACTTCCTCTGCCCCGACAAACCAGCCGATTCTGCCGCTGT
>NZ_JNVB01000047.1 GCF_000770305.1 Erwinia oleae
CCTGGTGATGCCGGTCTATCCCGATACGCTACTGGAAAAAATGGCGCTATCGGCGGTGGAACAGCAAATTGCATCGGGTAATGCCGCGAAGACGCCCTGGGGCGTGTCTGAATCGGGCTATGCTTCCTTCGATGCCGCGCACAACTATCAGTACAAGGCGTTTGGCACACCGGAATTAGGTCTTAAACGCGATCTGAACAACGATCAGGTGATCGCCCCTTACGCAACGCTTCTGGCGTTAATGGTGTTGCCGCACCCGGCGATAGAAAACCTGATCAGACTGAAAAAAATGGGCGCAAAAGGAGAGTACGGATTCTTCGAAGCGCTTGATTTTACCGCGCGTCGTCTGGCGCAAGGTCAGCAATTTGTCCCGGTCAGGTCTTATATGGCGCACCATCAGGGCATGGGATTTCTGGCTATTGCGCATCTGCTGCTGAACGCGCCTATGGTTGAGCGTTTTATGTCCAGCGCACTGTTTCAGTCTTCACGTCTGCTGCTACAGGAAAGGCTGCCCGATGATATTGAACTGTATACGCCGCGTCGTCAGTTTGCGGATGCCACTGACAACAAGCAGCAGCACAGCACGCCGGATCAGCGCGAGCTGAACGGCGCAGATGCCCGTCTGCCACAGCTACAGCTGTTATCAAATGCGAACTACCATCTGATGATCACGCAGTCGGGTGCCGGGTACAGCCAGTGGAAAGGATTGGCCCTCACGCGCTGGCGGGCAGATGGCACCAGCAATAATCATGGCACGTTCTGTTATATACGCGATCGTCACTCCGGCGAAGTGATAAGCCACAGTTTTCAACCCCGATGTCGCACACGTCCGTACTACAAGGCGCGTTTTAATGATGCCGGAATAGAATTTGATGCGCACGATGGCGTGCTCAGCACGCACACCCATATCGTGGTGTCGCCGGAA
This sequence comes from Erwinia oleae, assembly GCF_000770305.1. GTDB lineage: Bacteria > Pseudomonadota > Gammaproteobacteria > Enterobacterales > Enterobacteriaceae > Erwinia > Erwinia oleae. The sequence continues at coordinate 926 of NZ_JNVB01000047.1, forward strand.
GATGATGTTGAAATCCGCCGTATTACCGTTACCAATCGCTCGCGTCAGTCACGTCAGTTCGATATCACCAGCTATGCGGAAGTGGTGCTGGCGCCGGCCTCCAGCGATATGGCCCATACCGCGTTCAGTAAATTATTTGTGCAGACCGAAATTGTCTCCGATCTTGAAGCGATTCTGGCTCACCGTCGTCCGCGAGAAGAAAAGGAAGAAACCCCGTGGATGTTTCATGCAATGGCCATTCATGGCACGATCGAGCGTGAAACGACGTACGAGACCGATCGTGCGCAGTTTCTTGGTCGCGGTAACACGCCCGCCAACCCCCAGGCGCTGACGCCGGAAGGCGAGTTGACCGGTTGTGCCGGCTCAGTGCTGGATCCCGTGTTGTCCATCCGACAGTCGGTGCACCTGAAGCCCGGCGGCTCCGTGACGATCGATATGCTCTATGGCGTGACGATGCAGCGAGAAACCAGCGTGGCGCTGATTGAAAAATACCGTAATCACATCAGCGCCGATCGGGTATTTGAACTGGCGTGGTCATACAGCCAGGTTGCGCTTCGCCAGCTTAATATTGAGGCCGAAGACGCCAGTTTGTTTAACCGGCTGGCCAGTGCCGTGCTGTTTCCCTGCCCTGAGATGCGGGGTGAAATGAAAAACCTGCTGCACAATCGCCTCGGTCAGGACGCGTTGTGGCGCCATTCGCTGTCGGGCGACCTGCCCATTGTTCTGGTGCGAATAAACAATAACAGTCAGCTTGAGTTGGTCACCAGCCTGATTCAGGCGCATCAGTACTGGCGGCAAAAAGGGCTCACGGTTGATCTGGTGATCATGAACGGCGATCAGGGCGGATACCAGCAGTCTCTGCATAATCAGATACTCGGGCTGATTGCGTCTGGTGAAGAACGGCTACAGGCGGATAAACCAGGCGGCATATTTATTCGCAAAAGCGAGAATTTTTCGCCGGACGATTTGCAGCTGTTGTTGAGCGTTGCTGTTGTCGTGCTCGAAGGGCAAAACGGCAGTTTGCTCGATCAGCTCAGCGTAGTGTTAAAACCCGCGCGTATCTTCCCTGCCGCGCAGTTTCTGCCGGCCAGCGAAAAACTGAAACCGCCGGTAACCCTGCCGGCGGCAGACGCATTACGCTTTTTTAACGGGACGGGCGGTTTTAGCGAAGACGGCAGCGAGTATCATATTCTGTTGCCGGAAGGACATCAGACGCCCGCGCCCTGGAGCAACGTACTGGCTAACAGCCAGTTCGGCACGGTGATTTCCGAAAGCGGCCAGGCCTATAGCTGGTATGAAAATGCACATGAATACCGCCTGACGCCGTGGCAAAACGATCCGGTCAGCGATACCTCCGGGGAAGCGCTCTATCTGCGTGATGAAACCAGCGGCGTTGCCTGGTCGCCCATGCCGCTGCCGCTGCGCGGCGAAGGTGACTATCTGACCCGGCACGGCTTTGGCTATAGCTGTTTTGAACATCAGGAGCACGGCATCAGCAGCACGTTAACGGTTTTTGTCGCGCAGGATGCGCCGGTCAAGCTTTCGCTGTTAACCCTGAGCAATCGGTCAGGCAGAACCCGGCATTTATCTGTTACCGGCTACGTTGAGTGGGTGCTGGGTGAGCTGGCGAGCCAGTCCGCCAGGCATGTGGTAACGTCTTCAGCCCTTCTCGCAACAGGCAGCGCCGTTCTCGCCCAAAACTTTTATAGCGGCGCAGGTTCCACGCGAACCGCCTTTTTCGCGGTGACGGGAAACCAGGTCGCTTACAGCGGCAACCGGCTTGAGTGCCTGGGCCGCAACGGCACGGCGCATCGCCCTGCCATGATGAGTACGCGTGGCTTATCCGGCACTACCGGCGGCGGTCTTGATCCCTGCGCTGCGCTGCAAACGCTCACCACGCTGATCGACGGCGACAGTTGCACCCTCGTGTTTGCCCTCGGCGTGGGTGAGGATGAAGCGTCATCCCTTGCGCTGATGGAGCGCTTTCTCTCGGCGGAACGGGCCGAGAGCGAGCTCGAAAACGTCAGGCACTCCTGGCGTGATGTCCTGAACAGAGTCCGAGTCCAGACGCCCGATCCGGCGGTTGATCTGCTGGCAAACGGCTGGCTGCTGTATCAAACCCTTGCCAGCCGCCTGCTGGCGCGCAGCGGCTACTATCAGTCCGGCGGCGCATTTGGTTTTCGCGATCAGCTACAGGATACGCTGGCGCTGGTGCATGCCGCGCCGGAACGGCTGCGCGATCAGCTGCTTCTGTGCGCTTCACGCCAGTTTATTGAGGGGGATGTGCAGCACTGGTGGCATCCACCGAGCGGACGCGGCGTGAGGACACGCTGCTCGGACGACTATCTGTGGCTGCCTTATGCGCTCTGTCGTTACGTTACCGCAACGGGGGATCGCGCGGTGCTGTCGCAATCCGTACCTTACCTTGAAGCCCGCCTGCCCGGCGCCGACGAAGAGTCCGTGTATGAACAACCGCATATCAGCCAGACCCGGGAAACGCTGTGGCAACACGCCGTACGCGCCATCAAACATGGGTTGAGGTATGGCGAGCATGGTCTGCCGCTGATGGGTTCTGGTGACTGGAATGACGGCATGAGCACCGTCGGTATTGCCGGTAAAGGGGAAAGCGTCTGGCTCGGCTTTTTCCTCTATACCGTCCTGACGCGTTTTGCCGCGCTGGCTGTTGAACGGGAAGACGGGGAGACGGCCACGCTGTGTCAGCAGCACGCTGAAAACCTGAAAATTGCGCTGAATCAGAAAGCCTGGGATGGCGAATGGTTTCTGCGTGGTTTTTATGACAGCGGCGAAACGCTCGGTTCACATGCGAATGCTGAGTGCCGGATAGACGCCATTGCGCAAAGCTGGGCGGTGCTGTCCGGCGCGGGCGACCCGGACAAATGTGAGTCGGCCTTAAATGCGCTCTATCAGCAGCTGGTCGATAGCGATAATGGCCTGATCAAGCTGCTCACACCGCCTTTCGACGGCGCCGGCCCAAATCCGGGCTACATTCGCGGCTATCTGCCGGGAATCCGGGAAAACGGCGGGCAATACACGCACGGCGCGCTATGGGCAATCATGGCCTTTGCAGAAAGGGGGCAGACCGACCGCGCCTGGTCGCTTCTGTCGTTGATCAATCCGATCAATCATAGCCTGACGGCTGCCGGTACCAGAACGTATAAAGTTGAGCCATACGTTATGGCTGCCGATGTTTACGCGGCAGAAGGCCACGTCGGACGCGGAGGATGGACCTGGTACACCGGTTCTGCTGGCTGGACCTGGCAGTTAGTGATTGAGCATTTACTGGGTATAACGCGGCACGGGGAATATCTGTCTGTCCGGCCACGGCTGCCCGCTGACTGGCCTGCGGTCACGGTGATTTATCGGGAAGGAAACGGCACTTATCATATCAACGTGACCCGCACGAGCGGCGTCGGTCAACTCTGGCTGGACGGCGTGCTGTGCGAAAATGAAGCAATACCCTTGAGTAAAGATAACCTGGAACATCAGGTTATCGTTCATTTGCCTGATGAAGAGGCTCCCTGACGGAGGGCCCTTGCACGCTGACGCGCATGAATTAACAATCCGCGCGTCAGCTTTTTTTAATCATTAAATGCGGAATTAATGCCAGATCAGCAGCACGCAGGCCGCAGTAAGCAGGCCCATCGAGACGTTGAAAATTTTCCATGCCCGACGGCTGCGCAAAATACGGCCAATCAGCGAGCCAAAGCCGAGCCAGATCACGCCCGACACCAGGTTCACCAGCGCCACACCAACGCTTATTGCCATCACCGAGCCGCGCCAGGCGTCACCGCTCAGGCTGAAGGCGGCGACAGCGCCCAGCGTCATCAGCCAGGCTTTGGGATTGATAAGCTGAAGCATTCCACCCTGCCAGAACGGCATCGGCGCGGGCGGCGCAGTGGGCGTCTCCAGTTTCTCGTAAGCCGCCGTGGCAATTTTCCACGCAAGCCACAGCAGATAGAGGCTACCGGCAATTTTTAACGCCAGATGGAGCGAGGGATAGAGTAAAATCAGACCACCAATACCGAAGGCCACCATCAGCAGTATCAGCTGCATGCCCAGCATGATGCCAAACAACAGCCACAGCGAGCGAAGAAAACCAAAATTCGCGCCGGAGGCGGTGAGTAGCATATTATTAGGGCCGGGCGTAATCGCGGCTACCCACAGAAAGCCCAGCATAGACAAAAAAAGACTCAGTTCCATATGAAACGGGTGCTCCTCACCGCAAATCTGAAATGAACCTGACGAAGCTAGCAATGTGACGGGGATCCTACAAGCCTTTTGAAGATGAATTTTAACAACGTAAATGATGACGCCTTCCGTCCTCTGCCGGGCCTGAGCAATCCCCATCTGCAAACGATGTTGCCGCGTCTGGTGCGCCGTCGGATCTCGCTCATGCCTCACTGGCAGCGGCTGACGCTACCGGACAGTGATTTTGTCGATCTGGCGTGGAGCGAAGATCCGGCGCAGGCGCGCCATAAGCCGCGCGTGGTGCTGTTTCACGGGCTGGAGGGTAGCGTCCACAGCCCTTATGCCCACGGATTGCTACAGGCGTTTCAGGCACGCGGTTGGCTGGGCGTGGTAATGCACTTTCGCGGCTGTAGCGGCGAACCCAACCGGCTGGCGCGGATCTACCATTCAGGCGAAACCGAAGATGCCAGCTACCTGCTTCAGTGGCTGCGCGACGAGTGGGGCCACGTTCCCACTGCGGCCGTCGGCGTCTCGCTGGGCGGTAATATGCTCGCCTTTCTGATGGGCCAGCAGCAGGAGAGGTGTTTACTTGACGCCGGCGTGGTGATTTCGGCGCCGCTGATGCTGGAACCCTGTAGCGTTAAGCTTGAGCAGGGCTTTTCGCGCGTCTATCAGCGTTATCTGTTAGGCTTGCTAAAGCAAAACGCCGCCCGCAAGCTTCACGCCTGGCCGGGTACGCTGCCGGTGGATTTACCGGCGCTTAAAGCGATGAAAAAACTGCGGGAATTCGACGATGCGATTACGGCACGCGCCCACGGTTTTCTTGATGCGTCCGACTACTATCAACGCTGTAGCGCCCTGCCGCTGCTGCCCGGCGTGGCGAAACCGCTGTTGATTATTCACGCGGCGGACGATCCCTTTATGACCGCCGCGGTGATCCCGCCGCCGGCGATGCTGCCCGCCACGGTGGAGTATCAGCTCACCCGGCACGGCGGACATGTCGGATTTGTAGGCGGCACGCTCTTAAAGCCGCAAATGTGGCTGGAGCAGCGCGTGCCGCAGTGGCTTTCAACCTGGCTGGACAAATGAAATGATTATTCCCTGGCAAGACGTTTCCGCGGAAACCCTTGAAAATCTGATTGAATCATTCGTGCTGCGAGAAGGCACCGACTACGGCGAGCAGGAGCGTTCGCTGGCGCAGAAGGTGGAGGACGTTCGACGTCAGCTCGCCAGCGGCGAAGCGGTGCTGGTGTGGTCAGAACTCCATGAAACCATTAACATTATGCCGCGCGGCAAATTCAGCGAATAGCGGCAAATACAGCCGCCGCTGTCAGTGGCCCGCGTGACACCTACCGGCGGATCGTGATAACAATGCCGCATTGAAAATTTTTTCAGGGAGTCGTTCGCCATGTCAGCTAAACATCCTGTGATCGCCGTTACCGGCTCCAGCGGAGCGGGCACCACCACCACCAGCCTGGCCTTTCGCAAAATCTTTCAGCAGTTAAATCTGCGTGCGGCAGAAGTCGAGGGCGACAGCTTCCATCGTTTTACCCGGCCCGAAATGGATATGGCGATCCGTAAAGCGCGCGACCTGGGCCGACATATCAGCTACTTCGGCCCCGACGCCAACGACTTTCTGCTGCTGGAGCAGACCTTTAGCGAGTATGGCCGCAGCGGCACCGGCCAGTCGCGCAAATATCTGCATACCTACGACGAAGCCGTGCCTTGGAATCAGGTTCCCGGCACCTTCACGCCCTGGCAGCCGCTGCCGGAACCTACCGACGTGCTGTTTTATGAAGGACTTCACGGCGGCGTGGTGACATCGCAGCATAACGTGGCGCAAAATGTCGATCTGCTGGTGGGCGTGGTACCGATTGTCAATCTGGAGTGGATTCAGAAACTGGTGCGCGATACCGGCGAGCGCGGTCATTCACGCGAAGCGGTGATGGATTCGGTGGTGCGTTCAATGGAAGACTACATCAACTTTATTACGCCGCAGTTTTCGCGCACCCATATTAACTTCCAGCGCGTACCGACGGTAGATACGTCTAATCCCTTTGCCGCGCGCGGTATTCCTTCGCTGGATGAAAGCTTTGTGGTGATCCATTTTCAGGCGCTGGACGATATCGACTTCCCTTATTTATTGTCGATGCTTCAGGGATCATTCATCTCGCATATTAATACGCTGGTGGTGCCGGGCGGAAAAATGGGGCTGGCGATGGAGCTGATTATGGGGCCGCTGGTCAAACGCCTTATTGAAGGAAAAAAAATTGAATAAAGCCCCGTTAACCGGAGCGTTAAGGTTTATAGCGTATTCACTTCAAAACTGTGGGTAATTTCAACGCCTTTGCCCAACATCAGCGCCACGGAACAATATTTTTCGGCGGAAAGTTCAACGGCGCGAGCAACGGCTTTATCACTCAACGCGTTACCGCTAACGATAAAGTGCAGGTTGATATGGGTAAACAGCCGCGGTGCCTCTTCGCGCCGCGCTGAGGTGAGTTTGACTTCGCAATCAACGACGTCGTGCCGGCCTTTTTGCAGAATGGAAACCACGTCGATCGCGCTGCAACCGCCCGCGGCCATCAACACCATTTCCATCGGGCCTGGCGCTTTATCGCCTGCGTTTCCGTCCATTAACAGCTGATGCCCGGATGAGGATTCTCCCAAAAAAGTCAGACCTTCCACCCATTTGACGCGCGCTTGCATAACCGACTCCTTTAATTCATTCAATTCACATCAGATTACGCGCTGATAACAAAAACGGCAATGCGTCCTGTTTCCCGCTATGCTGAAGCGAGACAACAGAAGACACTCGTTTAAAGCTGTGTTAAAAACAAAGCTGAAACACTCTCGTCAGTACTCTACAAGCGTGACGAAACGGGACGATATAATGAACCCTGCGGGCCTGGACAAATATCCCGATGGGAAACGCTTTACTATTTCAACGCCTGGCAGACAAATCAGCGCCTGCATTCAGGTAAGATGACAACAGAGGATAACAGCGAATGGTTCTCGGCAAACCGCAAACAGACCCGACTCTTGAATGGTTCCTGTCACATTGCCATATTCATAAATATCCATCAAAAAGCACGCTGATTCACCAGGGTGAAAAAGCAGAAACGCTTTACTACATCGTCAAAGGTGCGGTCGCCGTGCTGATCAAGGATGAAGAAGGCAAAGAGATGATCCTCTCTTACCTCAATCAGGGCGATTTTATTGGAGAGCTTGGCCTGTTTGAAGAGGGCCAGGAGCGTAGCGCATGGGTTCGTGCGAAGACCGCGTGCGAAGTGGCTGAAATTTCCTATAAGAAATTCCGTCAGCTTATTCAGGTGAATCCTGACATCCTGATGCGTCTCTCTTCCCAAATGGCGCGTCGTCTTCAGGTCACCTCCGAGAAAGTGGGTAATTTAGCGTTTCTTGACGTGACGGGCCGCATTGCCCAAACGCTGCTCAACCTGGCGAAGCAGCCGGACGCGATGACTCACCCGGACGGCATGCAAATCAAAATTACCCGTCAGGAGATTGGTCAGATCGTTGGCTGCTCCCGCGAAACCGTTGGCCGCATTCTCAAGATGCTGGAAGATCAGAATCTGATCTCCGCACACGGAAAAACTATCGTCGTTTACGGCACGCGCTAACCGGCTTTGCTACTCTGGCGCGGCATCCATGCCGCGCCTTTTTATTGGGTACAGCGAAATGTGGCGCAGACTGATTTACCATCCTGAAGTGAACTACGCACTGCGTCAGACGCTGGTGCTCTGTTTGCCCGTGGCAACAGGATGGCTGGCCGGTAGCCTGCAATACGGGCTGCTCTTCTCCCTTGTACCGGCCTGCTGCAACATCGCCGGGCTTGACACGCCGCATAAGCGCTTCTTCAAACGCCTGATCATTGGCGGTTGCCTGTTTGCCTTCAGCAGCTTTCTGATCCAATACCTCGGCGCGCAGGCGGTGCCGCTCCCGGCGATCCTGCTGGTGATGGCGCTGCTGCTGGGCGTTACCGGCGAGATCAGCCCGCTGCACGGCAGGCTGCTGCCCGGTTCGCTGATTGCCGCCATCTTTACCCTCAGCCTCAGCGGTCGCATGCCGATGTGGCAGCCGCCGCTGCTCTACGTGCTTGGCACCATCTGGTACGGCGTCTTTAACTGGTTCTGGTTCTGGCTGTGGAAAGAGCAGCCGATGCGCGAAACGCTCAGCCTGCTTTATCGTGAACTGGCTGGCTATTGCGAGGCGAAATATACGCTATTGACCAGACTGACCGATCCTGATGATGCGCTGCCGCCGCTGCTGGCGCGGCAACAAAAGGCGGTCGATCTCATCAGCATCTGTTATCAGCAAATGCATATGCTGGCCGCCAGTCGCGATAATCACCATAAGCGCCTCACCCGCGCCTTTCAGGTGGCGATGGATTTGCAGGAGCATATTTCGGTCAGCCTGCATCAGCCTGAAGAAGTGCAGAAACTGGTCGGGCAAAGCCATGCTGAAGCGGTGATCCGCTGGAACGCGCAGACCATCGCCGCGCGTCTGCGCCAGCTGGCCGACGATATTCTTTATCACCGGCTGCCGGAGCGTTTTTCAATGGATAAGCAATTGCAGGCGCTGGAGAAGATCTCACGCCAGCACCCGGACAATCCGGTGAGCAATTTTTGCGTCTGGCACTTCAGCCGCATCGCGCGGGTGCTCCGCACTCAGCGCCCGCTCTATCAACGCGACCTGATGGCGGATCGCCAGCGCCGGTTGCCACTGCTGCCGGCGATTAAAAGCTACCTTTCGCTGAAATCCGCCGCGCTGCGCACCGCCGCACGTTTCGCGGTCATGCTGGCTTTTGCCAGTTCTCTGGCCCTGTTCTTCGATCTTCCTAAACCTTACTGGATTTTGATGACGGTGATGTTTGTCAGCCAGAACGGCTACAGCGCCACGCGCGTGCGCATCCAGCACCGTGCGCTCGGCACGCTGGCCGGGCTGGTCATTGCCGCCATTACGCTGCGTCTGCATGCGCCGGAGTCGCTGATTCTGTTGGGAATGCTGACCATTACCCTGGCCGGCTATCTGGTGATCCGTAAATTTTACGGCGTGGCGATGATTGGCTTTACCGTCACTGCCGTCTGGTCGCTTCAGTTGCTGTCCCTGAACGGCGCGGACTTCCTGCTGCCGCGCCTGCTTGATACGATAATGGGCTGTCTGATTGCTTTTGGCGGCATGATTTGGCTCTGGCCGCAGTGGCAGAGCGGTCTGCTGAGGCAAAACGCGCACGATGCGCTGGAAGCGTTTCAGGACGCGCTGCAAATGCTGCTGGGCAATGAAGAGGATGCGACAAAGCTGGCCTGGCAACGTATGCGGGTCAATCAGGCGCATAACGCGTTGTTCAATTCGCTGAACCAGTCAATGCAGGAGCCGGGGTTTAATACGCGCTATCTGTCCGATATGAAGCTGTGGGTGACGCACAGCCAGTTTATTGTTGAGCACATCAACGCCATGACGATTCTGGCGCGGGAGCATACCATGCTCACCGCATCGCTGGCGGAACGCTATCTTCAGAGTTGTGAAATCGCCCTTCAGCGCTGCCAGCAGCGGCTGGAATACGACGGCCCCAGCTCCGCCAGCAGCATTCTGGAGGCGCCGGAGGATTTTAACCGCGGCCCGGTGACCATTCTGGAGCGGCACGTCAGGCGCGTGCTGGATCACCTGAGCGTGATGCACACCATTTCGTCGCTGGCGTGGTCCAACCGGCCTCACCACGGAGGCTGGTTGTCACGGCGGTTACGAAAAGGCGCCTGATAAGCCAGGTACGTTGTCGAGCGCTCTGGTAAAGCGCGCCATACCTTCTTCAATGTCCGCCGGTTCGATCACCAGCGAAGGAGCAAAGCGCAGCACGTCGGTGCCGGCATTCAGGATCATCACGCCTTCGGCGGCGGCGGCATTGAGAATATCGCGCGCTTTTCCGGCATGCTGTGGTTTAAGCGCCGCGCCAATCAGCAGCCCTTTGCCACGGATCTCACTGAACAGATCGCGTTTTGCATCCAGCGCCTCCAGTGCAGCGACAAACTGCGCGCGACGCGTTTCTACGCCGAGCAGCACCTCTTCGGTATTAATGATGTCCAGCGCGGCTTCCGCCACGGCGCAGGCCAGCGGGTTGCCGCCGTAGGTGGTGCCGTGAACGCCCGGCGACATCACGGAGGCAATCTCCTGCGTGGTCATCATGACGCTGACCGGAAAACCGCCGCCCAGCGCTTTCGCCGAGGTCAGAATATCGGGCTTCACGTCGTAGTGCTCATAAGCGAACAGTTTGCCGCTGCGCCCCATGCCGCTTTGCACTTCATCCAGCACCAGCAGCGCCTGATGTTCATCACAGAGCTGACGCAGCCCCTGCATAAATTCTGGCGTAGCCGGTACGACGCCGCCTTCGCCCTGAATCGGCTCAACCACGATAGCGCAGGTGTGATCGTCGATCACCGCTTTCACCGCCGCCAGATCGTTAAAAGGAACGTGGACGATATCGGCAGGTTTTGGCCCGAAGCCGTCAGAGTATTTAGGCTGACCGCCGACGGTAACGGTAAACAGCGTGCGGCCATGGAAAGCGTTATGAAAGGCGATAATCTTACTTTTATAAGGCGAGTGCCGTTTGGCGGCATAGTAGCGCGCCAGTTTAAACGCGGCTTCGTTGGCTTCCGCGCCGGAGTTGGCAAAGAACACACGCTCGGCAAAGGTAGCGGCAATCAGTTTGCTGGCAAGGCGCAGCGCGGGTTCATTGGTAAAAACGTTGCTGGTGTGCCACAGCGTTTCGCCCTGCTTTTTCAGCGCCTCAACCAGCGCCGGATGGCAGTGGCCCAGTGCGGTGACCGCGATGCCGCCGGAGAAATCAATATACTCCTGACCCTGCTGATCCCATACGCGGCTGCCTTTGCCCTTCACCGGCACAAACTGCGCAGGCGCAAATACGGGTAAAATCACCTCATCGAAGGTCGCGCGCGTGACCGCAAACTTTTCCTCTGCCATGGAACACCTCGTTTTTTTTATGCTGCAAGTGAAATATTAAGCATAAAATATGAATAAAAAATCACTTAAAGGCAACCGCTAACGCTTATTTCAGGAAATTTTTAAGCAGTTGATGCCCCTGCTCGCTAAGAATACTCTCCGGATGAAACTGCACGCCCTCCAGCGGTAAATGGCGATGGCGCAGCCCCATAATTTCATCCGGTTGACCATTACGCAGGGTCCAGGCCGTTACCTCAAACTCCGCCGGTAGCGAATCCGCCGCCACTATCAGCGAGTGATAGCGCGTCACGGTCAGCGGATGCGCTAAGCCGGAAAATACGCCGCCGTCGTTGTGCTCAATCTGCGACGTTTTACCGTGCATGACTTCACGCGCGCGCACCACCTGCCCGCCAAACGCCTGTGCGATCGCCTGATGGCCAAGGCAAACGCCAAGAATGGGCAGCTTACCGGCGAAGTAGCGGATGGCCGCCAGCGAAATCCCGGCGTCGTCCGGCGTACAGGGGCCGGGAGAAATCACCAGCCGCTCCGGGCGCAATGCGGCGATCTGCTCAAGCGATATCTCATCGTTGCGCTGCACGCGCACGTCCGCGCCCAGTTCACAAAAGTATTGGTAGAGATTCCAGGTAAATGAGTCGTAATTATCAATAAGTAATAGCATCAAGGTTCCGGGCCGCAATCAGCCTGCCGATTCGTCCCGCTCGCTTACCACGCTGGCGAATGCAGCGACCAGCGGATCGAGGTCGCCATCCCAGCTGGCCTGATTGGCCGCTTTCCAGCTTTCGCTGTCGATGCGTTCCCAGCGGATATCGTAACCGGCGTTAAAGACCAGATGTTCGACAAACAGCCGCTGTGCGCGTCCGTTTCCGCGCTGGAAAGGATGCAGGACAGTGAGTTCGCAGTAGTACCAGGCAAGGCGCGCGACAAAGTCGTCAAGCGGCAGATCGGCAAGCGCGTTCTCATCCTCAAGCGCCTGCATCAGCGCATTGCCCTCTTTTTCGATATATTCAAAATGGCAGCAGGGCGTGTCACCGACCATCACATCCACGCGGCGAAGCTCACCGGCATCGTCGAGCACGTCATGGAAAAGGTCGCGATGGAGTTGGCGGAGAAAAGGCAGGCCAGGCGGACGGACGCCGGGGCCGAGCGTTGCGCCACCCAGTTCAAAGCTGGCAAGGAAGTTTCCGGCGCGCCGCTGCTGCCAGAGTGCGTCTTTCTGCTTGTCGGTGGGCTTCTTTTTCATACTGCCTCCATGAGATGGGTGATTGCTGCCGGTTAAGTATAAGCAGCAATCGCCCACCGGGGCGTTATGGCAGTACTTTCGCAGAAAGAATGAGGACAGGCTTCACCGGCACGTTCTGGTAAGGCCCCACGTTTTGCGTCTGAACCTGTGAGATTTTGTCCGCTATCTCCTGGCCCTTCACCACTTTGCCGAAGACGGCGTAGCCAAAATCGCGCTGGCCGTGATCGAGGAAGGCGTTATCCGTGACGTTGATAAAAAACTGGCTGGTGGCGCTGTCTTTACTGGCGGTACGCGCCATTGAAACCGTTCCGCGCTTATTCAGCAGGCCGTTATCCGCTTCGTTTTTGATCGGCGCATTGGTTGGTTTCTGCTGCATGTCGGTAGTGAAGCCGCCGCCCTGCACCATAAAGCCAGGAATTACGCGATGAAAGGTGGTGTTGTTATAGAAGCCGCTGTTGACGTAGTCGATAAAGTTTTTCGTCGAAACCGGGGCTTTTTGATCGTTGAGCTCAAGCTCAATATTGCCGGCTGAGGTGGTCAGCAGGACGTGCGGCGCCGCCAGCGCGGAAACAGAGAAGGCAGAGATCGCCAGAAAAGCGGCAGCGGCGGTCAGAGTACGTTTTAACATGATTATTCCTTACTGAGGGAAACTGCGCTGATTGTAAAGAAGGCGTTACCCGCGCGCCAGCGTTTTACCATTATTTACGCGTACCTGCACAGGTTTATCCCGTCTGCCGCCGTTCAGAAAAGTGACGATTGTCACGAATCCTATGAATATGAAAATAAATATTTCAATGTTGATTTAAGCCGATCACGAATATCGTTAAACTCAGCGCGTCCGTGAGCGCACTGGCTCACGATCCTTTTGACTCACAGGTTTTCATTATGACGAATCGCGATCGAATCGGTCTTACATGGATCAGCTTCTTTTCCTATGCGCTCACCGGCGCCGTGGTGATTGTCACCGGTATGGTGCTGGAAAACATTGCCGACTATTTTCACCTGCCCGTCGCTCAGATGAGCAACACCTTTACCTTTCTCAACGCCGGTATCCTGGCGGCGGTGTTCCTGAACGCCTGGCTGATGGAAATTATCCCGCTGAAGCGCCAGCTGATGTTTGGTTTCGTGCTGATGGCGCTGGCCGTGCTGGGGCTGATGACCAGCCACAGTTTAAGCATTTTCTCGCTATGCATGTTTGTGCTTGGCGTGGTCAGCGGCATTACCATGTCGATTGGCACCTTCCTCATTACTCATCTGTATGAAGGGCGCCAGCGCGGTTCACGACTATTATTTACCGACTCATTTTTCAGCATGGCGGGCACCATTTTCCCGATTATCGCCGCCGCCATTCTGGCGCGTGCGCTGCCGTGGTACTGGGTTTATGTCTGCATCGGCGTGATTTACGTGGTGATTTTCATCCTGGCGCTCTGCTTCAATTTCCCGGTGCTGGGCAAAAAAGCCGCCGCTCATCAGGTCGTGGAAAAAGAGAAATGGGGCCTCGGCGTGCTTTTTCTTGCCATCGCCGCGCTGTGCTACATCCTGGGTCAACTGGGTTTTATCGGCTGGGTGCCGCAGTACGCCACTAAAAATATGGGCATGGACATTACCCAGGCTGGCGGGCTGGTCGGTAACTTCTGGACGTCTTATATGATCGGCATGTGGGCCTTCAGCGCGATCTTACGTTTCTTCGATCCTCAGCGCATTGTCACCGTGCTGGCGCTGATGGCCACGCTGCTGATGTACTGGTTTGTCACCGCGCAGGATGCCGCCATGCTGAAGTGGATCATGATCAGTCTGGGCTTCTTCTCCAGCGCGATTTACACCACCATCATCACGCTCGGTTCGCTACAGACCAAAGTCTCATCGCCAAAGCTGGTGAACTTTATCCTCACCTGCGGCACCGTCGGCACCATGCTGACCTTCGTGGTTACCGGTCCGATTGTCGATAAAGGCGGTGCTCACGCCGCACTGGCGACCGCTAACGGCCTGTACGCGGTGGTGTTTGTGATGTGTTTACTGCTCGGCTTCGTCAGCAAGCATAAAAAACATGGACACATGTCGTCTCACTAATTGTCTTAAGGCTGGTTTAATTAACCAGCCTTTTACCTCCTGTACCTCTACTCCCTCATCGGCCTTCACGCGTAAAGGGCTTTACGCGCCTCAGGTGATACGATTCAGCTTAATTGTTAATCTTTTCCGCTGCTTACGTAAAAACACTTTAAAAACAGCAATATACCCATAAAGTGGTATTTAAAACGCGACTTGATGTACATCAATAACCGCACCCGATAGGGCGCTATTGTAGCCGCAACAGATTGCATTGTGAGGCAAAAATGAGCACCCGACTCGTCATCATTGGCAACGGCATGGTTGGCCACCGTTTACTGGAAGAGCTGGCGGAAAAAGCAGCGCCCGGTCAGTTTGCCGTCACCGTTTTTTGTGAAGAACCGCGCGTCGCTTACGATCGCGTTCACCTTTCCGCCTACTTTTCTCACCATACTGCTGAAGAGCTGTCGCTGGTTCGCAACGGCTTTTATGAAAAGCACAACGTTGAGGTGCTGGTCGGAGAGCGTGCGCTCAGCATTAATCGTCAGGAGAAAGTGGTTTACTCCAGCAGCGGCCGCGCGGTGCAGTACGACAAACTGGTGCTTGCGACCGGCTCTTACCCGTGGGTGCCGCCCATTGAGGGCGCCAACGGCCAGGACTGCTTTGTTTATCGCACCATTGAAGATCTGAATGCCATTGAAGCCTGCGCGCGCCGTAGCAAAAGCGGCGTGGTAATGGGCGGCGGTCTGCTCGGTCTGGAAGCCGCTGGGGCCCTGAAAAACCTTGGCATTCAGACGCACGTTATTGAGTTTGCGCCGGTGCTGATGGCGGAACAGCTCGATCCGATGGGTGGACAGCAGCTGCGGCAGAAGATTGAGCGCATGGGCGTTCAGGTGCATACCAGCAAAAACACCCAACAAATTATTGACCGTCCTGACGGCGGTAAAACGCTGAAGTTTGCCGACGGCAGCGAACTGAACGTTGATTTTATCGTGTTCTCCACCGGTATTCGCGCACAGGACAAACTCGGCAAGCAGTGCGATCTGCCGCTGGGCCAGCGCGGCGGTTTCCTGATTAACGATACCTGCCAGACCGCCGATGCCGATATCTATGCCATCGGCGAATGCGCCGCCTGGAACCACCGCATCTATGGCCTGGTCGCGCCCGGTTATAAAATGGCGCAGGTCACCTGCGATCACCTGATGGGCAAAGAAAACGCGTTCACCGGCGCCGACATGAGCGCCAAGCTGAAGCTGCTGGGCGTGGATGTCGGCGGTATCGGCAATGCGCATGGCCGCACCGACGGAGCCAGAAGCTACGTTTACCTCGATGAAAACAAAGAGGTTTACAAACGTCTGGTGGTCAGTGCGGACAATAAAACGCTGCTCGGTGCGGTGCTGGTGGGCGATACCAGCGACTTCGGCAACCTGCTTCAGCTGATGCTGAACGCCATTGAGCTGCCGGAAAATCCTGATGCGCTGATTCTGCCCGCTCATGCGGGAAGCAAACCGGCCATCGGCGTCGAATCGCTGCCGGACAGCGCGCAGATCTGCTCCTGCTTTGACGTCACCAAAGGCGATTTGGTGATGGCTGTTCAGAACGGCTGCCATACCGTGGCGGCGCTGAAGGCGGAAACCAAAGCGGGCACCGGCTGCGGCGGCTGCGTGCCGCTGATGACGCAGGTACTGAATGCCGAACTGAGCCGTCAGGGCATTGAGGTCAACAACCATCTCTGCGAGCACTTCGCTTATTCACGCCAGGAGCTTTATCACCTGATCCGCGTGGAGGAAATCAGGACGTTCGATCAGCTGCTGGAGAAGCACGGCAGCGGCTACGGCTGCGAAGTGTGTAAGCCTACCGCAGCGTCGCTGTTCGCCTCCTGCTGGAACGAATACGTGCTGAAACCGCAGCACACCAGCCTTCAGGACAGTAACGACAACTTTTTGGGCAACATCCAGAAGGATGGCACCTACTCCGTTATTCCACGGTCGGCAGGCGGCGAGATCACCCCGGAAGGGCTGGTCGCCATCGGCGAAGTGGGTCGTCGCTACAACCTGTATACCAAGATCACCGGCTCGCAGCGCATCGGCCTGTTCGGCGCACATAAAAATGACCTGCCGGCCATCTGGTCTGAACTGATCAAAGCCGGCTTTGAAACCGGCCACGCCTACGCGAAGGCGCTGCGCATGGCGAAAACCTGCGTTGGCAGCAGCTGGTGCCGCTTCGGCGTGGGCGACAGCGTCGGGCTCGGCGTCGGACTGGAAAACCGCTACAAAGGCATCCGCACGCCGCATAAAATGAAGTTTGGCGTCTCCGGCTGTACCCGCGAATGCGCAGAAGCGCAGAGCAAAGACGTGGGCATTATCGCCACGGAAAAGGGCTGGAACCTGTATGTATGCGGCAACGGCGGTATGAAGCCGCGCCATGCAGATTTACTGGCTGCCGACCTGGATCGCGAAACGCTGATCCGCTATCTCGACCGCTTTATGATGTTTTACATCCGCACCGCGGACAAACTCCAGCGCACCTCCTTGTGGCTGGAAAGCCTCAGCGGCGGTATCGACTACCTGAAACAGGTGGTTATTCACGACAAACTGGGCCTGAATCCGCAACTGGAAGCCGATATTGCGCGGCTGCGCGATGAAGTGGTGTGTGAATGGCAGGCGACGCTTGACGATAAAAGTCAGCTTGCGCGCTTCGCGCACTTTATTAATGATGACAGCCGCGATCCGCTGGTGCAGGTGGTGGCCGAGCGCGACCAGCATCGTCCCGCGCGCCCGTCCGAGCGCATTCCGGTTGTGCTGATGGAGGAAAACGTATGAGTCAGTGGCAGCGTATCTGTAAGGTCAGCCAGATCCTTCCCGGCACGGGCGTTTGCGCCCGCGTTGGCGAAAACCCGGTCGCGATTTTTCGCCCACGGGAAAACGATGAGGTATTTGCCATCAGCAATATTGACCCCTTTGCCGACGCCAGCGTGCTGTCACGCGGGATCATCGGTGAGCATCAGCAGGCGCTGTGGGTCGCCAGCCCGTTAAAAAAACAGCATTTTCGCCTCAGCGATGGCGTATGCATGGAAGACGAAAGCCGCTCGGTGATGTCTTATGCCGCACGCGTAACCGACGGCATGGTTGAAATTGCTGTCTGAACGGTCAACAAAGGTAAGCCTGAGGCCGCTTTAAAGCGGCCCTTTTTTTAAGAGCGAGCGTCGTATGGACTTTCTTCCCCTGTTTTGTCAGCTACGCGGCAAAGCCTGCCTGCTGGTCGGCGGCGGTGACGTGGCGGAGCGCAAAGCGCGACTGCTGCTGAAAACCGGTGCCGACCTGCGGGTATGCGCCACCGAATTTTCTCCACTGTTTCGCCACTGGCAGGAAACCGGCCAGGCCAGGCTGATCGAAGGCGCTTTTGCGCCCGATATGCTGGACGGCTGCTGGCTGGCGATCGCCGCCACCGACAATCATACGGTGAACGCGCAGGTGAACCACTGCGCAGAAGCGAAGCGCATTTTCTGTAACGTCGTCGATGCGCCGGAACAGGCCAGCGTCATTATGCCCTCGATCGTTGACCGTTCGCCGTTGATGATCGCCATCTCCAGCGGTGGCCGGGCGCCGGTTATGGCGCGTCTGCTGCGTGAAAAAATTGAAGCGCTGCTACCGCAACACCTCGGCAAAATCGCGACCTGTGCGGGCTCGCTTCGCCAGCGGGTGAAGCGGCAGTTCAGCGAAATGGCCCAGCGCCGTCGCTTTTGGGAAAAGCTGTTTACGCACGACCGGCTGGCGCAATCGCTGGCAAACAACGATGCGCCGCAGGTGGAAAAGCTGACCGAAGCGCTGTTCCGCCAGCCGCTGGCGCATCAGGGTGAAGTGGTGCTGGTGGGTGCCGGCCCCGGCGACGCGGGCCTGTTGACGCTGAAAGGTCTGCAACAAATTCAACAGGCGGATATCGTTGTCTACGATCGGCTGGTCTCCGATGAGATCCTTGAGCTGGTCAGGCGCGATGCGGAACGCATTTTTGTCGGCAAACGCGCCGGTCATCACTGCGTTCCGCAGTCGGAGATCAACCAGATTCTGTTGGACCAGGCACAGCGCGGCAAGCGCGTGGTGCGCCTGAAAGGCGGCGATCCTTTTATATTCGGACGCGGCGCGGAGGAGCTTGAGGCGCTGCTCGATGCGGATATCCCCTTCTCCGTGGTGCCCGGCATTACCGCGGCCTCCGGCTGTTCGGCCTACAGCGGCATTCCGCTGACCCATCGCGACTATGCGCAAAGCGTCAGGCTGGTTACCGGACACGTGCAGGCCAACGGCGCGCTGGACTGGCGCAACCTGGCCGCCGAACAGCAAACGCTGGTGTTTTATATGGGCCTGTCGCAGGCTGGAGAAATCCAGCGGCAACTGATTGCGCATGGGATGTCAGCGACCATGCCGGTGGCGCTGGTGGAGCGCGGCACGTCGGCGCAGCAGCGCGTGGTGAGCGGCAGCCTTGAGCAGCTTGAGTCGCTGGCAACGCAGGTTGAAAGCCCGTCGCTGATTATTGTGGGCCGCGTGGTAGCGCTGCGCGAACGGCTGAGCTGGTTTTGAGCATAAAAAGCCAGAAGCAGCAAACGCCGCTTCTGGCTTCCTGTACGCGCTATCAGTCGCTATGGCTGAGCAACAAAGCCAACGGCTTCATAAACCTTCTTCAGCGTCGCCTGCGCCTGCGCGCGGGCCTTGAGCGCGCCATCGCGCATCACCTGCTCCAGGAATGCTTCGTCATCGCGGTAGCGATGGTAGCGCGCCTGAAGCTCGGTCAGCATGCCGGAGACGGCGTCCGCCACTGCGCCTTTCAGATGACCATACATCTGCCCCGCAAACTGCTGCTCAAGTTCCGGGATGCTTTTGCCGGTGACGCCTGAGAGAATATCCAGCAGGTTTGAGACGCCTGCCTTATTTTTCACATCGTAACGCACCACCGGCGGCTCGTCGCCATCGGTCATCGCGCGTTTAATTTTCTTCACGATGGATTTGGGATCTTCCAGCAGGCCGATAACGTTGTTGCGATTATCATCAGACTTGGACATCTTTTTCGTCGGCTCAAGCAGCGACATCACGCGCGCGCCGGATTCAGGAATAAACGGCTCAGGCACCTTAAACACGTCGCCATACAGGGCGTTGAAGCGCGCGGCCACGTCGCGGCTCAGTTCAAGATGCTGCTTCTGATCCTCGCCCACCGGCACCTGCGTGGTCTGATACAGCAGGATATCCGCCGCCATCAGCACCGGGTAGTCGAACAGCCCGGCGTTGATGTTCTCTTCATAGCGCGTGGATTTGTCCTTGAACTGGGTCATGCGACTCAGCTCGCCGAAGTAGGTGTAGCAGTTGAGGATCCAGCTCAGCTGCGCATGTTCCGGCACGTGGGACTGAACAAAAATAGTGCTTTTTTGCGGATCGATACCGCAGGCCAGATAGAGCGCCAGCGTATCCAGCGTCGCCTTGCGCAGCGCGGCGGGGTTCTGACGCACGGTGATCGCATGTAAATCGACAATACAGTAGATGCAGTCAAAATCATCCTGCATGTTGACCCACTGACGCAGCGCACCCATATAGTTCCCGATGGTCAGTTCGCCAGAAGGCTGTGCGCCGCTAAATACGATGGGTTTACTCATGTTATTTCGTCCTGATAATTACAGCCCTAGCGCGGGCAACAAATCGTTGAAGTGGTCAAGCACGAGCGTTGGCGTGCTGTCGGCAATCGGCTCGCCGTAGTTGTAACCGTAAGTGAAGCCCACGCAGGGGCAGCCCGCCGCTTTTGCCGCCAGAATATCATTGCGCGAGTCGCCGACAAACACCAGCTCCTCCGGCAACAGACCAAACTTGCCCAGCACCAGAAACAGCGGCGCGGGATGCGGTTTTTTCGCTGCGACGTCGTCGCCGCCGATGATCAGCGAAAAATAGTCGGCAATGCCCAGCGAGGCCAGCAACGGCGCGATAAACGGCGTTGGCTTATTGGTCACAATCGCCATTGGCACACCGGTTTTCGCCAGCGCGGCCAGTTCGGCTTTCACTCCAGGGAACAGCTTGCTGCCGCTCTCAATGGTGGTAGCGTAATGCTTATCAAGCAGCACGCGCGCGTCGGCAATCGTGGCGGCATCGGGCTGATGGCCCTGCGCCCACGTCAGCGCGCGCGCTATCAGCACGTCGGCGCCGTTACCAATCCAGGTTGAGACGCGCTCAACGCCTGCGGCAGGAAGGTTCAGCGCAGCCAGGGCGGCATCCACCGCGCTGGTCAAACCCGGCGCGCTGTCAATCAGCGTGCCGTCAAGATCAAACGCCAGACCGCGAATATTAGTGAAATGAGCCATGGCGTGATTTCTCCAGTTCTGTACGCATGTCGTCGATGACTTTTTTATAATCCGGCTGGCCGAAAATCGCGGATCCGGCAACAAACATGTCCGCGCCTGCCGCCGCAATCTCAGCAATGTTATCTGCCTTCACGCCGCCATCCACTTCCAGGCGGATATCGTAACCGCTGCGATCGATCAGCTTGCGCACCTGACGCAGCTTGTCCAGCGTGCCCGGAATGAAGGACTGACCGCCAAAGCCGGGGTTAACCGACATCAGCAGGATCACATCAACTTTATCCATTACGTAATCAAGGTAGCTGAGCGGCGTAGCCGGGTTAAACACTAACCCCGATTTACAACCGTGTTCTCTGATCAGTTGGAGCGATCGATCGATATGCTCGGAGGCTTCAGGATGAAAAGTGATATAGCTGGCCCCCGCTTTGGCAAAGTCAGGGATGAGGCGATCAACCGGTTTCACCATCATGTGCACATCAATCGGCGCGGTAATACCGTAGTCGCGCAGCGCCTTCAGCACCATCGGGCCCATGGTCAAATTGGGCACGTAATGGTTGTCCATCACGTCAAAATGCACAACGTCGCCACCCGCCGCCAGCACTTTGGCCGTGTCTTCACCCAGACGGGCAAAATCGGCGGACAGGATTGAGGGGGCAAGCAAAAACTGTTTCATCCGTTTCTCCCGGTTTGCGCCTGATGGGAGGCGCGTAACATTACATTCATCGGCTGGTAAACAGCGCCAGTATCTCATTCACCTGATTACGGCCGGTACTGTTGCGGCTTATCGAACGCCGCGCTTTGATCTGGTGCAGAGCCGCCGCCTGATACCAGAGCCTGGTGAGCGGCGTATCGTGGTTAGAGATCAGTACCGGAATGCGGTTCTCTGTCGATAATTTAACCGCCAGTTCCGCCAGGTGCTCCTGCTGTTGCAGGCTGAAGCTGTTGGTATGATAAGCGGTAAAGTTCGCCGTGGCCGACAGCGGCGCATACGGCGGATCGCAATAGACCACTGAACCCTGCGTCGCCCTGCTCAGGGTAACATCGTATGACTCGCAAACAAACGTCGCATCCTGCGCCCGTTCGGCAAACCCGTAAAGCTCCTCTTCGGGAAAGTACGGCCGAATATAACGTCCAAACGGAACGTTAAATTCGCCGCTGAGGTTATAGCGGCACAGTCCGTTATAGCAGTGGCGGTTGAGGTATAAAAAAAGCATGCCGCGGCGCCAGGGATCGTCGCAACGATTAAATTCAAGGCGGCGTTCATAGTAAAAGGCAGACTCGTTCGTCTCGCGGGTAAACAGCGGGCGCGCTTCGGCGACGAATTCGTCGACCCGAGTTTTAACGATGTTATAGAGATTGATCAGATCGCTGTTGATGTCGGCCAGAATGTAGCGCGGGAAATGGGTATTGAGGAATACCGATCCTGCGCCGACAAAGGGCTCAATCAAACAGTCCCCTTCGGGAAGATGACGCTGGATATCATCAAGAAGCGGGAATTTTCCTCCCGCCCACTTTAAAAAAGCGCGATTTTTTTTCATGCCGTCGTTTAATTACAATTACTCTTCAGGCTGCGGTAATACCGACAGCATATCTGCGCTTCAAAATGCCCTTAAGCCACTGGCGAAAGAGCATATTCTGACTTTCAACCGGTTTTCCCGGCCTGATTAATTTGCCGCTTCTTTCCTGACCTGGCTTACCGGTTTCACCCACGGATTCTGCGCGCGAACTTCGGCGGGCAGCGAGGCGACGGCGCGTTTCGCATCAGCAGGCGTGGCGTAGGAACCGCTTACCAATACATACCACGGCTGACCGTTACGACTGGTCTTGTAGACGTGGAAGCTGCTCAGATTTTGCTTCTTCGCCCAGGCATTAAGGGTATCGGAGCGCGAGGCGCTGCTCAGCTGAAGCGTGTAGCTGCCACCGGGCGCAGCGGTGCTGGCTCCAGGTGCAGCCGCAGCGTGAGAAGCGGTACTGCGCGGTGCATGCTCTTTGGCGGCTGGCTTTGTTTCTGCGGGCTTATGCGCCGTTGCAGGTCTGTTCGCAGCGGCTGGCTGCTGCGGTTTGGTCGCCACCGGACGCGTGGCCTGTCCGCCAGGCGCAACCGTGGCGGGCGCGGTAGGCAGTCCGCCGTTTTGTCCGCCCTGCGCGGCGGCGTCCACCTGACCTTGCTGATTAGTCAGGGCGCTGTTCAAATCACCAGGCAGTTCCACGCGCTGCTGATTTTCCGGCGCAGGCACGGGCTGCGCTTCAGTCGGCGTGGAAGAAACCGGCGGGACGCTGATCGGCTGCGGGCTGTTGCCTGCTGGCGCCTGAGTGCTGGCAGCATCAGGCTTCGCCGCATCAGGCGCTGGCGTACTGTTCTGGCCGGTCATTGACGATGAGCCGGAGAGATCGATATTTTTTTCGCTGCCCGACGGCGGTTGCTGCGCCTGCTTTTCAGCTTTGTCGTCAGGGGAGTTCAGCGCTGAGCCGATGCCTATGACCAGCAAAAGCAATACCAGAATGCCGATCCCCATCATCATATGCTGGCGGGAAACCGGTATTTTTGGCGCCGAAGACGTTTTGCGAGACCGCTGCGGACGGCGATCGCTGGTATCAGGTTTTAACTCGTCTTCCGGTTTAAACTCGTCCATTCAACCTCCTCCAGTAAAGCAGCGACGCCGCTCAATACCCTGTAAACGGCGCTTACGTCATGGTCAGATCCGGAACAAGCCGGCGTTGTTATCAGGTGCAGTCGTTAATTGCCGCTAAAACCATATCATGCGGCACGCCGCTGCGCACTTCAGCATTACCCATTGCCCGCGGCAGGACGAGGCGAAGCTCGCCCGCCAGCACTTTTTTATCGCGCATCATATGCGGCAGGTAGGCTTCGGCAGCCATACTCTGCGGGCCGTTAACCGGCAGGCCAGCATGCGTTAATAGTGCAATAATTCTGTCGGTGTCTGCGGCGCTGAACTGACCAAGGCGCTCTGCCGTGCGCGCGGCCATGACCATTCCCGCCGCCACGGCTTCACCATGCAGCCAGTTGCCGTAACCCATATGCGCTTCAATCGCGTGGCCAAAAGTATGACCCAGGTTCAGCAGCGCTCGCTGGCCCATTTCACGTTCGTCAGCAGCCACAACCGCTGCTTTCAGCTCGCAGCAGCGGCGAATACAGTACGCCATGGCTTTGCCGTCCAGGGCCAGCAGCGCATCAATATTGGCTTCCAGCCAGTTGAAAAACTCGCCGTCGAGAATGATGCCGTACTTGATCACTTCAGCCAGGCCGGACGCAAGTTCGCGCGGCGGCAGGGTGGCGAGACAGTTGAGATCGATAACCACAGATGCAGGCTGATAGAACGCGCCGATCATGTTTTTACCGAGAGGATGATTTACCGCGGTTTTGCCGCCGACAGACGAGTCGACCTGAGCCAGCAGCGTGGTCGGTACCTGAATAAAACGGACGCCGCGTTGATAGCTCGCTGCCGCAAAACCGGTCAGATCGCCGATAACGCCGCCGCCAAGGGCGACCAGCGTGGTATCGCGACCGTGCGGTTTTTCCAGCAGGGCGGTAAAGACCTGCTCCATCACCGCCAGCGTTTTGTACTGTTCGCCGTCCGGCAGGATAACCTGATCGACCTTCACACCAGCGCCTTCAAGCAGTTGGCGCAGCGGAGCAAGATAGAGTGGCGCCAGCGTTTCGTTGGTGACCAACATCGCGCGGTCGCCCGATTGCAGCGGCCAAAAGGACGCCGGATCGTTAAACAATCCGGCGGCGATAGTAATGGGATAGCTTCGCTCTCCCAAAGTGACGGTAATCTTCTCCATGACGCGGTATCGCCCTTTTGCAATGGCCCGCAGGCCGCGCTGAATCAGCTTTTCTCCAGCATATTGATAATCTGGTTCGCGACCACTTTTGCGCTCTGATCATCGGTGCGGATGGTGACGTCAGCAATCTCTTCGTAGAGCGGATTGCGTTCGCCAGCCAGCGCTTCCAATACCTCACGCGGTGGAGAGTTCACCTGGAGCAGCGGCCGTTTTTTGTCGCGTTGCGTCCGCGCCAGCTGCTTTTCGATGGTTGTTTCCAGATACACCACGACGCCGCGAGCAGAAAGACGGTTACGCGTTTCACGTGACTTCACTGAACCGCCACCGGTAGCCAGCACAATGCCTTGCTTTTCAGTAAGTTCGTTGATGATTTTCTCTTCGCGATCGCGGAAGCCTTCTTCGCCTTCAACGTCGAACACCCAACCCACATCCGCTCCGGTACGTCGCTCAATTTCTTGATCGGAATCGAAAAATTCCATGTTGAGTTGCTGAGCTAACTGACGCCCAATAGTGCTTTTGCCGGCACCCATAGGCCCAACCAGAAAGATATTGCGTTTCTCTGCCATTTTTTCGGTATTACTAAGACTATTCGTTAATGATACCCCGTCCACTCGGACAGGACATGAACTGAAACCTCATGAGCGATAATGCGAGAGTCAGAAGAAAATTATCTCAACACTGAAGGTATTTTGGCAACCGATTAAATTGACCTTGCCCATTGCGCATACAAGCCGCGTTTCAGTCCGCTTCATTTATCAGCCCGATGTCACTGCATCGGCTACGCCGGTTGCGCACGATAAAAAACGGGTTAAATGCATTCTTTGCAGCAGGACCGAGGCCCATAAATCAAAATCGCTAAACCTTGTAAGCTAATTCGGCTCTTGCGTCAAACGCATATGTCGGTAACAAGGCAAAAAAAGTCCTCTTTTCGGTACTTTGTTACAAAAAGCGTCACTCATCCTCAATCAGCCGCGGCGTGATAAAAATCACCAGTTCGCGACGCTTTTGCTCATTAGCCTGATAGCGAAACAGCGATCCCAGCAGTGGTATGTCGCCCATCAGCGGCACTTTCTTTTGCGACTGCGAGGATTGCTGCTGAAAGATGCCGCCCAGCGCCAGCGTCTGCCCGTCTTTCAGCGTCACCTGCGTCTGGATCTCCTGCTTATCAATCGCCAGGTATTCCCCTTCTCCGCTACGCATTACTTTTCCGGGTACGTTCTGAGTGATGTGCAGTTTAAGCAGTATACGTCCGTTGGGCTGTACGACGGGCGTGACTTCCATCCCCAGCACCGCGTCTTTGAACTCCACGGTGGTGCTGCCGTTGGTACCGCTGGAGACCTCATAGGGTATTTCTGTTCCCTGCTTGATACTGGCTGGTTGCTGATGTGATGTAAACAGACGCGGACTGGCAATAATTTCTAACTTGTCCTCCTGCTCAAGCGCGCTCAGCTCAAGCTCCAGCAGCCGACCATTCAGGCGGGCAAAGGTAAAACCAGCGGATACAGCAGGACTGGCCACCGGCAGGTTGACGCTGAGCGGGCTGGCGCGCAACGCGCTGTCGATTCGCTCCGTACCGCTGACGCCCCAACGCACGCCAAGCTCCCGCAGGCTTTCCTGATTAATGGTGACGATATGCGCCGACAGCTCGATTTGCCGGACAGGAACATCTAGGGCGCTGACCCAGCGACGAATTTTTTCGATTGCAGCAAGATTATCGTGAAGCAGCAGGCTGTTTGTGCGCGTATCGACCGTGACGGTTCCTCGCGATGTCAGCAGCTTTTCGCGCCCGGCCTGTAGGCTGCCGTTCACCGCAGTGGCATCGGCATAGCGCAGCGCCAGCGTATGTGTCTCAAGCGGCAGCGCATTTATTGCTTCTTCGCGCTCCGCCGCCTGCTGCTGCTTTTTCTCCTGCTGCCAGCGTTGCGGGAAGACCAGTAAAACATCACCTTCTCTTTCAATGGTGAGGCGGGTCATTTTTGCCACCAGCGTCATGGCCTGCTGCCAGGGCACGTTTTGCAATCTTAACGACAGCTTTCCCTCTACCCCTGGCGCAACCATCAAATTGAGCTGCTGCCAGTCAGCCAGCGCCTGCATCACCTGCGCTACGGGCGCATCGTCAAAAACCAGCGAGAGGCGGTCAGTGCTGGCGCGCAGTGGGCTGAGGTACGCCAGCAACAGCAGAATTATCATCCTGATCATACAGTTTTCCTTTCAGGGTAAACGACATCGGCGGCTGGCATGCCTGCGCGCTGTCAACGGTAATGCTCAGCGCGTCGACGGCCGCAAGATGCCAGCGGTCGTCGAGCTGTTCGCCTGGTTTTTTCTGCACCCACTGATGAGGCGAGAAGACCAGCCATGCACGGTAGTCGCCCTTCTGGCCAACGATGCCGCGAAGCTGCCACAGCGGCCGTTCGGCCCGGCAGGAAAGCGTCTCTGCGGGCGTGAACGGATCGCGTGCCAGCGCCGAACCCGCCGATGCAGCAGCAGCCAGTAGCGCGAAGAGTAAACGGCGTTCAGGCTTCATGATTTAGTACCAGCCGTGTTTTGAATATCAGCCGCTCGCCTTCACGCGTCAGCGTGAAATGCGAAAGAGTCGCCGCTGCGGAGAGCGTACTGAAGTAGTCCAGCACCTTTTTGGTTTGCTGCCAGCTAAGCTTCAGCGTCAGGGTTCCACCCTCTTTTTCCGGATGCCAGGAGATAAGTTCGCCATCGGCACTATCGAGAAGCGCCAACAGTGAGAATGCGCGTCCGGTTTCTGCTGCCAGTGCTTCTTCAAGCTGGTCCATTGCCGCCTGTGTCGCGGCAGCGGAATTACCGTTGCGCAGGTTCTGTTTAATGGCCCGATAGCGTTTAAGCTCTGCGTCTTCACGCTTGCTCAGGGCAGCGGCCTGCTGATATATCGGTTGCGCCCAGAGCCACCCTGCTGCGGCTGAAAACAGCCCGCTCAGGCACAAGTAGAGCGTGAGACGACGCCACAGCGGCTGATAAAACCAGTGTAAAAACGCGGCGGCGTTCATGACGCGTTATCCTTTTGCAGCGCGATCGTCAGGCTGAATGCCAACTGTCCTTTGCCATCGCGGCTGATTTTTTGCGTGTCAACACGCTGAAAAAGATCCAGCCCGGCCAGACGCTGGCGAAAGCGATGCAGATCGCGAATGTCACGACAAAAGCCGGCCAGATACAGGCTCTCCGGGTTCTTACTCATTTCCGTTAACCAGAGCGCATCAGGCATATGCGTCGTCAGGCTTTGCGCAAAGTGGCTCCACTGCGCCGCCTGCTGCCGTTGCTGCTGCAATGCCATCAGCTGATCGCTCAGCGCCTGTTTTCGCTTAAGCAGGTTTTCTACACGCTGCTGCACGTCGGTGGCTTGCCTGACCGAACGACGGTGAATGTCGATGCTTTTGAGCCGCTGCGTATTCGCTCTCTGCTGCCAGTTGACAGGCAGCGCTGCCGCCAGCGAAAAAAGCATTATCAGCACCAGCAGGCCAACGTCGCGGCGGAGGCTTTTTCTGAACAGCGTCTGCCGCCAGGGAAGCAGGTTGACCCAAACCATCAGACATCCTCCGGACGTAGCGCCAGGCCTGCCGCCAGAGTAAATGCGCCAGCGTGAGCCGGTAATGGCGGCTGTTTCAACGTTGTTGCATCCAGAGGATTGAGCGGGGTGGTATTCTCAGGTGGCGCGCTGGCCCCGGCACTGCTGTAAAAAACAGAGGGTATCTCAGGCAGGTGAAGCGCTTTCAGCGTTTCGAAGTCTGGCGCCTGCGCCGATGAACACCAGCCCCAGCGCTGCCCCGCCAGCGCGGCGCTGTACCACAGCCAGTGATCGGACAGGCGGTGAACCAGCGCGGCGGCAGGATCAAGGGCTAACGTTTCCGCCAGCGCATACAAGGCGGCCGGCGTCAGCTCCAGTACCTGCGGCGTAAGATCCGCCTGCGCCAGGCACGCCAGCCAGCTTTGCATCGCTTCACGCTGCGTCGCGGTGACATACACCTGCTCTTTCTGCTGGCGATAGTCGATGGCTAATGCCTCCAGCTCAATTGGGAAAAATCGTCTCGCCGCTGCGGTGATATAACTGCTACGCTCTGGTTCGCGGAGTTCGGGATGCGGCAGGTTGATTTGCCGCTGGAGCACAAGCTGGGGGGGAAACCCCACTCGCAGAGAGATCTTATGGGGTAGTTGTTTTCGCCAGCGCTGCAAAAGCGCGACAAGCGGTTCAGGACGTTGCAGCCGCCCCTGGGTTAACGTATCTTGCGGCAGAGCATGTTGCCACCAGTGACGGAGCTGCCAGCCGTTGCGACGGCGCTGGATGCCGAGGGCGCAGATCTGTCCATTCTGAATATCCAGCCCCACCTGCCATGTCTGAAAAGCCATTTTGCGCGATCTCCTTATCATCAATTACGGAAAAGGACATATCCAAGCTCCTGGCTTGCCTTTATACTACCGCGCGATTGTTTATAAACTGCCCAATCCACACGAAATGGAAATTATCAGGTGAAGTTCGTAAAGTATTTTTTGATTCTTGCAGTGTGTTGCATCTTGCTGGGAGCTGGCTCGATTTATGGCCTCTACAAATATATCGAGCCGCAGCTTCCTGACGTCGCCACGCTGAAAGATGTGCGTCTTCAGACGCCGATGCAGATATACAGCGCCGATGGCGAGCTGATTGCTCAATATGGCGAAAAACGTCGCATCCCGCTGAAAATGGCGGCGATCCCGCCAGTGATGGTCAAAGCATTTATTGCCACTGAAGACAGCCGTTTCTACGAGCATCACGGCGTGGATCCCATCGGTATTTTTCGTGCGGCAAGCGTGGCGATGATTTCCGGCCATGCTTCTCAGGGTGCCAGTACCATTACCCAGCAGCTCGCGCGTAACTTTTTTCTCAGCCCGGAACGCACGCTGATCCGTAAAATTAAAGAAGCGTTTCTGGCTATCCGCATTGAGCAAATGATGAGCAAGGACGAGATCCTTGAGCTTTATCTCAATAAGATCTATCTGGGCTACCGCGCCTACGGCGTGGGCGCCGCCGCGCAGGTCTATTTTGGCAAAGATGTCGGGCAGCTTTCACTGAGTGAGATTGCGATGATTGCCGGACTGCCGAAAGCGCCGTCAACGTTCAACCCGCTCTACTCGCAGGAGCGGGCGACACAGCGCCGCAACGTCGTGCTGAGCCGCATGCTCGATCAGCGCTATATCACCCAAGCCGAGTATGACGAAGCGCGCAGTACGCCGCTGGTCGCCAACTATCACGTGCCGGTCATCGCTTTCTCTGCGCCCTATCTGACCGAAATGGTGCGTCAGGAGATGGTGAAGCGTTATGGCGATAATGCCTATAACGATGGATTTAAGGTCACGACGACCATTACCCGCAAGCTTCAGCTGGCGGCGCAGAAGTCGGTTCAGGACAACGTCATCAACTACGATATGCGCCACGGCTATCGCGGCCCGACCAGCACTTTATGGAAAGTTGGCCAGCAGGCACTGGCACAGAAGGACATTCTGAAAACGCTGAAATCGCTGCCGGTGTATGGCCCGCTTTATCCGGCCGTGGTGACCGAAGCCAATCGCAGCGAAGCAACGGCGTTAATGCGCGACGGCAGCAGCGTCACGCTCGGCCTGCCGGGCATGCGCTGGGCGCGTCCTTACAAATCCGATAAGCAGCAGGGCCGCTCACCGCAATCGGTCAGCGAAGTAGTGCAGGCCGGCCAGCAGATTTGGGTGCGTAAAGTGGAGAACGACTGGTGGCTGGCGCAGGTGCCTGACGTTAACTCGTCGCTGGTTTCACTCAATCCACGCGACGGCGCAGTTATGGCCGTTGTTGGCGGTTTCGACTTCAACCTGAGCAAGTTTAACCGTGCCACGCAGGCGCTACGCCAGGTGGGTTCTAATATTAAACCGTTCCTTTATACCGCTGCGATGGATCGCGGTATGACGCTGGCTTCCATTCTTAACGACGTGCCGATTTCGCGGTGGGATGCCGGGGCAGGTTCAGACTGGCGACCTAAAAACTCGCCGCCGACCTACGACGGCCCGATCCGCATGCGTCAGGGGCTTGGCCAGTCTAAGAACGTAGTCATGGTGCGCGCCATGCGTGCGATGGGCGTTGATTACGCCGCCGAATATCTTCAGCGCTTCGGCTTCCCGGCGCAGAATATCGTGCACACCGAGTCACTGGCGCTTGGTTCTGCCTCATTTACGCCGATGCAGTTGGTCAGGGGCTATGCGGTGATGGTTAACGGCGGTTTCTTAATCGATCCTTACTTTATCAAAAAGATTCAGGACGAAAACGGCAACACCTTGTTTGAAGTACAGCCGAAAGTAGCCTGTCCGGAATGTAATCTGCCGGTCATTTACGGTGAAACGAAAAAAGCCGTGGCGTTGGGCGAGGAGAGCGTGGAGAACCCGGCGATATCGCAGGAAGGCAGAAACGTTGCCGTGCCACAGCCGCAGCTTGAGCAGGTGCACGCCGGGCAGGCTGGCGAACCGCAGTATGCGCCTCATGTGATCAATACCTCGCTCTCATTCCTGATCAAGAGCGCGCTGAATTCAAACATCTTTGGCGAACCGGGCTGGATGGGCACCGGCTGGCGCGCGGGCAGAGATCTGAAACGTAACGATATCGGCGGCAAAACCGGGACGACCAACAATTCAAAAGACGCCTGGTTCTCCGGCTTTGGCCCTGGCGTGGTGACTTCAGTGTGGATTGGGTTTGACGATCATCGTCGCGATCTGGGGCGTTCAACGGCTTCCGGCGTCATTAAAGACCAGATCTCAGGCTATGAAGGCGGCGCGAAGAGCGCGCAGCCCGCCTGGGACGACTACATGAAGATCGTGCTGGACGGCGTACCGGTTGAGCCGCTTACACCGCCGGAAGGCGTGGTGACGGTAACTATCGATCGCAGCACCGGTAAATTATCGAATGGCGGCGGTAACACGCGTCAGGAGTACTTTATTGACGGCACGCAGCCGACCGAGTATTACGTTCCTGATACCGGCACCACGCTGATGGACAACGGCGAAAGCCACGAACTGTTCTGATACGTACACTGCAACGGGCGAGAAATCGCCCGTTTTTTTAATACGTTAATCTTCCCTGCTTCACCAGCCACTCTCTGACCAGAAACAGCGCGCTCACGTTACGGGCTTCGCGAAAATCCGGCTCCTGCAACAGCCCAAGCATGTTTTCCAGCGGCCAGCGCACCTGCGGCAGCGGTTCCGGCTCATCACCTTCCAGCTTTTCTTCATAGAGCTGTTCGGCAATCAGGATATTCATTTTGCTGGAGAAGTAGGAGGGCGCCATGGTGAGTTTACCCAGCATCTCCAGCTTTTTCGCGCCGAAACCGACCTCTTCTTTCAGCTCGCGGTTTGCGGCCTCAAGCGGCGTTTCACCCGGATCGATAAGCCCTTTAGGGAAACCCAGCTCATAGCTTTCAAGGCCGACGGCATACTCCTGAATAAGGATAAGATGATTATCAACCAGGGGAACAATCATCACCGCCTCACGATCGGAAGGCCGCATGCGCTCATAAACGCGCCTGGCGCCGTTGCTGAAAAGCAGATCGACGCCCTCAACGGTAAACAGACGCGAACGGGCCACCGTTTCAACGTTCAGGATTTCAGGTTTTTGTAATTTTCTGGTCATCGCGACCTCTGGAAAAGCCAACATGGGGCGCTGAGGCCCGTAAGTAACGGTGTGAAAACCGCTGCATAGCCTATTGTGCGGCAGCCACAGCGGGATGCCAATCATTGCAGAAATTATTTTATGTCGTTAGAACGAATTCAGCGTGCAAAGACGGAAAAGTTTTAAAAATGTCAATTATCCCTTTAAAAATAGGAATATGCCGATACTGGCTGATCTTATTCATTGTTAAGATTTTAATAGGGATCATTGTACCAATATTCTAATTTTATGATTTTGCATGCTATTTATATAGACACAGCGGATTGCCAGCGCCGTTTAAACCCGCCAC
>NZ_JNVB01000048.1 GCF_000770305.1 Erwinia oleae
TCACCGCATCCACGCTTTTGATCCTTGCAGCGCGTTCGCGCATCGGCCCTGCCGGAAGCCACCAGCCGTTGCCAAAGCGACGCGTGCCGTCCACCACCACAATTTCAATGTCGCGCGCCAGTGCGTAGTGCTGTAACCCGTCATCGGTAATAACGATGTCGATATCGCCCTGCTCAAGCAGCGCCTGCACCGCCTCGCGCCTGACGGGTGAAACAGCAACCGGCGCACCGGTGCGTTGATAAATCAGCACCGGTTCGTCACCCGCCTCGCGCGTGGTGGTGCGCATATTCAGCAACAGCGGATAGCGCGCCGCTTTACCGCCATAGCCACGCGAAACCACGCCGGGGCGCAGGCCGCGCTGCTGTAACGCTTCCACCAGCCAGATGGCGACCGGCGTTTTGCCGTTGCCACCAGCGGTCAGGTTGCCCACCACCACCACCGGCACCGGTGAACGCCATGCTTTGCGCCATCCCAGCACGTAACTCAGGCGGATCAGTTTGCTGACAAGGCCATACAGAAAACTGAACGGCAAGAGCAGCAGATAAAGCGGCGATTTGCCGCTCCATATGCGCTCAATCATTGACCAAACTGCATTTTATGAAGCTGCGCATAGACGCCTCGTTGCTCCAGCAGCACCTGATGGCTGCCGCGTTCAACAATATGGCCGTCCTCAACCACCACAATTTCATCCGCCTGTTCGATAGTGGAAAGCCGGTGCGCGATCACCAGCGAGGTACGGTTTTTCTGTAGCTCATCCAGCGCCGCCTGAATCGCGCGTTCAGACTCGGTATCCAGCGCGGAGGTCGCCTCATCCAGAATCAGCACCGGGCTGTCACGCAGCAGCGCGCGCGCGATGGCGATGCGCTGGCGCTGCCCGCCGGAGAGTAGCACCCCGTTCTCGCCAATAACGGTATCGAGCCCGTTATCCATTTTGTTAA
Source organism: Erwinia oleae (assembly GCF_000770305.1). Lineage (GTDB taxonomy): Bacteria > Pseudomonadota > Gammaproteobacteria > Enterobacterales > Enterobacteriaceae > Erwinia > Erwinia oleae. The sequence continues at coordinate 939 of NZ_JNVB01000048.1, forward strand.
TAAAATCCATTGCATGCGCCATAACCGCCGCTTTTTCGATATCTTCACGGCTGTAGTGCTCGTTACGCGCGTAGGCAATATTGTTTGCTACGGTATCGTTAAATAGATGTACGTTCTGCGAAACCAGCGCTACCTGATTACGCAGCGAGCTGAGCGTATATTCGCGCAGATCGTGGCCGTCCATCAGAATCTCGCCCTGCTGCACGTCATAGAATCGCGTGAGCAGGCTGGCAATGGTTGATTTGCCCGAGCCTGAGCGCCCGACCAATGCGACCGTCTTGCCTTCAGGGATCGCAAGATTGATATTGTGTAACGCAGGCGCTTCGCGGCCTGGATAGGTAAAGGTTACATTGCGGAACTCAATATCGCCTCTTGCCCGCTCAATGGTGCGCGTTCCGGTATCTTCTTCCTGCTCGCTATCAAGAATTGAAAACAGCGTCTGGCAGGCCGCCATGCCGCGTTGAAACTGAGCGTTGACGTTGGTCAACGATTTCAGCGGGCGCATCAGTGCGATCATTGAAGAAAACACAACGGTGATCGTCCCGGCGGTCAGCGTTTCCATTACCGAAGGAAAGCTGGCGGCGTAAAGCACAAATGCCAGCGCCAGCGAGGCGATAAGCTGAATAATCGGATCGGAAATTGACGACGCGGAAACCAGCTTCATACCCTGTTGACGCATACGGTTACTGACGCGGTTAAAGCGTTCGCTTTCCACCTGCTGACCGCCGAAGATCAACACTTCTTTATGTCCTTTAAGCATCTGTTCGGCACTGGTAGTCACGTGTCCCATGGTGTTCTGCATGCTTTTACTGATGTTGCGGAAACGTTTGGATACCATGCGGATGGCAAAGGAAACAATCGGCGCCAGCAAAATAAGGATTAAAGAGAGTTGCCAGCTGTACCAGAACATCATGATAAACAGGCCAATAATCGACGCACCTTCGCGTACCACCGTCACCAGCGCGCTGGAGGACGACGACGCGACCTGTTCAGAATCGTAGGTAATACGGGAGAGCAGCGTACCGGTGGACTGCTGATCAAAAAAAGCAACCGGCATGCCCATCATATGGCTGAAGAGACGACGACGCATGGTCATCACCACGTTGCCTGACACCCAGGAGATGCAGTAGCTGGAAATATAGCTGGTCACGCCTCGGATCAGCATCAGGCCGATGACCGCCAGCGGCATCCATATCAGTACTGAGGAGTCCGCTTTGCCAAAACCGTCATCAAGAAGCGGTTTCAGCAGTGACAGCATCAACGTATCACCCGCTGCGTTAATTACCAGCGCAACCGCCGCCACGATCAGACCCGTTCTGAATGGCGCAATCATCGGCCAGAGGCGACGGAACGTCTGCCAGGTGGAGAGATCTTTATCCTGTTGCATTATTAAACCAGCTTTAGAAGAAATAGCCGCTCATTCTACCTGGAATCACGGGTTACGCCAAACCACTGATGATACCAGCGGGGCATTATTTGGTCTCTTAAGCCCTTAACCTGCCAGTTATTAGTGAAAAAAGTGATGCTGATCTGGCCTTCCAGTGCCGTGTCATGCCACAGGTAATGATTCTCTTTGTAACGCTTAATGATTCGCTCAGCGGGTAGTCGCCAGGCGCTGTAGCGGGCTGCCGAAGCAATCGCGACCCGACCAGCGACCGTACGCAGAAGAGGCGCGACAGACGAGGTTCCACTGCCGTGATGCGGCACCTGTATCACGTCAGCCGCAAGCTCTTGTCGATATTTTTTTATCATCATTCGTTCTGCGGACGACTCGATATCACCGGTCAGCAACACCCGTCGCTGGCCATCGCTGATCATAACCACGCAGGATTGATTGTTGCCTGTCTGGCGTTCGCCCGCCTCCGGCCAGACAACGCGGAACTCCAGCGACTGCCAGCGCCATACAACACCGCGATGGCAGGAAAAATGTGTACTATCAACCATGTTGCTGTGCAGCCGGGCCAGGGGAAAGGCCGTCTGAATAGTGTTCAGCCCGCCGATATGATCCTGATGGCCATGACTGAGAATAACGTGCCTGACGGTCAGTCCTTTCCAGTTCAGCCAGGGAAGGATATAGCTCCGCGCTGCATCGCCGCTGGCCCAGCGGTTGCCGGTATCGTAAAGCGTGGCCTCGCCGTTACGTGAAATAACCACGGCCAGCCCGTGTCCCACATCAAGCATATCTACCCGCCAGTTGGCCCGGTCGGGCTGGACTCGCCAGCACAGAGCAGCCAGACCAAACGCAAACAGCGTTACCGGCGAACTGCGCCACCCGCTTAGTCGCCACGCAATGACCAACACCCATGCCAGCATGCTCAGCGGCAGCGTGGCCTCCTCAACGTTTATCCACCCCGCTGGCAACGCGCTAAGGGGGATAAAAACCAGCGCCAGCGTTCTGTCTGCTCCCCACCAGAGTAGCTGACTGAGCGGCGTCACTGCATGAAATAACAGGGCACAAAGAATAAGCGGCACGGTGAGTAGAGAGATGATCGGCACCGCCCATACATTTGCCAGTAGCGCACTGAAGCTGATGCCGTGAAAAGTCAGTACCTGAATGGGCATCAGCAGCAAAAACATTCCCAGTTGCAGGTGCAGCAACCGCAGCAGCAGCCAACGCTTTTTCTTCATAAAACGGCCCGGCAAAGGAAACCAGTGAAACCAGAACAGCAAACCGGCGACGGCAACCGCAGACAGCCACAGGCTGTCTGACAAAATGCTGAGCGGATCGAAAAACAGTATCAGCCCGATGCACAACAGCCATACCTGCCAGCCGTTACAGCTTTTCCCGCTCAGGCGCAGCGCGCTCCAGACGCTCAGTGCCAGCATCGCCCGCACCGACGGTGGATTACCGCCGGACAGCCAGGTATAGATCAGCGCCACGATCAGGCTGAGCGCCAGCGGAAAGCGGTAGCCTATCCGGCGCGCAGTCATCACCGACTGAAGAAGCCGCCCGAGCAGCCAGCCCACGCCCGCCGCAAGGCTGATATGCATGCCGGAAATGGCCATCAGGTGCGCGGTGCCGGTTTCACGCAGAAGTTGGTTCATTTCTCTGCTGACCTCGCCACGCTCGCCAAACGCCAGCGCAGAGATAAATGCGTGCCAGGGCAGCATCTGATAATTGTTATGACTGCTGCTGATGATCCGATCGCGCCAGCCGCATTGACTGTCTTCAGGTGTGGCCGACAGCACTCTGCCACTGAGCGGCATACCGTTTGCTATCGCGAAACGCTGCGCGTCAAAACCGCCTTCATTGAGGTGAGCATGGACGGGTCTCAGCTTCAGACGCATCTGCCAGCGCTGGCCGGTACAGATCTCGCCTGCTGTTTCGGGCCTGTTCAGTAAGGCGTAAACCGGCGGGAAAAAGCGGATGTTATCCGCACTGAGGATGCGTACTTTCACCTTTTCCGTCACAGGATTGATCTGCCCGATTTGCACTCGTGCTTCAACGGGTTTGGCAGAGAGCGCGTTGATCTGCTGTACCGTGCCGCGCGCCGCGCTGACAGACCAGAGGAATAGCAACATCACTACAGCCAGGTCGCCAGCCCAACGCCTGTTTATCTTCAGTAAAAACAGCGCGCACAGCATCAGCGCAGGATCGAAACGTTCCGCAGGAAGTTGCGGCAGCAAATTCAACGGCAACGCGGCAATAATCATCCATGCTGCAAGGCGAACCGGAGAGACGGGCATCGGGACACTCCTTTATTCCATAGAAAAGAGTGTGCCGGATATTTATCATTCGTGCCTTTGCTTAAGATCCTGAATGCGCAGCGCGCTGGAAGATTTTTCTGCTATTGCTGAAAGACAGCGCGTCTTTTGCGAGCAGGCTCAGAGATTGACAGGAATGTTAAGGCAAAAAAAAACGACACCGAAGTGTCGTTTTATCGCGTAGCGCTATGCATCAGCCGTAAATATTCGCGCGATCGCGCAGTTCTTTACCGGGCTTGAAGTGGGGAACGTATTTACCTTCCAGTTCCACTTTGTCTCCCGTTTTCGGGTTACGTCCGGTACGTGGTGCGCGATAGTGCAAAGAGAAACTGCCGAAGCCCCGGATTTCGATGCGTTCGCCCTGGGCCAGGGTGGTTGCCATGTGCTCAAGCATCTCTTTAACCGCATCCTCAACGACTTTCGCCGGAATATGGGAATGCTGGCCGGCAAGTCTTTCAATCAGTTCTGACTTGGTCATTAAATCCTCCGGTTAATTCCTTAGGGAAAAGCTCTGACAGCAACGGCTGTTACAGGGCGGCTCAACACCGCCCTGCGGCAAGCGCAATTATTCGCCTTTAGCAGCTTTGAAGGCTTCAGCCATCGCGCTGGAGAAGTTACCGTCTTCCTGTTTGGTGTTAACAGTGTTGATGGCTTCTTTCTCGTCAGCCTGGTCTTTAGCACGAACAGACAGACTCACTACGCGGTTTTTACGGTCAACGCCCGTAAATTTGGCTTCAACGTCGTCACCGACGTTCAGAACCAGCGTTGCATCTTCAACGCGATCCAGTGAAGCTTCAGAAGCGCGCAGGTAACCCTCAACGCCGTCTGCCAGTTCAACTGTAGCACCTTTTGCGTCCACAGCAGTCACTTTACCGTTAACAATGGCACCTTTCTTGTTCAGAGAGATGTAGTTGTTGAACGGATCTTCTGCCAGCTGCTTAACGCCCAGGGAGATGCGCTCGCGCTCTGCGTCAACTTGCAGAACCACGGCTGCGATTTCGTCGCCTTTCTTGTATTCACGAACGGCTTCTTCTCCGGTAGCGTTCCAGGAGATGTCAGACAGGTGAACCAGGCCGTCGATGCCGCCGTCCAGGCCGATGAAGATACCGAAGTCAGTGATTGACTTGATTTTACCTTCAACGCGGTCGCCCTTGTTGTGGGTTTCTGCAAACTGCTGCCAAGGATTAGATTTGCACTGTTTCAGACCCAGGGAGATACGACGACGTTCTTCGTCGATATCCAGAACCATAACTTCAACCACATCGCCCACGTTAACAACTTTAGATGGGTGAATGTTTTTGTTGGTCCAGTCCATTTCTGAAACGTGTACCAGACCTTCAACGCCTTCTTCGATTTCCACGAAGCAGCCGTAATCAGTCAGGTTAGTCACGCGACCGGTCAGGCGAGTGCCTTCAGGGTAACGCTTAGCGATAGCAACCCATGGATCTTCGCCAAGCTGTTTCAGACCCAGTGACACACGGGTACGCTCGCGGTCGAACTTCAGGACTTTAACCGTAATTTCATCGCCAACATTCACGATTTCGCTTGGATGCTTAACGCGTTTCCAGGCCATATCGGTAATGTGCAGCAGGCCGTCAACGCCGCCCAGATCAACGAATGCACCGTAGTCAGTAAGGTTCTTAACGATACCTTTAACTTCCATGCCTTCCTGGAGGTTTTCCAGCAGCTGATCGCGCTCTGCGCTGTTTTCGGATTCGATAACCGCACGACGTGATACCACCACGTTGTTGCGTTTCTGATCCAGCTTGATCACTTTGAATTCAAGCTCTTTGCCTTCGAGGTGCAGCGTGTCGCGCACTGGACGCACGTCTACCAGAGAACCTGGCAGGAACGCACGAATGCCGTTCAGCTCAACCGTGAAGCCACCTTTGACTTTGCCGTTGATAACACCGGTAACGGTTTCAGCGTCTTCGTATGCTTTTTCCAGCGTGATCCAGGCTTCGTGACGCTTAGCTTTTTCACGGGACAGCAGGGTTTCACCGAAGCCGTCTTCAACAGCGTCCAGCGCAACGTCAACTTCATCGCCAACCTGGATTTCCAGTTCGCCGGCTGCGTTCTTGAACTGCTCTGCCGGAATAGCAGATTCAGATTTCAGGCCCGCATCAACCAGAACAACGTCTTTGTCGATAGAGACAACAACGCCACGAACGATGGAACCCGGACGGGTTTCGATGGTTTTCAGTGATTCTTCAAATAGTTGAGCAAAAGATTCAGTCATATTGATAATCTTATGGATTCTTCAATTTAACGTCCACCTGACATCCTGCCGGGTGGGGTTGTTTCACATGCCCCATGACATCCTTATCACAGGGTTAAAAAAATTCCGGGCGACTAAGGCCCGGTTGCTGCTATGCCAGAGAAAGCTTTTCTCGTGCGAAATTAAGCGATTTTTCAATAACTTGCTCAATCGTCATGCTGGTTGAATCCAGCACCAACGCATCCTCTGCTGGCCTGAGCGGCGCAACGGTACGATTACGATCGCGGTCGTCGCGCTCTTTTATCTCGGATAAAAGGCGCTCAAAGTTAACACTAAAGCCCTTCTCCTGCAACTGTAGCATACGGCGGTGCGCGCGTTCTTCCGCGCTGGCATCCAGGAAGATCTTTACCGGCGCTTCGGGGAAAACAACCGTACCCATATCGCGTCCGTCAGCAATCAGGCCGGGGGCATCGCGAAACGCCCGTTGCCGACGAAGCAACGCCTCGCGAACGCGAGGAAACGCCGCCACTTTCGACGCCGTATTACTGACCTCCTGCGTGCGGATTTCAGCGGTAACGTCTTCCCCTTCCAGTATCACTTTCAGTTCGCCCTCTGAAGAGATGAAGCGTACATCAAGATGCGCCGCAATCGGCACCATAGCCTCTTCCGAGGTGATATCAACCTGATGGTGCAAGGCTGCCAGGGCAAGAACGCGGTAGATTGCGCCCGAATCCAGCAGATGCCAGTTCAACGCCTCCGCCATTGCTTTACAAAGCGTGCCTTTACCTGCGCCGCTTGGGCCATCAATCGTTATCACCGGGGCCATAGCCGTCATGTCGTTCTCCTGTCGCTGTGATGTCTGATATTACCTGCTCAGACAAAGATCGCGGCGCATTATACGCCTCATGGCCCCGGACCGTTACTGTTAAAGCGCGGATGCTGACAGAGCTTCAGGCGACAAACGATCGAAAAAACAGAATATTTGTTGCCGTATGCGTCGGTTAGCCGCTATCCATGGCGGTTAGCGGTAGCGGATTTACAGAATTATCCTGGCTGACTAATTTCTGCCAGCCGCGCAAAGTAGTCAGGGAAGGTTTTGGCCGTGCAGCCGGGATCAAGTATAGTGACCGGCGCGTCGGAAAGCGCAACCAGTGAAAAACACATCGCCATACGGTGATCGTTCCAGGTGCCGATATCGGCATGTCGGATTTTTGCTGGTGGCGTAACTTTAATGAAGTCGTGCCCCTCTTCCACCTCAGCGCCTACTTTACGCAGTTCAATAGCCATGGCGGCAAGGCGATCGGTCTCTTTCACGCGCCAGTTATAAATGTTGCGCAGCACGGTTGTGCCTTTGGCAAACAGTGCCGTGGTCGCAATAGTCATTGCCGCATCGGGAATATGATTCATATCCATATCAATGGCGTTCAGCTCGCCACGCGTACAGGCAATGTAGTCGTCGCCCCAGATGACGGTCGCGCCCATTTTTTCCAGCACATCGGCAAAGCGAATATCGCCCTGCACGCTGTCGCGCCCAATGCCGGTGACCTTCACCGTTCCGCCTTTGATTGCTGCGGCAGCAAGAAAGTAAGACGCCGATGAGGCATCGCCTTCAACCAGATAGTCGCCAGGCGAAGCGTATTGTTGATTGCCCGCGATGCGAAAGAGAGTGTAGTTATCATTTTCAACGCTCACGCCAAAGGTTTCCATCAGCTTAAGCGTGATATCAATGTAGGGCTTTGAAACCAGATCGCCTTTAATCGCAATGCGCGTGTCGTTTTTCGCCAGCGGCGCGGTCATCAACAGCGCGGTTAAGAACTGGCTCGATACGCTGCCGTCCACGCTCAGTTCACCGCCCGAAAAACCACCCTTAAGACGCAGCGGCGGATAGTTTTCCTGCTCCAGACAGGTGATGTCCGCTCCGCCCTGACGCAGCGCATCAACCAGATGACCGATAGGACGCTCCTTCATGCGCGGCTCGCCGGTCAGCACAATATCATTGCTGCCCAGACAGAGCGCCGCCGCCAGTGGGCGCATCGCCGTACCGGCATTGCCCAGAAAGAGCTCAGTCGCACCCTGCGCCTGTAACGGGCCGCCCTGGCCGGTTACTTCGCATACCGTTCTGTTTTCAGAGAGCGTGTAGTCAACGCCCAGCGTCTTAAGCGCATTGAGCATATGGCGAATATCATCGCTATCCAGCAGGTTAGTCAGGCGGGTTTTGCCGGTGGCCAGCGCCGCCAGCAGCAGTGCGCGATTCGACACGCTTTTGGAACCGGGTAAATTTATGGTGCCGTCTACCCGCGCGACAGGGTGTAAAGTCAGGGAGTCCTGCATGTGAAACGTTTTCTCCAAAGTAAATACAGAGAAACCCCGCAGCGGCAGGGTTTCATCGGGTTCGATCGTAAAGCCCTTGTCAGCCGTTGCGGCGCGCAAAGTCAGTCATGAAATCGGTCAGCGCCTGTACGCCTTCCAATGGCATCGCATTATAAATGGACGCTCGCATGCCGCCGACCACGCGATGCCCTTTCAATGCGTGCAGGCCCGCTTTCGCCGACTCCTCAAGGAATGTGTTATCAAGCGACGCATCTGCCAACAGGAACGGCACGTTCATGCGCGAACGACTGCCTTTCGCCACATCATTACGATAAAAATCGCTGTTATCGATGGTGCTGTACAGCAGATCGGCCTTGGCCTGATTACGCTTATCCAGCTCCGCTACACCGCCCTGCTCTTTCAGCCATTTAAACACCAGACCGGAGAGATACCAGGCAAAGGTAGGAGGCGTGTTAAACATCGAGTCGTTGTCGCTCAGCACCTGATAATCAAGAATGGAAGGCAACGCTTTATGGGCTTTACCGAGCAGATCCTCACGTACGACAACCAGCGTCAGACCGGCCGGGCCAATATTTTTCTGCGCGCCAGCGTAAATCACGCCATAGCGGCTGATATCAATGGGGCGTGAAAGAATCGTTGAAGAGAGATCGGCCACTACGACTTTATCGCCGAAATCCGGCTCTTCATCAATGGCGATGCCGTCAATGGTTTCATTTGGACAATAGTGGACGTAGGCCGCGTCGTCAGAGAGCGCCCAGTCGCGCATTGGCGTGATGCCGCGCAGCCCGTCGACGGTTGTTTTAACATCAATAACGTTTGGCGTGCAGTATTTCAGCGCTTCATTGATCGCGCTGTGCGCCCAATAGCCGCCGTCAACGTAGTCAGCACGGGTACGATCGCCGAGCAGGTTCATCGGCACCGCCGCAAACTGCGCGCGCGCGCCGCCGTGGCAAAAGAGGACTTTATAGTTCGGGGGGATTTTCAGCAGATCGCGAAAATCCTTTTCGGCATCGTTGGCTACCTGAAGAAACTCTTTACTGCGATGGCTGATTTCCATCACCGAGGTGCCTGAACCCTGCCAGTTACGCAGTTCCTGTTCTGCACGGCGCAACACTTCTGCCGGCAGCATTGCCGGGCCGGAGCTAAAATTGAAAACCTGACTCATTTCCCCTCACCACTTTCAGATCAATCGATACTTTTCTGCATTTGTTTGTATCACTGCCAACCCGGGGCTGCAATGTTTTATCCGGTCAGCCGACCAGTTTGCCCGTGCGGTAAATTCCTTTTCCGCGCATGGCGGTGACGCGAAAAAGTCCGTATCATTGCGCGTTTTCGACTCTCTTCATCACAAGTGGGCTCTATGACGCAAACGTATATACCCGGCAAAGACGCCGCGCTGGAAGATTCTATCGCGCGCTTTCAGCAAAAATTGCAGGATCTCGGTTTCAATATTGAAGAGGCGTCCTGGCTGAATCCGGTGCCTAACGTCTGGTCGGTTCATATTCGCGACCGCGACTGCCCGCTGTGCTTCACCAACGGTAAAGGCGCCAGCAAGAAAGCCGCGCTGGCCTCTGCGCTGGGCGAATATTTTGAACGGCTGTCGACCAACTACTTTTTTGCCGACTTCTGGCTGGGCAACACGGTTGCCAACGGCGATTTCGTGCATTATCCCAATGAGAGATGGTTCCCGCTGCCGGACGATGAAAGTCTGCCGGACGGCATTCTCGATGATCACCTGCGCGCATTTTACGATCCTGAAAATGAACTGAACGCCAGCGAGCTGATCGATCTACAGTCCGGCAATGCCGCGCGCGGCATCTGCGCGCTGCCCTTCACCCGCCAGTCCGATAATCAGACGGTTTACATCCCGATGAATATTATTGGCAACCTCTATGTGTCAAACGGCATGTCTGCGGGCAACACGCCAGCCGAAGCGCGCGTGCAGGCACTTTCAGAGGTGTTTGAACGCTATATTAAAAATCGCATTATTGCTGAATCCATCAGCCTGCCCGTGATTCCGCAAGCCGTGCTGGATCGCTACCCGGGCGTGGTGGAAGCGATTGCGACGCTGGAAGCTGAAGGGTTCCCTATTTTCGCTTACGACGCCTCGCTGGGCGGCAAGTATCCGGTGATCTGCGTGGTGCTGTTTAATCCGCAAAACGGCACCTGCTTTGCTTCATTTGGCGCGCACCCGGATTTTGGCGTGGCGCTGGAGCGGACGGTAACAGAACTGCTTCAGGGCCGCGGGCTGAAAGACCTCGATGTCTTTACGCCGCCCACCTTCGACGATGAGGAAGTGGCGGAACATGCCAATCTTGAAACGCACTTTATCGACTCCAGCGGCCTGATCTCCTGGGATCTGTTCAAAGACGATGCGGACTACCCGTTTGTTGACTGGCGTTTTAACGGCACTACAGCAGAAGAGTTCGCTACGCTGATGGCCATTTTCAACGCCGAAGGTAAAGAGGTTTACATTGCGGATTATCAGCATCTGGATGTGTACGCCTGCCGCATCATCGTGCCCGGCATGTCCGATATCTATCCGGCTGAAGATCTCTTGTTGGCCAATAACAATATGGGTGCAGGCCTGCGTGACGTCGTTCTTTCTTTGCCCGCCAGCAACTGGAGCAAAGAGGCCTTTCTGGCGCTAATCGACCGGCTTGATGACGAAGGCCATGACGACTTTACGCGCGTGCGTGAACTGCTCGGCCTGGCAACCGGCAAAGACAACGGCTGGTATACGCTACGCGTTGGCGAGCTGAAAGCGATGCTGGCGTTGGCGGGCGGCGATCTGGATCAGGCGCTGATCTGGACGGAGTGGACCATGGAGTTCAACAGTTCCCTCTTCACACCAGCACGCGCAAACTACTATCGCTGCCTGCAAACGCTGCTGCTGCTGAGCCAGGAAGAAGATCGCGATCCGCTTCAGTATCATACGGCTTTCGTGCGCATGTATGGTCAGGACGCGGTAGACGCTGCTTCGGCGGCGCTGAGCGGCGAAGCTCCCTTCTATGGTCTTCAGGCGGTGGATGCGCAGTTAGCGGCCTTCCCTGCGCATCAGTCCTTACTGGCGGCCTACGAGAAACTCCAGCAGGCAAAACGTCAAAACTGGAAATAGCGTTTTTACGCAGGGCGCCGATCAAAACAGGCAACAAATATTGCCTGTTTTGATCAGACGTTATTTTAACGTTTATTTATGAGTGAACCGAGCGCCAATAATTACAAATATTAAACATTACGTGTTATTTTTTCACTTTTCCCGCACGTCGTAAAATTTAACCTCAACTATTTATTTAAATTTTCAAATATATTTATAGTAATATTTTCAAAGACTTAATAATAAAAAACCGTGTTCTCTGTCAATAAACCCACCAGCCTCCTGATACAATATGATCCATATCAAATTCTTCTCTATACTCCTTTGTTAGTATCTGACTGTTGACTCATTCAGGGAGACGTTAGTGTGAAAGCTGGCAACCCGTTTAATCTGCTCTTACCGTCCGAAATGGCTAAAGTGGCCGAAGAAGCCGGTGTCTATAAAGCAACAAAACACCCCTTCACCACTTTTTTTCTGGCCATTACTGCTGGCGTTTTTATTTCAATTGCGTTTGTCTTTTACATTACCGCCACCACCGGTACCGCAGCGATGCCGTGGGGTATCACGAAACTCATTGGCGGCATCTGCTTCTCACTGGGCCTGATGCTGGTTGTGGTCTGCGGCGCCGATCTTTTTACTTCCACCGTACTGACCATGGTCGCTAAAGCCAGCGGCCATATCTCCTGGGGCCAGCTGATGCGCAACTGGATTAACGTCTACGTGGGGAATTTTTTCGGTGCGATGTTCTTCGTCGCCCTGATCTGGTTTGCGGGTCAACACATGGTCGATAACGGCGCCTGGGGTCTGAACGTATTACAGACCGCCGACCATAAAATGCACCATACTTTCATTGAGGCCGTCTGCCTTGGCACCCTGGCGAACCTGATGGTGTGCATGGCGGTATGGATGAGCTACTCCGGCCGCAGCCTGACCGACAAAATGTTGGCGATGGTGCTGCCGGTTGCCATGTTCGTCGCCAGCGGTTTTGAACACAGCATCGCCAACATGTTTATGATCCCAATGGCGATTATCATCAAAGATTTTGCTTCACCGGAGTTCTGGCAGGCAGCAGGCGTCACCGCCGCGCAGTTCTCACATCTCACGGTGAAAAACTTTATTATCGACAATCTGATCCCGGTGACCATCGGCAATATTATCGGCGGCGGCCTGCTGGTTGGATTAACGTACTGGGTTATCTATTTACGCGACGGCGATCATCACTGATCTCCAAATTTATGTCCGGCGCCCGCTGACTCTGGCGGGATAAAGAATTCCATTAAAGAAGGTAGGTATCAAATGAGCGAGCACAACGAAAAACAGGCAGTTGCCTGGACGGGCTTTGCAGAAGGCGAATGGCAGAAAAGCGTCAACGTGCGCGACTTCATTCAGAAAAACTACACGCCGTATGAAGGTGACGAATCTTTCCTGAGCGGCGCAACTGAAGCCACCAACGCCCTGTGGGACAAGGTGATGGAAGGCATCAAGCTGGAAAACCGTACCCATGCGCCGGTAGATTTTGATACCGACCTGGCTTCAACCATCACCTCTCACGATGCGGGCTACATCAATAAAAAACTGGAAACCATCGTTGGTTTGCAGACTGACGCGCCACTGAAACGTGCGCTGATCCCCTTCGGCGGCATCAAAATGGTTGAAGGGTCCTGTAAAGTTTACGGTCGCGAACTGGATCCGGCCCTGAAACAGGTTTTCACCGACTACCGTAAAACCCACAACCAGGGCGTGTTTGACGTTTATACCCCGGATATCCTGCGCTGCCGTAAATCCGGCGTGCTGACCGGTCTGCCTGACGCCTATGGCCGTGGCCGCATCATCGGTGACTACCGTCGCGTTGCGCTGTACGGTATCGATTATCTGATGAAAGACAAATTCGCCCAGTTCACTTCTCTGCAAAGTGATATGGAAAACGGCGTGAATCTGGAAGCCACTATTCGCCTGCGCGAAGAGATTGCTGACCAGCATCATGCACTTTCACAGATTAAAGAGATGGCTGCCAAATACGGCTGCGATATCTCCGGCCCGGCAACCACAGCTCAGGAAGCCGTTCAGTGGACCTACTTCGGCTATCTGGCCGCGGTTAAGTCACAAAACGGCGCGGCAATGTCCTTTGGTCGCGTTTCAACCTTCCTTGACGTTTACATCGAACGTGACCTGAAAGCCGGTAAAATTACCGAGCAGGAAGCACAGGAACTGATCGACCACCTGGTGATGAAACTGCGTATGGTGCGCTTCCTGCGTACGCCTGAGTATGATGAACTCTTCTCCGGCGATCCTATCTGGGCAACGGAATCACTGGCAGGTATGGGCGTTGACGGCCGTACGCTGGTCACTAAAAACAGCTTCCGCTTCCTGAATACGCTGTACACCATGGGTCCATCCCCTGAGCCAAACATGACCATTCTGTGGTCAGAGAAGCTGCCGCTTAACTTCAAAAAATACGCGGCCAAGGTTTCAATCGATACCTCATCCGTACAGTATGAAAACGATGACCTGATGCGTCCTGACTTCAACAACGATGACTACGCCATCGCCTGCTGCGTCAGCCCGATGATCGTCGGTAAGCAAATGCAGTTCTTCGGCGCGCGCGCCAACCTCGCGAAAACCATGCTTTACGCGATTAACGGCGGCGTTGATGAAAAACTGAAAATGCAGGTTGGTCCGAAAGAAGCGCCAATGATGGACGACGTGCTGGATTACGAAAAAGTAATGGCACGCATGGATCACTTCATGGACTGGCTGGCTAAGCAGTACGTGACCGCGCTGAACGTAATCCACTACATGCACGACAAGTACAGCTACGAAGCCTCGCTGATGGCGCTGCACGATCGCGACGTTTATCGCACCATGGCCTGCGGCATCGCCGGTCTGTCCGTAGCGGCTGACTCACTGTCTGCCATCAAATATGCAAAAGTATCGACCATTCGCGATGAAGACGGCCTGGCCGTTGACTTCAAAATCGAAGGTGAATACCCGCAGTTTGGTAACAATGACTCTCGCGTTGATGACATCGCCTGCGATCTGGTTGAACGCTTTATGAAGAAAATTCAGAAGCTGCAAACCTACCGCAACGCGGTACCGACTCAGTCCGTGCTGACCATTACCTCTAACGTGGTTTATGGTAAGAAAACCGGTAATACGCCAGACGGTCGTCGCGCAGGTGCACCGTTCGGTCCTGGCGCTAACCCAATGCACGGTCGCGATCAGAAAGGCGCCGTTGCGTCTCTGACCTCGGTTGCAAAACTGCCGTTTGCCTACGCGAAAGATGGTATTTCTTATACCTTCTCCATCGTGCCAAACGCGCTGGGTAAAGACGACGACGTACGTAAAACCAACCTTGCCGGCCTGATGGATGGCTACTTCCATCATGAGTCCAGTATCGAAGGCGGTCAGCATCTGAACGTTAACGTAATGAACCGTGAAATGCTGCTGGATGCGATGGAAGATCCTGAGAAGTATCCTCAGTTAACCATTCGCGTTTCCGGTTATGCAGTGCGCTTTAACTCGCTGACGAAAGAGCAGCAGCAGGACGTGATCACCCGTACCTTTACTCAGACAATGTAAACCCTTCTGAGAAAAAAAGGCTCCACGTTTGTGGAGCCTTTTCTATAGTGTGGTTTGCCAGCCGTCTGACTTTCAGGTTGCGGGCAAAACAGACTAACGCAGCTCAAAGACTGCGTGCCTGCCGAATGGCAGGCTCTACCGTGGAGAATTCATCGCAATGTCAGTTACAGGTCGTATTCACTCGTTTGAATCCTGCGGGACCGTTGACGGCCCCGGCATCCGCTTTATCACCTTTTTTCAGGGCTGCCTGATGCGCTGCCTCTACTGCCACAACCGTGATACCTGGGACACGCACGGCGGCAAAGAGATTACCGTTGAAGAGCTGATGAAGGACGTGGTTTCCTATCGCCACTTTATGAACGCCTCTGGCGGCGGCGTCACTGCGTCAGGCGGCGAAGCAATATTGCAGGCTGAATTTGTGCGTGACTGGTTTCGTGCCTGTCACGCGGAAGGCATCAATACCTGTCTGGATACCAATGGTTTTGTGCGTCGCTACGATCCGGTAATCGATGAACTGCTGGAAGTGACCGATTTGGTGATGCTGGATCTCAAGCAGATCAATGATGATATTCATCAGATTCTGGTGGGCGTATCCAATCATCGCACCCTGGATTTCGCCCGTTACCTGGCGAAGAAAAAAATCCGTACCTGGATCCGCTTCGTGGTGGTGCCGGGTTATTCCGATGATGATGATTCGGCGCATCGCCTGGGCGAGTTTACCCGTGATATGGGCAACGTGGAAAAAATTGAGCTGCTGCCCTATCACGAACTGGGCAAGCACAAGTGGATCGCAATGGGTGAAGACTACAAGCTGGACGGTATCCATCCACCAAAGGCCGAGACGATGGACAGAATAAAAGGCATCCTTGAAGGCTATGGCCACAAAGTGATGTACTGAAATGCAAAAAGGCGCCATCCGGCGCCTTTTTTACCTCTGCCGTTATCAGGCGTGAGCCATTGGCGTCGCGTGTTTACCGGCATTACGCATCAGCATCACCAGATAGATCAAGGCAACCGCAGCAATCATCACAAAAAGTACCCGATCGGAATAGTTTTGCATCAGCATGGAGGTCATTGCAGGCCCGACCAGGCTGCCGACGGTATAGCTGAGCAGCAGCGCCTGATTCATCGCCACCAGTTCATGATGCGCCACCGTTTCGCAGGCCCATGACATCGCCAGCGGATAGAGCGTAAACCCTGCGCAACCCAGCACGAACAGCGCGGGCGCCATCGCGGCGTTGCTCAGCATGGCGATCGCGCCAATAATCACCACAAACACCTGTACGCGCAGCACCAGCAGGCGGCCGTAGCGGTCTGCAAGACGTCCTACCGGCCACTGCCCGACAATGCCAGCACTGACCAGCAGCGCCATCCAGTAACCTACCGTGGCGTCACTCATGCCCTGATGCGAAAGGTAGAGCGGCATCAGCCCGTACAGTGACCCGAGCAGAATGCCGGATATGATGCAGCCATTGATACCAAGGCGCGCGTTGCGGCGGCGCAGCATCGGCCACATACGGCCCGGCGCGGCATTTTCCTCATCGCCCTGTGCGGTGATGCGGGTAAAGATCAGCGGAAGGATCGCGGCAATAACCACAGCGGTAACCCAGGGAAGCACATGCAGAAGTTCCGTTGAGACGCGGCTGACCAGCAACTGTCCGGCGACCGTACCAAGGTAATAAACGATCATGTAGGCTGCCAGCAGTTGCCCGCGATTGCGTACCGTACCGCTGCACAGTAATGCGCTTTCCACCACCACCCAAATCAGCGCACAGGCCGTTCCGGCAGCAAAACGCCATAGCGTCCATGCCCAAAAGCCCTCTTCCAGCCCCAGCGCTGCCGTGGCGAGTGCAAAAACGAAGGAAGCGAGATAATAGCTGCGATTAAAGCCAAGCCGTTTTATGGTCCAGCCAGCCAGCAGCGTGCCAGACAGGTTCCCTGAATAATATGACGAACTGACCGCGCCGACCTGCCAGGTCGGAAGCGCATCATGTATCAGCCAGAGCGGCACCAGCGTGTTAAGCACGGCAATAGAAATTGTCATTAATAACATGCCGCAGAGCAGCAGAATGACAGGACGGGACCAGGCGGACATAATCAGTAAATAACCAAAATGGAAAGATTTTGCGCGCATAATGCCACCGGTAACCGTAAAGTCAACGGGCGAAAAACAGACGCAGCACAATTTGCTGGCGATCGATTTAATTTTTTTATCTACAAAGGGTTACAGAGCAAAGCGAAGCGGCATTGTGCGGGTTTATGTTAATGATAAATGAAGCTTTTAGGCGTTTCGCCTCGCTTCCTTTCGATAACATTTATTTTTCTTAGATTATGCAAACCGCCCATAAAAAAACCCGCCGGGTGGCGGGTCTGATTTATGGCTCATGATGGCTAGCCGATGAACGCCAGACCTTTCATATAGGGCCGCAATACCTCCGGCACCGCGATACGGCCGTCGGCCTGCTGATAGTTTTCCAGCACTGCCACCAGCGTACGCCCCACCGCCAGGCCGGAACCGTTCAGCGTGTGAACAAGACGCGGTTTTTTCTCGGTTTTGGTACGGCAGCGAGCCTGCATTCTGCGCGCCTGGAAATCGCCCATGTTTGAACAGGAGGAGATTTCACGGTAGGTATCCTGCGCGGGCAGCCAGACTTCCAGATCGTAAGTTTTTGTGGAGCCAAAACCCATGTCGCCGGTACACAGCAGCACTTTCCTGTAAGGCAGATTTAGCAGCTGCAACACCTTTTCAGCATGCCCTACCAGCTCTTCAAGCGCCTGCATTGACTCTTCAGGCCGCGTGATTTGCACCATTTCGACTTTGTCGAACTGGTGCATGCGGATCAGGCCGCGCGTATCGCGTCCATAGGCACCCGCCTCAGAGCGGAAGCAGGGCGTGTGGGCGGTAAACTTCAGCGGCAGAAGCTCCTCTTCCAGGATCTCATCGCGCACAAGGTTGGTCAGCGGCACTTCGGACGTCGGAATCAGCGCGTAATCACTGCTTGATGCTTCTTCTTCCAGCGGACGTGTATGGAAGAGATCTTCGCCAAATTTCGGAAGCTGGCCGGTGCCGTACAGCGAAGCATGGTTCACCAGATAGGGCACGTAGGTTTCCAGATAACCGTGCTGTTCGGTGTGCAGATCGAGCATGAACTGGCTCAGCGCGCGGTGCATCAGCGCAACCTGCCCTTTCATTACCACAAAGCGCGAACCGGTCAGTTTGGTTGCGACAGCAAAGTCCAGGCCAGCGGCCATTTCACCCAGTTCAACGTGATCGCGGACGGCGAAATCATATTTTTTCGGCTCGCCCCAGCGGCTGATTTCCAGATTTTCACTGTCGTCTTTTCCCATTGGCACGTCGTCCGCCGGGATATTCGGGATGGCCAGCGAAACGTCGCGAATGGCATTTTGCAGCGTATCCAGTTCGGCTTTGGCCGCATCCAGACGCTCACCCAGCGCGTTAACTTCCTTACGCAATGGCTCGATATCTTCCCCACGCGCCTTCGCCTGGCCGATAGATTTGGATCGTGAATTACGCTCGGCCTGTAAGGTTTCCGTTTCCACCTGCAAAATTTTACGACGCTCTTCATGAGCGCGCAGCGTATCAACATCCAGCGTAAAGCCCCGGCGTGCCAGTTTTTCTGCGACTGCGTCTGGCTCGTTACGCAGCAGATTGGGATCGAGCATGCTTGTCCTGTGCTTATAAAATTGAGTGATTAAATGAGGGGACGCATTCGCACCGCGAATGCGTTGAATTCGTTACTAACCTTACCGCAACGCCACTTTTAGCGATAGCGTTTTGTCGGGCTAATTTGATCCTGTTCAGCGAGCCAGGCGAGCTTTTCACCAATCTTGCCCTCCAGCCCGCGTGCGGTCGGCTGGTAGTATCGGGTGAAGGCCATCTCAGGCGGAAAGTAATCCTCTCCAGCCGCATAGGCGTTAGGCTCATCGTGTGCGTAACGATACTCTGCGCCCAGGCCCATCTCTTTCATCAATTTTGTGGGCGCATTTCGCAGGTGTTCAGGCACGTCGAAATCCGCTTTTTCGCGCGCGTCGCGCATCGCGGCTTTAAAAGCGGTATAAACGGCGTTGCTTTTCGGCGCGCAGGCAAGATAGACAATCGCCTGCGCAATGGCCCGCTCGCCTTCGGCCGGCCCGACGCGGGTGAAACAGTCCCAGGCGGAAATTGCCACCTGCATGCCGCGCGGATCCGCGTTGCCGACGTCTTCCGAGGCAATCGCCAGCAGCCGACGCGCCACGTAAAGCGGATCGCCACCTGCGGTAATAATGCGTGCGTACCAATAGAGCGCGGCGTCTGGCGCAGAGCCGCGCACGGATTTATGCAGCGCAGAGATGAGGTCGTAATACCTGTCGCCTTTGTTATCGAATCTGGCACTGCGCTCACCGGACACTTCATTCAGCAGTGCGGGGGTCAGTTCACGCTTGCCTTTGCTGTCTGCCTCGGCCATATCGGCCATCATTTCCAGCGTGTTCAACGCGCGTCGCGCGTCGCCGTTGACCAGTTCGGCAATCATCCGGCGCGTGTTTTCCGGCAGCACGATGTCGCCGCCGTTGTAGCCCCGCTCGCCGTCGTTCATCGCCTGATCCAGCACCTTTTCGATATCGTCGCTGGTGAGGGATTTCAGCAGATAAACGCGCGCGCGTGAGAGCAGCGCCGAATTCAGTTCAAAGGAGGGATTTTCAGTGGTGGCACCAATAAAGGTGATGGTGCCGTCCTCAATGTGCGGCAGGAACGCGTCCTGCTGACTTTTATTGAAGCGATGCACCTCATCCACAAACAGGATGGTGCGGCGTCCCGCATTGCGGTTCTGCCGCGCGCGCTCAATGGCTTCGCGGATCTCTTTCACTCCCGACGTGACCGCCGAAATGCGCTCCACGTCGGCCTGGCCGTAGCGACCAATGATCTCCGCCAGCGTCGTTTTCCCCGTGCCCGGCGGCCCCCACAAAATCATCGAATGCAGATGCCCCGCTTCTATAGCGCGCGGCAGCGGCTTACCCGGCGCCAGCAGATGCTGCTGACCGATATATTCCGCCAGCGTACGTGGCCGCATTCGCGCGGCCAGTGGCTGGAATTCATTATGGGAAAAATCAAGTGGCAGGTTACTCACGCAAACCTCACTTACGCTGGTCGTCCAGCGTCACGCCTTTGGGCGGCGTAAACTGAAATTTGTCCGCGCTGACCGCACCGTTCTGCTGGCTTTTCAGCGTGTAGCTGCTGCGCTGACCGTCCTGCTCTATCGCACTGAACTGGTTGATGGTGCCGTTAGAAGAAACGTTTATCGTAAACTGTTTCAGGTTGCCATCGGCCGCTTTCGGGGTCAGCTCAAAGTTATCGCCAAGCTGTTTAATGTTGTACTGTTTCCAGTCACTGTTCTGGTTACGGGCAATCAGCATAAAAGGCGTATTGCTTGTCGCGTCTTTCAGCCAGGTTGCGCTCACCTGCTCGACAAAGGGATTATAAAACCACAGCGTTTTACCGTCGGAAATAATGACGCTTTCATCCGGCGCGGTCATGTGCCAGTTGAAAAGATTAGGACGCTTAACCCACAGTTCACCCTCGCCATCCTGTACCGACTGGCCGCCGCCGTCGGTGACTTTCTGCGTGAAGCTGGCATGGAACGTTTTGACTTTATCCAGGCGCTGCTGCAAATCAGAGGAAGCATCCGCCAGAACGCTGGCAGAAGAAAAAGCGGCAATCATACAGCATGACATCAGTAGTTTTTTCATTACGGCATCCTTTTTAAAACGCTTTTATCCCGATAGCGGGGGCGCATTCGTCGATAACTGTAGCCAGGCCAGCGCCATTTCAACAGAAGATTACGCTGAATGACGCTGGCAATATAAGAGGTTATGGGTGTCATGAAGCAAAAAATCAACGGGCCGGATAAATCCGGCCCGTCAGCGGCAGTAAAACTCTCTTATCTGCTAATTTCATGCGGCGGAGGAGACAACACCTCGCGGTTACCGTTGTGACCCGGCGAAGAGACAATGCTCTGCGCTTCCATCTGTTCGATAATACGTGCTGCACGGTTATAGCCAATGCGGAACTGACGCTGCACGCCGGAGATAGACGCGCGACGCTTTTCAACCACAAAGGCCACCGCCTGATCGAACAACGGATCGAGTTCCTCGTCGCCATCCAGCCCCGCGCCGCCGCTTTCGCTCTCTTCACCGGCGGTAATGCTGTCGATATACTGCGGACGACCGCGCGCTTTCCAGTCCTGCACAACCGCATGAACTTCCTGGTCGCGTACAAACGCGCCGTGAACACGCACCGGCATTGAGGAATTTGGCGGCATATAGAGCATGTCGCCCATCCCAAGCAGTGATTCCGCACCCGCCTGGTCAAGGATGGTGCGCGAGTCAATTTTGCTGGATACGGTAAAGGCAATGCGCGTTGGAATGTTGGCTTTGATCAGGCCGGTAATCACATCCACCGACGGACGCTGCGTCGCCAGCACCAGATGGATACCCGCCGCACGCGCCTTCTGCGCCAGACGCGCAATCAGCTCTTCAACCTTTTTACCCACCGCCATCATCAGATCGGCAAATTCATCAACCAGCACCACAATGTAAGGCAGTTTTTCCAGTACCGGCGGCGTGGCGTCCATGCTGTCGCCCGGCTTCCAGAACGGATCCGGGATCGGACGGCCCATCGCCTCAGCCTGCGCCACCTTCTCGTTATAACCGGCAAGGTTACGCACGCCGAGCGCCGACATCAGTTTATAGCGCCTTTCCATCTCGCCGACGCTCCAGCGCAGCGCGTTGGCCGCATCTTTCATGTCGGTAACAACTTCGGTCAGCAGATGAGGAATGCCTTCGTAAACCGACAGCTCAAGCATCTTCGGATCGATCATGATAAAGCGCACCTCTTCCGGAGTGGCTTTATACAGCATGCTGATGATCATCGCGTTAACGCCGACCGATTTACCTGAGCCAGTGGTACCCGCGACCAGCAGGTGCGGCATCTTCGCCAGATCGGCCACAACCGGCTGTCCGGCGATATCTTTACCCAGCACCACCGACAGCGGCGACGGATTGTCGCGGAACTTCGGGCACTCCAGCACTTCGCGCATGTAAACGGTCTGACGATGTTTGTTAGGCAACTCCAGGCCGACATAGGGCTTACCGGGAATGACTTCAACCACGCGAACCGCCACGGCAGAAAGCGAACGGGCCAGATCGCGGGAAAGATTTGAAATACGTGCGGCCTTCACGCCCGGCGCAAGATCCAACTCATAACGAGTGATCACCGGGCCAGGAGAAATGCCGACCACTTCGGCTTTGACGCGATAATCTGCCAGCCGCGCCTCAACAAGGCGGGCCGTTTGCTCCAGCGCAAGCTCATCAACCGGCTCCGCCTCAACCGGCGGCGCGGTGAGCAGATCCAGCGTGGGAAGCGGCGTGGTGGGTTTTTCCAGCGGCTGCTCATGGCGAACCAGAAAAGGATGGAACAGGCTATCGGCCGCTGGCGGTTTCGGCGCCTCGGGCTGTACGGCGGCCGGCTGCTGTGGCGCAGGCTCAGGGCGCTGCTGCTGCCATTGCGTTTGCTGCGCTGCGAGAGGCGCGGCATCCGCTTCCGGCGCCGCCGGGAGCGTGAACAGCGGCTCGCTTGGGCCATCGTCCACCAAATCGTCCATCGGTGAAAAGTCGAACGCGCCAGCGGTATCCAGCGAAAAAGTGGGCGCTTCGGCCGCTTTTTCGTCGTCGTAACGCTGCTGTTGCTGAGCGGCAAATTCACGAGCCAGCGCGGCCTGCTGAAGCGCATCGTCGTCAGGAGCCGACACTTCTTCGCCATAGCGTGCCTGCTGCTGCGCCATAAAGGCCTCGCGCAGGTGTGCTTCTTCCAGCGCATCGGCATCATTGACGTTAGCGGGCGCAACCGGCGCACGCTGTTCTGCTTCTTTCGCTTTTTCCTCGGCTACGCGTTGGGAAGGTAATTTGATGCCATACGATGCCAGTTCGCGCCGCGTGGGCAGCTTAACCGGATTCGGACGTGGCAGAGAGGGGCCAATCCCCTTCTTGACCTGCGGATTGCTCTCTTCACTGGTCGCGCTGAATGCAGGCATAAAGGTGATGGCTGCGGCAGAGGCGGCGGCGACGCTGGCGGTATCATTCAGGTCGGCAGCGTTACTGATGATGTCAGCAGGCTGCGAGGCGGCCGCCGTTGAGAAATCAAATGGCGACGCGGATGCGGCGTCGCGCCAGTTCCCCATACGGGGCGCATCGTCTTCTTCTGCTTTTACGGGAACAGAAGGCGCTGGCGTTTCTGCCGGAACGTCAAAACGGTAAAGTTCGGGCTTCTCGTCAACGGGGGCGATAGTCGGCGAAATAACGCTTTCGACTGGCGCAGCTTCAGGCGAGACCTTTACGCTGTCCGGCTGCGGTCTGGTCAGCAGAACGTCATCCTCTGGCATCTGCGCGGGCGCAACCGGCACATCGTGCGTCTGCGGCGGCGCAGCTAACAGAACGTCATCGTCCTGCGCTTTTTTCGGTGCGGCCAACAGCGGATCGTCTTCAGTGGACGGTTTCAGAAGCGGTTCAGCGTCATCAACGTATTCTTCGTCTTCTTCGTCTTCTTCCCAGCGTTCGTCGCGGCGGGAGCGGTTGCTGGCAAAGGTCAGTACGCCCATTACCGCGCCGCCGATCTTCTCGGCAATGGTCAACCATGACCAGCCGGTATAGAGCGTCAGGCCCGCCGCCCATACCACGAGCAGCGTCAGCGTGCCGCCGGGGCCGTTAAACCACGGCACCATCGCGCTGCTGATCAGGCTGCCGATAACGCCGCCGGAGGCAAAATACCAGATATCATCAGCATTCAGTGCTGCCAGCCCACAGGAGGTCACCACCAGCGCCAGCACGCCGATAAGCCGAAGCGAGACGGCGAAATAGTCGATATAGTCCTGTGAATGGCGCTGCCTGAACGTTATCCAGCACAGGCCAAGTATGACCGGAGGAATGGCGTAGGCCATCACGCCAAAGATGAAAAACAGCGTATCGGCCAGCCAGGCGCCAATGCCGCCGCCCAGATTATGGATAGGTTCATGCCAGGCGGTTTGCGACCAGCTTGGATCGGAAGGATTGAAGCTCAGCAACGCGACCATCAGATAGACGGCGAAAAGAGCGACAATGATCAACAGCGCTTCCAGCAGGCGACGCCCGCTGCTCAGTGGCTGTAGGGAAACTTCTTTATCTTCTGTGTATTCCTGGCTCAAGAGTTCTCTCCAGGTGCCTGTAAACTATGAAGGCAACAGCGCCGGACGTTGCCGACGCTGAACCTGTATGAATTCACAGGAGTGTACCGAAATCTGACAGCAATTGCACCTGCCCTCTTTTAGCGCGTTTTAATCACTAAGCGATTACTTTGCTTCACTTCTTCCATCACCACATAGGTGCGGGTGTCGTTGACGCCCGGCAGACGGAGCAGGGTTTCGCCCAGCAGTTTACGATAGGCAGACATATCCGGCACGCGCGTTTTAAGCAGATAGTCGAAATCACCGGAAACAAGGTGACACTCTTGAGTTTCCTCAAGTTTTTGCACCGCGGCATTAAATTGTTCAAATACATCCGGCGCGCCACGATTCAGAGTAATCTCAACGAAGACCAGCAATGACGCATCCAGATAGTGCGGATTTAACTGCGCGGTGTAGCCCAGTATAAATCCCTGCCTTTCAAGGCGACGCACGCGCTCCAGACAAGGCGTCGGCGACAGCCCTACCCGTTTAGACAGTTCGACATTAGAAATTCGTCCGTCTTTTTGTAGTTCATTCAGAATGTTACGGTCAATTCTGTCGAGATCTTTACCGGGTCGTTTTTTATTGTCTACCATTATTATTGTCTCTCTTAATGCTATCCCTTTACCTGCCGTACCCTGATGCGCCAGGGTTGTTTAGGTGAAGACTAACGCCTGCTGCGATTAACACGCCCATCCGTATGACGCATGCTGCCTGTCCGCCGCATGCGTCATGACCAATGACAGACTGAGATTATTCGGCCTGAAGACTCGCGCATGCCAGAAACCTGCCCGAATTGCCTGAATACGCTCCGCTTCACTGACTGTTTTCGCAAAACATCAGCCGATTGTCAAAGCAAAACAGCTTAAATCAGTACAACGTGCCAGATACATCCCTTCCCGACTGTTTTTAAATAAATATTTTTACCTTTTTGCACCATCAGACATCATTGTATGCACGCTGGTGGCGCACCGCTCCCCATCGTGGCACGATAGGAAATTGGTTTACCCTTTTGCACCCATCGTTAACAAAATCGCACAATACTTTTTTTGCCAGGGTAAATTCCTTACAATCGAAAACAATAACCGATTAAAAAAGAGGGGCTCATGAGCACGGCCAAACACAGTAAATTACTCATTCTGGGTTCCGGTCCAGCAGGCTACACCGCTGCCGTCTATGCTGCGCGCGCTAATCTGCATCCGGTATTGATTACCGGGCTGGAAAAAGGCGGCCAGTTGACCACCACCACTGAAGTAGAGAACTGGCCCGGCGATCCTCACGACTTAACCGGTCCGCTGCTGATGGAGCGCATGCAGGAGCACGCCGAGAAGTTCAATACTGAAATCATTTTCGATCACATTCACACGGTGGATTTGCAGAATCGTCCCTTCCGCCTGACCGGCGACAGCGCGGAATACACCGCCGATGCGCTGATTATTGCTACCGGCGCCTCCGCACGCTATCTGGGTCTGCCGTCGGAAGAAGCTTTTAAAGGCCGCGGCGTCTCCGCCTGCGCAACCTGCGATGGCTTCTTTTATCGCAATCAAAAAGTGGCGGTGATCGGCGGCGGCAATACCGCCGTCGAAGAAGCGCTTTACCTGGCAAACATTGCTTCAGAAGTGCATCTGATCCACCGCCGCGACAGCTTCAGAGCAGAGAAAATCCTGATCGATCGTCTGATGGACAAGGTGCGTAACGGCAATATCGTTTTGCATACTGACCACACGCTGGAAGAGGTTATGGGCGATCAGATGGGCGTCAGCAGCCTGCGCTTGCGCGCCACTCGTGACGATCAGCAGACAAAAGTGCTGGAGGTTGCCGGTCTGTTTGTTGCTATCGGCCACAGCCCTAATACGGCCATTTTTAACGGTCAGCTTGCGCTTGAAAACGGCTATATCAAAGTGCATTCGGGTCTGCAAGGCAACGCCACGCAAACCAGCATTCCTGGCGTTTTTGCCGCAGGCGACGTAATGGATCATATCTATCGTCAGGCGATCACCTCCGCAGGCACCGGCTGTATGGCCGCGCTGGATGCGGAGCGCTATCTGGACGGATTAGTTAAAAACGATAGCTAAGTTGTTAAAATGATGTATCAACCTTCCCCAAGGCGGCCGCAACAGGTCGCCTTTTTATTTGCCTCATTGTACCATTAGCCACTTTCTCCTCCGTTCAAATCAGGAACGGCTTCCCGCTTACCGGTAGATGATGGACAGAACACGGCAGCAACAGCTACTTCGCTGGTTAAAAAGTCAGAGCTCGCAGGGTAAACGCTGGTTACAGTTGACGAAAGTGCTGGGCATGCTCAGCGCCCTGCTTATTGTCTGTCAGGCCTGGCTGCTGGCTTCATTGCTTCAGGCGCTGATTGTCGCAGGCACGCCGCGCGCCGAATTGCTCACGTCCTTCGCTTTGCTGCTGGCCTGTTTTCTGCTGCGCGCGCTGCTGGCATGGGCGCGCGAAAAAGTCGGGTTCGAATACGGGCGCGCTATTCGTCAGGCGCTGCGGCGCACCGTGCTCGACAGGCTGAACGCGCTTGGCCCGGCGTGGATCCAGGGTAAGCCCGCCGGAAGCTGGGCAACGCTGCTGCTGGAACAGATCGACGACATGCAGGATTACTATGCGCGTTATCAGCCACAGATGCTGCTGGCGGTATTTATTCCCTGCGCAATTTTGCTGGCGCTGTTCCCTGTTAACTGGGCAGCCGGGCTGATTTTAGTGGCAACGGCTCCGCTGATCCCGTTATTCATGGCGCTGGTGGGTATGGGCGCCGCCGATGCCAACCGACGCAATTTTAAAGCGCTGGCGCGCCTCAGCGGCTATTTTCTCGATCGTTTACAGGGGCTTGAAACGCTTCGCCTGTTTCACCGTGGGGAAGCGGAGCGCGTACATATTCAGCGCGCCTCGCAGGATTTTCGTCAACGAACGATGGACGTGCTGCGGCTCGCGTTTCTCTCCTCCGCGGTACTGGAATTTTTTGCCTCGCTGTCGATTGCCGTGGTGGCGGTTTACTTCGGATTCTCCTACCTTGGCGAACTCAATTTTGGTCATTACGGCGCTGGCGTCACGCTCTTCGCCGGCTTTCTGGCGCTGATCCTCGCACCTGAGTTTTTCCAGCCGCTGCGCGACATGGGCGCGTTTTATCATGCCAAAGCGCAGGCGGTGGGCGGCGCGGAAGCGCTTGAAGCGTTTCTTAATGCAGAAATCGCCTCGCCGATCCGTCAGGGCAGGCAAACTTTTAACGCTGACGCGAACATGTCAATTCACGCTGACAACCTGACCATAACCAGCGTCGGCGGAACCGTGCTGGCGGGGCCGCTGAATTTTCACATTGCGCCCGGCAGGCGCGTGGCGCTGGTCGGTCAAAGCGGCGCGGGGAAAACCTCACTGCTCAACGTGCTGCTTGGCTATCTTCCCTATCAGGGATCATTACAGATTAACGGCGTCGAACTGCGCGATATTTCGCCGTCCTTCTGGCAGCAACAGCTTGCCTGGGTCGGGCAGAATCCACATCTGCCTGCTGATACGCTGCGTGAGAACATCGTGATGAACGGCACAGAAGACGGCAGCAGGCTCGAGGGTATCGTTGAGCAGGCGGGCGTTGCAGAGTTTTTGCCTGACTTGTCCAATGGCCTCGACAGCAAAATCGGCGAGCAGGCGGGCAATCTTTCAGTCGGCCAGGCGCAGCGCATTGCCGTGGCGCGTGCGCTTTATAAATCCTGCCGTCTACTGCTGCTCGACGAACCGGGCGCCAGCCTTGACCGCCGCAGCGAGCAACACGTCAATCAGGCGCTGCTGGATGCCTCTTTCCAACAAACCACCCTGCTGATAACCCATCAGCTCGACCGTCTGCATGAGTGGGACGAGGTGTGGCTGATGCGTGAAGGCAAAATTATTCAACAGGGAACGTATGAGCAGCTTTCACAACGGCCCGGCGCGTTTAACACCCTGATGACGCACCGGCAGGAGACTATTCAATGAAGGTTCTGGCGCCTTTTTTAGCGCTTTATCGACGTCACCTCTGGCGGCTTTCG
The DNA here is from genome assembly GCF_000770305.1 of Erwinia oleae. GTDB lineage: Bacteria > Pseudomonadota > Gammaproteobacteria > Enterobacterales > Enterobacteriaceae > Erwinia > Erwinia oleae. Next base: position 29,148 of record NZ_JNVB01000048.1, read on the forward strand.
CTGGGGATAGTGCTGGCGATTGTCACCCTGCTGGCCAGTATTGGCCTGCTGACGCTGTCAGGCTGGTTTCTGGCCGCCTCATCGCTGGCGGGCCTGGCAGGACTCTACACCTTCAATTATATGCTGCCTGCCGCAGGCGTACGCGGCGCGGCCATTATTCGCACCGCCGCACGCTATTTTGAGCGTCTGGTCAGCCATGACGGCACTTTCAGGGTGCTGGAACACCTGCGCGTGTTCACCTTCAGTAAGCTGATGCCGCTGTCGCCTGCGGGCCTGAGCCGCTATCAACAGGGCGAACTGCTTAATCGTCTGGTGGCGGACGTGGATACCCTCGATCACCTCTATTTGCGCGTGATCTCTCCGCTGGCGGGCGCGCTGCTGGTCACGGTTGTGGTCACCGTCGGCCTGAGCTGGCTCGATATGCCGCTGGCCCTGACGCTGGGCGGTATCATGCTGCTGACCATACTGCTGTTGCCGCCGCTGTTTTATCGTGCGGGACGGCCCGCAGGCGAAGCCATTGCCCGGCTACGGGGCGAGTATCGTTCACAGCTCACCCGCTGGCTACGCGGGCAGACGGAACTGACGCTGTATGGTGCAGAATCCGACTTCCGCGCCAGGCTGGACAAAACAGAAGCGCAGTGGTTGCAGGCGCAACAGCGGCAGGCAGGGCTTTCCGGTTTTTCTGTTGCGCTGTTAACTATTATCACCGGCTGCACCCTGGTGTTGATGCTGTGGCTGGCGGCGGGCGGCGTTGGCGCACAAACGCAGCCCGGCGCGCTGATTGCCCTGTTCGTATTTTGTACGCTGGCGGCGTTTGAAGCACTTGCGCCGGTCGGCGGCGCTTTTCAGCACCTTGGGCAGGTGATGGCCTCGGCCCGGCGCATCACGCAGATTCTCTCTCAGACGCCGGCGGTGCAATTTCCCGGGGGGCGTAGCGGGGATTTAGCCAGCGTCAGCCTGTCGCTGCGCGACGTCAGCTTTAGCTACGACGCGGGCAACGCGGCCCTGCATCATTTCACCCTCGACGTCGCTCGCGGCGAACACATTGCGCTACTCGGCCGCACCGGCTGCGGAAAATCAACCCTGCTTCAGCTGTTAACCCGCGGCCGGGACGCACAGGCCGGAGCAATCCTGCTTAACGGCAGGCCCCTGAGCCAGATTGATGAAGCCTCGCTTCGCGCCGCCACCAGCGTGGTGACGCAGCGCGTGCATCTGTTTAGCGCCACGCTGCGCGATAATCTTTTGCTGGCATCGCCCGCCAGCAGCGACGCGCAGCTGTGCGAGGTGCTTCAGCAGGTTGGCCTTCAGACGCTGCTCAAGGATCGCCAGGGACTGAATGCGTGGCTGGGCGAAGGCGGCAGGCAGCTTTCCGGCGGCGAACTGCGCCGTCTGGCACTTGCCCGAGCACTGCTCCACGACGGCAGCCTTCTGTTACTGGATGAGCCCACAGAGGGGCTCGACGCGGAAACCGAGCGCCATATATTGTCGCTGCTGCGCGAGGTTGCCAGAAACAAAACGCTGATCATGGTGACGCATCGTCTTCAGGGGCTGCACCACTTCGATAAAATTTGCGTTATGGATAACGGACAGATCCTTGAGCAGGGAAATCATGCTGAGTTAATCGCAAAACGCGGACGCTACTGGTATTTTCATCAGCGGTTTACGCTATAGTCATAGCTCTCATACGACTGAGATTTTCAACATGCGGCTGATCCAACTCTCACGGGATTCAATCAATTTTCCTCCGCCGGAAATGGCCCTGCGCGAGCCAAACGGCCTGCTGGCAATGGGCGGGGATTTGAGCCCGCCGCGTCTGCTTAACGCTTATCAGCAGGGGATTTTCCCCTGGTTTTCGCCGGGCGATCCTATTTTGTGGTGGTCGCCCGATCCGCGCGCGGTGCTCTACCCGGAAAAATTCCATCTCAGCCGCAGCATGAAGCGTTTTCATCAGCGCTCGCCGTATCGGGTCACGCTCAATCAACATTTCCACGGGGTGATTGAAGGCTGCGCCAGCGATCGCGCTGAAGGCACCTGGATCACACCGGAGGTTAAACGAGCCTGGCTACAGCTGTTTGACACGGGACACGCTCAGTCGGTTGAAGTGTGGCTTGAAAAAGAGCTGGTCGGTGGCATGTATGGGCTTGAGCTGGGGCAAATTTTTTGCGGGGAATCGATGTTCAGCCGCTGTGAAAACGCGTCGAAAACGGCCGTGCTGGTTTTCAGCGACTACTTCCGGCGTCAGGGCGGCAGGCTAATAGATTGTCAGGTATTAAATGCGCATACCGCCTCGCTCGGCGCGGAAGAGATCGCGCGCGTGGATTATCTCAGGCAGGTTCATAAGCTGGCGCAAAGGCCGGTTGCCGAAGGGTGCTGGCAGCAACAGACGCTTTTTTAGCGCAGCGGAACAATGTTTTACACGCAAAGCCCGATAAGGGTGATATAATAATGCCCGTTTGGTATGTCGTCCGCCCTGAGCCCTACTGTGGCAGGCCCGGACTGGCCGGGAATATTAACGCACTTTATCCGATTTCATAACGCGCTTAAGCGAGCACGCTTTGTCCGCAATTCCCCCCACCCTGACACCAAAATACGACACAGTTTTAACGTAAACGCCTCTGTGCCTGTCTGACGCAGAGGCGTTAATGCTGGTGAAACCACCAACAATTGTTTACATAATACCTGGAATTCGGCATTATCTTGCCGGTTTAAAACCAAGGTTGTGACACCCAGAGGATTCGATGGCCAAAGAAGACAATATTGAAATGCAGGGTACCGTACTGGATACGTTACCTAACACCATGTTCCGCGTAGAGCTTGAAAATGGACACGTGGTTACCGCTCATATCTCCGGTAAAATGCGTAAAAACTATATCCGCATCCTGACGGGCGACAAAGTCACTGTAGAGCTGACCCCGTACGACCTGAGCAAAGGCCGCATTGTCTTCCGCAGTCGTTAATATGCTTTCATTCGCGCTGCCGCTTTCGCCGCTGCGCCCATAAAAAAAGGCCGGAATTTCCGGCCTTTTTGTTGAGCAGGTTTAACGCGTTATCAGTGAACCGTGCCTTCCGTTTTGCGCTTCTCAGCACTGAGGAAGTGATACGTTAGCTGATTTTGCTCTTTGTCCAGCGCGACAGAGACCGAACCGCCGTCCACCAGCGAACCAAACAGCAGCTCGTTAGCCAGCGGTTTCTTCAGGCTTTCCTGCACGGTATGCGCCATCGGACGCGCGCCCATCGCTTTGTCGTAGCCTTTCGCTGCCAGCCAGTCACGCGCTTCGTCGCTGACTTCCAGCGACACGCCCTTCGCATCCAGCTGCGCCTGAAGCTCGACGATGAACTTGTCCACAACCTGATGGATCACCTCAGTATCAAGGTGTTTGAACCAGATAATGTTGTCGAGACGGTTACGGAACTCCGGCGTGAAGATTTTCTTGATCTCTTCCATCGCATCAGTGCTGTTATCCTGTTGGATCAGACCGATAGATTTACGCTCCGTTTCACGCACGCCGGCGTTGGTGGTCATCACCACGACCACGTTGCGGAAATCGGCTTTGCGGCCGTTGTTATCGGTCAGCATGCCGTTATCCATCACCTGAAGCAGCAGGTTGAACACGTCCGGATGCGCTTTTTCAATCTCATCAAGCAGCACCACCGCGTGCGGATGCTTGATAACCGCATCCGTCAGCAGACCGCCCTGATCGAAGCCGACGTAGCCCGGAGGCGCACCAATTAAGCGGCTGACGGTATGACGCTCCATGTACTCCGACATATCAAAACGCAGCAGTTCAATGCCTAACGCCTTCGCCAGTTGCACGGTGACCTCGGTCTTACCGACGCCGGTTGGGCCGGCAAACAGGAAGGAACCGACAGGCTTGCGATCCTGGCCCAATCCGGCGCGACTCATTTTGATCGCTTCGGTTAACG
>NZ_JNVB01000049.1 GCF_000770305.1 Erwinia oleae
AAAAAAAACCTGCTCTGAAAGCAGGTTTTTCTGTGGTGGTCGGCGAGAGAGGATGACGCTCTCTGCGAGAGCGCCCTGAGGATGACGCTCTCTGCGAGAGCGCCCTGCGGGCCGTTGCTGAAGCAACGTTGTCTCGCTACGCCCGGCTCAAACCTCCTTCGGAGGTTCTCATCCTCTGTTAATCACAGACGAAAAAAAACCTGCTCTGAAAGCAGGTTTTTCTGTGGTGGTCGGCGAGAGAGGATGACGCTCTCTGCGAGAGCGCCCTGCGGGCCGTTGCCGGAGCAACGTTGTCTCGCTACGCCCGGCTCAAACCTCCTTCGGAGGTTCTCATCCTCTGTTAATCACAGACGAAAAAAAACCTGCTCTGAAAGCAGGTTTTTCTGTGGTGGTCGGCGAGAGAGGATAACGCTCTCGTTGAGAGCGCCCTGCGGGCCATTGCTAAAGCAACGTTGTCTCGCTACGCTCGGCTCAAACCTCCTTCGGAGGTTCTCATCCTCTGCTAACCACTGGCGAAAAAAAACCTGCTCTGAAAGCAGGTTTTTCTGTGGTGGTCGGCGAGAGAGGATGACGCTCTCTGCGAGAGCGCCCTGCGGGCCGTTGCTGAAGCAACGTTGTCTCGCTACGCTCGGCTCAAACCTCCTTCGGAGGTTCTCATCCTCTGCTAACCACTGGCGAAAAAAAACCTGCTCTGAAAGCAGGTTTTTCTGTGGTGGTCGGCGAGAGAGGATTCGAACCTCCGACCCACTGGTCCCAAACCAGTTGCGCTACCAAGCTGCGCTACTCGCCGTAATCTGTTACTGCTTATTGAGCTTTTTTATGAACTCAAAAAAAACCGCTTCAAAGAAGCCGTTTTTGAAAGTGGCCGGCGAGAGAGGATGATGCTCTCTGCGAGAGCACCCTGCGGGCCGTTGCTGAAGCAACGTTGTCTCGCTACGCTCGACTCAAACCTCCTTCGGAGGTTCTCATCCTCTGTTAATGATCACAGAGGAAAAACCGCTTCAAAGAAGCCGTTTTTTTGAAAGTGGTCGGCGAGAGAGGATTCGAACCTCCGACCCACTGGTCCCAAACCAGTTGCGCTACCAAGCTGCGCTACTCGCCGAATACTGCAAAGCACTATCGATTTTGTGGTGCGAAGAGAGGGACTTGAACCCTCACGTCCGTTAAGACACTAACACCTGAAGCTAGCGCGTCTACCAATTCCGCCACCTTCGCATACCTGACAAAATCTGGGGTGGCTAATGGGACTCGAACCCACGACAACTGGAATCACAATCCAGGGCTCTACCAACTGAGCTATAGCCACCATCACTACTCTTTACTAACGCGGTTGTTACCACCGCAGCTCTTGCACACAACTTAATGGTGCGCCCGACAGGATTCGAACCTGAGACCTCTGCCTCCGGAGGGCAGCGCTCTATCCAGCTGAGCTACGGGCGCATAGCGCCGTTGCGGATGGGGATACTACGGATTTGAGCCGATCCTGTCCAGTGCTTTTTTCACAAAAAAACGCGTTTGCTTATGCTTTGTGCGTTCTGTCTAAAGCGCAGACGTTTTGTGCCCCATCCTCACGCGCACCAAGGCTTTTCTCCATAAAAAAGCCACGTTTTAAAGATCGCCCCGCCAGTGATAATTCGCATATTTCAGCAGCTTGAGCTGACGCCGTATTCGGGAGGGTTGCACAATCAGGCGGTAGAGCCACTCCAGGCCCAAACGCTGCCATATTTCAGGCGCCCGCTTCACATGCCCCGTAAATACGTCGTAGGTGCCGCCGACGCCCATATAGAGCGCCTGCGGATAGACGGCTTTGCAGTCACGCATCAGCACCTCCTGCCGCGGCGAGCCCATCGCCACCGTCACGATCCGGGCGCCGCTTGCGGCAACCCGCGCGAACAGCGCATCACGATCGGCCTGCTCAAAATAGCCGTTCTGCGCGCCGACAATATTCACGTTCCACTGTCGGCGAAGTTTATCCACCGTTTCCTGCAATATGGCAGCCTTGCCGCCAATCAGAAAAACCGGCGTTGCTTCACGCCCTGCGCGCGCCATCAACGCCTCCCACAGGTCGGCGCCTGCAATCCTTGAAACCTTTGCCTGCGGATATTTTTTACGAATTGAGCGCACAATGCTGATGCCATCGGCATATTTATATTCTGCTGCATCAATCAGTTGGTGGATCTCCGGCTGGCTTTCTGCGGTCAGCACCTTCTCTGCATTTATCGCCACCAGCGTACCGGTTTTCAGGCCATCAGGCTGATAGAGATAGTTAACAAACCCGGCCATATCACGAAACCCCAACAGCGTGAGACCACGGATTTGATATTGCGGCGCAGCGTTCAGGGAGTTCATGCGTTTTCCTTATTCATTCACAGCGTCAGGCAAACGGCCTGCTTAAAATCAGTGTTGCACGCGCATGGAGCCCCTGGCGCGAATCAGGCCAGCAGCGTCGAGGAAAGCGTAAAGCAGCTTGGCGACCACTACCGCTGCGACAAAAATCACGCAAAAGAACACCACACGCGATGCAAACGAATCCAGTCCTTCTCTGGCGAGCACGATCATATTAAATATCGCGCCAAAACAGAAACTTTGCAGAATTGCGCCCTTATAACGATTGCTCTCCTGCTGGCCTTTCACATACAGCCAGTCGAACCATTTGATGATCAATCCTACCAGTATCGCGCCGGGCAGGATAAATGCTGCGCCGCCCATGACCACCAGCGACCCCAGCAGCGTCGGCGAAATCGCCAGCCCTGAGTGATTATTCAGCACTTCCCAGGTGAAATAGTTTGCGCTGTTAAGGACGGTCGAAGGCTTGTCCGGCCACAGCCAGGAAGGAATGAAAACGTAGAAATCGCGTACGACAGGCGCCAGCCCCTGAAACTCAATTTTGTCATAGTTTTGCAGTAGCAGGGCCAGGTTTTCCCATGGCGAGAAGGTGTCACGCGTCAGATAAAGGAAGGTGTAAAAGGCCTCATCTCCGCTGACGTCAAGGTTATAGCGTCGAAGCGCCAGCCAGAACATACCGACAACGCCCGCGGCGCCTGCGGCCGCCAGCATCCACAACGTGATCCAACCGCGAATAATGCCGATGAACAGAAACAGGGCGAAAGCGATGATGATATTCGCCCGCGTTCCGCCGACGATCACGTAGGTAAGAAGGCCGAAGCTGACCGTCGCCGCAAGGAACAGCAGCCAGTTACGAAAGCGCGGATCGAGAAAATAGACCACCAGCATCGCAGGAATAAAGAAATAGAAAAAACGCTTAAGCGCAACACCGGAGACATCGCTGGAGAAAATCTGGCTGTAGCTGTGCAGTCTGAACAGCAAAAATCCGTTGTGTAAAAAGAACACCAGTACCGATCCCAGCGCAATCAGCGCCAGAATACTGAGCGTGAGCCAGGTCTCAATGCGATTAATGGTGAAGGCGGGCCGCGACGGCCGCGCGGACGTCGGCCTCAGCCGCGTTTTATAACTGATGTAATAAATGACATAGAAACCGGTGGCGGAAAGTAACGCCTGAAGCAGATATTCAGGCGGCACCACCTGCACGCCAAAGCGGAAAACCAGCAGGCAGGTCAGCGGAAAGCCAAAATAGAAGGTCAGCAGAAAAAGCAGCGAGAAAAAAACGTTAAAGTTGAATCGTACGCGCCGGAACTCGCGCCAGGTCAGCGTTAAAATAACGCCCAGCGAGAGCAGATAAACCACCAGCAGGCCAGCAAACTGCCATTCGGTCATGCCGTAGCTCCTTCCGCCAGGGCGAGGGCTTCTTTCCAGCCCGCAACGAAAGCGGGATCAAAAAAGGCGATGCCCGATTTATCCAGCAGGCTCATCTGTCGCTGCGCCTCGTCAATCAGTTTGCGATCGAGCGCATCACCGGTAAACAGCACCGGCACCTGCTGCGCAGCCAGATCCTGCCAAAAGGGATTTTTCCGGTTGATCACAAAAGGAATATTGGCCTGAATCAGCAGGCAAAGCGTGCCAATACCCTGCTGCCGCTCAAAAATAAAATAGCCCAAATCACAGCGTGAAATCAGTTGCAAATAGGCATTGAAATCGAGCTTATTGGTGAGGATCTGTAAGCTATCAGCGTTGAACAGCGCTTCCGCCGCCTGACGTACCTGTTGAACATAGGCTTCATTGTTTTCAGGGTAGCCTAACGGAATCACGACCGAAACGTCTTCGCCCAGTTGCTGGCGGATCTCGTGCAACGCCTGAATATGCCGATTGCTGGCGTCGCCGGAGTTACCAACAAGCACGGTCAGCTTCTCTGCTTTACTGGCCGCAGGCAGCGCCACTTTCGCCATCCGCGTCGGGAAATAGAGCACCGATGCCGGTACGCCCGGGTGCCGCTGATGGAAGAAGGCGATATCGCCCCTGGTAGCGAAAACATGCCCCACGCGCTTTTGCGCCAGCCGCCGCAGCAGGTAAAAAAGGCGAAAACGCCAGCCGCTTCCCTGCTCGTAAAGATCGGCGCCCCAGATATGCCACCAGGCCTGCGCAGGTTTTATTTTCCCGGCCAGCACCGCCAGCCAAAGCATCGGGTTGAACTGCCCGTGAAAGAAAAAGCGCGTTTGCCGATCTGCCATCGCGCGCGCCGTTACCGCCCGCGCGATGGCGCGTTTGTCCTGAAAAAAGCGCAGGGTCAGCGCGTCGTACGTCTCATCTGCGGGAGGCGCGCCGACTATCCAGAACTGGCGCGGCGCGGCAACGGGCAGCGCCTGCGGCAGCACGTCGTTAAAAAAGCGCAGCACCGTCTGATTATGATGCGGAATGGGCGAGCCGAGAACGTGGATAACTGTATTCATGCTTTTCTGCAATAAAGAATAAAGGCGCAGCAACAGAGCGCAAAATAAGTGACGTAGGTGGCCATATAGGCCTGCGCCGCGCCGCCTGCGCCGTGAAGCGGGATCAGCCAGCGCGCAAACAGCGTCAGCAAAATAAACTGGCTGACCTCCGTCAGGATATAAAACTTCAGCGATGATTTGGCAATCACCAGATAGCCAAAAATATACGCGCCTACCTTGAACACGTCGCCGGTGAGCTGCCAGATAAACAGATCGCGCATGCCGTGGAACTGGCTGGAAAAAAGCAGTCCGATCGCCACGTCGCGCAGCAGCCAGACGGTGAAGCTGACCGCGGCGACAGCGGGTAAAACAAAGCGCAGCGAGCGCAGGATCTCGCGGGAAATTTCCGCTTTACTGTTCAGACGAGAGAGCGTGGGCAGCAGCCAGACGGTGAATGACGCGGTGATGAACTGTAAATAGGCATCGGAAATCGTGGTTACGCCCTGCCAAAGCCCTACCTGCTGCCAGCCGCTGTGCGCGGCGAGCAGGTTACGCATCATGATCCACGCTACCGGCAGCGTCACGGCGGTGATAAGCGCCATCAGGGTAAACTTGCTGAGGTTCCGGGCGATGGCGCCGTGCCAGGCAGGCTTGAGAAAATGAAGCGGCAGGTGCTCACGCGTAGCCAGCATCAGAGCTGCCGGGATCACCACCAGCGCGGGCACCATCGCCAACCCAACCAGCGCGCCGCTGTAGCCGCCAAGCCAGTAGCAAACAAACCAGGCGGCCACGCCGATCAGGCTGCCGATGATGATTGCCAGCGCGTTGCCGCGCGCATCGCGGAAGCCCTTAACGATGGCCAGCAGCAGGTTTGCCCAGGCAATACCCAACTGAAGGAACGCGACAATACGTATCACGTTCTGGTAACCATCGTGACCAAACAGCCCCCTGCCGATGGGCGCGGCAAAGAGTAAAAAGATCACCGCCAACAGCGTGGAGAAGCCCAGCACCATCGCCGATGCCGTACCGAGCAGTTCACGCAGCTGCTGAGGATGCGTCTGATGTTCCGCGACGTAACGCGTCACGCCATTGAAAATTCCGGCCCCCGCCAGCACGCCCAGCACGGTAATCAGTTGCCGAAAATTGCCCGCCTGCCCCACGCCGGACGGTCCAAAAGAGACCGCCAGCATTTTCACTACCAGCAGACCGGCAGCGATTTTTACCAGCGTGGAGGCCGCCGTCCACACTGACGCTTTTGCTAATGACATATCAGGAAAAGTAGCTAAGCAGCGAGTTAATAACCGTTTTCTGATTATTATCAGAGAGGTTATAAAACAGCGGCAGCCGCAGCAGGCGTTCACTCTCAGACTGCGTGTGACGATCTTCGCCGTTAAAGCGGCCAAATCGTTGCCCCGCAGGAGAAGTATGCAGCGGAATGTAGTGGAAAACGGCCAGAATTTCGGCTTCTTTCAACCAGTCAATTAACGCGCTGCGATCTTCAATATCACGCAGTTTGATGTAAAACATGTGTGCGTTATGCTGGCAAAGCGGCGGAAGAGAAGGCAGGACAAGACGACCGCTTGCCGCAACGGGCGCCAGCGCATCGTAGTAGCGTTGCCATAGCTGAAGGCGTCGCTGGTTAATCTCTTCAGCGGCTTCGAGTTGCGCCCATAAATACGCTGCCTGAATATCGGACATCAGGTAGCTTGAACCAATATCGCGCCAGGTGTACTTATCAACCTGACCACGGAAAAACTGGCTGCGATTCGTGCCCTTTTCCCGCACGATCTCCGCACGTTCAACGAGTTTTGCATCATTGATCAGCGTCGCGCCACCTTCGCCGCCCGCCGTATAATTTTTCGTTTCATGGAAGCTGAAGCAGCCAATGTGACCGATCGTACCCAGCGCTTTGCCTTTGTAACCGGACATAACGCCCTGTGCCGCGTCTTCGATCACGTACAGGCTGTACTTTTCGGCGATAGCAATAATCGTATCCATTTCGCACGCCACGCCTGCGTAGTGAACGGGCACAATCGCTTTGGTCTTGTCGGTAATCGCCGCCTCAATCAGAGTTTCATCAATGTTAAGCGTGTCCGGGCGAATATCCACAAAGACGATAGTCGCGCCACGCAGAACGAACGCATTTGCCGTAGAAACAAAGGTGTAGCTCGGCATGATCACTTCGTCGCCGGGTTGAATATCGATCAGGATCGCGGCCATTTCCAGCGAGGCGGTACAGGATGGGGTCAGCAACACTTTTTTACTGCCAAAACGATGCTCCAGCCACTGCTGACAGCGCCGGGTGAAACCGCCGTCGCCGCACAGTTTGCCGCTGCTCATGGCAGAGCGCATGTAGTCAAGTTCGGTGCCGACAACCGGCGGTGCGTTAAATGGGATCATAGCGTTACCTGTAGAGCCACCAGGCGGTGCGTTCAATCACACCGCCGCAGCGTTGATAAAGTCGGAGCGCGGCCAGATTGCTCAGTTGCGTTGCGACATGCAGGCGCGACAGTCGGCGGACGCGACACCAGTCGGCGGCGGCGGCCATCATGCGATAGCCGACACCCAACCCCTGCGCCTCCGGCAGCGTTGCCAGCAGGCCGACACGACCGCTACCGTCAGGCAGCTCGCGCAGCGAGATAAAACCCTGCATCGCGCCGTTTTCATCAGCGGCGAGAAGGCACTGATCATCGAACGCGCCCAGCACCGCGTTTTCAATCCATTGCGCATAGAAGCGACCGCTGTCGCCGGGTTGATACCAGGGCGCACGAAAGCGGCTCCAGGCAAATGCTTCGCTGGCGGCCTGGCGCAGCGCCGGGATATGTTCAGCCCGTGCGATACGGATGCCTTCGGGCCGCGACGCGGCGTCAACGCTCAGCACAAAATCCGCTTCGCCTTCTACCAGGCGAAAACCCAGTTCCCCCAGCGCATCCAGTTCCGCCGTCTGCTGCGACAACACCTTCGCCTGCACCACATCATAGCCATGCAGCATCGCTTCGGTCAGCGGCGCATCGCCGGTGAGGTCGATCAGCCCGCTTTGCCGGCTGAAAAATTCACTTTCCCAAATCAGGGGTTTAATAGTGGCGCGGACGGACATCGGAGCGATCCACCATAGTGTGCCGGTAACGACGTTTCACTGCCAGATTCCTTTGGTATCGACCCGCCAGGACGATGATACGTACGCCATATCAAGCTGCCTGAAAACGCTGTGATCGACCAGCAAAACATGCACATCGGCCCGCGCCAGCGCCGCGTCGGGCGACACCAGTTCAGCTTTATTCGTTAACGACGGTGGAAGGCGCGTGATATGCGGCTCCACCACCAGCGTGGCGCCAGGGTGCCAGTCAGCAATCATCGTTGCGACGTCCATTGCCGGGCTTTCACGCAGGTCATCGATATTCGGTTTGAACGCCAGACCGAAGCAGGCGATAGTCAGCTCGCTGGCGCGCTTGTCGCTGGCTGCCAGACACTCTGCCACGGTTTTTTTCACCTGCTCAAGCACCCAGTGTGGTTTGGCGTCATTGACTTCGCGGGCCGTGCGAATCAACCTGGCCTGAATCGGATTCTGCGCCACAATGAACCACGGATCGACGGCGATGCAGTGACCGCCAACGCCAGGCCCCGGTTGCAAAATGTTGACGCGCGGATGGCGGTTCGCCAGGCGGATCAGCTCCCACACGTTGATGCCCTGATCGGCGCAGATAAGCGACAGTTCATTGGCGAAGGCAATATTCACATCGCGAAAGCTGTTTTCCGTCAGCTTACACATCTCTGCCGTACGCGCGTTTGTCACCACGCATTCGCCTTTAAGGAAAATCGTGTACAGGTCGCACGCCAGCCGGGAAGCGGTTGGCGTCATTCCGCCAATCACGCGATCGTTTTTAATCAGTTCGACCATAACGTTCCCCGGCAACACACGCTCCGGGCAGTACGCGATATGAATATCGGCGTTATCGCCCGCCTGCTGCGGAAAGGTCAGATCCGGACGCGCTGCCGCCAGCCATTCGGCCATTTGCTCGGTGGCGCCTACCGGCGACGTGGATTCGAGGATCACCAGATTTCCGCTTGCCAGCACGGGCGCAATGGACTCCGCAGCGGCCTTCACAAAACGCATGTCCGGCTGATGATCGCCTTTGAACGGTGTAGGAACGGCGATCAAAAAGGCATCCGCCGCCATCGGGCGCGTTGCCGCATGCAGGAAACCCTGCCCGACTGCGGCTTTCACTACCCGATCGAGATCAGGCTCAACGATGTGGATTTCACCACGGTTAATGGTTTCCACCGCGTGCGTATTAATATCAATGCCGATAACGCGCGTTCGCCGTGAAGCAAAAGCCGCTGCGGTCGGCAGGCCGATGTACCCCAGCCCGATAACAGAGATGGTATTGAAATTCATAAACTAACCCGATTATTTTTTAGCGCCTGCACGATACGCTGGCAGGCATGGCCGTCTCCATAAGGGTTGTGGGCACGGCTCATTGATTGATACGCCTCTTCATCCGTAAGCAGGCGGGTAACTTCGCTGACGATTTTCCCGACGTCCGTACCCACCAGGCGTACCGTCCCGGCCTCAACCGCTTCGGGACGCTCGGTGGTATCGCGCATGACCAGCACCGGTTTGCCCAGCGACGGCGCCTCTTCCTGAATACCGCCGGAATCAGTGAGGATCAGCCACGAACGCACCATCAGCCAGACAAACGGCAGGTACTCCTGCGGCTCGATCAAAAAGATATTGTCGATATCGCGCAGGATGCGATTCACCGGTTCGCTAACGTTAGGATTCAGATGAACCGGATAGACGATTTGCGCATCGGGATGGCGACGCGCAATTTCCGCCAGCGCGCTGCAAATCCGTTCAAAACCCCCTCCAAAGCTTTCGCGTCGATGACCGGTTACCAGGATCAGCTTTTTATCGTCATCAAGAAAAGGATAATGGTGGGACAGGCTGGTGCGAAGGCTTTCATCATTCAACACGCGGTCGCGTACCCAGAACAGGGCGTCAATCACCGTATTGCCGGTCACGAACATCCGGTCGCTGCGGAGGTTTTCACGCAGCAAATTGTCCCTGGCGGCTTCCGTTGGCGTGAAGTGCCAGGTCGCCAGCCTGCCGGTCAGCGTGCGGTTAGCTTCTTCCGGCCAGGGTGATAGCAGATCGCCGGTGCGTAACCCGGCCTCAACGTGCCCGACCGGAATGCGATGGTAAAATGCCGCGAGGCTGGCGGCAAAGGTGGTAGTGGTATCGCCATGCACCAGCACCACATCAGGCGCGAAGTCAGCAAAGACCGTTTTCAACCCTTCCAGAATACGGCTGGTAATCTCAGTCAGGCCCTGGCCTGGCCGCATAATGTTGAGATCGTAATCCGGTACGACCGCAAACAGCTGTAAAACCTGATCGAGCATCTCGCGGTGCTGCGCGGTGACGCACAGACGCGTCTCTATCTCGCTATCCTGTGCGAGTGCATGAACCAGCGGAGCCATTTTTATCGCCTCCGGGCGCGTGCCAAAAACAGTTAATACTTTCACTGTTGCTCTCTTTCGTTCATCTGTTAAACCGCCGGATAACCGTCTGGCGTCCGTTTTACAGGACGGCGAACCAGCGCAACGCCTGCGCCAACCAGCGCGCCAACCGTGCCCCACATAAACATCAGGAAAAGACGGCGCGGGCTGTCGCGCTTCACCGGCTCTTCCGGTGTACGCAGGAAACGATAGGTGTTAAAAGTCTTGACCAGGACCGGCCCGACGTTGAGCGTGCCCAGCATTGCCCTGTTCTGATCATAGTCCAGATCAAAGCCAGGCCCGCTGGTCTGAAGGCTTTCCAGCCGCGCCTGAAGCAATGGGCGGCCTAATAAAAAAAGTTCGGAGTCGGGAAGCTGCTGCGATGGCGTATCCGTTTTCGCCTGCTCCAGCCCCTGCTGCTGAGCAATTTTCAACGCCTGCTGCACGCTGTTGAGCTGGCGATCGTAGATGGCCTTCGCCACCGCTTCCTGCCTCTTAACCTGCGCTTTTAACTGAATAGTGCGCGCAGCCCAGGCACCGGTCAGTTCTTCGTTAAGATGCGTGGCGGCTCGCTCATTGGCAAACGTCACGTACTGTCGCAGCAGCGTATTGGCATCCTTCGCCGTTTCCGCCACCAGTCTGACGCTGTCGCTTTGATTTTTTGCGGGGTCGGCGGGCTGAAATTGAATATCGCTGGTCAGCTTGTCCAGCAGCACCGCGTCTTCGCTGGCGTTACCGCGTTGACGCTGCTTGTAATAGTCCGACTTCAGCCAGAACTCGCGACGCGTGTCATAAGCCGAGAGTTGCATAACGAACTCCTGATAGGCTTCATCCATTATTGAAGGTGGCGTAACGGTTAACGTGCTGGCGCGAGAATCCAGATTATTGAGGAACTGCTGCTGTGAATAATAGCCGCCGAGCAAATTGACCGTAGGACGATCGGTAACGGCGGTGGCGCTCCATTGAGGCGTGATCAGGAAGGTGGCGGCAAAAGTCAGCAGTGCAAACGCCAGGGCGCCGCCTGCAATCCAGATTTTGCCTCGCCACAGCGCGTTAAAAAGACCGCGGAGATCCAGTTCGTTATCAATAACCTCAGGAGGCGTCATACATAATCATCCTTTTTATCGGGCGTCAGACATCAGTCAGTAGAGGAATCACTCGCGCTGCGACGCATACGACGCTTAAGCCTTTTAATATAACGCGCCACGCGCCACGCTCGCTTAATACAGTAGCCATAGAGCATAAAGGCCAATAAAAACAGCACCAGCATCATCCATTCAGGAATAAAACTGAGGTATTCCCCCAGCACGCCAACCGCAGCCAGCAACGCAGCGGCGGCGGTGATCAAGACAAATGCCTGCCGCGACGTAAAGCCAGCCCGCATGATCAGATGGTGGATATGCTGGCGGTCTGCCGAAAAAGGACTCATCCCCTTACTCAGGCGGCGATACATTATTGCCACCATATCCATCAACGGAATGGCAATGAGCCATAACGCGGTCACCGGCGTGATCGGATGATTTTTCCCCTGCGTCGCTTCAAGCAGGATCCAGATGATAGTGAAACCGATTAGCGTGCTGCCCGCATCGCCCATAAATACTTTATAGCGGCGGCCAAAGACACCCATATTGAGCAGGATGTAAGGCACGATCGCCGCAATCATCGCAAAGCACCAGACGGCCAGGCTTTGCTGTCCGTCGAACAGGAGGATGATGCCCATAGCGAGGAAGGTCACGCATGAAAGGCCACCCAGCAGACCATCAATGCCATCAACCATGTTAAAAGCGTTGATGGCAGCCCAAACCGCAAACAGCGTTAGCACATAGCCGAATGGGCCGACCACCAACTCCCACGGGCCAAAAATGTAGCCAAGACTGAGCAGATAAAGATTCGCTGCGAACATCATCACAATTGCCACGCCAGCCTGAACGGAGGCACGTAGCTTCACGCTGATATCAAATCGATCGTCCAACGCCCCAATAAATACCAGGGCGGCGGCACAGCCGATGTAAAGAAGCGCATGAGGGATGTAGTAATTTGTGAAAGTAAAAGTAAAGCAGATACCGGCAAAAACTGAGATACCACCAACGAGGGGAATCACTCCTTGATGACGTTTGCGATAATTGGGTTTATCCACTAATCCTATTTTCTTCGCTGCTTTTCTGGCAAAAAAGAGAAAAACCAATGAAAAGATGAAGATAAACGCAAGTTCCGTACTCAAATTGAGTAAATTCACATTAACCAGCTCTCTGCTATGAACTTAACTATAGAGGGCGTACATTGTGCCAAATACGTCGTTAAGATTCTGAATTTTTTTGAGCAAATTGAACGATCTGGATCAGAAATGCCTGTTCCGCCCACGCGACACGTTTGCCTGATTTATCGTATTAGTGAAATATCGTATAACTCAAAAATGAAAAACGCCACGTTTATACGTGGCGTCAGGCGCGTTTTTCGCCGCTCAGGCCCGCAAATGCAGAGCCTATCCGCGAGCTGATGAGCGTTAAGAACGCTTCATCATATCAAAAAACTCGTCATTCGTTTTGGTCATGGCTAACTTGTTAATGAGGAACTCCATTGCGTCGATTTCACCCATCGGATGAATGATTTTGCGCAAAATCCACATTTTTTGCAGCTCTTCAGAGCTGGTAAGCAGCTCTTCTTTACGCGTACCTGAGCGGTTGTAATCGATGGCAGGGAACACGCGCTTCTCGGCGATTTTACGTGCCAGATGCAGTTCCATGTTGCCCGTACCTTTAAACTCTTCGTAGATGACCTCATCCATTTTCGAACCGGTGTCGACCAGCGCGGTGGCGATGATGGTCAGGCTTCCGCCCTCTTCCACGTTACGCGCGGCACCGAAGAAGCGTTTTGGACGATGCAAAGCGTTAGCATCCACACCACCGGTCAGAACCTTGCCGGAGGCAGGCACAACGGTGTTGTAGGCACGTGCGAGACGCGTGATGGAGTCCAGCAGAATAATGACGTCTTTTTTGTGTTCAACCAGACGCTTCGCTTTTTCGATCACCATTTCGGCAACCTGAACGTGACGGGACGCGGGCTCATCAAACGTCGAGGCAATCACTTCACCCTTAACCAGACGCTGCATTTCGGTAACTTCTTCAGGACGTTCGTCAATCAGCAGCACCATCAGCACGCAGTCTGGATGGTTGTAAGCGATGCTCGTTGCGATGTTTTGCAGCAGCATCGTTTTACCGGCTTTAGGCGGCGCCACGATCAGGCCGCGCTGGCCACGACCGATTGGCGAAGCCAAATCCAGCACGCGCGCCGTCAGATCTTCGGTAGAACCGTTGCCGCGCTCCATGCGCAAACGAGAGTTAGCATGCAGCGGCGTTAAGTTTTCAAACAGAATCTTATTACGCGCGTTCTCAGGCTTGTCGTAGTTGACTTCATTAACTTTCAGCAGGGCAAAATAGCGCTCGCCTTCTTTTGGCGGACGAATTTTACCGGCGATAGTATCGCCTGTGCGAAGGTTAAAACGGCGAATCTGGCTGGGGGAAACGTAGATATCATCAGGACCGGCGAGGTAGGAGCTGTCTCCGGAACGGAGAAATCCAAATCCATCCTGCAATATTTCTAAAACGCCGTCGCCGAAAATGTCTTCGCCGCTTTTAGCATGCTGCTTGAGAATGGAGAAAATGATGTCCTGTTTGCGCATACGCGCCAGGTTTTCCAGTCCCATATTTTCGCCGAGTGTAATCAGGTCAGAAACCGGCGTATTTTTTAATTCGGTAAGATTCATAATGGTGGGTTCTTAAACTCGGGGTAAATCTCGAAATGTTTGTCGTAAGTGGAATGGCGAAAAATCCATGCCTGTTAACAGCATTCTCATCAGGCTCCCCTCAACGATCGCGTACAGGATAACGAAGATCTTAAATGAGGAGACGGTAAGGACAAGATGCTGGAAGTGCTGATGATGCTAACCGTCAGATTGCTGAGTTGCCGTAAGTCGGTCACGTACAATGCTCAACAAGGGGTAATTCTAAGATTCTAACTACAGGTAAGTGCGTAGTGCAGTAGAGGTAAATTAGCATGCTTAATGCTGGTCGTCCAGCGAAGAGCGAAAAATTCACTCAACGCCGGACGTCGGGTAGCCATTAACCCAGGTTAGCGTTCAGAAATTCTTTCAGCTGACCTTTAGAAAGCGCACCAACCTTGGTGGCTGCCACTTCGCCGTTCTTAAACAGCAGAAGCGTTGGGATGCCGCGAATACCGTATTTCGGCGCGGTGCCAGGGTTGTCGTCGATATTCAGTTTCGCCACCGTCAGTTTGCCGTCGTACTCTTCAGCAACTTCATCCAGTATCGGGGCGATCATTTTACACGGGCCGCACCACTCTGCCCAAAAATCGACCAGCGTCAAACCGTCAGCTTTCAATACGTCGGTTTCGAAGCTGTCATCGGTCAGGTGCACAATTTTATCGCTGCTCATGTCTTACTCCAAAAGATTATGCCTGGCTGATTGGCGTAAAATCTGCCAACGTAGGTTGACTTTATTTCACCGGATACGCTTTCGTAAAGCAATAGTAAGCTGATATTCTACCACACTATGAGCAAAACACACTTAACCGAACAGAAGTTTTCCGACTTCGCCCTGCACCCTCAGGTGATTGAAGCCCTTGAAACTAAAGGCTTCCATAACTGCACGCCTATTCAGGCACTCGCATTGCCTTTTACGCTTTCAGGGCGTGATGTTGCGGGTCAGGCGCAAACCGGTACCGGAAAAACGATGGCGTTTCTGACGTCAACGTTTCATCATCTTCTTTCTCACCCGGCGCCGGAAGGCCGTCAGGTCAATCAGCCACGCGCGCTGATCCTGGCCCCAACGCGCGAACTGGCCGTGCAGATTCATGCCGATGCCGAACCGCTGGCGGCCTCTACCGGTCTGCGCTGTGGGCTGGCCTACGGCGGCGATGGCTACGATAAACAGCTCAAGGTGCTGGAAAGCGGCGTCGATATTTTAATCGGCACCACCGGCAGACTGATCGACTACGCCAAGCAAAACCACGTTAACCTGGGCGCCATTCAGGTCGTCGTACTTGATGAAGCCGATCGCATGTTCGATCTCGGCTTTATTAAAGATATCCGCTGGCTGTTCCGCCGCATGCCTGCCGCGAACCAGCGCCTGAATATGCTGTTCTCCGCAACCCTCTCTTTCCGCGTGCGCGAGCTGGCATTTGAAAACATGCACAACGCGGAATATGTCGAAGTCGAGCCGGAACAAAAAACCGGTCACCGCATTAAAGAAGAGCTTTTCTATCCGTCTAACGAAGAGAAAATGCGCCTGCTGCAAACGCTGTTGGAAGAAGAGTGGCCGGATCGCGCCATTATTTTCGCCAATACCAAACACCGCTGTGAAGACATCTGGGGTCACCTGGCCGCCGACGGTCATCGCGTTGGCCTGTTGACGGGCGACGTCGCGCAGAAGAAGCGTCTGCGCATTCTGGACGACTTCACCAAAGGCGACGTTGATATTCTGGTTGCGACGGATGTCGCCGCACGGGGTCTGCATATTCCTGCCGTCACGCACGTTTTTAACTACGATCTGCCGGATGACCGCGAAGATTACGTTCACCGCATCGGCCGCACGGGCCGCGCAGGCGCCAACGGGCATTCAATCAGTCTGGCCTGCGAAGAGTACGCCCTGAATCTGCCGGCGATTGAAGAGTACATTGGCCACAGCATTCCCGTTAGCCGCTACAACAGCGAGGCGCTGATGAACGATCTGCCGCCGCCTAAGCGGTTGACGCGCAGCCGTTCCGGCAATGGCCCGCGTCGCGGCGGCAACAATAATCGTCGCGGCAGCGCGCCGCGCAACAACAACCGTAAACGGTCAGGTTAAGGCGACTATGCTGCGCGCATCATCACTTTATGCTGCGATAGATTTAGGATCGAACAGCTTTCATATGCTGGTGGTGCGCGAAGTGGCGGGCAATATTCAGACCGTTGCGCGCATTAAACGCAAAGTGCGTCTGGCGGCCGGCCTGAACAGCGACAGCCATCTTTCCGATGAAGCAATGGCGCGTGGATGGCACTGCCTGCGGCTGTTCTCCGAACAGCTTCAGGACATTCCGTCCGGCCAGATCCGCGTGGTGGCAACGGCTACCCTGCGGCTGGCGACCAATGCCGCCGACTTCCTTGATAAAGCGCAGCAGATTCTTGGTTGTCCGGTAAATGTGATTACCGGCGAAGAGGAAGCACGCCTGATTTATCAGGGCGTGGCGCATACCACCGGCGGCTCTGATAAGCGCCTGGTGGTGGATATCGGCGGCGGCAGTACTGAACTGGTTACGGGAAGCGGCGCGCAGACCACTTCCCTGTTCAGTCTTTCCATGGGTTGCGTCACCTGGCTTGAACGCTATTTTGCCGACAGGCATTTGGGTCAGGAAAATTTTGAACAAGCGGAACAGGCCGCGCGCGCAATGATCCGTCCGGTAGCCGATAAGCTTTGCGAGCACGGCTGGCAGGTGTGCGTCGGCGCCTCTGGTACGGTTCAGGCGCTTCAGGAAATTATGATGGCGCAGGGAATGGACGAGCGCATCACCCTTGGCAAGCTGCAACAGCTTAAGCAGCGCGCCATTCAGTGCGGCAAGCTGGAAGAACTGGAGATTGAAGGGCTGACGCTGGAAAGAGCGCTGGTTTTTCCGAGTGGATTATCGATTCTTATCGCCATATTTACTGAGTTGAACATCCACAGCATGACGCTGGCCGGCGGCGCGCTGCGCGAAGGTCTGGTTTACGGCATGCTGCATCTGCCGGTGGATCGCGATATTCGCAGCCGTACGCTACACAACATCCAACGCCGCTTTGCGATTGACGTGGAGCAGGCAGAGCGTGTGCGCCAGCTGGCGGAAAGCTTCACGCGTCAGGTCAGCCAGAGCTGGAAGCTGGACGAACGATGTCGTGAATTACTCGACAGCGCCTGCCTGATCCATGAAATTGGCCTCAGCGTCGATTTCAGACAGGCGCCTCAGCACGCCGCATACCTTATTCGCCATCTCGATCTTCCTGGTTTTACGCCCGCTCAGAAAAAGCTGCTCGCCACGCTGCTGCAAAATCAGATAAACGGTATCGATCTGGCGTTGCTGGCGCAGCAAAACGCCGTGCCGCCGCGCATGGCTGAACGCCTTTGCCGTCTGCTGCGTCTGGCGATTATCTTTTCCAGCCGCCGCCGCGACGATACGCTGCCCGCGGTCAGGCTGCATGCCGACGACGACACGCTGAGCATCACCCTGCCTGCTGACTGGATGGAAGCGCATCCCCTGCGTGCAGAATTGCTTGAGCAGGAGTGCCACTGGCAGAGTTACGTGCACTGGCCGCTGGTGATTTTATAGGTAAACCTTAGCTGCCGCCCGACCCGCCTTTCGCTTTTTCCAGCATCGCCTTCAAACCGGCCACGCGGCTCTGGCCGGTTTGCATCCGCTGCTCGGCGCTGACTACTTTGCGTTCCGTCTCCCAGTTAAGATCGTCCTGCGGCAGTTCCAGCAGGAAGCGGCTGGGCTCGGGACGCACCAGCTCGCCGTACTGGCGGCGCTCGCGACACAGCGTAAAGGTCAACTCCTTCTGCGCGCGGGTGATGCCTACGTAAGCAAGGCGTCGCTCCTCTTCGATATTGTTTTCATCAATGCTGCTCTGGTGCGGCAGCAGCGCTTCTTCCATGCCGACCATGTACACGTAAGGGAACTCCAGCCCTTTCGACGCGTGGAGCGTCATCAGCTGCACCTGGTCGGACTCTTCATCGCTTTCGCCTCGCTCCATCATGTCGCGCAGCGTAAAGCGCGTGACCACCTGCGTGAGCGTCATCGGCTCATCGATGTCGCTGCCTTCCAGCATTTCCGTCATCCACTGAAAGAGCGTGTTAACGTTTTTCATGCGCATCTCAGCGGCTTTCGGGCTGGGCGAGGTTTCAAACAGCCAGCTCTCGTAGTCGATGCCGCGGATCAGGTCGCGAACGGCTGCGACCGGCTCACGATCGGCCAGTTGAGCAATCTCTTTCAACCAGTAAGTAAACCGTCGAAGCGCTTCCAGCCCTCTCCCCGACAGCGTTTGCTCCAGGCCCATATCAAAGCTGGATTGAAACAAACTTTTATTGCGATGCGTCGCCCATTCGCCCAGTTTTTGCAGCGTCGTTGCACCAATTTCGCGGCGCGGCGTATTGATAATACGCATAAAGGCGCTGTCATCGTCTGCATTGGTCAATACGCGCAGATAGGCGAGCAGGTCTTTGATTTCCGGTCGCGAGAAAAACGAGGTGCCGCCGGAAATGCGATAGGGAATGCGGTTCTGCATCAGCATTTTTTCAAAGACGCGCGACTGATGGTTGCCACGATAGAGAATGGCGTAATCTTTATACTGCGTTTTATTGATAAAATGGTGGGCGATCAGTTCACCGGTCACGCGCTCCGCCTCGTGATCTTCGTGATTTGCCATCACCACTTTCAGCTCTGCGCCATAGCCCAACTCAGAGAACAGCCGTTTTTCAAAGACGTGCGGATTATTGGCGATAAGGATGTTCGCCGCTTTCAGAATGCGCCCGGACGAGCGATAGTTCTGTTCCAGCTTGATGACCTGAAGCGCGGGAAAATCCTCTTTCAGCAGCACCAGGTTCTGCGGCCTGGCGCCGCGCCAGGAGTAAATAGACTGATCGTCGTCACCCACTACGGTGAAACGCGCCCGCGCGCCAACCAGCAGCTTCACCAGCTCGTACTGGCTGGTATTGGTGTCCTGATACTCATCCACCAGCAGGTAACGAATGCGTTGCTGCCAGCGCTCAAGCACTTCTGTGTTGCGCTGAAACAGCAGCGTGGGCAGCAGGATCAGATCGTCAAAGTCCAGCACGTTGCACGATTTTAAGTGACGATCGTACAAACCGTAGCAGTGTGCAAACAGCCGATCGCGCTCCGATTTCACCGACGCGGCCGCGCGTGCCGGATCCATCAGATCGTTCTTCCAGTTGGAAATCGTCGAGATCAACTGTTGCAGCAGGTTTTTGTCATTTTCCAGCCACTCTTCGGTCAGGTCTTTCAGCAGCGCAAGCTGATCCTGATCGTCGAACAGCGAGAAGTTCGACTTCATGCCCAGCGCCGCATACTCCCGCTTGATGATCTCCAGCCCCAGCGTATGGAAAGTGGAGATCATCAGCCCGCGCGCCTCTTTTCGGCCCAGGGTTTGCGCCACGCGCTCTTTCATCTCGCGTGAAGCTTTGTTGGTAAAGGTGACGGCTGCAATGTGTCGCGCCTGATAGCCGCATTCACGGATCAGATGGGCGATTTTATTGGTGATCACGCGCGTTTTGCCCGATCCCGCACCGGCCAGCACCAGACAAGGCCCGGTGACAAATTCGACGGCGTGTTGCTGGCCAGGATTAAGACGCATAAGAAGGGTGCTCAGTGAAATGACAGGAAGAATGAATTTACAGCGTGGTAGTATAGCCAGCTACAACTCCAGGACTCAAGGTTCGATCATGGCAAAAACAGCAGCAGCAATGCACATCCTTGTTAAGGAAGAGAAACAGGCGCAGGACATTCTGGCGCAGTTGGAACAGGGCGCCGATTTTGAAAAGCTGGCGAAAAAGCATTCAACCTGTCCGTCAGGTAAGAAAGGCGGCCATTTAGGTGAATTCAAACAGGGCGCGATGGTGCCGGCGTTCGATAAAGTGGTGTTCTCCTGCCCGCTTCTGGTGCCTTACGGTCCGCTGCATACCCAGTTCGGTTATCACGTTATTAAAGTGCTTTACCGTAACTAAAAAAAAGAGCGGATATCCGCTCTTTTCAGGTGTGCGCTCGCGGTCAGCCCGCAACGGCAATACGTTTCATATCGGTCATGTAGCCACGAAGTTTACGGCCAACGGCTTCGATAGCATGATTACGGATCGCTTCGTTGACGTCACGCAGTTGGGCATTGTCGACGGTCGCCGAAGCGGCTGCCGTTTTGCCCAGATCGCCGGCCTGTAGCGTGGTCATAAACTCTTTCAGCAGCGGAACCGCCGCGTAAGAGAAGAGATAGTTACCGTATTCGGCGGTATCTGAAATCACCACGTTCATCTCATACAGACGCTTACGCGCAATGGTATTGGCGATGAGCGGCAGTTCGTGCAGTGATTCGTAATAAGCAGACTCTTCGATAATGCCCGCATCAACCATGGTTTCAAACGCCAGCTCAACGCCCGCTTTAACCATGGCGATCATCACCACGCCCTGATCGAAATACTCCTGCTCGGCAATTTTGCCTTCAAACTGCGGCGCGGTTTCAAACGCGGTTTTACCGGTTTCTTCACGCCAGCCCAGCAGTTTTTTGTCATCATTGGCCCAGTCGGCCATCATGCCGGAAGAGAACTCACCGGAAATGATATCGTCCATGTGCTTCTGGAACAGCGGCGCCATAATTGTTTTCAGCTGTTCTGAAAGCGCATACGCACGCACCTTCGCCGGGTTAGACAGGCGATCCATCATCAGCGTGATACCGCCCTGCTTCAGCGCTTCGGTGACGGTTTCCCAGCCAAACTGAATCAGCTTTTCGGCATAGGCAGGATCGGTGCCTTCCGCCACGAGCTTGTCAAAGCACAGCAGAGAACCGGCCTGCAACATGCCGCACAGAATGGTCTGCTCGCCCATCAGGTCAGATTTCACTTCCGCAACGAAAGAGGATTCCAGCACGCCCGCGCGGTGTCCGCCGGTGGCTGCCGCCCAGGCTTTAGCAATCGCCATGCCTTCGCCTTTCGGATCGTTTTCCGGGTGAACGGCAATCAGCGTCGGCACGCCGAAACCACGCTTGTACTCTTCGCGCACTTCGGTGCCGGGGCATTTGGGCGCAACCATTACCACGGTAATGTCTTTACGGATCTGCTCGCCGACTTCAACGATGTTGAAACCGTGCGAGTAGCCCAGCGCCGCGCCGTCTTTCATCAGTGGCTGAACGGTACGCACCACGTCGGAGTGCTGCTTGTCCGGAGTCAGGTTAACCACCAGATCGGCCTGCGGCACCAGCTCTTCATAAGTGCCCACTTTAAAACCGTTTTCGGTGGCTTTACGCCAGGAGGCGCGTTTCTCAGCAATGGCTTCCGCACGCAGCGCGTAAGCGATATCAAGACCGGAATCACGCATGTTGAGGCCCTGGTTGAGGCCCTGAGCGCCGCAGCCCACGATGACGACTTTTTTGCCTTTCAGGTAGCTTGCTTCATCGGCGAATTCATCGCGTGTCATAAAGCGACATTTACCTAACTGCGCTAACTGGTTGCGCAAATTCAGCGTGTTGAAATAGTTGGCCATGGGTACTCCGTGTGAGGTTGTGTTGCGTTTTTTATTCGTGCGAGGCGTTTGCCTCATGATTGTCCCCATCATATGACAGGAAATGTATTGCTTAAATTGATATATTAACAACGTGATATTGCAATAACTGCAACGCCAAAATGAGGGCTGCCGCGCATGGATTTACGTGACCTGAAACTTTTCCTGCATCTGGCGGAGAGCCGCCACTTCGGCCGCAGCGCGCGCGCGATGCACGTCAGCCCGTCCACGCTTTCACGACAGATCCAGCGGCTGGAGGAAGATCTCGGCCAGACGCTGTTCCTGCGCGACAACCGCACCGTGACGCTCACCGATGCGGGTGAGCAGCTCCGCCAGTTTGCGCAGCAAACGCTGTTGCAGTATCAGCAACTGCGCCACGCTATCGGCCAGAGCGGCCCGTCGCTGAGCGGCGAACTGCGTCTGTTCTGCTCGGTTACTGCCGCTTACAGCCATCTGCCGCCGATCCTTGACCGTTTTCGCGCCGGGCATCCGCTGGTCGAAATCAAACTGACCACCGGCGATGCCGCCGACGCGGTGGAAAAAGTGCAAAGCGCTGAGGCAGATATTGCCATCGCCGGCCGTCCCGAAACGCTGCCTGCCAGTATTGGCTTTACGCCGCTGGGCCTGATCCCGCTGCTGCTGATCGCGCCTGCACTGCCGTGTCCGGTACGCAGCCAGGCGACCCTGCCGGAGCCTGACTGGTCACAAATTCCGTTTATTCTTCCCGATCAGGGTCCGGCCAGGCAGCGTATCGATTTGTGGTTTCGCCGTCGTCGAATTCCTAACCCCTTGATTTATGCCACCGTTTCCGGCCACGAAGCCATTGTCTCAATGGTCGCGCTGGGCTGCGGGATCGCGCTGCTGCCGGACGTGGTGCTGGAAAACAGCCCCGAACCGGTGCGCAATCGCATCCTTGAACTGGATCATATTGAGATGGTTGCGCCGTTCGAACTGGGCGTTTGCGTGCAAAAAAAACGGCTCAACGAGCCGCTTATTGATGCGTTCTGGAGTCTGATGCAGCCTGGCCCGCCAGGAAAAAGCTGAAGGCCGGGTTACTGGTTTCATCGTGAAAATCATAACCGAGCGCTGCCAGATGTTCAGCAAACTGCGGCTCGATATCGCCCACTTCGAAGGCGGCCAGCACGCGGCCAAAGTCCGTACCGTGGCTGCGATAGTGGAACAGAGAGATGTTCCAGTGCGTGCCCAGCGTTTGTAAAAAACGCAGCAGCGCGCCGGGCGCTTCCGGAAACTCAAAGCTGAACAGGCGCTCCCGCAGCGGCCGGGACGGACGACCGCCAACCATGTAGCGCACATGCAGCTTCGCCATTTCATCATCAGAGAGGTCGACCACGTGGTAGCCGCCCTCGCTCAGCTGTTGCAGGATCTCCTGCCGCTCTTCCAGACCGCGCGTCAGACGCACGCCCACAAATATGCAGGCGTTATCCGGGTTGGCGTAACGGTAGTTGAATTCGGTTACCGAACGCCCGCCGAGGATCTGGCAAAACTTCAGGAAGCTACCTTTCTGTTCAGGAATGGTGACCGCCAGCAGCGCCTCGCGCTGTTCGCCCAGTTCGCATCGCTCTGAAACGTAACGCAAACCGTGAAAGTTGACGTTCGCACCCGACAGCACGTGTGCCAGACGTTCCCCTTTGATCTGATGCTGCTGGACATATTTCTTCATGCCCGCCAGCGCCAGCGCGCCCGACGGCTCAGCAACCGCGCGCACATCCTCAAACAGATCTTTCATGGCCGCGCAGATCGCGTCGCTGTCAACGGTAATGATGTCATCAAGGTATTCCTGACAGAGACGGAAGGTTTCGGTGCCGATACGCCTGACCGCCACGCCTTCGGCGAACAGCCCGACGCGTGGCAAATCAACCGGTTCGCCCGCGTCCAGCGCCGCCTTCAGGCAGGCGGAGTCTACGGACTCCACGGCAATCACTTTGATTTGCGGCATCAGTTGCTTAATCAGAACGGCCACGCCCGCCGCCAGCCCGCCGCCGCCAACCGGCACAAAGACGCGATCGAGGTGCGCATCCTGCTGCAACAGCTCCATCGCCAGCGTGCCCTGTCCGGCAATCACCATCGGGTGATCGAACGGCGGCACGAAGGTGTAGCCTTTCTGCTCCGCCAGTTCGATGGCTTTTACCTTCGCTTCATCAAAATTTGCGCCAAACAGATAGATCTCACCGCCAAATGCCCGCACCGCGTCCACTTTGATATCAGCGGTCGCAACAGGCATCACGATCAACGATTTGATGCCGACGCGCGTTGCCGAGAGCGCCACGCCCTGCGCATGATTGCCCGCCGATGCGGTGATCACGCCACGCGCTTTCTGCTCGCCGGTCAGCGAGGCAATCATCGCGTAGGCGCCGCGCAGCTTAAAGCTGTGCACCGGCTGCCGATCCTCACGTTTCACCAGCACGGTGTTGCCAAGACGCGAGGAGATCTTCTCCATCTTTTGCAGCGGTGTGACCTGTGCCACTTCATAGACCGGCGAACGCAGAACCGCGCGCAGATATTCTGCGCCGCAGGGCTGCGCGGGTAGCGACTCTGCCATTATCAGCCTCCCAGCTTGCTCTTGTCGCGGACGGCGCCTTTATCAGCGCTGGTGGCCAACAGCGCATAGGCGCGCAGGGCGAAAGAGACCTGACGTTCGCGGCCATGCGGCGTATAGGCCGCTTCGCCACGGGCTTCTTCCTCTTCGCGTCGCGCGTGCAGTTCGTTGTCCGGTACGTCGAGCTTGATGCCACGATTGGGGATGTCGATATCAATCATATCGCCATCTTTCACCAGCGCGATGGTACCGCCGCTGGCGGCTTCCGGTGAGGCATGGCCGATTGACAGACCGGAGGTGCCGCCGGAGAAGCGACCGTCGGTGATCAGCGCACAGCTTTTGCCGAGGCCCATTGATTTCAGGTAAGTGGTCGGATACAGCATTTCCTGCATGCCCGGCCCGCCCTTTGGCCCTTCGTAGCGAATAACCACGACGTCGCCCGCCACAACTTTGCCGCCGAGAATCGCGCTGACCGCGTCGCCCTGGCTCTCGTAAACTTTTGCCGGGCCACGGAAGGTCAGGCTCTCTTTGTCAACGCCTGCCGTCTTCACAATAGAGCCATCTTCAGCCATGTTGCCGTAAAGTACCGCCAGGCCGCCGTCCTGACTGAACGCAAACTCGCGCGAACGAATACAGCCTTCCTGACGATCGTCGTCCAGCGTGTCCCAACGCGTATCCTGGGAAAACGCCTGGGTGGTGCGGATACCCGCCGGGCCTGCCCGGAACATGGTTTTTACCGCATCGTCTTTGGTCAGCATGATGTCGTACTGATCCAGCGTTTCTTGCAGGCTCAGCCCCAGCACGTTGCGCACGCTGTTGTCCATCAGACCCGCGCGGCTCAGTTCGCCGAGAATAGCGATGACGCCGCCCGCACGATGAACGTCTTCCATATGATATTTTTGCGTGCTGGGCGCAACCTTGCACAGGTGCGGCACCTTACGCGACAGGCGATCGATATCGGAAATATTGAAATCGATTTCGCCTTCCTGCGCGGCAGCCAGCAGGTGCAGGACGGTATTAGTCGAGCCGCCCATGGCGATATCCAGCGTCATGGCATTCTCAAATGCGGATTTATTGGCGATGTTGCGCGGCAGCACGCTCTCGTCATCCTGCTCGTAATAACGTTTGGCCAGGCCAACAATGCGCTTACCCGCATTCAGGAACAGGTCTTTGCGATCGGCGTGCGTCGCCAGCAGCGAACCGTTGCCCGGCTGCGAAAGCCCCAGCGCTTCGGTCAAACAGTTCATTGAGTTCGCGGTAAACATACCGGAGCAGGAACCGCAGGTCGGGCAGGCGGAACGTTCAATTTGCTCGCTGTCGGCGTCGCTGACGTTCGGATTGGCGCCCTGGATCATCGCGTCTACCAGATCCAGCTTAATGATTTTATCGGAGAGTTTGGTTTTCCCGGCCTCCATCGGGCCACCGGAAACGAAGATCACCGGAATATTCAGTCGCAGCGAAGCCATCAGCATGCCCGGCGTGATTTTATCGCAGTTAGAGATGCAAACCATCGCATCGGCGCAGTGCGCGTTTACCATGTACTCCACGGAGTCAGCGATCAGCTCGCGCGACGGCAGCGAATAAAGCATGCCACCGTGTCCCATCGCGATGCCATCATCAACCGCAATGGTGTTGAACTCTTTCGCCACGCCGCCGGAAGCCTCAATCTGTTCGGCAACCAGTTTTCCCAAATCGCGCAGGTGAACGTGCCCTGGCACAAACTGCGTGAAGGAGTTAACCACGGCAATGATCGGCTTGCCGAAATCGTCATCGGTCATTCCCGTGGCGCGCCACAGGGCGCGGGCGCCGGCCATGTTGCGGCCGTGAGTGGTCGTAGCGGAACGGTACTTAGGCATGCTCATACTCCAGAATCTGTAAAGTGCGCGGGCGTCAGTTGACGCCCGCATTTAATGCGTTTTGTTATGGGTTGACCGGATCCAGCCAGCCCCATTTGTCTTCGGTTTCGCCGGTAAACAGGCCAAAGAAGGCCGACTGAATGCGCGCCGTAACCGGGCCACGTTTGCCTTCGCCGACCTGAATGCCATCCACGCTACGCACCGGCGTGATTTCCGCAGCGGTGCCCGACATAAATACCTCATCCGCCAGGTAGAGCGATTCACGCGACAGCACCTGCTCACGGACTTCAATGCCCAGATCCTGCGCCAGCTTGATAATCGCGTCGCGGGTAATGCCCGGCAGCGCCGAGGAGGTGAACGGCGGCGTAAACAAAATGCCGTCTTTTACTTCAAACAGGTTCTCGCCAGCGCCCTCGGAAATATAGCCCTGCGTATCCAGCGCGATACCTTCCTGATAGCCATGACGACGTGCTTCGCTACCCACCAGCAGGGAAGAGAGATAGTTACCGCCCGCTTTTGCGGCAGTAGGCAGCGTGTTGGGCGCAACGCGGTTCCACGATGACACCATGGCGTCGATGCCCTGCTCCAGCGCTTCCGCACCCAGATAGGCGCCCCACGGGAACGCGGCGATAATCACGTCCGTACTGTAGCCATCCGGCGGATTCACGCCCAGACCCACATCACCAACAAAAATCAGCGGACGAATGTAAGCGCTTTTCAGGTTGTTGACGCGCAGTACTTCACGGCACGCTTCCATCAGCTCATCAACGCTCTGCGTGACGGGGAAGCGGTAGATTTTTGCCGAGTCGCGCAGGCGCTGCATGTGTTCACGATGGCGGAAGACGACCGGACCGATGTGCGATTCATAGCAGCGAACGCCTTCAAACACCGACGTACCGTAATGCAATGCGTGGGACATGACGCTGACCTTCGCCTCTTCCCACTTAACCATCTCGCCATTGAACCAGATAAAGTCAGCTTTCTTCGTCATTCTTATTTCCTTTCGCGCTCAGGCGCGGATTTGTTGTGTTGTCTGTTGTTGGTGTTGGATCTGTACGCAAGCGACATCCATCAGTTTGCTTAATTGTGTTGACAGTAAATCGACAGAGCGCTGACTGACAACGGTCATTTCAATATTAATGTTTTCCGTGTTCAGCCCGGACGCCATATTCATGTTGCAGATCTGGAAACCGCGATGACGGACGACGCGTAAAATACGCTCCAGTATTTCGGGGCGGAACCGTGCTTCGATAGACAATTGATGCTGCGTCATAAAATTTTCTCCATCATGTTTTCGTTGCTGGCGCCAGGCGGCACCAGAGGCCAGACGTTCTCAAGCTCATCAATAGCGACGTGGAGCAGATACGGCCCTTCACTGTTTAGCAAAGCGTCTAATGCAGCGTCGACCTGGTCTTTTCGGGTGATGCGTTGACCAGGAATATCAAATGCGCTGGCCAGGGTAAGGAAATCGGGGTTATCAGAGAGGTTTGTTTCGCTGTAGCGCTCGGAGAAGAACAGCTGCTGCCATTGGCGCACCATACCCAGGCGCTGGTTGTCTATCAACACGATTTTCACCGGCAGATTTTTGCGCTTGATGGTGCCCAGTTCCTGAATATTCATCATAAATGAACCGTCGCCAGAAACGCAGATCACCGTATCCTGCGGGCGGGCGACCTGTGCGCCTATCGCAACCGGCAGGCCAAACCCCATGGTGCCCAGTCCGCTGGAGGTAATGAAATTTTCGGGACGAGTGAAGCTCATATGTTGCGCCGTCCACATCTGATGCTGCCCTACATCCGTCGTGACAATCGCGTTTTCCGGTTTGCGCGCCGATAACTGTTTTAAAAACAGCGGGGCATAGATCGCTTCGCCTGGATGATCGTAGCGCCACGGATGCGCAGCTTTCAGCGCCTGCACCTCTTCACGCCAGGCGCCGATGTCGGCGGGATGATGCAGATCGGCCAGCATTTTGCTCATATCGCCGCGCAGTGAAATATGCGCCCGGCGGAGTTTGTTCAGCTCGGCGGGATCGATGTCCATATGAATGACGATCGCGTTGGGCGCGAATGCGTTTAACTTACCGGTTACGCGGTCGTCGAAGCGGGCGCCGACGGCAATCAGCAGGTCGCACTGCTGAACGGCAATGTTCGCCGCTTTGGTGCCGTGCATGCCCAACATGCCCAGATAGCAAGGATCCGCCGGATCGGGCGCGCCCAGGCCTTTCAGCGTTGCAACGCTGGGGATACCGCTGGTCAGGGCAAATGCGCGAAGCGCATCAACCGCGCCCGCCATGCCAACACCGCCGCCCACATAAAGCATGGGTTTCTTCGCCTGAGCAAGGAGCAAGCGCGCCTCTTCGATCGCCTGATGCGGGTAAGCTTCTTCGTCTTCGACCGGCAGCAAATGGGCATTCAGCTCGCCGTTTGCCAGCTGAATGTCCTTTGGAATATCAATCAGTACCGGGCCCGGACGCCCCGTCGTCGCGATGGCAAAGGCTTCAGCCATGATTTCCGGCAGTTCGTCCAGCGTTTCAACCAGAAAGCTGTGCTTTGTACAGGCCAAAGAGAGGCCAAGTACGTCTATTTCCTGAAAGGCATCGGTACCGATTAAGCCAGAAGCCACCTGCCCGGTGATGGCAACAACCGGCACTGAATCCATCATGGCATCAGCCAGCCCGGTAATGAGGTTGGTTGCGCCTGGGCCGGAGGTGGCGATGCAGACGCCTACTTTTCCGGTTGAACGCGCATAGCCTATCGCGGCCATCGCGGCACCCTGCTCATGGCGACACAATAGATGTTCCACGCCGCCGTCGTAGAGCGCGTCATAAACCGGCATGATTGCGCCGCCCGGATAGCCGAAAACAGTTTCGACGCCCTGCGCGCGCAACGCCTGAACCACCCATTGAGCCCCATTCATAGTTATTCCTCCGTTCCGTTACTGGAACTACAGCATTTTGTTCTACTGTTCATTTTATGTTCCTGTGACATGTCTCATATGGCAAAAAAAAACCCCCGGACCTGTCGGTGCGGGGGTTCTTTCGAAATCAGGCTTGATTTTTAAGCCTTTCTTCCTCCGAGCGTAGCCCCGCACGGCGTGATAATAATCACGACGACGTTAATGACGACAAGGCTTAGGACGCTTAGAAGGGCTTTCATTTAGATTCTTTTCTTTCGCTCGTTCGAAGTAATGCCTACAGAGTTATCACAGTTAGCGCATATGATTCAACATTTTTTTATCTTTTTATTTTTCCACTCGTTTATCTGCCATCAATAAATTCCTTTTCATTCAGGTAATAAGCTTACTAAAGTCTGTCAATGTCTGCGTTACGGAAAAAATGGGAACAGTAGAATTTTCGGGCGGCCTCTGAAAAATTTGTCGCACGATGTATGCCATGAAAAAAATGTTCGAACGCCTTTCAGAAAGGTAATTTTTTGGCTCGTACCGCTTGTCTTGTTTGTTCACACTGGCGAACAACAAGGAGAATTTATGTCGTTGGCCATTGCATACACCCGGGCTGCCATTGGTATTGAAGCGCCGCTGGTATCAATTGAGGTCCATTTGAGTAACGGGCTTCCGGCGCTTACCCTGGTAGGCTTACCCGAAACAACGGTTAAAGAGGCGAGGGAGCGGGTGCGCAGCGCACTGATTAACTGTGGTTTTACCTTCCCGGCAAAGCGTATTACCGTTAACCTCGCGCCAGCCGATCTACCTAAAGAGGGCGGAAGATACGATCTTCCTATTGCAATCGCTATTCTGGCCGCCTCAGAGCAGATACCAGCGGACAAACTGGGCCATTATGAATTCCTGGGAGAGCTGGCATTGACGGGAGCTCTGCGTGGCGTACAGGGCGCGATCCCGGCAGCGATGGCGGCGGCGGCGGCTCATCGCCAGCTCATTCTTTCTGCTGATAATCTGAGTGAGGTCGGGCTCATCAAAAATGGTGGTTGCCTCACCGGCACGCACCTGCTTGAAATTTGCGCCTTTTTACATGGTAAAACCTCGCTGGAAGCAGCTCACTATTCTCAGGAAGAGATACGACAACAGCGGGGTGATTTACAGGATATTATTGGCCAGCAACAGGCTAAAAGAGCGCTGGAAATTACCGCAGCGGGCGGCCACAACCTTCTCCTCATCGGCCCACCTGGAACGGGTAAAACAATGTTGGCGAACCGGCTTGTCGGGCTGATGCCGCCCCTCAGCGACGGCGAGGCCCTTGAGAGCGCGGCAATCACCAGCCTGTTAAGTGGCAGCGAAATGAAGAAGCAGTGGCGTCAGCGGCCCTTCCGTGCGCCCCACCACTCTTCTTCACGCTATGCCCTGGTCGGCGGCGGTTCTCTGCCTAAACCCGGTGAAATTTCTCTGGCTCACAATGGCGTGCTTTTTCTGGACGAACTACCGGAGTTTGATCGTAAAACGCTGGAGGCGCTGAGGGAGCCTCTCGAATCAGGAGAGATTTGTATTTCTCGCGCTCGCGCTAAGGTCCTCTATCCTGCGCGTTTTCAGCTTGTGGCAGCAATGAATCCCAGCCCGACCGGCCACTATAGCGGCTCACATAACCGCACATCGCCAGAGCAGACGCTGCGTTATCTTAGCCGTTTGTCTGGCCCTTTTCTGGATCGTTTTGATCTATCTATGGAGGTGCCACTGCTTCCACCGGGAACGCTGAGCAGTGATCATAAGCCGTCGGAAAATAGTGAGGCGGTTCGCCATCGGGTACTGGCGGCGCGGGAACGCCAGCTTAAACGCAGCGGGAAAATTAACGCGGCGCTTAATCCTTCAGAGATTCAGGACGTTTGCCACATCAACCATGTTGATGCCATTTGGTTGGAGGAGGTACTCAACCAGCTTGGGCTTTCGGTTCGGGCATGGCAGCGTATACTGAAAGTTGCCAGAACCATTGCCGATTTGGCTGGCGAGAAAACGTTAATGCGACAGCATCTTCAGGAAGCGATAAGCTATCGGGGCATCGACAGATTACTCATTCATTTGCATAAAACCCTGACGTAAAAAAGGGCCCTCAGGCCCTTTCTCTTAATCGTCACTATCTGAATAGTCTTCCACACCTTCCATCTGTGGTTTTCCCCCGGAAAGGGTATGAAAACGTTTTGGACGTTTAATGCGCGTCATGTATTTTGACCAAACCCGCTCTGCTTCTGTGTTAGGCTCGCGGATACCGCGGCATACTTCGATAAACAGACGCTCTTCTTCCGTTGACGGCGCACGCTTTTCAAGATCCAACTCGTTAAAAGCGTAACCATAACGCTCAAGAAGTTGGGCTTCTTTTATGGTGAAGTCACCGTGACGTGAGAACCCGCGCGGGTAATGTTTGTTATCAAAAAAACGATTAGTTGTTGCGAAGCTTTCCGCCATCTTACACGCTCCTGACTCTTCTATGGTCGTGCTATTTATCGCGCGGAGTATTAGATACGCTTGACAGAGTGTAAAACAAAACATTTAAATCATAACGACAAATGATTTTTTGGAGATAGACGTGGATACGGAATTACTTAAAACCTTTCTTGAAGTGAGCAGGACCCGCCATTTTGGGCGTGCCGCTGAAGCGCTCTATCTCACTCAGTCTGCCGTAAGTTTTCGAATCAGGCAGTTGGAAAACCAGCTTGGCGTTAACCTTTTCACGCGCCACCGTAACAATATCCGGCTTACTTCAGCGGGCGAACGCCTTCTTCCTTATGCTGAAAGTTTGATGAGCACCTGGATGATGGCAAAAAAAGAAGTATCACATACTCAGCAGCATCATGAGTTATCCATTGGAGCCAGCGCCTCGCTTTGGGAAGCCTATCTAACTCCGTGGCTTCAAACGCTTTATGAGAACAGAGAAAGTCTGCATCTTGAAGCACGTGTTGCGCAACGGCATTTATTGGTTAAGCAGCTTCATGAACGGCAGTTAGATTTGTTGATCACCACTGAAGCGCCCAAAATGGATGAGCTGACAAGCCAGCAGATTGGTCATATTTCTTTGATGCTGTTTCGTTCGCAGAAGCTGGATAAACGCGAAAAATATGACTACATCAAGCTGGAATGGGGAGCCGATTTTCATCAACATGAAAGTTATCTGGCAGGCGCTGACGACGTGCCTGTCTTAACCACTACGTCTGCGCATTTGACGCGACAACTTTTGCACACCACCGGCGCCTGCGCATTTCTGCCAGACGTCTGGCATAGCGAATACCCCGACTTAACTGTCATTCCGGATACGCCTGTTGCTATGCGGCCGCTTTATGCGGTTTGGTTGCAAAACAGCGATCAGCAGGCCTATATACGCCAGTTATTAAAGTTTCCAGTTAACGTATAACAGGTATAGCTGTGGGAATAATGATCGGTTTACCGGTCATTATATTGAAAGAATAAGCGTGTGTGGCTGAATTAAGATCAAAAAAAATCCTTTGCCGGAGCAAAGGATTATTATCTGGCAGGGGCGGAGGGACTCGAACCCCCAACACCCGGTTTTGGAGACCGGTGCTCTACCAATTGAACTACGCCCCTAAATAGGGTGGCGGAACGGACGGGGCTCGAACCCGCGACCCCCTGCGTGACAGGCAGGTATTCTAACCAACTGAACTACCGCTCCACCGATTCTGGACTGAATTCAGAATGTTGCTTCTGATATCAGGTATGTCGCCCTTTCCGCGTCACCGGAGAGGTCACGGTTCGTATGAACCTTAATATGATGCCTGGCAGTTCCCTACTCTCGCATGGGGAGACCCCACACTACCATCGGCGCTACGGCGTTTCACTTCTGAGTTCGGCATGGGGTCAGGTGGGACCACCGCGCTAAAGCCGCCAGGCAAATTCTGTTATCCGGAACATCCGCTGAAAATTCTTCTCGTCTCTCAATACCACCAGAACGCTTCTGGCGTTGTAAGGTTAAGCCTCTCGGGTCATTAGTACCGGTCAGCTCAACGCATCGCTGCGCTTACACATCCGGCCTATCAACGTCGTCGTCTTCAACGTCCCTTCAGGAGTCGCAAGGACTCAGGGAGAACTCATCTCGAGGCTGGTTTCGCGCTTAGATGCTTTCAGCGCTTATCCGTTCCGCACTTAGCTACCGGGCAGTGCCATTGGCATGACAACCCGTACACCAGTGGTGCGTTCACTCCGGTCCTCTCGTACTGGGAGCAAACCCTCTCAATTCTCCAGCGCCCACGGCAGATAGGGACCGAACTGTCTCACGACGTTCTAAACCCAGCTCGCGTACCACTTTAAAC
>NZ_JNVB01000005.1 GCF_000770305.1 Erwinia oleae
ATGATACCGACTTTACGTTGCTCGACGGCAAAGCAGGCCATGACACTCTTACCTGGCGTGGAGAGGCCGACCTGAATCTGAGCACGATTGCTGACAAGGTGAAAAATATTGAGGTCATCGATCTCAGGATTAACGGTACGGCGACGACGTTGACGCTGACCGAACGCGATATTGAAAAGATCACCGACGATAAAAACGCGCTTTATATCCGGGGGGGAAGTAACGACGCTTTATCGCTACAGGGGATGTGGAATGTTATCGGAACAGAGACATTAAACAATATTGTTTATACGCTCTATACCCACACGACGTCTGAAGGAAAAGTGATCAAGCTTTACGTTCAGGCGGGGCTGACCTTCAACGAGATGCCAGAGTTTATCTCAGGTGTTATCACGGCTGAAGAAGTGCAAACCGTCTCTGTCGAGTCGGTCAGTCAACATGGCGAAACTGTTCATCTTTCGGAAGGCGAGGTGAGTTTCAAAGGCGCCTGGGGCACGCTGTTTATTAATGAGACAGGAGAATATACCTACGTTGCCGACGAAGCCTTTGCACATAGCGGCAATCGTGACGTCTTTACCTATACGCTTTCTGACGGAAGCAAAGCGACGCTGAGCATCGAGCTGGGTATCGATATTGATGGCAGCAACGGAGGGGAACTCACCTTCACCGGCACCGGCGGCAACGATGTTTTCCAGGTCTACGACACCGATTTCATCTCTATAAACGGGGCTGAAGGAGGCGACACGCTTGCCTGGCATGGTAGCGAAACCCTGAATCTGAGTCTTATTTCGTCAAAAGTCTATAATATTGAGAGTATCGATCTTCTGGATAATGGAAATAATGACCATCTGCTTATCAGCGCCGAAAGCTTGCTGAAAGTGACTGATGACAATAATACGCTGTATGTCAGAGGTGCAGATGGAGATACGGTAATGCTGAATGGCAAATGGGAATCGTCGGGAGATTTGCTGGTTAACGGGGTTAATTATAAACATTACACCAGTTCCACAATGGACGGTTCCGTTGTTCAGCTTTATGTTGAGGACGATGTAGCGATCGGTTAATAACGCGTTATTGAAAAATAAAAAAGGGCTGTCCCGTTTGGGGCAGCTTTTTTTATCACGCGCAAAGAAAGTTAAATTTAACTTTACGGCGCAATAAGACGCTATTTATTGATTATGAAAAGACTATTTTTATTATCCTGTTGGTCTGTTTTACTGCCTTTCTCGGCGGTGGGAGCGCCTCTTGTTCCTGAGCCGGCATCAGCCATGACGGGCGCTGCCGCTGGTTTTTGGGGCGCGTTTTACCCCTCTCCCACGCCAGGTTTCGCTGGCGGAAAAACACCGGATGGGCTATCAAACACACCGTCCGAAGAAATTGAAATGCAGCCCGTTCCAAAAGACAATCATGATGAATTACCTGACGACTGGCAGTCGGCCATTCATCTTGCTGTCAATCAACATCCTTCTATCAGCAGCAGCATTGCCGTCCTGGAATCAACCACCTTTAATATTGAAGCCGCCAGTGCAGGCTACCTGCCTGCTTTAACCGCAGGCATTACCTCAGGTCGTCAGCAGCAGGAGAAGGACGGGCAGATTGCGACAGTCGGCCTTTCGCAGATGCTGTACGATTTCGGTAAGACCGGCAGCGCAGTCGATCAGGCCAGCGCGAAATATCTGCGACAGCAGGCGACCGTACTGGGGCAAATTGATACGATCATCCAGCAAACTGCGCTGACATTAAACGAAGTTTATCGTTACAGACAGCTAACGCTGAGCGCCAGAGATCAGGTGACATCGCTGCGTAATATCCTCAACCTGACACGGCTGCGCGCAGATGCCGGGGCAAGTACGCGCGTTGATCCCGTCCAGGCGCAGGCGCGCGTTGAGGCGGCCGAAGCGCAGCAGCAAGAACTGGAAATCAGACTGCAACAGGAGAATTACCGATTGCAGTCGCTGCTTGGACGTCCCATTGCACACGCCCGGATCTCTGCGCCGGGTGATCTGCTACCTGTGATTGAGGGGCTGGGCGGACGCGCCGATCTGAATAAAAATCCTGCCATTATGGTTGCACAGGCAGACGTTGCGCTTGCCGGGGCAGAATTGCGCCAGTTCAAAGCGCAACGTTACCCGACGCTCTCACTTGAAGCTAATACAAATAAATACATTGGCGGAATGGCTAACTCGCAAAGCCGTAATCATTATCAAAACATATTTTTGTCATTGAACAGTACCCTTTATCAGGGCGGTGCAATGGTGGCGCAGGAGAATGCCGCCATCCGTGCGCTCGACGCCGCGAAAACGGCTGTTAATACAAGGAAGATGGAGCTGACCGACCAGTTACGCAGTACTTTTCAAAGTATGAAAGGTCTGCAATACAATATAAAACTGCTGAAGAAAAGGATGAAAACGATTACTGAAACGCGCATGTTATATCGCGAACAATATTTATCATTGGGTAACAGGAATGCTTTGGATTTATTAAATGCCGAGCAGGAAATATATCGCGCCGAACAGGATCTGATCAATGCTGAACGTGATTTGTGGGCCTCAGCGGTGAACTATAGTTCTCTTTCCGGAATGGCGAGAAAAATATTCAACTTTAATGGGAGCATTATTCAAGGCTTGCAGCTCTCACAATAAGTAAAAGGATTTAACGGAACTTATGATGATGGACAATGATAATCACCCGCAAAATAATTCAGCATCATGTGAAAAGAAAAAAGATTACTCCGCCTGGCTGGAAGCATTACTGCTTGTCGCAAAACATTATCGTCTTAACAGTTCCCTGGAGCGGGTGAAAAGTGAGTCTGAATGGCGTGCGCAAACGCTTTCCCAGGATTTGCTGATCGAAAAAATGGCCCGTCAACTGGGTCTGGTCGCCGTTTTTGATGATTTTAACGTGGGAATGCTCGATCCGTGGCGTTTGCCGCTGGTTGTTGACTGCGGCGAACGCGGTATCGGCGTAATAACGACGATAGGGAATGAAAATAATGTCGGCGTCATTCTTGCCGGCGAAAAACAGTTGCAAACTGCTATCTGCATTGATGACCTGGTCAGCAGCGTGCGACGCGTGCTGCTGCTCAAACCTGAAACCTCTGTTCCCGATGCGCGGGTAGATAACTATATTGAGCCACATCGCCCAGACTGGCTCTGGCAAACGATTTTGAAGGAGTGGCCTGCCTATATCAATGTGATGTTCGCGTCGCTCATTTCGAACGTACTCGGATTGTCAGCCATGCTTTTCACCATGCAGGTTTATGACCGGGTCATTCCCTCTCAGTCAGTGCCATCGCTGTGGGTACTGTTTTTTGGTGTGATGATTGCGCTGACGTTTGTTTTTATCATGCGCGTGCTCAGAACGCATATTTCTGACTCCGCTGGTAAGAAGGCTGATTTGCGTATTTCCGACCGGGTATTTGGTCATGCGCTGCGCATTCGTAATGATGTCCGGCCTAAATCGACGGGATCATTTATTGCACAAATTCGCGAGCTCGAGCAGATCAG
Source organism: Erwinia oleae (assembly GCF_000770305.1). GTDB lineage: Bacteria > Pseudomonadota > Gammaproteobacteria > Enterobacterales > Enterobacteriaceae > Erwinia > Erwinia oleae. The sequence continues at coordinate 3,507 of NZ_JNVB01000005.1, forward strand.
AGAATTGATTACCTCCACCACTATTTTAGCGATAGCCGATCTCCCCTTTGTCCTCATCTTTCTGTTTATTCTCTGGTTGCTGGGCGGATGGCTGGTACTGGTGCCGCTGGCGGCTATTCCGATGATCATCATCCCTGGCCTGCTGGTTCAACGTCCGCTGGCCGCGCTTTCTAAAGCCAACATGCGTGAATCGGCGATACGCAATGCCATGCTGGTGGAAACCGTACAGGGCATGGATGATATCAAACTGCTGCGCGCAGAACCGTTCTTTCAAAATCAATGGAACCACCTGAATGAAACGATCGGCAAAACCTCTAAAAAACAGCGTCTTATCAGCGGCTTGTTAACCAGCTGGACCAGTGAAGTGCAAACCATCGCCTATGTGAGCGTGGTACTGGTTGGCGCCTTTTTTGCCATGAATGGCGATTTGTCCACGGGCGTGCTGATTGGGTGTTCAATGCTCGCTTCACGCATGATGGCGCCGCTGGGGCAGATGGCCATGATCCTGGGAAAATGGCAGCAGGCGAAGGTCGCGCGTGCGGGACTGGAAAACCTGCTGAGTAGCGCAGTCGATCAGCCTGAACGGAGTGTACAAATCCATCGTCCGAGAATCGACGGGAAGTATGAGATGTCCGATGTCAGCTTTCGTTACCAGCCGGATGCGACACAACCTGTCTTCGCTGTTAAAAAACTGGTGATCAATGCCGGCGAGAAAGTTGCGCTACTGGGTCGCAACGGTTCAGGAAAATCAACGCTTTTGCAAATGATGGCGGGTCTGCTTCAGCCACAGGAAGGCGCGCTGATGCTCGATGGCGTCCGTCTTTCCTCTCTTGATCCTCTGGATGTACGCCGCGATGTCAGCTTCGTGGGGCAAACATCGTCACTGTTTTTCGGTACCATCCGCGAGAATTTGCGGCTGGGCATGCCGTTAGCAACGGACGAGGAGATGCAGGAAGCGCTGACGCTCAGTGGAGCGCTATCGTTTGTCCGTCAGCTTCCGGATGGCATGGATTATCAGTTACAGGAGGGCGGCCAGGGGTTATCTGGCGGGCAACGGCAGCTATTGTTGCTTGCCCGCGCGCTCTTGCGGCGTCCCAGCGTGCTTTTGCTGGATGAGCCAACGGCCTGGCTTGACGACGGGGCAGAAAAATACCTGATTGAAAGACTGCAAAACTGGATGAAAGACAAAACGTTAATTATAGCAACGCACCGGCCCGCCGTGGTTCAGCTCGTTGATCGTATTCTCCTGATCGATAACGGGCAGATTGTCCGCGATGGCAATAAAGCCGACATGCTGGTTTCTCCGGCACAAGCAAAGGCCGCGCCGCATCAGGGAAAAGTTAATCTGTCATCGCAGGGAGCGGCATCATGAAAACCCCTTTTTTGTCCCTGATGAAAAAAATGAAGCAGCGGCGACCGGGCGCGCTCTTTTCCTGCAATGGTCTGATTCTCTGGTCGGTGATGGCGATGATGGCGGCCTTCTTTCTGTGGGCCAGTCATTTTGAACTGGATGAGGTGACCGTCGGCATCGGAAAGGTGGTGCCCAGCTCTCATGCGCAAATTGTCCAGTCCCTTGAAGGCGGCATCCTCAAAGAGCTTAAAGTGCATGAAGGCGATGTCGTTGAGGCAGGGCAGGTGCTGGCATTGCTGGACCCGACGCAGTTCAATTCAGGCTTACAGGATAGTATCGTTCACCTGCGTGCGGCCATGGCAACATCTGCGCGTTTACAGGCCGAGACGGAAGGTAATGAGCTTGTTTTCCCGCCTGAAGTGCTGGAGGACCAGAACCTGGTCGACGCAGAAATGGCGCTTTATCACTCACGTAGAGAAAATCTTAACAGAAGCGTTGCCGGGCTGGAGGAAGCGCTTCGGTTAATCAGACGAGAGCTGAGCCTGACGACTTCTTTAGTGGCAAAGGGCGCGGCCAGTGATGTTGAAGTATTGCGCCTCAAGCGCCAGGCGAACGATCTGCAAAGCAAACTTCATGAGGTGACCAATCAATATATTGTGCGCGCTCGCGAAGAGCTGGCAAAAGCTAACGCTGAAATTGCCTCGCAACGTTCAATTATTATTGGTCGTGCTGACTCGCTGAAAAGAACGGTCATCGTTGCGCCGGTCAGAGGTATTGTAAAAGACGTCGAGGTCAATACGGTTGGCGGTGTGATCCCTCAGCGCGGTAATCTTTTGGAAATTGTGCCGCTGGATGAACAGTTGATGATTGAAGCACATATTGCTCCGGCGGATGTGGCATTCATTACTCCCGGACAGCGCGCCGTCGTGAAGCTCACCGCGTACGACTTCAATATTTATGGGGGACTTGAAGGCAAAGTTGCGTTTATTTCACCGGATACCATTCAGGATGATGTCCAACGGGATAAATACTTTTATCGCGTCTCAATCCGCACTGAAAATGACTATCTGACGAACAAAAAAGGAAAACGCTTCCCAGCCTATCCCGGCATGATAGCGATCGCTGAAATTCACACCGGCAGTAAAACCATCATGGAATACCTGTTGAAGCCCCTGAACAGGGCGAAAGAGGCTCTGCGGGAGAGATAGAAAAAGGGGGAAGCAATCAGGCTTCCCCCTTTTCTTTGATGGCTGGCGAAACTCAGGCCTCAGCCGACTGACTGTATTGCCTGCATCTGTACTTTTTGCGCCAGCAATGTGGCAAACCGCATTTTAATGCGATTTCCCTGCGCATCCACCTTATGCAGCGCGCCGGGGTTTTCATTGTATTTGATGATCTTCCAGCCGTTGTATTTTGCCCGCAGTTCGCCAGGTTTGAAGGTAAACGGAAACGGCATCACACAGGGATAATCAGGGGTATCCATGGCGGCAACAATAAGGTTATAGCCACCATCAGCGGTGGCGCGCTGCATCTGCTCAATCAGTGGCGTGGGCGTTTCCGGTTGCAGGAACATCATCACCACCGTGGAGAGAATAAAATCATAGCGTCCCTCAAGCGTAACCTGATTAAGATCGCGCTGCGCCAGCGTAACGTTGGTGAGTTTCTCTGCCGCCATAATCGACTGAAGATGGCGCAGACTGTCGGCGCTTTTATCCCAGCCTTCAACCCGGAAGCCACGCTGATTGAGATAGAGTACGTTACGGCCGTTACCGCATCCAAGATCAAGCACGCGGCCTGGCGGGATCAGACGCGCTGCTTCAATCACTTCTGAGTGGGGCGCGGTGAGCGAGTACTTGTGATGATAATACTCCTCCGGGCGGCAGTAAAAAGCCAGTTGACACGCCACATCACTGCTGACGCTGTCGATGCGATGCCACTGCTGCGGCAGGATACGCGGCGGCTGATTTTCTGGCGTAAATATAAATGAATCAGTAACCTGGCCATTCGCGGTTAATAAAGAAAAATTTACCGTGCCTTTCAATACCGTAAGCTGCGCCCGGACGCCTTCACGGGTGTTGTGTTGCTGTTTAAACGCGTCAGGAAGGGTATCAGCATGCCAGATCGGCAGTGTTTTATAGCAAATCAGTTCTGTCATGATTGTGTATCCGGGGCGGGCGTGCCCAGCTGTTTGACAAGTGGAAAAGCCTGTTTCGTTTCCTCTTCAGTGACTACAAAACCCGTCAAGTCGCCGGCAGCGCTGTATCCTTTCGCCACAAGTCCCCGGGGGCTTAGCTGCATCTGCCATAGCAGATCCTTCGAGCCGGTATTGCCGGCAAGCTGGAATGGACAATCAGGCGTTTTAACCTTGATAAGTGCCGCAGGCAGCACCAGCGCGGCACGTTCGCCGGTAAGATTTCTTGCCAGTGTCATTGCTGCTAATTGGGCAGGCTGGAGATACGGCAGACATTTGCCTTCCACTTCGGCGCAGTCGCCAAGAGCAAAAATATCAGGATTCGACGTGGCCAGACCTGAGTCGACTACGATACCCCGCCGCGTTTCTAACCCGGCGGCGGCGGCCAGCGCCGTATTAGGTTTCAGGCCAATAGCGCATATTGCGGCATCGCAAGAGACCGTGCGGCCGTCGCGCAGAAGCACATTAAGTCCGCCTTCCTGCTTTCCGACCGCTGATATCTGGCTGTTCAGATACATATCCACGCCCGATTGGCAGAGATGTTGCTGAAGACGCGCGCTGACTTCGGCTGGCATCAGCGAAGAGAGCAGGTGACTGGCTCGGTCGATTACGGTCACCTTTTTACCGGCGCGGTTGAGATCCATCGCCAGCTCGGTGCCGATCAGCCCGCCGCCTGTCAGCACGACGTGGGACGCTTTTTGCAACACCTCCTGAGACTGACGATATGCCTGCTGGCTATTGAGCGTAATCATCAGTTCCGCACCTTCAAAGTCAGGTACGATGGCTTCAGCGCCCAGGGCAAGCACCAATTTGCCATAGGAAAACACACCGTTTGATGTGGTTATGGTACGCCTGACTGCGTCGATATGGGTGACCTGCGTATTTGCGTGCAGAAGCACGCCATTTTGTGCTGCGAACTCATCAGCGACGACGCGGGTAAGATCGTCTGCCGAGAGCCGCTGACTGGCAATGTGGCTCAGGTCAGGTTTGTTATATTCATCACAGCTGTCGGCGGCAATCAGCCTGATGGTGATGTCTTTGTTGCGCTGGCGCAGGTTTTTCACCAGTTGGCGCGCCGCAAAGCCGCTGCCGATGATAATGATATCGTCAGACATGCCGTTAGCCCTCGCACGCATCGAATACGGATTTTCCTAAGCCACATTCAGGACAGAGGAAATCATCCGGCACGTCAGCCCATGTGGTGCCGGGCAGGACATCCTGCATCGGTTCGCCGAGCGCAGGATCGTAGATCCACTGGCAGACAGAGCACTGCATACGGCCTGCCACGCCTGGCTCGCTCTCCGGCGCGGCATTGACGGCCAGCTCGCTGGCGGGCTGAACAACCGGCGCCGCAACTGCCTCGACAGGCGAAAGTGCCCACTGACGGGCGATATAGCGACCGTGTTCACGGCAAATTTCCAGCGCATCACTGTCCGGACGCCATTTCGTTTTCAATGCAATAGCCGTTTCAAAACCGGCATCCATCAGGCGGGTTTGAATGCGGTCTACCGCGCCGCCGGTCCAGCCATAGCTACCGAAAGCAGACGCTTTTTTGTTGCGAAAACGCAGGCCCGCCATCTCTTCCAGCATGCCGGCAATTTTCGGCATCATAACGTTATTCATCGTGGACGAACCTACCAGGATGCCTTTAGAGCGGAATACCTGCGTCAGGATCTCATTCTTGTCGTGGCGGGAAACGTTGAAGATTTTTACCGCTACGCGTGGATCGATTTCATGAATGCCCTGGGCGATGGCATCGGCCATCATGCGGGTATTGTTGGACATGGTATCGTAGAGCAGGGTGATGCGGTCTTCCTGGTAATCAGCGGCCCAGTCGAGATAGTGCTGGACGATCTGGGTCGGATTATCGCGCCAGACCACACCGTGCGAGGTAGCAATCATATCGACCGGTAGATTAAAGCCGAGGATCTCAGTGATCTTCGGCGTCACCAGGCGGCTGAAAGGCGTGAGAATGTTTGCGTAATAGCGTTGGCACTGCTCAAACAGCTCGCTTTGATCCACTTCATCGTTGAACAGGTGTTCATCACAATAATGCTGGCCGAAGGCGTCGTTGCTGAACAGTACGGCATCGCCAGTCAGGTAGGTCATCATGCTGTCCGGCCAGTGTAGCATCGGTGTTTCAACGAAAATCAGCTGCTTGCCATTGCCAATATCCAGCGTGTCGCCGGTTTTCACCACGTTGAAGTTCCACTCCGGATGGTGGTGATGACCATTAATAGAGTCAATCGCGTTTTCGGTACAGTAGATGGGCGTATTTGGTATACGCGACATCAGTTCAGTCAGTGCGCCCGCATGATCTTCTTCCGCATGGTTGATAATGATGTAATCAATGCGCTTGAGATCGATCTCCATTGCCAGGTTGGTGACGAAATCGCGACTGAATTTATGATCAACCGTGTCGATCAGTACGTTTTTCTCTTCCTGAATCAGATAACTGTTATAGCTGGTGCCTTTAAACGTTTTATATTCCGTGCCGTGAAAATCGCGTACTTCCCAGTCGCGCTGTCCTGTCCAGGTGATGTTGTTTTTAACATGAATGCTCATGGAGACGTCCTCAATAAAATAACCGATGTCAGCGTTTCATTGCACGCCGCATGCCACTTTTTATTTCATTGATTTTTAATGTTTTATTATTGAGGTGTTGTCATCATGACAATTATAAATTATTGTCTTTTTAACAATACCGTTGTGGAAAAGACATCATGAGCCTTGCCGTTAACACGCTCGCTGAAATCGCCGTGGAAATTCAGCTCTGTCTTTCAAAGCCCGATCGCTTCCATCGCATCATCAGCATTATCCACCGCCTGCTGGAGTGCGACGCCACGGCGCTTTTAGGCTACGAGGCGCATCTCTTTCGTCCACTGGCAACGGCTGGCCTCGCCGCCGACGTGATGGGGCGGCGTTTTCAGCTCGAAACACATCCACGACTGGAAGCGATCGCGCGTGCAGGAGACGTGGTGCGCTTTCCGGCTGACAGCGAGCTGCCCGATCCTTACGACGGCTTAATCTCTGAGCATCAGGAACTGCATGTTCACGCCTGCGTCGGGTTGCCGCTCTTTTCCGGTCAGACGCTGATTGGCGCGGTGACGCTGGACGGCATGAACGCCACACAGTTTGATGCCTGGGGTGACGAAGAGCTGCGCGTTATCGCCACGCTGGTTGCCAGCGCGCTGAACAATGCGCTGTTGATGGAAAAGCTAGAAAAGCCGGGAGCCGCGACCTTCCTTCTCCCGGTTGAAGAGGTGAACGAAGCGCAGGGCGAAGAGATGATTGGCGACTCGGTAGCAATGGCGCAGTTAAAAAAAGAGATTGGCATTGTGGCCGCCACCGATCTGAACGTGTTGATCACCGGCGAAACCGGGGTCGGAAAAGAGCTGGTGGCGCGCGCGCTTCATCGCCAGTCGGCACGGAGCAACCACCCGCTTATTTATCTGAACTGCGCGGCGTTGCCGGAAACCGTGGCGGAGAGCGAACTGTTTGGCCACGTCAAAGGTGCCTTCACCGGCGCGATCCACACCCGAACCGGTAAGTTTGAGATGGCTGATGGCGGCACGCTTTTTCTTGATGAGATCGGTGAGCTGCCACTGACGCTACAGGCGAAGCTGCTGCGCGTGCTGCAATATGGCGACCTCCAGCGCGTGGGCGAGGATCGACCGCTGAAGGTAGACGTCAGGATCCTTGCCGCCACTAACCGGGATCTGCGCCAGGCGGTGGAAACGGGGGCTTTTCGTGCAGATCTCTTTCACCGACTGAGCGTCTTCCCGCTACATATTCCGTCACTGCGGGAGCGGGGGGCGGATATTGTGCTGCTGGCAGGCTATTTCTGTGAGAAGTGTCGGGTGAAATTTGGGCTTCAGCATCTGGCGCTGGGCACAGGCGTGCGCCAGATGTTGGAGAGTAAGCCGTGGCCCGGCAATATTCGCGAGCTGGAGCATGCTATTTACCGCGCCACGATTATTGCTCAGGCCGAAGCGGCTGGCGATCGGGTTACGCTGCTGCCCTCGCATTTTCACAGCGGCGGCGCGAGGGAAGCGCTTCCCGCCGAAGCGGATGACAATGAACACACGACGTTGCGTGATGCAACGGATACCTTCCAGCGTCGTTATATTCTTCAGATGCTTCGCGCCAGTGACAATAACTGGGCGGCCTGTGCGCGGCGACTGGCGATGGACCCCGGCAATCTGCATCGGCTGGCCAGGCGTTTAAATATTAAATAGAAATTTGTACAGCTTATTTCAGTCATTTTAATTTATGGTGTAAGTAATCCGATCGGCAAATGCCAGGATTTTTAATCTACCGGGTATAAAGAATAAAATTCTTTCGATATGCTCCTTGAAAATATTTCCTTATAATTATGTTGACAATCAATATGGAGGAGTATAATTAAATGAAACTGTTAACTATTAAAGAAACGTATAATGTTGCGGGTGGCAGAAATATCGCTGAGGGTTTTTCACAAGGAACTGAATCTGTTTCAGATTATATATACAAAATTCCTCATCAAAATCCAATTATTGCGGCTATTTCAAATGTTATTGATTGGGTCAAGAGCTGGTTTAACCCACAAGGCATCGTTTTTTTAACGGCAAAATCTAAATAGTTAAAAAGTATTAGTGCTCAATACAAACCACCAGTTTATATAAAAACCTCGCAGTTTTTCTCTGCGAGGTTTTTTTACCATCCGTTATTTCATACGCTCTGACGTTATTTTACACTTCAAGATAATCCATGATGCCTTCCGCCGCCTTACGTCCCTCGGCGATGGCCGTCACCACTAAATCAGAACCGCGTACGGCATCGCCGCCCGCAAAGATTTTTGGGTTGCTGGTCTGGAAAGCGTTATCGCTGCCTTCCGGCGCGATAATGCGGCCCTGTGAATCCAGTTCAACGCTGTGCTGCTCCAGCCAGCTCATCGCGTGTGGGCGAAAACCAAACGCCAGGATCACCGCGTCAGCAGGCACAACATGTTCAGAACCCGGCACGATCTCCGCGCGGCGGCGGCCGTTCGCGTCCGGCTGGCCCATTTCGGTACGCGCCATTTTTACGCCGCATACGCGGCCGTTGCCGTTGATCTCAACGCCAAGCGGCTGCACGTTAAACTGAAATTCCACGCCCTCTTCGCGCGCGTTTTTCACTTCACGTTTAGAGCCGGGCATATTCTCTTCATCGCGACGATAGGCACAAATCACATGGGTTGCGCCCTGACGCACGGCGGTGCGCACGCAGTCCATCGCGGTATCACCGCCGCCCAACACCACCACGCGTTTTGCGCTCATGTTGATGTAAGGCTCTTCTTCGCTGTGCGCAAAGCCCATGGTGTTTTTGGTGTTGGCGATCAGGAACGGCAGGGCATCGTAAACACCCGGCGCCTCTTCGTTCTCCAGGCCACCTTTCATCGACTGATAGGTGCCGACGCCGAGGAACACCGCGTCATAATCCGTCAGCAGATCGTTTATCTGCACGTCGCGACCTACTTCGGTATTGAGGTGAAACTCAATGCCCATCTCGCTGAATATTTCGCGACGGCGGGTCATCACTGATTTTTCCAGCTTGAAAGCAGGAATGCCGAAGGTCAGCAGGCCGCCGATTTCAGGATGGCGATCGTATACCACCGCCTTCACGCCGTTGCGCGCCAGCACGTCGGCGCAGGCGAGACCGGCCGGGCCTGCGCCGATGATCGCAATACGCTTGCCGGTTGGCTTCACGCCGTCCAGGTTGGGTTTCCAGCCCATCTCCAGCGCCTTATCATTGATATAGCGCTCAATATTACCGATGGTGACCGCGCCGAATTCGTCGTTCAGGGTGCAGGAGCCTTCGCAGAGGCGATCCTGCGGACAAACGCGGCCGCACACTTCCGGCAGGCTGTTGGTCTGGTGAGAAAGCTCTGCGGCCTCAATAATGCGTCCTTCGTTGGCCAGCTTCAGCCAGTCGGGAATGTAGTTATGCACCGGGCATTTCCACTCGCAGTAGGGGTTGCCGCATGAAAGACAGCGGTCGGCCTGCGACTGCGCCTGCGTTTCCGAGAAGGGCTCGTAGATCTCCACAAATTCGATTTTGCGGACTTTAAGCGGCTTCTTGGGCGGATCAACGCGCTGCAAATCGATAAACTGATAAACGTTTTGACTCATCGTAACCTCTTACTGCGCCTGCACCCGCAGCTCCGCTGCGGAACGACTGCGGTGACCCAACAATGCTTTCACATCGCTTGATTTTGGTTTAACCAGCGAGAACTTTGACGACCACGCCGGCCAGTTAGCCAGCATCTCTTCGCCGCGTGATGAACCAGTATGGCTGACGTGTTCGGTGATCAGGCCGCGCAAATGCTCCTCATGGATGGCCAGATCGTCAACGTTCAGCACTTCCACCAGCTCCGGATTCACCCGCTTACGGAACTCACCGTCTTCATCGAGCACATAGGCGAAGCCGCCGGTCATGCCTGCGCCAAAGTTGACGCCGGTGCGTCCCAGCACGCAGACAATGCCGCCGGTCATGTATTCACAGCCGTTGTCGCCAATACCTTCAACCACGGTAATCGCCCCGGAGTTGCGCACGCCGAAGCGTTCACCCGCGCGGCCCGCAGCAAACAGTTTGCCGCCGGTGGCGCCATACAGACAGGTGTTGCCGATGATGGTCGCTTCATGACTGCGGAAAGCCGAACCTACCGGCGGACGCACCGCCAACATGCCGCCCGCCATACCTTTGCCGACGTAGTCGTTGGCATCGCCGGTCAGCGTCAGTTCAACGCCGCCTGCGTTCCAGACGCCGAAGCTCTGGCCCGCCGTGCCGCTGAAGTGCGCGCGGATCGGATCGGCAGCCAGCCCCTGATCGCCGTGGATCAGCGCAATGGCGCCGGACAGCGTAGCGCCCACTGAGCGATCGGTGTTGCGAATGTCGAAGTAAAACGTTTTGCTCTGCTTCGCTTCCACAAACGGCATCGCCTGATCGTGTAAGGCCTTGTTCAGTGCGCCGTTATCAAAGGGCGGATTGCTTTCGGTGCAGTACACGGCTTTTCCCGGCATCGGCTCTGCGGTTTTCAGCAGCGCAGAGAGATCGAGGTTTTGCTGTTTCGCGGTGAAGCCTTCCAGCTCGGTCAGCAGATCGGTGCGACCAATCAAATCGACCAGCCGCTTCACGCCCAGCTCCGCCATGATTTCACGGGTTTCCCGCGCGATAAATTCGAAGTAGTTCGTCACGCGGTACGGCAGACCGTGGTAATGGTTTTTACGCAGTTTCTCATCCTGCGTTGCCACGCCCGTTGCGCAGTTATTGAGGTGACAAATGCGCAGGTATTTACAGCCCAGCGCGACCATCGGCCCGGTGCCGAAGCCAAAGCTTTCCGCGCCGAGAATGGCCGCCTTAATGATGTCGCGACCGGTTTTCAGGCCGCCATCCACCTGGAGGCGGATTTTGTGGCGCAGGCCGTTAGCCACCAGCGCCTGCTGCGTCTCCACCAGACCCAGCTCCCACGGACAGCCGGCATATTTCACCGAACTCAGCGGGCTGGCGCCGGTGCCGCCGTCATAGCCGGCAATAGTAATCAAATCGGCATAGGCTTTCGCCACGCCGGTGGCGATGGTGCCCACGCCTGGTTCTGAAACCAGTTTCACGGAGATCATCGCTTTCGGATTGACCTGTTTCAGGTCGAAAATCAGCTGCGCCAGATCCTCAATCGAGTAGATATCATGATGCGGCGGCGGAGAAATCAGCGTCACGCCCGGCACGGAATAGCGCAGTTTAGCGATATAAGGCGTGACTTTATCGCCCGGAAGCTGTCCGCCTTCGCCTGGCTTGGCGCCCTGCGCGACTTTGATCTGGATAACGTCGGCGTTAACCAGATAAGCCGGCGTCACGCCAAAGCGGCCGGAAGCCACCTGCTTGATGCGCGACACTTTGTTGGTGCCGTAGCGGGCGGGATCTTCGCCGCCTTCGCCGGAGTTGGAATAGCCGCCCAGGCTGTTCATCGCCTCGGCCAGCGACTCGTGCGCTTCAGGGCTGAGCGCGCCGATAGACATTGCGGCGGTGTCGAAGCGTTTGAACATTTCGCTGGCGGGCTCCACGTCGTCAAGGCTGACGGCCGTGGCATCGCCAGGCGTTACCGCCAGCAGGTCGCGCAGCATGGCAACCGGGCGCTCGTTAACCAGCTTTGCATATTGCTGATAATCGTCGTACTCGCCGCTGCGCACCGCTTTTTGCAGCGTTGCCACCACGTCGGGGTTATAGGCGTGATACTCGCCGCCGTGGACGTATTTCAGCAGGCCGCCCTGGTCCAGCGGTTTACGCGCGAGCCAGGCACGACGCGAAAGATTCAGCAGATCCTGCTGGAAATCCGCGAAGTTGGCGCCGTTGATGCGACTGACCACCCCCTGGAAACAGAGCCCGGAGACATCGCGATGCAGGCCCACCGCTTCGAAAAGCTTTGAACAGCGGTAAGAGGCGATGGTTGAGATGCCCATTTTGGACATGATTTTGTACAGGCCTTTATTGATGCCGTTACGGTAGTTCAGCATCAGGCTGCGGTAATCCTTCACAATCACGCCGCTGTCCGCCATTTTCGCCAGCGATTCATAGGCGAGATAGGGATAGATAGCGGTCGCGCCGAAGCCCAGCAGCACGGCGAAATGGTGCGGATCGCGCGCGCTGGCGGTTTCAACAATGATGTTGGCGTCGCAGCGCAGGTTCTTCTCAACCAGGCGGCTTTGTACCGCACCCACGATCATCGGCGCAGGCACCGGCAGGCGCGTTTGGCTGATAGCGCGATCCGACAGCACCAGCAGCACGGTATCGGCTTTCACCAGCGCTTCTGCCCGGTCGCACAGCGTATGGATGGTTTCCTCCAGCGAGGCGTCGGCAGGATTGAAAGTACAATCCAGCGTGTCGGCACGGTAGTGCTCATCGCCCTGGCTGATTAACTGCTGAAAATCTGAATAGAGCAAAACCGGCGATTTAAAGCTCAGGCGATGCGCCTGACCTTCTGCTTCGCAGAACACGTTCATTTCGCGGCCGATGCTGGTCGCCAGCGACATCACATGCGCCTCGCGCAGCGGATCGATCGGCGGGTTGGTTACCTGCGCAAACTGCTGGCGGAAGTAGTCATAGATGATACGCGGACGGCTGGAGAGCACGGCAAACGGCGTATCGTCGCCCATTGAGCCCGTCGCTTCCTGGCCGTTTTCGCCGAGAACGCGAACGATCGCGTCCAGCTCTTCGCCGCTGTAGCCGAACTGCTTCTGGAAGGTGGCGAGCAGATCGTCGTCCAGCTGGCGGCTGCCCACCTGATCGTCAGACAGGCTTTCGAACGGCACCAGGCGGCGTACGTTTTTCTCCATCCACTCTTTATAAGGATGGCGGCTTTTCAGGTCGTTATCGGTTTCCGCCGAATGCAGAATGCGGCCTGCGCGCGTATCAATAACCATCAGTTCGCCAGGGCCGACGCGGCCTTTTTCAACCACTTCATCAGGCTGGTAGTCCCAGATGCCCACTTCGGAAGCACAGGTGATCAGCTTGTCTTTGGTTATCACGTAGCGCGCCGGGCGCAGGCCGTTACGATCCAGGTTACAGGCGGCGTAGCGTCCGTCGGACATCACGATGCCCGCCGGGCCATCCCACGGTTCCATATGCATGGAGTTGAAGTCGAAGAAGTCACGCAGCTCCGGGTCCATATTCGGGTTATTCTGCCAGGCCGGCGGCACCAGCAGGCGCATCGCACGCACCAGATCCATGCCGCCGCTGAGAAACAGCTCAAGCATGTTATCCATTGAACTGGAGTCAGAACCGGTTTCATTAACGAAAGGCGCAGCGTCCTGCAAATCGGGGATCAGCGGCGTTTTAAATTTGTAAGCGCGCGCGCGCGCCCATTGGCGGTTACCGGCGATGGTGTTGATTTCACCGTTGTGCGCCATATAACGGAACGGCTGCGCCAGCGGCCAGCGCGGCACGGTATTGGTGGAAAAACGCTGGTGGAACAGGCAGATGGCGGATTCAAGACGCAGATCCGCCAGATCCAGATAAAAGCGCGGCAGATCCGCAGGCATGCACAGGCCTTTATAAATATTGACCTGGTTTGAGAAGCTGCACACGTAGAACTCTTTATCGTCGACGCGTTTTTCAATGCGGCGGCGCGCCATGTAGAGGCGGCGCTCCATATCACGCGGACGCCAGCCCGCAGGCGCGTTAACAAAGAGCTGCTCAATACGCGGCATTGAGGAGAGGGCGATTTCGCCCAGCACGTCCTGGTTGACCGGGACTTCGCGCCAGCCGACCACGGACAGCGTTTCCCGCAGCACTTCCTCTTCCACGATGCGGCGGCTCTCCTGAGCCTGTTCATCATCCGGATTGAGGAACAGCATGCCGACCGCGTAGTTTTTGGCCAGCCGCCAGCCGCGCTCTTCCGCTACCACGCGAAAGAAACGATCGGGCTTCTGCAACAGCAGACCGCAGCCGTCGCCGGTTTTGCCATCGGCAAGGATTGCACCACGATGCTGCATTCGGGCCAGCGCGTGAATGGCGGTACGCACAACTTTATGGCTTGGTTCGCCTTCTATATGGGCGATCAGACCGAAACCACAGTTATCCTTTTCAAGGGATTTATCGTACAACATATCAGTGAACCTCCCCAGGCTCTGCGGACTCCCTGCGCCGACGACGGGCAGACGTAGAAAGGGCATGGCGACAGGTTTTACGAGCAGTGCTCACCTTTTAAGTCGCCCCTCACGTCTTTCCGTTAGCGTCGGTGTCACAAGCATTGAGGACTTGCTTCAGAGGGAAATCTCAATTACTGCATAAGTATGACGGGTTACTACCCATCCAGAAAGCTTCCAGCGGATTTCCAACTTATCGGGAAAGCGAACGCAGGTCAACCAGCGCCCTTACTGGAGGATTTTCCTCTCTTTTATCGTTTAACTTCCTTATTTATAAAGCATTTATTCCGATTTTTCTTATCCGAATTTCACCTTGTGAGGTGGAAGAAGTGTGAGCTGTCTCACTATGGTGCAGGGGGCAAATCTCTGCACCATGCTGGTGCCGGGGAGAATATCAGCATAAAAAACTGCCTTATCTCGCTTTATCGCTGAAATAGACTGTTTTTCAGTGTGTCATCTGTTTGAATGAAACAGCGCGACGTCATTAGTAAAATTAATTACTGCTGAAATGATTAAATCGCCATTTTTAATGAATTTTTATTCGTTTTTACACGGCGAACAGGGCACTTTTCCACACAAACTATCCTGGTTTGGGGCTGGCAGGCGGGCAACCGCGCGATAAATCTGCACAAATGCGGAGCAAATCCGCAGTGACAGGTTATGCCGGGCGCGCGCAAGTTTCTGTTATCCTTTTACGTTATTATTGCGCATCGAAGCCCGCAAGGAATCCTTTATGAAACAAATTCGTCTGTTAGCGCAGTACTACGTCGATCTGATGGTGAAGCTGGGGCTGGTGCGTTTTTCGCTGCTGCTGGCCTCTGCGCTGGTGGTGTTGGCGATGATTGTACAGATGGCCGTGACGATGGTGCTTCGCGGGCACGTTGAGAGCATTGATATTGTGCGCTCAGTCTTTTTTGGGCTGCTAATCACGCCCTGGGCGGTCTATTTTTTGTCGGTGGTGGTCGAGCAGCTTGAAGAGTCGCGCCAGCGCCTGACGCGTCTGGTTGATAAACTGGAAGAGATGCGCCATCGCGATCTGCAACTGAATCAGCAGATGAAAGAGAATATCACCCAGTTGAATCAGGAGATTGCCGATCGTATCAAGGCGGAGGAAGCACGCCTGCTGGTGGTCGATAAACTGAAGGAAGAGATGGCGCGTCGCGAGCAGGCGCAGACGGAACTCGAGCAGCAATCCTCTTTCCTGCGCTCTTTTCTGGACGCCTCGCCCGACCTGGTTTTTTATCGCAATATCGATCAGCAGTTCTCCGGCTGTAACCGGGCAATGGAGCTGCTGACCGGCAAAAGTGAAAAGCAGCTGATTGGCCTGACGCCGCGCGAGGTGTACGACGACGAAGCGGCCAGTAAAGTGCTGGAAACGGATGAGAAAGTGTTCCGCCACAACGTTTCGCTGACTTACGAACAGTGGCTGCATTATCCGGACGGGCGCAAGGCGTGCTTTGAGATCCGCAAGGTGCCTTATTACGATCGCGTGGGCAAGCGCAGCGGGCTGATGGGTTTCGGACGCGATATCACCGAACGTAAACGCTATCAGGACGCGTTAGAGAGCGCCAGCAGGGAGAAGACCACCTTTATTTCTACGATCAGCCACGAGCTTCGTACGCCGCTTAACGGCATCGTTGGCCTCAGTCGTATCCTGCTTGATACTCATCTTAATCAGGAGCAGCTCAACTACCTGAAAACGATTCACGTCTCGGCCATTACGCTGGGCAATATTTTCAATGACGTCATTGAGATGGACAAGCTGGAACGGCGCAAGGTGCAGCTTGATAATCAACCCATTGATTTTACTGGTTTCCTTTCCGACCTTGAAAATCTCTCCGGGCTGCTGGTACAGCCGAAAAATCTGGACTTTGTTCTGCAAGCGCAAACGCCGCTGCCGCATAAAATTATTACCGATGGCACCCGCCTGCGGCAAATTCTGTGGAACCTGATCGGCAACGCGGTGAAATTTACCCGGCAGGGCAGCGTCGTGGTGCGCGTCGCCTGTGAAGCAGACGATATGCTGCGCTTTGAGGTGGAAGACTCCGGCATGGGGATCCCGGCGTCCGAGCAGGAAAAAATCTTCGCGATGTATTATCAGGTGAAAGATCAGCACGGCGGAAAACCCGCAACCGGCACCGGCATTGGCCTCGCCGTATCGCGCCGACTCGCGCAGAACATGGGCGGCGACATCACCGTCCGTAGCGCGCCGGGTGCCGGTTCCTGCTTTACGCTCACCGTCAACGCGCCGCGTATTGCTGAACAGATTGAAGATGCGCAGTCCGATGACGATATGCCGCTGCCAGCGCTTCACGTGCTGCTGGTAGAGGATATTGAACTTAATGTCGTGGTGGCGCGCTCCGTGCTGGAGAAAATGGGTAGCAGCGTTGAGGTGGCGATGACCGGCGAGGCGGCGCTGGCGATGTTCGATCCTGATGAGTTCGACCTGGTGTTGTTGGATATTCAGCTACCGGATATGACCGGTCTTGACGTGGCGCGCGAAATTCATCAGCGCCACAGCGGTGTCCGGTTGCCGCCGCTGGTGGCGCTGACTGCCAACGTACTGAAAGATAAAAGAGAGTACCTTGCGGCGGGTATGGATGACGTGCTGAGCAAACCGCTGGCGGTGCCTGCGCTGGCGGCGGTCATCAAAAAATATTGGGATTTCCAGTCTGAAAAAAGCCCTGACGCTCAGGAGAAAAAAGTGGATGAGAAAAAGCTGGCGCTTCTCGATGTTCAGATGCTTGAGCAATACATTGAGCTGGTTGGGCCGCAACTGATTACGCAGGGCCTGGAGATGTTTGAAAAAATGATGCCGGGATACCTTGAGGTGCTGGATCTGAATATGACAGCGCGCGACCGGAAAGGGATTGCTGAAGAAGGTCATAAAATCAAAGGCGCAGCCGGCGCGATAGGCCTGGTGCACTTACAGAACATTGCCAAACAGATTCAAAGCCCGGAGCTGCCAGCCTGGTGGGATAACGTTCAGGAATGGATTGATGAACTTAAGCAGGAGTGGCGAAATGACGTTGAGGTGTTACGTGAATGGGTAGCAGGGTTAGAAAAAAAATGACCCCGACCGAAGCCGGGGTGCGCGAATACTGCGCCAACACCAGGGAAAAGGGTAACCTGCGCTATTCTTTTAAGGAGAATGTTTAGCCCAGGCAAGGTATTGGTTAAACGCTATGTTACTACTTTAACAAAGTCCGAAATAAATGTGATCAGATTCATTAAAATGTGTGATGTAGAGCAGCGTCTGTAGTAAGGAAACATTAATTTGCTGACACAGTCAAGTCCGGAATGAATTTTCATGCATTGTTGCGTTTTTTTTATGCGATTGTAGTCTCTTTTAACGTAGGGTGATTTACCCTCTCCCGCTAAACGTCGACAATTGTGCTAGCAATTTTTTTAATAAAATCAGTAACAATGCCAGGAACTTTAAGCTGCTGTAAATACTCTTTTTTAACGAGACGCCTTGTCGGTGGTCTGACGCGGGTGTTTTACGCTGCGATAAAAAAAAAGCGGCGCCGCATTGTCAATGTATGTTGACGAAATGGAAAGTTAATCGCACCACCGAAGTGAATGCAGATGGCATGACGCCGCCATACGCAGGTGGAGCATTCAACGTTATTTGCAGCGCCTTTGATGAGTTTTGCAAATGCTTACGCTGAAAACTTATAAGCATCATGAATCAATTAACGCCAGGCAAATCTTATTTTTCTTACGAAATTCGTGCCGTCGCGGCGGACAAATTTTGCACATGGAACCGATTCCTGAAAACGGAAGTGGCTCAACAATAACGGCATTTTTAACGCGGCAACCGACGGTAAGGAAAAAGATTCATGCAGTGTTAATTTTTGATCAGCGGCAAAAGAGGGCAGTAACCTCGGATTGTTACAGGAATTGATAAGAGAGCGATGGAAATATCACTATGAGTCAGAGGAAAGCTTCCGCTGTGGGGCGCATCAGACAGTGGCTGCTACGCGCGGTATTAGCGGTAGCCACTATCTGGATTGCAGGCATTTTACTTTTTTCATTTTTACCCGTGCCGTTTTCAGCCGTGATGGTCGAGCGACAGTTGGGCGCGTGGCTGAGTGGAAACTTTCGCTACGTCGCGCATTCTGACTGGGCCGGGCGGGACGCGATCTCGTCATGGATGCCGCTGGCGGTCATTGCCTCTGAAGATCAAAAGTTCCCGACGCACTGGGGGTTTGACGTGCAGGCCATTCAGTCGGTGCTGGATAACGAAGGCGGGCGGATGCGCGGTGCTTCGACGCTGTCGCAGCAGACTGCAAAAAACGTCTTTTTGTGGGACGGGCGAAGCTGGGTACGGAAAGGGCTGGAAGCAGTACTGACGGTTGGCATTGAAACCGTCTGGACAAAAAGACGGATCGTCACGGTTTATCTGAACGTGGCGGAGTTTGGCGACGGCGTATTCGGCGTTGAAGAAGCCTCTCAGCGCTACTTCCATAAGCCTGCCAGCCGCTTAACGATGTCGGAAGCCGCGCTGCTGGCGGCCGTTCTGCCTAATCCCATCAGGTTTCGCGCCGATGCGCCATCGGGCTATGTCCGCCAGCGTCAGCAGTGGATTTTACGACAGATGAAGCAACTGGGCGGTGAAGGATTTATTCGCGAACACCGGCTTTAACGACAGCGCGGGAACGGTCAGTCTTCGTCGAAACCGGCGTTGAACAGCGCAATCACGGCCGTTAATGCCTGCTGCTCTTCCGGGCCGGTGGCTTCGATCTCTATTTGTCCGCCCTGCGCCGAATCCAGCATCAGCAGCGCGATAACGCTGCTGGCTTCGGCTTCGGTGCCGCTCTCGTTGCGCAGCAGAACTTCAGCGTCAAAACTCTGAACCAGTTCAAACAGCTTCATCGCCGGACGGGCGTGCATTCCCAACTTGTTGGTGATTTCAACGGTATGTCTGATGGTCATGATTTGCGTTTTTCCAGCGTGCGATGCCGCGACTGAACGTTCTTACCGCGCGAGCGGAAATAGTCGGCAAGCTGCTCGGCAATGTAAACGGAACGATGCTTACCGCCTGTACAGCCGATGGCAACCGTCAGATAGCTGCGATTATTGGTTTCAAGCATTGGCAGCCACAGTTCCAGATAGCTACGCGTCTGATAAATAAAGTTATGGACTTCCGTATGGCGGTCGAGGAAGGCGGCAACCGGACGATCGAGACCGGTCATCGGGCGCAGTTTCGGATCCCAGTGCGGATTGGGCAAAAAGCGCACGTCGAAAACGTAGTCAGCATCGATAGGGAGGCCGTGCTTAAAACCAAACGATTCAAACACCATCGTCAGTTCACGCTCGCGCTTGCCAAGCAGGCGGGTGCGCAGCATTTCAGCCAGCTCATGTACCGACATCTCTGACGTATCGACGATAAGGTCGGCGCGCGAGCGCAGCGGTTCAAGCAGATCGCTCTCTTCATCAATGGCGCTTTCCAGCGAAAGATTTTTACTGGAGAGCGGATGAAGTCGGCGCGTGTCGCTGTAGCGACGGATCAGCGTATTGCGATCGGCATCCAGAAACAGTAGCTGAGGGGAAAAGCTGTCCGGCAGATTCGTCAGGGCTTTCTCAAACACTTCCGGCGATTCAGGCATATTGCGCACGTCAATGCTTACTGCCGCCGAAATATTTCTGTCAGCAAGCGACTTTGCCAGTTCAGGCAGCAGGGTGACGGGCAGATTGTCAACGCAGTAAAAGCCCATATCCTCAAGCGCCCGCAACGCAACGGATTTGCCGGAGCCTGAACGACCGCTGACGATCATCAGCACCATGAGATATTCTCCTGATTTGCCTGTTGGCGGTTGGGAAGTCGCCTCAGCGCGACGGCTTCCCTTCCATATTACATGCCATCCCGTCTGCCGACGACTGGCTTAGTGGCTTTGTTCATGATCTTCCGCCATGATTTCATACAGTTCTTCATCGCTCTGGGCAGCGCGCAGACGGCGGCAAACGGTTTTGTCCGCCAGACGTTTAGCCACCAGCGAAAGCGTATGCAGATGCGTTTTACACTGATCGGCAGGCACCAGCAGCGCAAAAAGCAGATCAACCGGCTGGTTATCAATGGCATCAAAGGCGATAGGCTGGTCAAGTCGGATAAAGACACCGACCGCGCGCAGCGTATCTTCAATCAGCTTGCCGTGCGGGATCGCAATGCCGTTGCCAATGCCGGTACTGCCCATACGCTCGCGCGTCAGTATCGCCTCAAAGATCGTCTGATGAGGCAGATTAAGCTGTTTTGCCGCCAGTTCGCTGATGATTTCCAGCGCCCGTTTCTTGCTTTGGCAGTGTACGCCGCTCCGGGTACAGTCCACGCTCAGTACCGAGCGTAGTTCCAGTGTTGCATCATTGTTCATCATAGTTTCACTTACGTGCTCGCTTCCGCCTGGTCAATGGCGCTTTTTTATTACGTCGCCAGAACCGCAGCGCGGCGCCCCGGTCAACGACAGGCATGATACAGAGGTTAACGGCTCGTTCTCTTTGCAAGAGGACGAGCCGGACATCCCATCCTTATCATAGATAAGGATGTTGAAAAAATAATCAATGCCTGCGCAAAATTAGTGTTGTTTTAACTTGTCTTTATGTTTGTTTAACTGGCGTGTCAGCTTATCAATTAAGCCATCAATCGCCGCATACATATCTTTTTCTTCCGATGTGGCATGCAACTCGCCGCCGTTAACGTGCAGCGTCGCCTCCGCTATCTGGGTCACTTTCGCGACCTTCAGAACAATATAAACCTGATTGATGCGATCAAAATACTGCTCAAGCTTGGCAAATTTGCTGGTAACAAAGTCGCGCAGCGGCTCGGTGATTTCAACGTTCTGTCCGGTAATATTGAGTTGCATACTGTCTTCCTTATCTGTTCATTCAGACCAGCTGTTTACGCTGATTTGAAGGCGGGATGGATAAAGACTCTCGGTACTTCGCGACGGTGCGGCGAGCCACCATGATCCCCTGGCCGGAGAGCAGGGTGGTCAGCTTACTGTCACTCAGAGGCTTAGCGGGATTTTCCGCCGAGATTAATTTCTTCACCAGTGCGCGTATCGCCGTTGATGAGGCTTCGCCGCCACCTTCCGTACTGACGTGACTGGAGAAAAAATATTTGAGTTCAAAAATGCCGCGCGGGCTGTGCAGATATTTCTGCGTGGTGACGCGAGAGATCGTCGATTCATGCATCTCCACGGCGCTGGCGATATCGGCCAGCACCATCGGACGCATAAACTCCTCGCCCTGCTCAAAGAACGCCTGCTGCTGCTCAACGATGCAGCGGGTGACCTTCAGCAGCGTATCGTTGCGGCTCTCCAGACTCTTGATCAGCCATTTCGCTTCCTGCAAGTTGCTGCGAATAAACTGGTTGTCGCTGTCGTTGCGCGATGAGCCTCCCAGCGACGCATAGTGCTGATTAATGCGCAGTCTCGGCACGCTGTCGCTGTTGAGTTCCACCGCCCAGCGCCCGCTGACCTGTTTCACCAGTACATCGGGGATCACGTACTCCGGCTCGCTGGTGTTGATCGACTGGCCGGGACGCGGGTCGAGGCTCTGGATCAGCTGCATCGCATTTTTCAGCACGTCCTCTTTCAGACGCGTAATCCGCATCAGGCTGCGAAAGTCATGATTGGCCAACAGGTCGAGATGTTCGCCGACAATCAGCCTGGCTTCCGATAAAAACGGCTGATCGGGTAAGAACTGTGAAAGCTGAACCAGCAGACAGTCGCGCAGGTTGCGCGCGCATACCCCGATGGGGTCAAAACGCTGAACGCGCTTCAGCACCGCCTCGACTTCGTCAGGGGACAGATCTTCATCGCCAATGCTCTCAAGTATCTCTTCGAGCGTGGCGGTGAGATAACCGGTGTCGTCAACGGCGTCGACAATCGAGGTGGCAATGGCGCGATCCGTCTCGGTGAACGGCGTCAGCCCAACCTGCCACATCAGGTAGTCCTGAAGCGACTGGGTGGTTTCGCCCTGATAAACAGGCAGTTCGTCATCATGATAATCCGTACCGGTGCCCGAAGGCGTGCCGGCGGTGTAGATCTCGTCCCAGGTGGCATCCAGAGGAAGCTCTTCCGGCATCTCTTTCTGCTCAAGCGCTTCGCGCGTGTCCAGCGCTTCCTTCTCCTGGTACTCGCGGGTTTCGACCTCTTCGTGAAACTCCGTCTGTTCAAGCAAGGGGTTGGTTTCCAGCGCCTGCTGAATCTCCTGCTGAAGCTCAAGCGTGGAGAGTTGCAGCAGGCGGATGGCCTGCTGTAGCTGCGGCGTCATGGCAAGCTGTTGACTAAGCCTGAGTTGCAAACCTTGCTTCATATTCAGGGTACTATTTCCTTAAAACTTAACAGCGATGAATACCTTATCAGAGTCTGAACTCTTCTCCCAAATAGACGCGTTTTACCTGTTCGTCAGCAAGGATCGCTTCCGGCGAACCGTGGGCGATTAAGTGTCCCTGGCTGACGATGTAAGCCCGTTCGCAGACCGCCAGCGTTTCACGCACGTTGTGATCGGTGATCAGCACGCCCAGACCGCTGTCGCGCAGGTGCTCAATGATCTTTTTGATATCAATAACCGAGATGGGATCGACACCGGCAAATGGTTCGTCCAGCAGGATGAATTTGGGATTTGCCGCCAGCGCGCGGGCGATTTCAACGCGACGGCGTTCGCCGCCGGAGAGCGCCTGACCGATGTTGTCGCGCAGGTGCTCAATGTGAAACTCGCTCATCAGCTCGTTAGCGCGATCTTCTCGCTGTTCGGTGGTGAGATCTTCACGGATCTGCAAGACGGCCATCAGATTGTCATACACGCTTAAACGGCGGAAAATCGAGGCTTCCTGCGGCAGGTAGCCGATGCCGCGACGCGCGCGCGCGTGAAGCGGCAGGATGCTGATATCCTCATCATCAATAACGATGCGGCCCGCGTCGCGCGGCACAATGCCGACCACCATATAAAACGTGGTGGTTTTACCCGCGCCGTTCGGGCCAAGCAGGCCAACAATTTCGCCGGATTTAACTTCCAGGCTGACATCTTCCACCACGCGACGGCCTTTGTAAGCCTTCGCCAGATTTTCCGCAATTAAAGTCGCCATCAGTTACTCTTTTTTTGTCCGTCAGGGGCGTTGCCTTTGTCCTGAAGCTGTGACGGCACCAGGATCGTGGTGACGCGCTTGCCGCTGCTGCCGTAAGCCTGCATTTTCTGCTCTTTAACCAGATAGGTAATGCGGTCGCCTTTCACGTTGCTGTCGAGCTGTTCAAGAAACGCATCGCCCGTCAGCTCGACAAAGTCTTTCGCCAGCTCGTAATGCATTTTCTGCGCATGGCCTTTGACCGGTTTGCCGCTGTCCTGCATTTGATAGAAGGTGGCGGGCTGGCCGTAAGCGTCAACGATGGTTTTGTTGCTGTCGCCGCCCGGACGGGTGACCACTACTTTATCAGCGGTGATTTTAATCGAGCCCTGGGTCACGATAACGTTGCCGGTAAACGTGGCGACGTTGCCCTGCATATCCAGCGCCTGATTTTCAGAATCCACGTTGACCGGTTTGTCCGAGTCGCCTGTCAGCGCAAACGCCGGCAGGCTGGTGGCCAATAACAGGCCAAGCGTTAAGCGCTTAAGGTTGTTTTTCATTTTGAATTTCATAAGAGGTTTTGACCTTTTCAATCAACTCGGCAGTTTTTTTCCGTAAGTTTCCACGCATTTTCATGCCTGTAGAGTTAAAGCTGCTGCCATAAAGCGTAACACGATCGTCGGACGTGACGTCCTGCGTCACCAGGTTGACGATGGCATTATCCGTTTTTATGCGTTCCAACTGCGCATCTTTCGTCAGGCTATTCACCTCAACGTGACCGTAAAGGTACAGCATTCGGTCATTGGTCAGTTTGGCTTTGTCCGATCTTACCGACCAGGTCGGCACTTTATTGTCATCGTAGGTGGTCATTACCGGGTTATCGAACCAGCTAACCGACTCTTCAGAAAACCAGGTGACGGTATCGGAAACCAGTTTGTAGCTCAGCGTACCTTGCGGGTTATAGACCACCGTGTTGGAGCTTTGGCTGGTGTAGGTCGGCTCTTCACTGTTCGTTTTTTTTCTGGCGGCATCGTTATCGGTATCCGCGAGGTTCCAGCCGATCAATACGATAGCCACCAACGCCAACAACAGCGTCATCCAGCGCCTTGTTTTACTCATACAGACTGCCCTTTGGCATCATCAAACTTATCCTGTGCGATGAGAATCAGATCGCAAATTTCCCGCACTGCGCCGCGTCCGCCATTGATACGGGTGACATATTTTGCGCGTGGAAGCAGCACCGGGTGCGCATCGGCCACGGCAACGCTGAGGCCCACCTTTTCCATTACCGGCCAGTCGATCAGGTCATCGCCAATGTAAGCGACCTGTTCAGGCGTTAGCGACAGTGTATCCAGAAGTTCATGGAAGGCCAAAAGCTTATCGGACTGTCCCTGGTAAAGATGCGTAATGCCCAGCGTGGCGCAGCGATCTTCCAGCAGCTTTGCTTTACGGCCGGTGATAATGGCGACCTCTACGTCGGCGTTGAGCAGGCAACGGATGCCATAACCATCGCGGACGTTAAATGCCTTCAGTTCTTCGCCGCTGTTGCCCTGAAAAATGACGCCGTCCGACATCACGCCGTCCACGTCGCAAATCAGCAGTTTGATCTGCGCAGCACGAGTCATAACGTCTTTGCTGACCGCGCCGTAGCAGGTTTCAACCCAGGTACTCATTCGTCTTTCTTCCTCGTTAAACCACGCCCGCGCGCAGCATGTCATGCATATGCACCACGCCAAGCAGGCGATCGCCATCGGCGACCATCACGGCGGTAATATTTCGGCTCTGCATCAGATTGAGCGCTTCCACCGCCAGCGTGTTAGGCCGCACCCGAACGCCGCCGCTGGTCATCACGCTGGCGATGCCGGCATGCTGAATATCGATGCCCATATCAAACACGCGACGGAGATCGCCATCGGTGAATACGCCTTCGATCTTCATTAAATCATTGCAGATCACCGTCATGCCCATGTTTTTACGGGTGATCTCCAGCAGGGCATCACGTAATGAAGCATCGTGGCTGACGTGAGGAATATCATCGCCCGTGTGCATGATGTCATTAACCGTGAGCAACAGCTTGCGACCTAACGCGCCGCCCGGATGAGAGAGCGCAAAATCTTCGGCGGTAAAGCCACGCGCCTTCAGCAGCGCAACGGCCAGCGCATCGCCCATCACCAGCGTGGCGGTGGTGCTTGAGGTTGGCGCCAGGCCCAGCGGACAGGCTTCTTCCGGTACTTTAACACAGAGATGGATATCCGCAGCACGCCCCATCGCGCTCTCCGGTCGGCTGGTCATACAAATCAGTAACACATGCAGGCGTTTCAGTACCGGGATCAAGGCGAGGATCTCAGCAGACTCGCCTGAGTTGGAGATGGCGATCACCACATCGTCCGCGCTGACCATGCCCAGATCGCCGTGGCTGGCTTCGGCAGGATGAACAAAAAAGGCGGGCGTACCGGTACTGGCGAAGGTTGCCGCCATCTTTTTACCAATATGGCCTGACTTGCCGATACCCATCACCACCACTTTGCCTTTGCAGCCGTAAATACGCTCACAGGCCCGGGAAAAGTCGTGATTAATGTACTGATCGAGATGCTCCAGGCCCGCGCGCTCGATAGAAAGAACCTCTTTGCCTGCCTGTTGAAAATCAAAATTCGGGTCGAGCGGTTGCGGTGACATAGTTTTCAATCCTTTACCAGAGGGTAGCCGAGGGCAGCCAGAACAGCGTAGCAACCCAGGCCACAAAGCCACATAAAAGAAGCGCGCCAGCGGCTCTGCCGATACGGCGGCCACGCTGTAAGCACAGCACGGTAAACAGCGCGCTGACGCCCAGCATCACCCAGTAATCGCGCGAAAACGCCTGCGGATCGATGCTGCCCGGCTGCACTAAGGCAGGTACGCCCAGCACGATAGCCATATTGTAGATATTGGAACCGATTAGATTGCCGATAGCAATATCGTCTTCACCCTTAAGCGCCCCGGCAATGACCGTTGCCAGCTCCGGCAGGCTGGTGCCGACGGAAACGAGAGTCAGGCCGATAATCAGCTCGCTGATGCCAAAAAAGTCGGCAATAACGGTGGCGTTATCGATCACCATGCGCGTCGACATCGGCAGAATAATCAGCGCTACGGCCAGCCACAGGAAAGCCACGGTGTTGCCTGTTTCATCGCGCGGCAGTTCTTTGAGCTGTTCCTGGGTGAGCGTGTCATTGTTATCACGCTCGGCGCGCCGGGCGATTCTGATAATGAACAGCAGCCATGCCAGAGCGATAACAATCAGCGCCAGGCCGTCGTTGCGGCTGAGGGTGTTATCAAACAGCACCACGCCGCACAGCAAGGTGACCAGCAGCATCAACGGCAGTTCGCGACGCACCAGGTTGGAGTGCACGGTGAGGGGATGAAAGAGCGCGGCGCCGCCGACAATCAATAAGATATTAGTAATATTGGAGCCGACGGCGGTGCCAACAGCCATATCCATCTGTCCGTGCGTGGCGGCGGAAAACGCAACGATGAGTTCAGGCAGCGAGGTGCCGATGCCGACAACCGTCATGCCGATGATCAGCGGAGGAATGCCCAGCGAGCGGCAAAGGATGGCCGCGCTAAATACCAGACGATCTGCACCATATACCAGCAAAACTAAACCGATAATCAATAGTGCTGTAGCTACGAACATGAAAGATCCTTTGATCGGGTATAATTGCCGCGCGCCTTACATGACGATAAAACAGGGCGTTAACAGAAAGTGCCGCAATTTTGACGGTCTGCAAGCAAAAAGTAAACTTATGCCAGTTTTCGCCACGTCTGCGCGGTAAGTTTCTGTAAAACTATTCGATTCGGTAGGTAATAAGCTACCATCGGAGATACGTAATCCGCCTGAAGAAGAGGATGATAAGCATTATGAGCCAGACGGAGACGAATTTGGTGGACGTGCGCGGCGTCAGCTTTGCCCGCAGCGGCCGGCCGGTATTCGACAATATCTCGTTGACGGTGCCGAAAGGAAAGGTCACCGCCATCATGGGGCCATCGGGTATCGGTAAAACTACGCTGCTGCGATTGATTGGTGGTCAGCTTCAGCCGGACAGCGGTGAAATCTGGTTTAACGGCGAAAACATTCCCCGCCTTTCGCGCGCGCGACTCTACGAAACGCGGAAAAAAATGAGCATGCTGTTTCAGTCCGGCGCGCTGTTTACCGATCTGACCGTCTTTGAAAACGTGGCCTGGCCGCTGCGCGAACATACCCAGCTTCCGCCTGCGCTGTTACACAGCACGGTGATGATGAAGCTGGAAGCCGTCGGGCTGCGCGGCGCGGCGAACCTGATGCCTTCGGAGCTGTCAGGCGGTATGGCGCGGCGTGCGGCGCTGGCCAGGGCCATTGCGCTTGAACCCGAGCTGATTATGTTTGATGAGCCGTTTGTCGGGCAGGATCCCATCACCATGGGCGTGCTGGTTGCGCTGATTGATGAACTAAACCATTCGCTTGGCATGACCTGCATCGTGGTATCGCACGACGTGCCCGAAGTATTAAGTATTGCCGACTACGCTTATATCATTGCCGGGCAGAAGGTTATTGCCCAGGGAACGGCACAGGCGCTGCGTGAAAACAGCGACGACCGCGTGCGGCAGTTTATTGATGGCATTGCAGATGGTCCGGTGCCGTTCCGATTTCCCGCAGGGGATTATCTGCACGATCTGACCGGTTCAGGGAGTTATTAGCGTGATGTTTTATCAAACGCTGGCGTCGCTGGGACGTCAGGGAATCAATACCTGCGCCTCGTTTGGCCGTGCCGGGCTGATGCTTTTTCATGCGCTGTTCGGTATACCTCGTTTTCGTAAGCATGCGCCCCTGGTGATAAAACAGCTCTACAGCATCGGCGTGATGTCGCTGCTGATTATCATTGTTTCCGGCCTGTTTATCGGGATGGTGCTTGGGCTTCAGGGCTATCTGGTGCTGAATACCTATGGTGCGGAGAGCAGCCTTGGCATGCTGGTGGCGCTTTCGTTGCTGCGCGAGCTGGGGCCGGTGGTGACGGCGCTGCTATTCGCTGGGCGCGCGGGCTCGGCCCTGACGGCAGAAATCGGCCTGATGAAAGCCACCGAACAGCTCTCCAGTATGGAAATGATGGCGGTCGATCCGCTGCGTCGGATTATCTCTCCCCGATTCTGGGCGGGCTTCATCAGTATGCCGCTGCTGGCGCTGATCTTCGTGGCGGTGGGCATTCTGGGCGGTGTGATTGTCGGCGTGAGCTGGAAGGGGATCGACAGCGGATTTTTCTGGTCGGCGATGCAGAATGCGGTGGATGTGCGTACCGATATTCTTAACTGCATCATCAAAAGCGCCGTCTTTGCCTTCACCGTGACCTGGATTGCGCTGTTTAACGGCTACGACGCCATCCCGACGTCGGAAGGGATCAGTCGGGCGACCACGCGTACCGTAGTGCATGCTTCTCTGGCGGTACTCGGTTTGGATTTTGTGCTTACGGCACTGATGTTTGGGAACTGATGTAATGCAAACGAAAAAAAGCGAAATTTGGGTTGGGGCGTTTCTGCTGCTGGCGCTGTGCGCGGCGCTTTTTCTCTGCCTGCGCGTGGCGGATCTGAAGTCATTAGGTAACGAACCCACCTGGCGGCTGTACGCCACCTTCGATAATATCGGCGGCCTGAAAACCGGCTCGCCGGTGAAAATTGGCGGCGTGGTGATCGGTCGCGTTTCCGACATTGCGCTGGACGACAAAACGTTGTCGCCGCGCGTCACCATGGACATTGAAGAAAAATATAATCAGCTGCCCGATACCAGCTCGCTGGCTATCAGAACCTCCGGCCTGCTGGGCGAGCAGTACCTGGCGCTGAACGTGGGTTTTGACGATCCTGACATGGGAACCGCTATGCTTAAGGACGGCAGCGCCATCCAGGACACCAAATCCGCTATGGTGCTGGAAGACCTGATAGGGCAGTTCCTGTACAAGAGCGGTGACGGCAACGATAAACAGAATGCATCGCCGACGGCGCCGGAAGCCAGTGGGCAACCTGCACCTGACGCAACGACTCATCCATAAGAGGGCCCGGTATGTTTAAACGTTTTCTGATCATGGCAATGCTGGTTATTGCCCCTGTTGTCACCCACGCGGCGGCCGATCAAACCAATCCTTATAAGTTAATGAACGAGGCGGCCGACAAAACCTTTACCCGCCTTAAAACGGAACAGCCTAAAATCAAGCAGGATCCGAACTATCTGCGTCAGATCGTCCGTGAAGAGCTGCTGCCCTACGTACAGATTAAATATGCGGGCGCATTAGTGCTCGGACGCTACTACAAAGATGCCACGCCAGCGCAACGCGAAGCCTACTTCAAGGCGTTTGGCGATTACCTGGCGCAGGCTTACGGTCAGGCGCTGGCCCTTTACCACGGACAGACCTACCAGATTGCGCCCGAACAGTCGTACGCCGGCTCCAATATCATCGCGATTCGCGTCACCATCGTCGATCCTAACGGACGTCCTCCTGTACGTCTGGATTTTCAGTGGCGTAAAAACAGCCGCAACGGTGAATGGCAGGCGTATGACATGATTGCCGAAGGCGTGAGTATGATCACCACCAAGCAGAACGAATGGAGCGACACGCTGCGTCAGAAGGGCGTGGATGGTCTGACTCAACTGTTGAAATCCTACGCAAACCAACCGATTACGTTGGATAAACAGCAGTAATGGACGAGCAGCTTAACTGGCACAGCGAAGGCAGCCAGCTCACGTTGGCAGGCGTTCTGACCCGCGACACGCTCGCACCGCTGTGGGCGCAGCGGGAAACGTCAATGAAACAGATCGATACAATCGATGTTTCAGCGCTTGAACACGTCGATTCGGCGGGCCTGGCGCTGCTGATTCACCTGCGGCAGATTGCGCAGCGACAGGGACAAACGCCCGCCTTTACCGGCGTGACCGATAAACTGCAATCGCTGATTACGCTCTACAACCTTCAGCAAATTATTGCGTCCCGTCCCTGAAAGAAACCACGAATCGATGAACAGAAAAAGCCTCTGCATGGTCAGAGGCTTTTTGCCTGTTTAAGATAGCGGCGCTTTCCACTAAGATGTGTGCCTGTTTCAAACAACCTAATCCGGATCTCATGGAAAATAGTGAAATTCAAACCGTGCTGATGGACGCGCTGCCGCTCCAGGAAGTACATGTCACCGGCGATGGCAGCCACTTTCAGGTCATTGCCGTTGGCGAACTCTTCGGCGAACTGAGCCGCGTGAAAAAACAGCAAACGGTTTATGCGCCGCTGATGCCCTATATTGCGGATAACCGCATGCACGCGGTGTCGATAAAAACGTATACGCCTGAAGAGTGGGCGCGCGATCGCAAGCTGAACGGCTTTTAAGCTGCTGTCATCATCGCCCCGGAGTGCGGTGAGGCAGGCAGCATTGTATGGTTGATTAAGAGAACTGGTGCAATGGATAAATTTCGTGTGCAGGGGCCGACCCGTTTAAGCGGAGAAGTCACAATTTCCGGCGCTAAAAATGCTGCGCTGCCGATCCTGTTCGCCGCGTTGCTGGCTGAAGAGCCGGTAGAGATTCAAAATGTCCCGAAGCTGAAGGACATTGATACCACCATGAAACTGCTCGGCCAGCTGGGCGTAAAAACTGAGCGCAACGGTTCAGTCCATCTGGATGCCAGCAACGTCGATATTTACTGCGCGCCTTATGAGCTGGTGAAAACCATGCGTGCCTCTATCTGGGCGCTGGGCCCGCTGGTAGCGCGCTTCGGCCAGGGGCAGGTTTCTTTGCCGGGCGGCTGCGCTATCGGCGCGCGTCCGGTCGACTTGCATATTTCTGGCCTGGAGCAGCTGGGCGCGGAAATCACCCTGGAAGAGGGCTATGTGAAAGCGGCCGTTGACGGCAGGCTGAAAGGCGCGCATATCGTGATGGATAAGGTCAGCGTCGGCGCGACCGTGACCATCATGAGCGCCGCCACGCTGGCGACCGGCACAACGGTGATTGAAAACGCCGCGCGTGAGCCGGAAATCGTCGATACGGCGAATTTCCTTAACACGCTGGGCGCGAAAATCAGCGGCGCGGGCAGCGATCGCATCACCATCGAAGGCGTTGAACGCCTTGGCGGTGGAACCTGGCGCGTGCTGCCGGATCGCATTGAAACCGGCACGTTTCTGATCGCCGCGGCGATTTCTGGCGGAAAGGTGCTCTGCCGCAATACGCAGCCGGACACCCTCGACGCGGTGCTGGCGAAGCTGCGCGAAGCGGGGGCGGATATCGAGCTGGGAGAGGACTGGATAAGCCTGGATATGCACGGCAGGCGGCCAAAAGCGGTAAACTTCCGCACCGCGCCGCATCCGGGGTTTCCGACCGATATGCAGGCTCAGTTCAGCCTGCTCAATCTGGTGGCTGAAGGCACAGGCGTGATCACCGAAACCATCTTTGAAAATCGTTTTATGCACGTACCTGAGCTGATCCGTATGGGCGCGCGTGCGGAAATCGAAAGCAATACGCTGATTTGTCATGGCGTGGACAAGCTCTCCGGTGCGCAGGTAATGGCAACCGATCTTCGCGCATCGGCGAGCCTGGTGTTAGCAGGATGCATTGCTGCGGGAACCACGATCGTCGATCGCATCTATCATATCGATCGCGGCTATGAACACATTGAAGACAAACTCAGGGGCCTTGGCGCTAATATCGAACGCATCAGCGGCGAAGAGTAAGTTTGTCTCCATCAGCATTGCATTATGAGGCGGTGAATTTTACCGCCTCTTTCTTTTCCTGATCAGTACCTTACGATCGATCAATTTACGACTGAGCGGATCATAATAGCGGCTGGGCCAGATCTCTGCCGGATGAACCCGTAACGCCTCGGCAATCAGCCACTCGCCTTTCGGCCAGGGGCGGAACAGCGCATTTGCCAGCGTTGATGAACTTAAACCTGCCTCGCGCGAAACTCTCGCCAGCGTAGTGCCGCGTTTGTGTAGCGCTGCGATAATGTCTGCATTGTGCCAGTCTTGTTTTGCTATAAGCATGTGTTTTCCTCCTTGGACACATGAAATCTTTCGATTATGTAATTTTGTTTCCTGTTGTGATGTCATATTATCAATATGATTAATCAGGACATTGCATGAAAGAGCCGGATGATTCTATATTGTTATTGGCGCTTGGTTTCCAGTTTTTTCCACAAAATCTCGTTTTTGTGTGACTCAGCGCATAAAAATGCAACGAAGCGGCAACGTTTCTGAAGGGGAAGAACGAAAAGGAGTTACAAAAATTAAGGCGGGAAGCGCGGTTGCCCGCGCTGAGGGGATTAAAATTCGCGCTGTACGGACATATGCGCCAGCGATTCAAGCGCGCTGCGCCACGGCGACTCGGGCAGGGCGCTCAGTGCCGCGATGGCTTTATCTGCTTCCCGTTCCGCCGCTTTGCGCGTCCACTCCAGTGAGCCGCACTGCCGCATGGTTTCCAGCACAGATTCCAGCAAATGGCGACCGTTTCCCTGCTCGATGGCTCCGCGGATCATAGCGGACTGCGCCGGGGTGCCGTGACGCATGGCATGCAGCAGCGGAAGCGTCGGTTTGCCTTCACTGAGGTCGTCGCCGACGTTTTTCCCTAATGTCTGACCATCCGCACTGTAATCCAGCAAATCGTCGATCAGCTGAAAGGCCGTGCCGATAAAGCGCCCGTAATCCTGCAACGCTTCTTCCTGCTCAGGCGTGGCGGAGGCCAGAATGGCAGAGGATTGCGCGGCGGCCTCAAACAAGCGCGCGGTTTTGCTGTATATCACCCGCATGTAGCTCTCTTCGGTGATATCAGGATCGTTGCAGTTCATCAGCTGTAACACTTCGCCTTCCGCGATCACATTAACGGCTTCCGACATCAGCGCAAGCACGCGCAGCGAGCCGATGCTGGTCATCATCTGGAAGGCGCGGGTATAGATAAAATCGCCGACAAGAACGCTGGCTGCATTGCCGAAAGCGGCATTTGCCGTCGCCTTGCCGCGTCGCATATCTGATTCGTCTACCACGTCGTCGTGCAGCAGCGTGGCGGTATGAATAAATTCGATCAGGGCAGCAACGGTGATGTGATGTGAACCGCTGTAATTGAGCGCTCTGGCAGCGAGAATCGCAATCATCGGACGAATGCGTTTGCCTCCGCCGCTGACGATGTAGAACCCCAGTTGATTGATGAGGGAAACCTCAGAGTTCAACTGCTCCAGTATGGTTGCATTGACGTCCGCCATATCCTGCGCGGTGAGTTCGTTTATCTGTTCTAAGTTCATCAGTCTTTTCAGCTATTGCTCATTATGCTGTTATGATAAGCGTCTTTACCGGTGCCTGCGGCATGGAATGTATTACAGATTGTACTTGAAAATGACCGCTGTGGAACGTTTGCATTTGCTTTGCGTTTTTTTCTGCAATACCGCGCAACAGGCTCTTGTCATTCCTCCGGAAGTTGCGTAGAATTCGCGCCCTATTGTGAATATTTATAGCGCAGCCTGAAACCAAGACGGCAAGCGCGAAAGCGGAGTTTATATGTACGCGGTTTTCCAAAGTGGTGGTAAACAACACCGAGTAAGCGAAGGTCAGACCGTTCGCCTGGAAAAGCTGGACATCGCAACCGGCGAAACCATTGAGTTCGACCAGGTTCTGATGATCGCTAATGGCGATGATGTGACTATCGGCGCGCCGTTAGTTTCAGGTGGTGTGATTAAAGCAGAAATCGTTGCTCACGGTCGTGGCGATAAAATCAAAATCGTTAAGTTTCGCCGTCGTAAGCATTACCGTAAGCAGCAGGGTCATCGTCAGTGGTTTACTGATGTTAAGATCACTGGTATCAGCGCCTAAGAGGAGTTCTGACAAATGGCACACAAAAAGGCTGGCGGCTCCACTCGAAATGGTCGCGATTCCAATGCAAAACGCCTGGGCGTTAAACGTTTTGGCGGCGAAGCCGTACTGGCAGGCAGCATCATCGTTCGTCAGCGTGGCACTAAATTCCACGCGGGCACTAACGTAGGCTGTGGCCGTGACCACACGCTGTTTGCAACAGCAGACGGTAAAGTGAAATTCGAAGTTAAAGGCCCGAACAACCGTAAATACATCAGCATCGTTGCTGAGTAAGGTTTTCGAGTCTGAGAGCGATGGCAGCATCGCTCCTGGTAGCGAATTGAAAAGCCCCGCTATGATGGCGGGGCTTTTTACATTCTGTATTTCCGATCTGCGGCATGGCTGTTATGGCCCGCAGATTGACTGGCTTGCTGTACACTTTATATTCAGTTTAACGCGTTGTTACGGCGGAACCTGCTCTGGAGACCGACGCAACACACGTTTGCTGCGCCGGACGCTTCGTCACCTCGTATGACTTTTGCGGTGACGATCCTCTCCCCCGGCCCGTCGTTACCGGCTGCGGGCGAATGATTTACGGAGAAGTAACATGAAGTTTGTTGATGAAGCGACGATCCTCGTCGCTGCGGGCGATGGCGGCAACGGCTGCGTCAGTTTCCGCCGTGAAAAATATATTCCGAGAGGCGGCCCTGACGGCGGCGACGGCGGCGACGGCGGCGACGTCTACATGCAGGCTGATGAAAACCTCAACACGCTGATCGACTACCGTTTTGAAAAATCCTTCCGCGCCGAGCGTGGACAGAACGGCCAAAGTCGCGACTGTACCGGTAAACGCGGCAAGGACATCATAATCAAAGTCCCGGTCGGAACGCGTATTATCGATCAGGGCACCGGCGAGACGCTGGGCGACATGACCCATCATGGTCAGATGCAGATGGTGGCGAAGGGCGGCTGGCATGGCCTGGGCAATACCCGCTTCAAATCCTCCGTTAACCGTACGCCGCGTCAGAAAACGATGGGTACGCCGGGAGAAAAGCGCGATCTGCAACTGGAACTGCTGCTGCTGGCTGACGTTGGCATGCTCGGGCTGCCAAACGCGGGGAAATCCACCTTTATTCGTGCCGTTTCCGCCGCCAAACCGAAAGTGGCTGACTATCCCTTCACCACGCTGGTGCCAAGCCTCGGTGTGGTGCGCATGGATAATGAGCAGAGCTTTGTGATCGCCGACATTCCGGGCCTGATCGAAGGCGCTTCAGACGGCGCGGGTTTAGGCATTCGCTTTCTGAAGCATCTGGAGCGCTGTCGCGTGCTGCTGCATCTGATCGATCTCGCGCCTGTTGATGAGTCCGATCCGGTGGAGAACGCCCGTGTGATCCTTGGCGAACTTGAGAAATACAGCGAGAAGCTTTTTAACAAGCCGCGCTGGCTGGTGTTCAACAAAATCGACCTGTTGGATCAGGAAGAGGCGGAAGCGCGCGCCAAAGCCATTGCCGATGCGCTGGGCTGGACGGAGAAGTACTATCTGATCTCCGCGGCGAATCGCGTGGGTGCCACGCCGCTGTGTTGGGACGTGATGTCATTCATTAATGCCAATCCTAAAGAGGCTGAACCCGAGGCAACGCCGCCTGAGAAGGTTGAGTTTATGTGGGATGATTACCATCGCCAGCAGATCGAAGAGGCTGAAGCGGCGGTAGAAGCGGAAGACGATGACTGGGATGACGACTGGGACGATGAGGACGACGAAGGCGTCGAAATCATCTACAAACGCTGATCTGAAGGGGCATATCGATGCCCCTTTTTCTTTTGTACCGTAGCACTGCGATGATCAGTTGTTTTGATAGACGTCTTTATACAGTCGGCTTTCAAAACGCACCAGAGGAATGCGGCGCTGTTTGTGATCCTGCGGCGGTACAGCGTAGCCCGAAAGAAACTGTACAAAGGCGACACGCTGCCCGCTGGCCGTGGTCATAAAACCGGCAAGATTATACACGCCCTGAAGCGAGCCCGTTTTGGCCGACACCTTGCCATCAACGCCCGCTTCGTGCAGACCGCCACGATAGCGAAGCGTGCCGTCGTAGCCTGCCAGCGGCAGCATTGAGATAAAATTTAACTGCTGGTCATTTTTGGCAATGTACTGCAATACCTGCATCATGGTATCTGGCGAAATCAGATCGTGACGTGAAAGGCCGGAGCCGTCCACCTGGATACTGTTGCCCATATCAATATTGGCTTTCTGCCGCATGATCTGCCGTACCGCATCCGAGCCTGCGCGCCAGGTGCCCGGCACGC
Source organism: Erwinia oleae (assembly GCF_000770305.1). Classification (GTDB taxonomy): domain Bacteria; phylum Pseudomonadota; class Gammaproteobacteria; order Enterobacterales; family Enterobacteriaceae; genus Erwinia; species Erwinia oleae. Next base: position 39,889 of record NZ_JNVB01000005.1, read on the forward strand.
CAAAGCGTTCGCGACCAATGGTACGAAAAACCGTATCGGCGATCATGTTATCGGATTTTTTCAGCATGATTTTCAGCAGGTCATGCAGCGGCGCGGATTGTGTTTCCGCCAGCACCGTTGCAGGCTGGGTCGCCTGCGTCTGGCGCACCAGATGCCCGGTGTAATCAATACCCGCCTCCTGCAACTCCGCTTTCAGCAGCGCACCGGCATAGCTGGCGCCGTCCTGAATGGCAAACGCCATAGGCAGAGGCTCAGATCGCTGCGACATGCAGCCAGTTAAGGTAAAGCGGTTAAGTTCGCCCGGCACCACATCCAGTTCGCAGTACTGCGCTTCCGCCGAGCCACGCGCCAGCGTACGCACTTCGCTGAACATATTTACCGGATAATAAGAGGCCACACGAATAAAGGCTTTGTCGCCCGCCGTTGGCGCGCTGTAAAGCGAAACGGAGAAGCAGTTACGATCCACGATAGCGGCCGCAGGCGGCGCGCTGAAGCACTGCGTCATATCATTCCACGGCCAGCCCGGCGCCTTGTCGTGGCTGGCGAACACGGACGTGTCGATAACCAGATTGCCATCAATATGCTGCACACCCTGTTTTTTCAAACTGTTGACCATATTGCGCAGATCCTGACGCGTCAGGGTTGGATCGCCGCCAAAGCGCGCCACCAGATCGCCATTAAGCGTGCCGCCGCGCAGGCTACCCTTGCTTTCAAGTTGGGTATGAAAGCGAAAATCAGGCCCCAGCTGTAACAGCGCGGCCAGTGCCGTTACCACCTTCATCGTACTGGCGGGTAGAGCCATCTGCTTACTGTGATAATCGACAGAGGGTGCGGGTGCGCCTATTTTTTGTACCATTAACGCCAGGTTTGCGCCGTCGGGTAGATATTGTGTGTAGTTTTCAACCTGTGCCGCGTGTGCATTCAGCATAAATGCGCAGGCCAGGCCGCTAAAAATTCGTGAAAATCGCATAATCTCGCGTTAACTGACGGGTGATGCTGTCATACTACGGTGCATCAAGGTGGAAAGTAAACGATGACCCATAAGGAACTCTGAGGTAAAATACGTATCAAAATGCAAAACCTGCCGGGCCCAGGGCATGTCTCAGGGTCGGGTTTTTTTTCGTTTGTAATTTAGAGGTGAGCGCCGCAGAACGCTTTTTCTGTATCAACCTGTCAGGATGACAACATTCCGCACAGGACAGAGTTAACGAGGTATTGAAATGAATCAGATTCCGATGACGCTAAGGGGCGCAGAAAAGCTGCGTGAAGAGCTCGAAGAGCTGAAAACCATTAAACGCCCCAGAATTATCGCCTCAATCGCCGAAGCACGTGAACACGGCGACCTGAAAGAGAATGCAGAATACCATGCCGCGCGCGAAGAGCAGGGCTTCTGTGAAGGTCGTATTCAGGAAATCGAGGCAAAGTTGTCTAATGCGCAGGTAATAGACATCTCAAAAATGAGTGCAAATGGCCGGGTGATCTTTGGCTCTACGGTGACCGTCCTCAATCTGGACAGCGACGAAGAGTCCACCTACCGCATCGTGGGTGATGATGAGGCAGATTTTAAACAGAATCTGATCTCTGTAAATTCGCCGATGGCGCGCGGCCTGATTGGTAAAGAAGTTGATGACATTACGGTGATCAAAACGCCGGGCGGCGACGTAGAGTATGAGATTTTGAAGGTGGAATACCTCTGAATCTCTCGCCGCAGGCAGGGCGTACAATGTAAAGAAAAGAAAAAGGCCGCAGAGCGGCCTTTTATCAGCATCGGGAGCGTGGCATTTTCTCCGCGCTGCATCTTAGCGTGGAATGACGATTTTTCGTTCTTTGGTGGGACGATACAGCACCAGCGTCTTGCCGATGACCTGTACGTTCGCTGCACCGGTTTCACGCACGATGGCGTCGACCACAAGCGCTTTCGTTTCACGGTCTTCCGTGGCGACTTTAACTTTAATCAGCTCGTGGTGTTCCAGCGCCTGTTCAATTTCGGCCAGCACGCCTTCTGTCAGGCCGTTATTACCCAGCATCACGACAGGTTTCAACGGGTGAGCCAGCCCTTTCAGGTGCTGTTTTTGTTTGGTACTCAGATTCATCGTATTTTTTACTTACATTGGGATTGAAAACGGGTCATTCTACCGCCATGTCTCATGTATCACCAAATCGGCATTCTGATTTGCGCGGTTTATTTATCGCATACGTTGAATCGTCATTGGAAATTTTATGACTGGTAAAAAGCGTTCGGCCAGCTCCAGCCGCTGGTTGCATGAACATTTTAGCGATAAATATGTGCTTCAGGCGCAGAAAAAAGGGCTACGCTCGCGTGCCTGGTTTAAACTTGATGAAATACAGCAGGCTGACAAGCTGTTTAAACCGGGAATGACGATAGTTGACCTCGGTGCCGCGCCCGGCGGCTGGTCGCAGTATGTGGTCACGCAGATTGGCGCCAAAGGTCGGGTTATCGCCTGCGATATTTTACCCATGGACCCCATTGTTGGCGTTGACTTCCTTCAGGGTGATTTCCGCGAGGAAGCCGTACTAAACGCTCTGCTGGAACGCGTTGGGGATAAAAAAGTTCAGGTTGTGATGTCAGATATGGCGCCCAACATGACCGGTACGCCAGCGGTGGATATTCCCCGCGCAATGTATCTGGTCGAGCTGGCGTTGGAAATGTGCCGCGATGTACTGGCACCCGGCGGCAGTTTTTTAGTAAAGGTATTTCAGGGAGATGGTTTTGAAGATTACCTCCGGGAAATTCGCTCCCTGTTTACGAAGGTAAAAATTCGTAAGCCGGACGCTTCGCGCTCACGTTCGCGCGAAGTGTATATTGTAGCGACAGGGCGCAAATTATAGCCAAAATAATTGGATTCGCCGAAAGGCGACACGTAGTGCATCCCGGTGAGCTTACGCAGGTAGGTGAGTTGGGTGAACGAACGCAGGCACGCCGCAGCGATTCCAAGTATGACGGATATATAGTACCCTACGCTGTCTGTTAACACAGTTGTAATAAGAGGTTAATCCCTTGAGTGACATGGCGAAAAACCTGATCCTCTGGCTAGTCATCGCAGTCGTGCTGATGTCTGTTTTCCAGAGTTTTGGGCCCAGCGAGTCGAATGGCCGTAGGGTTGATTACTCAACCTTCCTGTCGGAAGTGAACCAGGATCAGGTCCGTGAAGCGCGTATTAACGGACGTGAAATCAACGTTACCAAAAAAGACAGTAATCGATATACGACCTATATACCCGTCAACGATCCCAAGTTGCTCGATAACCTGTTGACTAAAAACGTAAAAGTAGTGGGTGAACCGCCTGAAGAGCCGAGCCTGTTGGCATCAATCTTCATCTCCTGGTTCCCAATGCTGTTACTGATTGGCGTCTGGATCTTCTTCATGCGGCAGATGCAGGGCGGCGGCGGCAAGGGCGCGATGTCCTTCGGTAAAAGTAAAGCCCGCATGCTGACGGAAGATCAGATCAAAACGACCTTTGCTGACGTTGCAGGCTGTGACGAAGCGAAAGAAGAAGTGAGCGAGCTGGTTGACTACCTGCGTGAGCCAAGCCGTTTCCAGAAGTTGGGCGGTAAAATTCCCAAGGGCGTGCTGATGGTTGGCCCGCCGGGAACGGGTAAAACGCTGCTGGCAAAAGCCATTGCCGGCGAAGCAAAAGTGCCTTTCTTTACCATTTCCGGTTCCGACTTCGTTGAAATGTTTGTCGGCGTCGGCGCCTCGCGCGTTCGCGATATGTTCGAGCAGGCGAAAAAAGCTGCACCGTGCATTATCTTTATCGATGAGATCGATGCCGTAGGGCGCCAGCGTGGCGCAGGACTGGGCGGCGGTCACGATGAGCGTGAGCAAACCCTGAACCAGATGCTGGTTGAGATGGACGGCTTTGAAGGCAATGAAGGCATTATCGTCATCGCGGCGACAAACCGTCCAGACGTGCTTGATCCGGCGCTGCTGCGTCCCGGCCGCTTCGACCGTCAGGTTGTCGTGGGCCTGCCTGACGTGCGCGGTCGTGAGCAGATCCTGAAAGTGCATATGCGTCGCGTACCGCTGGCAACCGATATTGATGCGGCAATCATTGCGCGCGGTACGCCGGGCTTCTCCGGTGCCGACCTGGCGAACCTGGTGAACGAAGCGGCGCTGTTTGCCGCGCGTGGTAACCGTCGCGTGGTATCAATGGTCGAATTCGAAAAAGCGAAAGATAAAATCATGATGGGTGCGGAACGTCGCTCTATGGTGATGACAGAAGCGCAAAAAGAATCTACCGCGTATCATGAAGCGGGGCATGCGATCATCGGTCGCCTGGTGCCTGAGCACGATCCGGTTCATAAAGTGACGATTATTCCGCGTGGTCGCGCGCTGGGTGTCACGTTCTTCCTGCCGGAAGGCGATGCCATCAGTGCGAGCCGTCAGAAGCTGGAGAGCCAAATCTCCACGCTCTACGGCGGTCGACTGGCGGAAGAGATCATCTACGGTTCTGAGCATGTTTCAACCGGCGCATCAAACGACATTAAAGTTGCTACGTCGATTGCACGTAACATGGTTACGCAATGGGGCTTCTCAGAAAAACTGGGGCCGTTGCTCTATGCGGAAGAAGAAGGCGAAGTGTTCCTTGGTCGTTCAGTGGCTAAAGCGAAACACATGTCGGATGAAACCGCGCGCATTATCGATCAGGAAGTAAAACTGCTGATCGAGGGCAACTACCAGCGCGCGCGTCGCATTCTTAATGAAAATCTGGACATTCTTCACACGATGAAAGACGCGCTGATGAAGTATGAAACCATTGATGCGCCGCAGATCGACGATCTGATGGCACGCCGTGAAGTGCGTCCGCCAGCGGGCTGGGAAGAGCCAGGCAGCTCTGACAATTCCGACAACGGCTCGCCTAAGGCACCGCGCCCGGTTGACGAACCGCGTACGCCAAACCCAGGCAACACCATGTAATCACTGGCTGGATGACCGAAACGTCTCCAGACAATGACGCAATAAACAAAACCCCGGCGCAGACCGGGGTTTTTTATATCCTCATAGCCGCTAAAATAGCGAAATCACTTATTAACGCCAACCGGAGACGCCATGAAGCTTTACGCCAGAGAATCCGTTCTCGATCTGTCACATCCCCATGTAATGGGCATTTTAAATGTGACACCGGATTCCTTTTCCGACGGCGGAAAGCATAACGATCTGATCCCCGCACTCACGCATGCCAATGCGATGATCAATGCCGGTGCGACCATTATTGATATCGGCGGCGAGTCGACCCGGCCCGGCGCCGGTGAGGTGAGCGTAGAACAGGAACTTGAGCGCGTGATACCGGTTGTGGAGGCGATAGCACAGCGCTTTGAGGTCTGGATTTCCGTTGATACGTCGCGGCCAGAGGTGATCAGCGCCTCGGCGCATGTCGGCGCGCACATGATCAACGATATCCGCTCGCTTCAGATGCCCGGCGCCCTTTCTGCGGCAGCGGAGAGCGGTCTGCCGGTTTGCCTGATGCATATGCAGGGCGAACCGCGCAACATGCAGCAGGCTCCTGAATATTCCAACGTCTTGCAGGAAGTGGATGACTTTTTTGTCGGGCAGATCGCACGTTGTGAGGCGGCAGGGATCAAAAAACAGCAACTGCTGCTCGACCCCGGCTTTGGTTTCGGTAAGAATCTCTCTCATAATTATCAGCTTCTGGCGCATCTGGCCGATTTTCATCGCCACGGACTGCCGCTGCTGGTGGGGATGTCGCGCAAAAGCATGATTGGTCAACTGCTTAACGTTGGCCCGTCCCAGCGGCTGAACGGCAGCCTCGCCTGCGCAACCATTGCCGCCATGCAGGGCGCGCATATTCTGCGGGTGCATGATGTAAAAGAAACGGTTGAGGCGATGCGCGTGGTTGAAGCAACGCTCAGCGCAAGAGGATAAGCGGCAACGTATCTCAATACTAAAAATGAAGGGTCTATGAGTAATCGTAAATATTTTGGTACAGATGGTATTCGCGGCAGAGTCGGTGAAGCGCCAATCACGCCGGACTTCGTGCTGAAGCTGGGCTGGGCCGCCGGTAAAGTTCTGGCCCGAAACGGCTCGAAAAAAATCATTATTGGCAAAGACACGCGCATTTCAGGCTACATGCTGGAGTCGGCGCTGGAAGCAGGCCTCGCCGCTGCCGGCCTGTCTGCTGCGTTCACCGGCCCGATGCCGACGCCCGCCATCGCCTATCTGACGCGTACCTTCCGCGCTGAGGCGGGCATTGTTATTTCCGCCTCGCATAATCCCTTTGATGACAACGGCATCAAGTTCTTCTCTATTGAGGGTACAAAGCTGCCTGATGATGTGGAAGAAGCCATCGAAGCGGAAATGGAAAAACCGATTACCTGCGTGGACTCGGCGGAACTGGGTCGCGCCAGCCGCATTGTCGATGCCGCCGGACGTTATATCGAATTCTGTAAGGGCACGTTTCCCAGCCAGCTCAGCCTTAGCGGTCTGAAAATCGTGGTTGATTGTGCTAATGGCGCAACTTATCACATTGCGCCAAACGTTCTGCGCGAACTGGGCGCAACGGTGATTACGCTTGGCGTGCAGCCGGACGGCATGAATATCAATAAAGAGTGCGGCGCGACGGATGTACGCCAGCTTCAGGCGCGCGTGCTGGCGGAGAAAGCCGATATCGGCCTGGCCTACGACGGTGACGGTGACCGCATCATGATGGTTGATCATCTGGGGCACAAAGTGGATGGCGATCAGATCCTCTATATCATCGCGCGCGAAGGGCTGCGTGAAGGGCAGTTGCGTGGCGGCGTGGTGGGCACGCTGATGAGCAATATGGGGCTGGAGTTGGCTCTGAAACAGCTCGGCATTCCTTTTGTTCGCGCTAAGGTAGGCGACCGCTACGTGCTGGAAAAACTTCAGGAGAAGGGCTGGCGACTGGGCGCGGAAAACTCAGGCCATGTGATCCTGCTGGATAAAACCACCACCGGCGATGGCATTGTCGCTGGTTTGCAGGTGTTGTCGGCTATGGTGCGCAGCCATATGAGCCTGCACGACCTTTGCAGCGGCATGAAGCTGCTGCCGCAGATCCTGGTGAATGTTCGCTTCAGCGGCGCAACGGACCCGCTTGAAAACGAAACGGTAAAAGCGGTAACGGCAGAGGTGGAGCACGAACTGCATGGCCGGGGCCGCGTACTGTTACGTAAATCCGGAACCGAACCGTTGATTCGTGTGATGGTTGAGGGTGAAGATGAGGCGCAGGTCACCGCGCTGGCGCATCGTATTGCCGATGCCGTCAAAGCGGTATAGCGGTATAGCGGTATTCAGCCAGTGTTGCTTTTTTTTAAAACGAGTTGCGCAAATAAGCATCGGTTGCGGGTGGTTTTTTGAGGTAAAACATCGCTTCTGTCGCTTTTTTCTGCAATCAGCAGCCACGTGATAAATTGCCCTTGCGTAGGGTGCGCGCTTTGGTTAGTATTCTCACCCGCTTCTGATGGGTAGCAGCAATGCTATTTCTCTGACTGGTTTGAAGCTATTACTGTACGGTTAACGTACAAGGAACAGGTTAATATGTACGAAGCTCTTTTAGTAGTTTTCCTTCTTGTAGCGATTGGCCTTGTTGGTCTGATCATGCTGCAACAGGGTAAAGGCGCTGATATGGGCGCGTCATTCGGTGCAGGCTCGTCCGCAACGCTGTTTGGTTCTAACGGTTCTGGCAACTTTATGACCCGTATGACCGCAGTGCTGGCGACGTTGTTCTTCATCTTCAGCCTGATTCTTGGTAACCTGAATAGCAACAAAACGCAGAAAGGAAGCGAGTGGGAAAATCTGTCTCAGCCTGCCCAACAGCAGCAGAGCCAGCCAGCGAAACCGGCCGCGCCGGGTAGCGATATTCCACAGTAAGATGTTGAGTTAAGTAAGAGTAAGTCGCAATCTTTAGTGCCGTGGTGGTGGAATTGGTAGACACGCTACCTTGAGGTGGTAGTGCCCGCATGGGCTTACGGGTTCAAGTCCCGTCCTCGGTACCAAATCTCAGTTTTGCTTGCATTTTCTGCAAGATCGGCGTAGTATTTGCCACGTTTTCGGACGCGGGGTGGAGCAGCCTGGTAGCTCGTCGGGCTCATAACCCGAAGGTCGTCGGTTCAAATCCGGCCCCCGCAACCACTTTCCCTTAGAGTTCTTTTTCAAATATACTGTATGCAGTATGCGGCACAGTTAGCTATAGTTGATTTTGAAAAAAATTCTTTTGGATTGTGCCGAACCGCCAGTGATGGCGTACAGGGTCCAGTCGCATTAAGCCCCGATTTATCGGGGTTTTTTGTTATCAGGAAACAGCATACTGGGCTATTAAGCCCTTTTTTTATGTCTTGGGGGTGGGATTGTCCACATTAGAGCAAAAATTAACAGCGTTGATTTCAGCACCGGTTGAAGCCTTGGGCTATGAACTGGTCGGTATCGAGTTTGTGCGCGGGCGCACTTCTACTCTGCGCATCTATATTGATAGTGAAAATGGCATCACTGTTGACGATTGTGCTGATGTTAGTCATCAGGTAAGCGCAGTATTTGATGTTGAAGATCCGATTACTGTTGCTTATAACCTTGAAGTCTCCTCGCCAGGCCTTGAGCGCCCTCTCTTCACTGCTGAGCACTATGCTCGTTTTATTGGCGAAGAAGTGAGCCTTGTGCTGCGTATGGCCGTTCAGAACCGCCGCAAATGGCAGGGAATCATTAAATCTGTTGAAGGTGAGATGATCACTGTAGCCGTTGAGGGTAAAGACGAAGTGTTCGCGCTGAGTAATATCCAGAAGGCGAACCTGGTCCCCCACTTTTAAACGTCCGGATTGAGGCATACCAGGATGAACAAAGAGATCTTAGCTGTAGTCGAGGCCGTATCTAACGAGAAGTCACTCCCGCGCGAGAAGATTTTTGAAGCGTTGGAGAGCGCGCTGGCCACGGCGACCAAGAAAAAATATGAGCAGGAAATTGACGTTCGCGTCAGCATCGATCGTAAAAGTGGTGATTTTGACACCTTCCGCCGCTGGGTTATTGTTGAAGAAGTGACCATGCCAACGCGTGAGATTACGCTGGAAGCGGCACGCTTTGAGGATGAATCCTTTAACGTTGGCGAGTTTGTTGAAGACCAGATCGAGTCTGTTACCTTTGACCGTATCACCACCCAGACCGCAAAACAGGTTATCGTGCAGAAAGTGCGCGAAGCCGAGCGCGCAATGGTTGTTGACCAGTTCCGTGAGAACCAGGGTGAAATTATCACCGGCGTGGTGAAAAAAGTTAACCGCGACAACATTTCCCTGGAAGTCCGTCCGGCTGACGGTTCGAACACCAGTGCGGAAGCGGTCATCATTCGTGAAGACATGCTGCCGCGCGAAAACTTCCGTCCGGGCGACCGTATTCGCGGCGTGCTTTACGACGTTCGTCCCGAAGCTCGCGGTGCGCAACTGTTCGTCAGCCGCTCTAAACCTGAGATGCTGATCGAACTTTTCCGCATTGAAGTGCCGGAAATCGGCGAAGAAGTGATTGAAATTAAAGCCGCCGCGCGCGATCCCGGCTCACGAGCTAAAATCGTGGTGAAAACCAACGACAAGCGTATCGATCCGGTCGGCGCCTGCGTAGGGATGCGCGGTGCGCGCGTTCAGGCGGTGTCCAGCGAACTGGGAGGCGAACGTATTGATATCGTGCTGTGGGACGATAACCCGGCTCAGTTCGTGATCAATGCGATGGCCCCGGCGGATGTCGCGTCTATCGTCGTGGATGAGGACAATCACACCATGGATATCGCCGTTGAAGCCGGCAACCTGGCTCAGGCGATTGGGCGTAACGGCCAGAACGTGCGTCTGGCTTCGCAGCTTAGCGGCTGGGAGCTGAACGTGATGACGGTTGACGACCTGCAAGCGAAGCATCAGGCTGAAGCCCATGCCGCCATCGACGTCTTTACCCGACACCTCGATATTGACGAGGAGTTTGCCACCGTTCTGGTTGAAGAGGGCTTCTCTTCGCTGGAAGAGCTGGCCTATGTGCCGATCAATGAACTGCTGCAAATCGACGGTCTGGATGAAGAGACGGTAGAAGCGCTGCGCGATCGGGCGAAAAATGCGTTAACCACCCTTGCGCTGGCGAAAGAAGAAAGCCTGGGCGACAACCAGCCGGCTGAAGATTTGCTAAACCTGGAAGGTCTTGATCGCGAGCTGGCATACAGGCTGGCTAAGATCGGCGTTTGCACGCTGGAAGATCTTGCCGAGCAGGGCGTTGACGACCTGACAGATATTGATGGCCTGAGCGATGAGCAGGCAGGCGAGCTGATTATGGCCGCACGTAATATCTGCTGGTTCGGCGACGACGCGTAATAAACTGTAGCAGGAAGGAACAGCATGACAGATGTAACCGTAAAATCGCTGGCCGCAGAAATTCAGACCCCGGTAGAACGCCTGGTACAGCAGTTTGCTGATGCAGGGATCCGTAAGTCTGAAACAGATTCTGTGACGCAGCATGAAAAAGAAACGCTCCTGAACCACCTGAACCGCGATCATAGCGGCGGTACGGGAAAACTGACTTTGCAGCGTAAAACGCGCAGCACCTTGAATATTCCCGGCACCGGGGGTAAAAGTAAATCCGTACAGATCGAAGTCCGCAAAAAGCGCACCTATGTGAAAGGCGATCCTGCCGAAGCCGCACAGGCGGAAGCAGAAGAGCAGGCGCAGCGTGAAGCGGAAGAACTGGCTCATCGCGAGGCTGAAGAAAAAGCCAAACGCGAAGCTCAAGAAAAAGCGAAACGTGAAGCCGAGGAGCACGCTAAACGTGAGGCCGCAGACAAGGCCAAACGTGCAGCAGCGGAAAAAGACAAAGTGAGCAATCAACATACCGACGAAACCATGAAGGCTTCGCAGTCCGACAAAGCCCGCCGTGAAGCAGAAGCCGCTGAACTGAAGCGTAAAGCTGAAGAAGAAGCGCGTCGTAAAATCGAAGAGAACGCGAAGCGCGTAGCGGAAGAAGCCCGCAAAATGGCCGAAGAGAAAGGCGAAGAGTGGGCGGCAGCGGAGAAAGTCGTTGAGGATACGTCTGACTATCACGTAACCACCTCAACCCATGCGCGCGCGGCCGAAGACGAAAACGATGCGCAGGTTGAAGGCGACCGCCGTACGCGCGCCGCGCGCCCTGCGAAAGCACCGCAGCGCAAGAAAGGCAATAAGCATTCGGAAGCGAAAACCGATCGCGAAGAAGCCCGTGCGCAGTTCCGCGGTGGCAAAGGCGGCAAGCGCAAGCCAAGTACGCTGCAACAGGGCTTCAACAAGCCTGCGCAGGCGGTCAACCGCGATGTGGTCATCGGCGAAACCGTTACCGTTGCCGAACTGGCTAACAAAATGGCGGTGAAAGGCTCTCAGGTCATCAAAGTGATGATGAAAATGGGCGCCATGGCCACCATTAATCAGGTTATCGATCAGGAAACCGCACAGCTGGTTGCCGAGGAGATGGGACACAAAGTGACCCTTCGCCGCGAGAACGAACTGGAAGAAGCGGTAATGAGCGATCGTGATACCGATGCGGCAATGGAATCTCGTGCGCCGGTCGTGACCATCATGGGCCACGTTGACCACGGTAAAACCTCGCTGCTGGATTACATTCGTTCCACCAAGGTTGCCTCCGGCGAAGCGGGCGGCATTACCCAGCACATCGGTGCTTACCACGTCGAAACCGATAACGGCATGGTGACGTTCCTTGATACCCCAGGTCACGCCGCGTTTACCGCTATGCGTGCTCGTGGTGCGCAGGCAACGGATATCGTTATTCTGGTTGTGGCTGCTGACGATGGCGTGATGCCTCAGACCATCGAAGCAATCCAGCACGCCAAAGCGGCGAAAGTGCCGGTTGTGGTTGCGGTGAACAAGGTCGATAAACCGGAAGCGGACCCGGACCGCGTTAAAAACGAACTGACTCAGTACGGTATCATCCCGGAAGAGTGGGGCGGCGAAAACATGTTCGTCAGCGTTTCAGCGAAAGCCGGAACGGGTATTGACGATCTGCTGAACGCTATCCTGCTACAGGCGGAAGTGCTTGAACTGACCGCAGTACGTCAGGGCATGGCGAGCGGCGTGGTCATTGAATCCTTCCTGGATAAAGGCCGCGGCCCGGTTGCTACCGTACTGGTGCGCGAAGGTACGCTGAATAAAGGCGACATCGTGCTGTGCGGCTTTGAATACGGCCGCGTTCGTGCCATGCGCGACGAACTGGGACGTGAAGTTCTGGAAGCCGGTCCGTCGATCCCCGTTGAGATCCTGGGCCTTTCAGGTGTGCCTGCCGCCGGTGACGAAGCAACCGTTGTGCGTGACGAGAAGAAAGCGCGCGAAGTGGCACTGTATCGTCAGGGCAAATTCCGCGAAGTTAAACTGGCGCGTCAGCAGAAATCTAAGCTGGAGAACATGTTTGCGAACATGACCGAAGGCGAAGTTTCCGAACTGAATATCGTGATGAAAGCAGACGTGCAGGGTTCAGTTGAAGCTATCGCTGACTCTCTCCAGAAACTCTCCACGGAAGAAGTTAAAGTTAAAATCGTCGGCTCCGGCGTGGGTGGCATCACCGAAACCGATGCCACGCTGGCTGCGGCGTCAAACGCTATCCTTATCGGCTTCAACGTACGTGCTGATGCTTCTGCCCGTCGCGTCATTGACGCTGAAAGCCTGGATCTGCGCTACTACTCCGTCATCTATAATCTGATTGATGAAGTGAAACAGGCGATGAGCGGTATGCTGGCGCCTGAATACAAACAGCAGATTATTGGCCTGGCTGAAGTGCGTGATGTCTTTAAATCACCGAAGTTCGGCGCTATTGCCGGCTGTATGGTGACCGAAGGTAATATTAAGCGTCACAATCCCATCCGCGTGCTGCGCGACAACGTGGTTATCTATGAAGGCGAACTGGAATCCCTGCGCCGCTTCAAAGATGACGTTAACGAAGTCCGCAACGGCATGGAGTGTGGTATCGGCGTCCGCAACTATAACGATGTGCGTCCTGGCGATATGATAGAAGTCTTTGAAATCATTGAAATCCAGCGTACTATCGCTTAACGGTCCCTTAAACGAGTGACCTGTTTGGGAGGCCATTGCGCCTCCCAAATTATTTGGAGAGTTCTATTATGGCGAAAGAATTTGGTCGCCCGCAGCGCGTTTCTCAGGAGCTGCAAAAAGAGATCGCAATTATTTTACAACGCGAGATCAAAGATCCGCGTCTGGGCATGATGGTAACCGTTTCCGGCGTTGATGTTTCTCGCGACCTGGCCTATGCCAAAGTGTTTGTGACCTTCCTGAACGACAAAGACGAAGAGGCAATCAAAGGCGGCCTGCGCGCGTTAGGCGATGCTTCTGGCTACATCCGTAGCCTGCTGGGTAAAGCGATGCGCCTGCGTATCGTGCCTGAGCTGACCTTTTTCTACGACAACTCTCTGGTCGAGGGGATGCGGATGTCCAACCTTGTCACTAACGTGGTGAGAAGCGACGCTGAGCGTCGTGGTTCTGCGGAAGAAGACCAGGAGGAGTAATGAGTCGCCCACGTCGTCGCGGACGCGATATTCATGGCGTGCTGCTGCTGGATAAACCGGCGGGTCTTTCCAGCAACGACGCGCTGCAAAAGGTGAAACGCCTGTACAACGCGAATCGGGCCGGTCATACCGGCGCGCTGGATCCGCTGGCTACCGGCATGCTGCCAATTTGCCTTGGCGAAGCCACCAAGTTTTCACAATACCTGCTTGATTCGGACAAGCGCTATCGCGTGATTGCGCGTCTTGGCGAGCGCACCGATACCTCAGACGCGGATGGTCAGATTATCAGTGCGCGTCCCGTAAACGTCACCCAGGCGCAGCTCGACGCGGCGCTGGAAAGCTTTCGCGGCGAAACGCAACAGGTGCCGTCGATGTATTCAGCGCTGAAATATCAGGGCCGCAAGCTCTATGAATATGCGCGTGAAGGCATCGAGGTTCCCCGCGAATCGCGCAGCATCACGGTCTATGACCTGAAGCTGATTCGCTGGGAAGGCACGGAGCTGGAGCTGGAAATACACTGCTCCAAAGGCACCTACATCCGCACCATTACTGACGATCTGGGTGAGCTGCTTGGCTGTGGCGCGCACGTTATCTACCTGCGGCGCTTGCAGGTAGCGACCTATCCGCTAAACCGGATGGTGACGCTGGAGCAGCTGAACGCGTTGCTCGAAGAGTCCACCGTTGCCGGGAAAGCAGCGGCAGATCTGCTCGATCCGTTGCTGATGCCCATGGACAGCCCGGCTGCGGCTTATCCGGAAGTGAACCTGATGAGTTCGGTGGCGGCCTGGTTCAAACAGGGCCAGCCCGTGCAGGCGGCCTCGGCTCCGGCTTCAGGGCGCGTTCGCGTTACGGAAGGGGAAGCGCGTAAATTCATTGGCATGGCTGAAATTGCCGATGACGGTCGCGTTGCGCCAAAAAGACTGGTGGTTGAATATTCTGAACCGCCGTTTGCGAAAGCGGCAGGCTAAGAGTAGAATAGCGCGGCTTTACCATTGGGTTGCTGAATTAGAGATCGGCACCTGTACATTTATCTTAAAATTGGAGTTGTAATATGTCTCTAAGTGTTGAAGCTAAAGCGCAGATCGTTGCTGATTACGGTCGTGATGCAAATGACAGTGGTTCTACCGAAGTGCAGGTTGCTCTGCTGACTGCGCAGATTAATCACCTTCAGGGTCACTTCTCTGAGCACAAAAAAGATCACCACAGCCGTCGCGGCCTGCTGCGTATGGTTTCTCAGCGTCGTAAACTGCTGGATTACCTGAAGCGTAAAGATGTTGCACGCTACACCAGCCTGATCGAGCGTCTGGGTCTGCGTCGCTAAGATCTTAAAACCCGCCTGCCGTATTTAGCCTCACTTAAGGCTTCAGGGTGGCAGACGGGTTGGTCACTGCGAGTTTTGCTAAAGAAGGAGCCTTAAGGCTCCTTTTTTCCGATAAGCGGCAGCAATCCAGCGCAAACTAATGTATTGTTAACAGGTGCGATCTTTCAGTTGCAGCGTTTCGCGCGGCTATTGAGAAACCTTATTTTCTGCGGGGATATGAGGTTTGTCATTAGTCGCGAGGATGCAATGAAAGATTATAGATTGACGGCGGAGTCAGTACTCCGCTAACACGTTAAGGACACAATTTTGCTGAATCCGATCGTAAAAAAATTCCAGTATGGTCAGCATACTGTCACGCTTGAGACGGGCATGATGGCTCGTCAGGCAACGGCAGCCGTCATGGTAAGCATGGACGATACCGCCGTATTCGTTACCGTTGTAGGTCAGAAAAAAGCGAAGCCAGGTCAGGACTTTTTCCCGCTGACCGTTAACTACCAGGAGCGTACCTACGCCGCTGGCCGCATCCCTGGCAGCTTCTTCCGTCGTGAAGGCCGTCCAAGCGAAGGCGAAACGCTGACCTCACGTCTGATTGACCGCCCGGTGCGTCCACTGTTCCCGGAAGGCTTCGTTAACGAAGTGCAGGTTATCGCGACCGTCGTTTCCGTTAACCCACAGGTGAATCCTGATATCGTTGCTATGATCGGCGCCTCTGCCGCGCTGAGCCTTTCCGGTATGCCTTTCAATGGCCCTATCGGCGCCGCGCGCGTAGGCTATATTAACGATCAGTATGTGCTGAACCCCACCACCGACGAGCTGAAAGAGAGCAAGCTGGACCTGGTGGTCGCCGGTACGCAGGGCGCGGTATTGATGGTTGAATCAGAAGCTGAACTGCTGAGCGAAGATCAGATGCTGGGCGCAGTGGTATTTGGTCATGAGCAGCAGCAGATTATTATTGAGCAGATCAACGCGCTGGTCGCCGAAGCGGGCAAGCCACGTTGGGACTGGAAACCAGAAGCTGTCAACGAAACGTTACACTCACGCATTGCTGCACTGGGCGAGTCCCGCCTCAGCGACGCTTACCGAATTACCGAAAAGCAGGAGCGCTACGCGCAGGTTGACGTCATCAAGTCAGACGTTGTGGCTGCATTGAAAGCTGAAGACGAAAGCCTGGATGAAGGCGAAATCGGCGATATTCTGCACAGTCTGGAAAAAGACGTGGTGCGCAGCCGCATCCTGCGCGGTGAGCCGCGTATCGATGGACGTGAAAAAGACATGATCCGCGGTCTGGACGTGCGCACTGGCGTACTGCCACGCACTCACGGTTCCGCGCTGTTTACCCGTGGTGAAACACAGGCGCTGGTAACGGCCACGCTGGGAACGACGCGTGACGCGCAGAACCTTGATGAACTGATGGGCGAACGCACCGACAACTTCCTGTTCCACTACAACTTCCCTCCGTACTCTGTGGGTGAAACCGGCATGGTCGGATCGCCGAAGCGCCGTGAAATCGGTCACGGTCGTCTGGCGAAGCGCGGCATGCTGGCAGTGATGCCAAAAGCCGATACCTTCCCGTACACCGTGCGCGTGGTGTCTGAGATCACCGAATCGAACGGCTCCTCATCAATGGCTTCCGTTTGCGGCGCGTCACTGGCATTAATGGATGCGGGCGTACCGATCAAAGCCGCCGTTGCGGGTATCGCTATGGGCCTGGTGAAAGAGGGTGAGAACTTTGTGGTGCTGTCCGATATCCTGGGTGATGAAGATCACCTTGGCGACATGGACTTCAAAGTAGCCGGTAGCCGCGAAGGGATTACCGCGCTGCAAATGGACATTAAAATTGAAGGCATCACCCGCGAAATCATGCAGGTTGCGCTGAATCAGGCTAAAGGTGCGCGTCTGCACATCCTTGGCGTGATGGAACAGGCTATCAGCACGCCGCGCGGCGATATCTCTCAGTTTGCTCCACGCATTCACACCATCAAGATCAGTCCGGACAAGATCAAAGACGTGATCGGTAAAGGCGGTTCCGTTATTCGTGCGCTGACTGAAGAGACCGGCACCACCATCGAAATTGAAGATGATGGCACGGTTAAAATCGCAGCGACGGATGGTGAAAAAGCGAAATATGCGATTCGTCGTATCGAAGAGATCACCGCTGAAATCGAAGTGGGTCGCATCTACAACGGTAAAGTGACGCGTATTGTGGACTTCGGCGCGTTCGTCGCGATTGGCGGCGGCAAAGAAGGCCTGGTTCACATTTCTCAGATCGCCGACAAGCGTGTTGAGAAGGTGACCGACTATCTGCAAATGGGTCAGGAAGTGCCGGTGAAAGTACTGGAAGTTGATCGTCAGGGCCGTGTGCGCCTGAGCATCAAAGAAGCCACTGCGCAGGCCGAGCCTGAAGCGACGGCTGAGACGCCAGCGCCGGAAGCCGAGTAACGACAGACCGTTAAGCTCTCCATTTTTTGGAGAGCTGTTTCATCGCGAGGGCAGGACGACACCTTGTGCATGGCAGGCGGATGAAAGGACATTCATCCCATTGTTTGTATTCGGGAGTGGGAAATGAAGCCTTTTTTGCGCTGGTGTCTTGTTGCTACAGCTTTGACGCTGGCAGGATGCAGCAACCCGAACTGGCGCGAAAGCGATGTACTGGCGGTTCCGTTGCAGCCTACGCTGCAACAGGAAGTCATTTTGGCACGTATGGAACAAATACTTGCCAGTCGTGCCCTGAGCGATGATGAACGCGCACAGCTATTATATGAGCGCGGAGTGTTGTATGATAGTTTGGGTTTGCGGGCCCTGGCGCGAAATGATTTTTCACAAGCGCTGGCCATCAGACCTGATATGCCTGAAGTATTCAATTACTTAGGCATTTATTTAACGCAGGCAGGCAATTTTGATGCTGCCTATGAAGCGTTCGATTCTGTACTTGAGCTTGATCCAACTTACAATTACGCGCACTTAAACCGCGGTATCGCCTTGTATTATGGCGGACGGTTTAAACTGGCGCAGGATGATCTGCTGGCGTTTTATCAAGACGATCCTAACGATCCTTTCCGCAGCCTGTGGCTCTATCTCGATGAACGAGAAATGGATGCCGACAAGGCAAAAGTGGCGTTGAAACAGCGCTACGATCGTGCGGAAAAAGATCAATGGGGATGGAATATTGTCGATTTCTACCTGGGCAACATCAGCGAAGGTAAGCTGATGGAGAGTCTCAAGGCGGATGCAACGGATAACACCTCGCTCGCTGAACATCTCAGTGAAACCAACTTCTATTTAGGTAAACATTACCTAAGTCTGGGGGAGAAGGACAACGCAGAAGCGTTGTTCAAGCTGACGGTCGCTAACAATGTCCACAACTTTGTTGAGCACCGGTATGCATTGTTGGAGCTGGCGCTTCTTGGCCAGACACAAGACGATTTATCAGAATCTGACCAGCAATAGCTGACGAACTTTTATTGCCCTTTTTTCGCGCATGTCATCATCCTGCCGGGTGAGGGCTTTCGTGTTCGTCAAAACCACTAATTTGAGCCGGTTCACACTTTTTGATGAAAATGACTGAATGTTTTCACGACGAGTTATGTAGACTGGCCGCCGCAATCTAAGAGGCACGTGTACTACATGACTGATATTGAAACCACTTTTGCTGACCTTGGCCTGAACGACGCCATCCTCGAATCACTGAACGGTATGGGCTACGTGAAGCCTTCTCCGATCCAGGCAGAGTGTATCCCACATCTGCTGGCGGGCCGCGATGTGCTGGGTATGGCGCAGACCGGGAGCGGCAAAACCGCAGCGTTTTCGCTGCCGCTGCTGCACAACATTGACAGCAACCTGAAAGCACCCCAAATCCTGGTGCTGGCGCCAACTCGCGAGCTGGCTGTTCAGGTCGCCGAAGCCGTCACCGAATTCGCTAAACACATGCGTGGTCTGAACGTGGTGGCCCTTTACGGCGGCCAGCGTTATGACGTACAGCTGCGCGCACTGCGCCAGGGTCCACAGGTTGTTGTGGGCACGCCGGGCCGTCTGCTCGATCACCTGAAACGCGGCACGCTGGATCTTTCCAACCTGCGCGGCCTGGTGCTGGATGAAGCAGACGAAATGCTGCGCATGGGCTTCATCGAAGACGTTGAAACCATCATGGCGCAGATCCCAGCCGATCATCAGACCGCGCTGTTCTCTGCGACTATGCCGGAAGCGATCCGTCGTATTACCAAACGCTTTATGAATGATCCGCAGGAAGTACGGATCCAGTCGAGCCTGACCACGCGCCCTGACATCAGCCAGAGCTACTGGACCGCCTACGGTCGTAAGACCGATGCGCTGACGCGTTTCCTTGAGTCAGAAGATTTCGACGCAGCGATCATCTTCGTGCGTACCAAAAATGCCACGCTGGAAGTAGCTGAAGCGCTGGAGCGCAGCGGTTATAACAGCGCCGCGCTGAACGGCGACATGAACCAGGCACTGCGTGAGCAGACGCTGGAACGCCTGAAAGACGGCCGCCTGGATATCCTGATTGCCACCGACGTCGCCGCTCGCGGTCTGGACGTTGAGCGCATCAGCCTTGTTGTGAACTATGACATCCCGATGGATGCAGAGTCTTACGTTCACCGTATCGGCCGTACGGGTCGTGCAGGCCGTGCAGGTCGCGCGCTGCTGTTTGTTGAAAACCGCGAGCGCCGTCTGCTGCGTAACATTGAACGCACCATGAAGCTGACCATTCCTGAAGTTGAGCTGCCAAACGCAGAGCTGCTGGGCGAGCGTCGCCTGACCCGCTTTGCTGCGAAAGTACAGCAGCAGCTGGAAAGCAGCGATCTGGATATGTATCGCGCGCTGCTGTCCAGGCTTCAGCCGGAAGCCGAGCTGGATATGGAAACGCTGGCCGCCGCGCTGCTGAAAATGGCGCAGGGCGAACGCCCTCTGATCGTGCCAGCGGATCCGGCTCCGCGTCCGCGTCGTGAATTCCGCGAACGTGACGACCGTCGTGATGAACGCCGTGGCGACCGCGCCGAGCGTGGGCCACGTGAAAACCGCGAAGGCGGCGATCGTCCACGTCGTGAACGTCGTGACGTTGGCGATATGGAAGTTTACCGTATTGAAGTGGGCCGTGATGATGGTGTTGAAGTTCGTCATATCGTTGGCGCTATTGCTAACGAAGGCGATATCAGCAGCCGCTACATCGGCAACATCAAGATGTTCGGTACGCACTCTACCATCGAGTTGCCGAAAGGCATGCCGGGTGAAATCCTGCAACACTTCACCCGCACGCGTATTCTGAACAAGCCGATGAATATGCAGCTGATTGGTGATGCGCAGCCTCGCGACGGCGAACGCCGTGGCAGCGGCCCGGCTCGCGGTGCGGGTCGTGGCGATCGTCCTGAAGGCGCTCGTCGCTTCAGCAACGATCGTGGCGGCGAACGTCGCGGCGGTGGCTTTAATCGCGAAGGCGGCCCGCGTCGTCGTGAAGATGGTCCCGTGCGTCGTCGCGACGCCTAAACGTACATCTTCCTGATCCCGATAAGCCGGTCACCTGACCGGCTTTTTTTTGCCTGTAATCTGGCTGCCGATGCCAGCAAACCTTGTGGTAAATTAAATCCCATCATCAACCAGCCAGTGAGGCGATATGCGTTTTCCCATCACCCGCACGACGCGAGAAATGAAAAAGAATAACGTCGTTATGGTCAGCGACGTGCTTAAAGCGTTGGGTTCGGCGACGAAAGCAGAGGTGGCGCTGCAAACCGGTTTGAGCGTGGCAACCTGCGGTACGGTGCTGAACGCGCTGCACCACTCAGGCGAGGCGATTGTCATTGAGGCAGAGCCGTCGCGTGGCGGGCGTCCGGCGCTGCGCTACGCCTGCAACCCTGACTACTTCTCCCTGCTGAGCCTCTATGCGGAAGGCGATGATCACGCCGCAACGTTGGTCTGGTCCGTCTCGTCGGCGACCGGCGATCTCCTGGCGCAGGGCGAAGAAGCCTTTCAGACGCAGACGCTGGAATGGTTTTATCAGCAGGTTGATGAGATCCTGCAAGCGCATCCTAACGTGCAGGCGCTCGGTGTGGGTTTGCCCGGCGTTGTGGCGGAAGGCGTGGTTCTCTCGTGTGACATCAGCCTGTTTAACGACGTGCCGATTATGCGGCATCTTCAGGAGCGGTTCGGCTTGTATGTGCAAACTGACAATGACATGAACTATATCGCCTGGGGCTTCTACCGCAGTAGCTGCGCGGGCGTTACGGCTCCGGTCGCTTACATCCATAAGCCTGCCGTTCCCTGCACCGGCTGCGGCATTGTGGTTAACGGGCAGGTACTTCAGGGCGCCAGCTACTTTGCCGGTGAAGTGAGCAATCTGCCCGGCCTGGCCGGTCAATCGCTGGTTGATGAAATGGCAACGATCGTGGTTTCGCTGGTAGCCATCATCAACCCGGTGACGGTTGCGCTGACCGGCCCTAATCTGAACGACACGTTACTGCCTGAGATCGCCCGGCGCTGCGCCGGGACTCTCCCTCTGCGCCATATTCCACGGCTGATTTATCGTCCCTCTGCGCGTCAGGACTATCTCCAGGGCATAGCCGAGCTGACCAGCCAGGAATTTATCCGACACCGCCTGTTCAGCGATTAAACGCCATAACATTTGCGCCATCGCCTTGACGGCAGCGATGAATGCACTTAACTTATTAAAAGTATTTTAATAACTATTCTGACTGCAAGAAGGAGCAAGGCATGGCGCAAAGTGCCGCTGAGATACGCGTTGATACCCCGGCAAATCGCATGGCGACACGGGCGACCTTTTTTGTTACCGGCATGGCGATGGGGCTATGGGCGGCACTGGTACCTTTTGCACAGCAGCGTACGGGCGCGGAGGCCAACCAGCTCGGGCTGCTTCTGCTTTGCCTCGGAGCAGGATCGCTGCTCTCGATGTCTGGCTCCGGCCCGCTGATTGGCCGACTGGGCTGTCGGGCCGTGATTATCATCTCGGTCACGCTGTACATTCTGATGCTGCCGCTGCTGGCAACGCTGAACGATCTCTGGCTGCTGGGCGGCAGCCTGTTTCTGTTTGGTATGGGTATCGGTCTGACCGATGTGGCAATGAATGTGCAGGGATCGATCATTGAACAGGCGGCCGATAAGCCGCTGATGTCGGGTTTCCATTGCCTGTGGAGCGTCGGCGGCATCGCGGGCGCGGGCGGCGGCGCGCTGCTGTTCAGCGTGGGGCTCACGCCGTTGACCAGCACATTCTGCGCGATGGCGGCGACCGCAGTCGTTCTCGGCATTTCATACCGCTCGCTGCTCACCGTTGGCAATCAGGAGAAGAAGGGCGAAAAGCGCGGTGGCAAACCCGATTTTTACCTGATCCTGATCGCCCTGATGACGCTGTTGTGCTTTATGGCGGAAGGCGCGGTCATTGACTGGAGCGGTGTCTTTATGCACCAGCAGCGCGGTATGGACGTGGCACGCGCCGGATGGGGGTTCGCGGTGTTCTCACTGATGATGTCGCTGATGCGTCTGACCGGCGATGCCGTGGTACAGCGCCTGGGACGCAAGCGGATACTGGTGATGGGCGGCCTGTTGGGCACAATCGGCTATTCGATGGTGGTGCTGCTGCCGGGATGGGTCTTTTCGCTGGTCGGCTTTGCGCTGATCGGCATCGGTGCCGCTAATATCGTGCCGGTGCTGATCACCCTGGCGGGCCAGCAAAAAAGTATGCCGGTCAATATGTCGGTGGCGCTGGTAACGGCAGTGGGCTATCTGGGCGTGCTGGGCGGCCCGGCGCTGCTCGGCTGGGTCGCGCACTACGCCAGCCTCTACGTTGCTTTTTCGTTTCTTATCGTCGGCTTTTTGATCATTACTCTCGGCGCATTAAAACTGCGCTATTCACGCTGATCATAGTTAATGGAGTGCTCATGAGCATAAAACTTATCGCCACCGACATGGACGGCACCTTTCTTGATGGCAACCATCAGTACAACCGCAGCCGTTTTCGGGAGCAGTATCAGCAGATGCAGCAGCGAGGAATCAAGTTCGTGGTGGCCAGCGGCAATCAGTATTACCAGCTCAAAAGCTTCTTCGATGATATTGATGTAGATATTGCCTACGTTGCAGAAAACGGTGCTTATCTGGTCGATAAACAACAGGAGCTGTACTGCGGCGAAATATCAACCGGGCAGGTGCAACAGGTAACGTTGTGTCTGGACCAGACCGAAGGTATCGAAACGGTTATCTGCGGCGCAGAAAGCGCGTATCTGCTTGATAGCTGTTCTGAGCGTTTTTTTAACATTATGCAACGCTATTATCATCGGCTGCGCAAGGTCAGTGATTACGGGCAAATCAGCGACAGGATATTCAAATTCGCGCTGGGCTACCGGGAAGATGACGTGGGGCCGCTGATGGCAGAGCTTGACGGCAGGCTGACAGGGATCGTAACGCCGGTATCAAGCGGTCACGGCTCGGTGGATTTGATCATCCCTGGCAACCACAAAGCAAACGGCCTGAAAAAGATCCAGCAAATTTACGGTATCAGAGACGACGAAGTGCTGGCCTTTGGCGACGGCGGCAACGATCTGGAGATGCTGCGTCAGGCGGGATACGGCTTTGCGATGGACAATGCGTCGCCCGCGGCGAAGGCGGCGGCAAAATACCGCGCGCCTGGTAACGGTGAGCAGGGCGTATTGCAGATCATTGACGACTGTCTGGCCGGTCGTCATCCGTTCTGAAAACGTTTAGTCCTGAAGCGACTGATGCGCCTCCATGGCCAGCGAGAAGGAATGCAGGCGCGCTTCCCGATCGAAGATCTGTCCGTTGACCATGACTTCATCCGCCTGCGTTTCGCGGATCAATGCGGCAAGCCCGTGACGGACTTTCTCTTTATCGCCCACAATCGACATGCTCAGCGCCTGCTGTACGCCATACTGCTCTGAAGGCGACCACAGGCTTTCCATATTCTCAACCGGCGCGGGCAGCGGGCCAGGCATGCCGCGACGCAGATTGATAAACTGCTGCTGCATGGAGGTAAACAGGAAGCGGGCGTCGCGCTCGCTGTCGGCAGCAACAATATTGATGCATACCATCGCATGCGGTTTTTGCAGCCGGGCCGACGGTTTAAAGTTTTCGCGATAAAGGTGCAGCGCCTGAAGCAGCATATCCGGCGCGAAGTGCGAGGCGAAGGCGAAAGGCAGGCCGAGTTGCGCAGAGAGTTGCGCGCTGTACAGGCTGGAGCCCAGCAGCCAGACCGGGATCTTCAGTCCCAAACCCGGCACGGGCTGTACCGCAGGACGCGCGTCGTCTTCCGCATCAAACCAGTTCAGCAACTCCTGTACGTCGCCGGGAAAATTATCAACATGGCTGCTCATATGGCGGCGCAGCGCCATCATGGTGCGCTGATCCGAACCGGGCGCGCGGCCCAGTCCTAAATCGATACGGTCAGGATAGAGCGAGGCGAGGGTGCCAAACTGTTCGGCGATCACTAACGGCGCGTGGTTAGGCAGCATCACGCCGCCGGAGCCGAGTCGCAGCGTTTGCGTGTTGGCCGCCAGGTAACCAATCAGCACGGAGGTCGCCGCGCTGGCGATACCGGTCATGTTGTGATGTTCCGCCAGCCAGTAGCGGTTATACCCCAGCTTTTCACACTGCCGGGCCAGCGCCAGCGACGCGTGGAAGGCATCGCGGGCGGTTGCGCCCTGCGGGACAGGCGCCAGGTCGAGGACTGACAAGGGTACGTTTCTGGTCTCAGACATCGTCGCTCACTTATTCGTAATCAGGGAATACCACAGCTTAAGCGATCGCATTCCGGGAATATTGGCAGTTTGCAGCACTTTACGCACAGACAAGCTCACAACGAAGTATTGTCGATAATGCCTGATATGGAAATGAAAGCGGGCGCACGGCCCGCATTGATTAGCTTACCAGCGCCAGCCCCGCGACCTGTCGCCAGTAGCCGTTGCACTGCTGACCGTTTTCCAGCACCAGTGGATACTTACCCGTTTCGTTAGCACGGAACTGGTCGATGAGCATCAGCGTCTCTTTGCCCTGGGGCGACAGACGCACGATATCCACCAGCCCCTGCATAGAAATCAGATCGTTACCGAGGTTGTAGCAATATCCGCTCATGGTCTGGATGCCGTTGAGGACAAACACCTGCTGATCCTCCTGTGAGCGCAGCGCTCTGCCCAGCGGATAGTTAATGCAGCAGGTCTGGCAATCATCCTTACCGCGATTTTCCGCCCGCGCGGTAAAGCAGCGTGCCGATAAGGCCAGCGGCAAATAGCCATAGCTCAACACCTCTACCTCAAACTGCTGGCGAATGCCTAATGTTTCGCACTGCTTCAGCAGGTTTACCAGCCAGTCGCGCGACAGCTCCACCGGCATGCACCAGCGCGTCATGCCCATTTTCACCAGCCTGCGCAGCGTAACGGCGTTGTAGCAGTTCAGTGCATGGCCGGCAACAAAAGGCAGGCCCGCTTCGGCGGCCATATTCACCGTACCGAGATCGTTCGCCTCAATCAAAAAGTCGCCGTTATCGACATAGCGCTTCAGCTCGCCCAGTTCCGACGGCGACTGCACCAGCGCCAGCGTGCTGAGCGCAACCTGCTTACCGGCTCCCGCCAGCGCTTTTGCCATGGCCAGCCAGTCGCCGACCCTGGTGGCGCGACGCTTGCTGCACACGGCCTCGCCCAGATAGACGATGTCCGCAGAACTCTGTGCTGCCGCCTGGTAAAAATCTTCCAGCGTCTCTTTCGGCCAGTACCAGAGCACCGGGCCCAATGAATATTGCATACGATCTCCTACTGCCATTTACGGTGGTACGCGCCCAGCGTGGTCTGGGTGCCTTCGCTGAGCGCGCTGAGCGCCGTCATCCAGTTTTGCTGCGCGGTAAAACCTTCCGGGTTTGCTTTACAGCTATCGATGGCCTGACGCCAGATGCGCGCCACCTGCGCCACATAGGCCGGGCTGCGCTGACGGCCTTCGATTTTCACCGAGGCGATATTGGCGGCGAGCAGCTCCGGCAGCAGCGCCAGCGTGTTCAGGCTGGTCGGTTCCTCAAGGGCGTGATAGCGCGTGTCTTCTACCTTGTAGCGCCCTTTGCACAGCGTTGGATAACCGGCGTTTTCATTGGCATCGTAGCGATCGATCAGCACCTCGTTCAGGCGCGACTCCAGCCCGGCAGGCGTCTGCTGCCAGCGAACAAAACGCGCGGGTGAGCAGGCGCCGACGGTATTTGGTGATTCGCCGGTCAGGTATGAAGAGAGATAGCAGCGCCCTTCAGCCATAATGCAGAGGCTGCCAAAGGCGAACACCTCCAGCGGAACGGTGGTGGCGCGCGCCAGCTGCCGTACCTGATGAATTGACAACACGCGCGGCAGCACCACGCGGGCCACCTCAAAATTACGCTGATAGAAGCGGACCGCTTCGGCGTTGGTGGCGGAAGCCTGCACCGAAACATGGCGCTCGATGTGCGGGTAGCGCTCGGCAGCGTATTCCAGCATGGCGATATCGGCAAGGATCAGCGCATCAACGCCCGCGTTGGCGGCCATATCCACCGCGCGCTCCCAGCGGTCGTAGCCGTCAGGATGGGCGAAGGTATTAATGGCAACGTGCAGTTTACGTTTATGCTGATGAACGTAGCGCGCCGCCTCGACCAGACGTTTCTCGGTGAAATTAAGACCGGCGAAATGGCGGGCGTTGGTGTCATCTTTCAGCCCGATATAGACGGCGTCGGCGCCGTTCTCAATGGCGGCCTTCAGCGCGGGGAGATTCCCCGCGGGGCAGAGCAGTTCCATAGACATTTTCCGAACAAACAGAAGAACCGTCGAGTGTAGACAGGCTCATCAGAGCACGTTTTGATTTAAGGCAGCTAATGGGTTAATGATGGGAAAGGATGTGCTGAAAAAAGGGCCGCCTTCGCACTGTTTGTTGATCCAGCCGCCGGACGCATTATTTCAATGTGGCAAAATAGGCGGAATTTTCCCAACAGGAGCGCTCGCTGTGTTCAATTCGTTATGTGCGAAATTTGTCAAAAATGGCCCAAAAGTTCTGCGATTTACCCTAGAGTTTGCGCCTTTTTCGCTGAAAAAACAGTGCCTGCAACAATTATTGAGCTGGCAATTTAATTATGCTCTGGCTGAAGGTGAGTTAGACTTCCTTGAGGGACGCTGGTTAGGTGTTGAAATTCGCGATCTGGGGCTGCGTTGGTCAACGACGGTTGAGTCAGGAAAACTGCGGGTTGCCGAAGGACACCAGGCGGACGTCTGGTTTCGCGGCGATGCGAACGACTTACTGTTGGTTGCCGCACGACGACAGGATCCCGATACGCTGTTTTTTCAGCGTCGACTGGTGATTGAAGGGGATACCGAACTGGGCCTTGAAGTAAAAAATCTGATGGATGCGATTGAGCTTGAACACATGCCGGCGCCGTTGCGATGTGGACTTATGCAACTGGCCGATCTGGTAGAAACGGGACTGACTGAGGACGCGAATTCCCCGGAGGGGCGCGCAGGTGCATCATGTTAATTCGTAGTGAGATTGGAGTGGATGCTGCGGGCATCGACACGCTCTTACGCCGCTGTTTCGACACCGGTAAAGAGGCCGACCTGGTCACGCAGCTTCGTGAGGACGGGCTGCTGACGCTGGGGATGGTCGCCACCGATGACGAAGGCCAGGTGCTGGGCTATGCCGCGTTCAGTCCGGTGACGCTGAACGGTGAAGACAACCAGTGGGTGGGTCTGGCGCCGCTGGCGGTCGATGAAAGCGTACGTAGTCAGGGCATTGCCAGGCAGTTGGTTTATGAAGGGCTGGATACGCTGAATGAATTCGGCTATGCGGCGGTAGTGGTGATGGGCGATCCGGCGTGGTTCGGCCCGCTGGGCTTCGAGCCTGCCGCACGTCATCAGCTCCACTGCCGTTTTCCTGGCGCAGAGGCCGCTTTTCAGGTTTACAAACTCGCCGATGGCGCCTTCAGCGACGCAGAAGGGCAGATCGATTTTGCCCGGCCCTTTACCGGCGCTTAAGCGCTGCCAGCCACGCGCTCAGGCAGGCGGGCTGGTGGGCAACCAGCCTGATCTTGTCGTCCCGCTTAAGCTGTTTAACCTGATACTCCAGCTTCGACGCGCTGGCGCGATCGCCCGCCTCGCAGTCAAACAGCAGCGCCAGCGGGCCTTTACCACGCAGCGCACGGGCGCCCTTGCCAGACTGATGCTGTAGAAACCGCCGCGCTACGTTGTTGGTGATACCGGTGTAGAGCGCGCCGCTGGCGGTTTGTATAATATAAAGACGCCACCCCGTGGCTTCACTGTTTTGCATCGGTTGCACTTTATGACATGTTAAACGGGTACAGGCGGATTTTACCCGTTTCCGACGCGCAGGAAAGCTCCGATGAAGCCGCTAACAGGAAAGTTAAATGTCTGAAGAAGCCTCTCTTGACGCCATCAGCCGCTATCTGAAAAAGCAGCACGTGCTTTCCGTCTGCGGCGGCGATCCGCTCTGGTGTGCCAACTGTTTTTATGTTTTCGATGCGCAAAGGGTGGCCTTCTGGCTGATGACCGACACCGACACGCGCCACGGCGAACAGATGCTGAAGCACGCGCAGGTGGCCGGAACCGTGAGCGGCCAGCCGAAATCGGTAATGCTGATCAAAGGCGTGCAGTACGCCGGACGTATCAGCCTGCTGGAAGGTGACGCGGCGCAGGTGGCGCGGCAGGCCTATATCCGGCGCTTTCCGGTTGCGCTCAAGGCTTCTGCGCCGCTGTGGGAGATCCGGCTCAGCGAACTGAAAATGACCGATAACACCCTGGGATTTGGCAGCAAGCTGCGCTGGGCGCGGGAAAAGGACAAAGAATAAGCCGGACAGGCCGGCTTTTTTTATCGATCAGAGTGTTTCAAGAATACGCAACGATTCCCGATTGAAAGCAGGCAAATCGTCAGGCGTGCGGCTGGTAACCAGTTTGTCGTTATCAACCACCACTTCTTTATCGTAGTAGTCCGCCCCGGCATTTTTCAAATCGACCGCAATGGCTTTGACGGTGGTCATCTTGCGTCCGCGAACGGCGTTAGCGCTGATCAACAACTGAGGCCCGTGGCAGATGGCAAACACCGGCTTCCCCAGGGCAACAAAATCTTTCGTGAAGTTCACAAAGCGATCGTCACTACGCAGACTGTCCGGAGAGTGTCCGCCCGGCAGCAGCAGCGCGTCAAAATCAGCGGCCTGAACGTCATCAATATTTTTATCGATGGTCACCGTCGCTTTTCCCTGCTTGCCCGTTACGGTATTTCCTGCTTTTTTCTCAATGGTGACCACTTGATGGCCCGCTTTGGTATAGGCTTCAGCAGGTGAAGTAAATTCTGAGTCCTCAAATTCGTCGGTGATCAGTACCGCAATCTTCTTGCTCATTGTTTCCTCCGGTTGTTCTGTCTGGCAATGCCATTAAGTGTGGTTGGTCATTCTGAAAAAGCAAGGAAGCACCGGTGAGTAAGCAGAATTTCACCGATCGGATTGGCATATTCTGTTGTGTGTTTATCAGCGTCATCAGTCATATAAGGAGAGAACGATGAGTCGCGTATTGATTACCGGTGCCACCGGTCTGATCGGCCGCCACCTGCTGCGCAGGCTGATTGCTGAACCTTCCGTCTCGGAAATTATTGCGCTCACCCGACGCAAACTGCCGGAAATGGATAAAGTGACCAACCTGGTTGAAGCCGACCTGACCGACCTTCTCCGTCCGTTAAAAACGCCGCTGGATATGGCCTTTTGCTGCCTGGGAAGCACAATGCGTGAGGCCGGGAGCAGAGAAGCCTTTATTCACGTTGATTATACGCTGGTGGTGGATACGGCCATCGCCAGCCAGCGACTCGGCGCAAAGCATCTGCTGGTGGTCAGCGCGCACGGCGCCAGTTCCCGATCGCCGTTTTTTTATAATCGGGTGAAGGGAAAAATGGAGGAGACGCTACGACAGAAACAGTGGCCACGGCTGACGCTGATCCGCCCGTCGCTGCTGCTGGGCGAGCGGGGCAGAAAGCGTGGCGCAGAGTCGCTGTTCGCCCCGCTGTTTAAGGTTCTGCCGGGAAACTGGCGCGCGGTAGCCGCTGATGACGTGGCGGCGGTGATGATGCGCGAAGCGTTTTCCGCCAGCAGCCGTCGCGTTACCGTCATTGAATCTGGCGAGATACCGCGTAGCGTTCCCTGAAATGCAGGGTGGATCAAGCTACCACAACAACTTTATGAGTAATATGGTGGTCTGTCGGGCGTGGCCTGCATTTTTTGGATCATAGCAATGTCTCACTTTTCTTCTTCGCGTACTTCTTCTTTTGCCGTATGGAAACCTCTCCTGTTTGTGGCGGTTGCCGTTATCGGCCTGTGGTGGGTTAAATGGCAGCCGTACTACTTTAAAGCATTTCTTGCGGCGGATACGCACAGCATCGGTAAATCCATCCTGGCCGGTGAGGCCGCTGACCCGCTTCAGGCTGCCTGGGCCTATGCGCAGATTTACTTTCTCGCGGTGTGGAAAGCGGCAGTGCTGGGCGTGATTCTGGGATCGCTGGTGCAGGTGCTGATCCCGGTCAACTGGCTGCAACGCACGCTGGGCCAGCCGCGCTTTGCGGGAACGCTGTTCGGTACGCTGTTTTCACTGCCGGGCATGATGTGCACCTGTTGCGCCGCGCCGGTGGCGGCAGGAATGCGAAAGTCGTCCGCATCGGTTGGCGGTACGCTGGCCTTCTGGCTGGGTAACCCGCTGCTTAACCCGGCCACGCTTATCTTTATGGGCTTTGTGCTCGGCTGGCAGTTTGCTGCTGTCCGGCTGCTGGCGGGCCTGGCGATGGTCATCGGCATCGCGCTGATTGTGCAAAAGCTCACGCCGGTTGAGGCCGCGACCAACGTGGTGCCGCTGGTCAATCGGGCCGACGACAGGCCTTTTCTGCGTCGCTGGATACGCGCGCTGTGGACGCTGTTCTGGAATACCATCCCGCTTTATATCCTTGCGGTGTTGCTGTTGGGCGCGGCGCGGGTATGGCTTTTTCCCCATGCAGAAGGCGCGGTGAGTAATACGCTGTTCTGGGTGATTGCTATGGCGATTGCGGGCTGCCTGTTTGTGATCCCGACGGCGGCGGAAATCCCCATTGTGCAGACGATGATGCTGGCTGGCATGGGCACCGCGCCGGCGCTGGCGCTGTTGATGACGCTACCCGCGGTAAGCGTGCCTTCGCTGATTATGCTGCACGGCGCGCTGCCGTCGCGTTCGCTATGGCTGACCGGCGGACTGGTTGCGCTGAGCGGCGCTGTTGTGGGTGCCATCGCGCTGCTGTTCTGACCCGCCGCCGTTCTGGGCGG
The DNA here is from genome assembly GCF_000770305.1 of Erwinia oleae. GTDB lineage: Bacteria > Pseudomonadota > Gammaproteobacteria > Enterobacterales > Enterobacteriaceae > Erwinia > Erwinia oleae. The sequence goes on from NZ_JNVB01000005.1 coordinate 71,039, forward strand.
CGGGCCAGTCGATTATTTAAACAGCGTCCGGTATTGCGCCTCAAACTGAGGCGCATTCCATTCACCATCAAAAATCGTCCAGGTGATGTAACCCTTATTGAGCCAGCCGGTATCGGTATCCGCCTCGCTCGGCGTGAGGATTTTCTCGCTCATGATCTGCTGAGCGCGTCCATCCTTCAGCAGCTTATAATAGTGCTGCGGTTCAGGAAACTGCTCATTATCGATATATTTCAATCCCTTAATGTCTGCCTTTGCTAAGGCCGGATAGTTAATGCTTAAACCCGAACCGCCTGGCAGCACGCTCTGCCCCGGCTGCCATTTGCCGTTGAGGGTTTCAACCAGCGAAACCACATAGTCCACCGCATCCGGCCAGTATTTATGCGTACTCGGCCAGCCCGCCTTCATTTCCTCCTCGCTGATGATATAACCAATGCTGGCAGCAATGGCCGGATAACCGTAACGCACCGCTCTGGCGGCAGCGCCTATGGTGCCTGAATTGAGCTGCGCAACGCCGGTATTCGGGCCATCGTTGACGCCGGAGAGCACCAGGTCAGGCGGGTTGTCCTTCAGCACGCCCAGCAGGCCGAAATCAACCGCGTCCGCTGGCGTGCCCGGAAAGCAGAATCGCTTGTCGGCCACTTTTTCAACGTTAAATATTTTGTTGGGCTTAAAGGTGATGGCTGAGCCGATGCCGCTCTGGTTGGTGGACGGCGCCACCATCCAGACGTCAAACCCTTTGGCCGCCAGCTTCTCCTGTAGTGAGGTGGTGCCGACGGACTGACAGCCGTCATCATTAACGATAAGAATGCGCATTGCGCGCTCCGCCGCCTGCGCGCCGGAGGAGAGAAGGCAAAGCGCTGCCAGCGTGGTAGTGAGATATTTTTTCATCATATTGCTCCCTGATTGCTGTTTCCAAACCGATATTCAATGGCCACCGTGCCGCCTACGCCTTTGGCGCGATGGAAAGTACGCTTATCTTCCGTCAGCCACGGCTTGCCGTTCAGCATCTTCCAGCTGTAGCTGGGGCCGAAGCCGGCAAACAGATTGAGGTTATCAATGGCTTCCGGCGACCAGGAGAAGAAGCCGCCAAACTCCCACTCTTTCAGCGCCACGCCCTGATATTTCGCATCCCAACCGTAGTTGCCAAAAATGCCATATTTAAACGCGGGCGTGAGCTGATGCTGTGCCCAGGCGTAGACCATCTGTTCACCGTCGTTAACATAATCATTGCCTTCGCCGTCGGCAGCGCTGTTAATAAAGCCGCGGGTATTTTTACCTAAATGCCAGTAAAAATGGCCCAGCCCGTTTTTAAGCGGCGCCTTCGTTGTTGACCAGCCCACGCCGGACTCGACGTTTTTATGCTGATAACCGGTCAACAGAAAAAGATGCCGGGCGGTATCGGTAAATCCACGCGTGCCTTCCCAGTTGTCCAGGCCCTGATTGAGGTATCCCGCGCCGCGTAATATAAGATGCGAGTCGGCATTAAGCGGCAGGCGCGCAGCGGCTTCAATACCCTGGCGGCGCAGATAGTTTTGGCTTTGCCCGAAGGCGTAGCGGATATAATTACCTGTAGACGGGTTCCAGCTCACGTCGCCGGTGGCGATATAGTCAATGGGCTTGTTCGATTGCAGCGTGAAAAAGCGTTTCTTTTCCGGTTCATCGCGCTCGGAGAAGCGCGTTACCCATGCGCCGTTGAGCGCGAACGTATCCCAGCCGGTTTCGGCGCTGATGCCCTCCCAGGTATCAGGTATGGCGCGGCCACGGGTAATGTTGATCATGCCAACCTTACTGAGCTGCTTCCAGCCGGCATAGAGCCTGGCGTAGCGATCGTTATCACCCCATCGCGCTTTGCCGTACAGCTGGCCGACCTTACTCAGGCCTTCTGCGTGGCCGTTGTTATCGCGCACCAAATCCCTGCCGGCGAAGCTTCTGTTAGCGTAGAGTTTGGTAACGTTATACCAGGACGCATCAACGCCCAGCGTGTCGGCGAGCCAGCCGCTGCGGTAGTTGAGGTGCAGACCCTGCGCCCAGGCATTTTGTGTCCCGACGTCGTGCTCAGAAAGTGAATCTGACGTATTCAGCATCCATACGTTGCGCAGCGTAATATCATATTCACTGTCTGTAAAAAACGCGTTTATTTCCGATGCGCCAGCGGTTCCGGCAATAAATAAGAGAGGTAAAGAGCAGATTTTCCCGATCATTATAACTTTCCCTGATTGGTGTTTTAAATAATAACGTCGACATTTTCAATGGAGAAAATGTTATCTGATAGTTTCTGATTGATATCAGTATGATAAATATTGACGCTTTTGAACGAGATTGAACCTTTCTCCTTATTTAGTTGAAGAAATGAAGTTATTTAATGAAGTCATGTCGATATGTTCGACCAGGGAAGCCTACAGGGCGGGGAAGGAGTAATCCAGTATTAATCTATGCGTGAATTCAAAATTGTGATCCAATTAACTCTGGAAGAGATATATTAAGTTATGTGTTTCATCTGTTAATTACTTATTTATTTAACAGGCTTTGGTAATTATTACCTGCCGTGTAATATCATGAGCATAAGAGTTCAGTAATAGTGTGTCACACCGGAAAGAGTTTCCTGGCAGATGGCGTTAACGCTGTACTATCCACACCCGATCCTGCCTTCTCCGTCTTTTTGGAGACCACGAAGGATATCGGAAGGTGATACAGAACTCGCGCTGGATAATATCGTGAACGGGCACAGTGAGAACCGTTGTCTGAATGTGGAGGACAGAGTGCAGAGCCTGAAAATTGTTCCCCGCCTTATTCCCGAGGTGCGTGCAGGCAGTAAAACGCACACCATACGCTGGTGTGAACGGGTAATTACGCCGGGGCCGATGCTTTATATCAATACAGAAGATGTGACAGACAGGGTTGAAGTGCTGGTGACCGGCGTCAGCAGGATGCCCTTGTCAGCGGTTGCGGATTATCTGGGGAAAGCGGAAGAGTGGCCGGATGCGGTTTTACTCGCCGGAATGCGTGAGCATTACCCTGATATCAACATGGTTTCCGGGGTTGAGGTGATACATCATCTTCCGCCATCAGCCGGAGGTGATGACCGGAAGAAATAACCCCGTTTCATAGCTGGGTAGCTAATGACCACATAATTTTAGAGAGAGGGCAGGCGGTAGTAATGTAAACGGATTTATTTAACGTAAATAGTGAATAACCTGATTACTGCTGCCGCGCCACCGCAGGGCGGGATCTTTCAACGCTTCGACAAACTTACCGTCAATCAGCACGTTGATCTGCGCCGCGACCTGGCGCTGCGCATCGCTGAGCTCATCCAGCCGGTAGCCGGTCCACAGCCAGATATTCTTCCCTTCGCACTCGCGACGGACGCGCTTTACCAGCCTCAGCACGTCGGCCACGTTGGCCGGATGCAGCGGATCGCCGCCGGAGAGCGACAGCCCCTGGCGAGGAATGCGCGTATCGTTAAGATCGGCAATCAGCTGCTCTTCCATCTGAACCGTGAAAGGAACGCCGGAATTCACCCGCCAGGTGCGCTTGTTGTAGCACCCCACGCAGGCATGCTCGCAACCCGCCACAAACAGCGTGCAGCGGGTTCCCGGCCCGTTAATCACATCGACCGGATAGTATTGATGAATATTCACTCCAGTTGCCCGCTGTTCAGATGCTTGACGCGGCGTTTCACCTCTTCCTGCTTACCGGCGTTAAAAGGACGTGCGTCCGGGCTGCCGAGATAGCCGCAAACGCGACGCGTCACAGAGACGCGCGCGGCGTCGTGATTACCGCATTTCGGGCAGGTGAAGCCTTTGCTGGTGCAGGCGAACTCACCGGTAAAGCCGCATTCGTAGCACTCATCAATCGGCGTGTTGGTGCCGTAATAGGGCACGCGACTGTAGCTGTAGTCCCACACGTCTTCCAGCGCTTTCAGATTGTGTTGAAGATTGGGGTATTCGCCGTAACAGATGAACCCGCCGTTTGCCAGCGGCGGATAGTCGGCTTCAAAATCGATTTTGTCGTAGGGATTTACCTTTTTTTCCACGTCGAGATGAAACGAGTTGGTGTAGTAGCCTTTATCGGTCACGCCTTTGACCACCCCGAACTCTGCCGCATCCAGACGACAGAAGCGGTCACAGAGGTTTTCGCTTGGCGTGCTGTAAAGGCTGAAGCCGTAGCCGGTTTCGTTTTTCCACGCCTCTACCGCCTCGCTCAGACGACGCACGATAGCCACGGCTTTTTCGCGCAGTTGCGCATCGTCATAGACGTGCGTGTCGCCACCGCTCAGCGCATTAATCGTTTCATGTATGCCAATGTAACCCAGCGAAATCGAGGCTCTGCCGTTTTTAAAGATCGCCGCAACGTTATCATCCGCTTTCAGCCGCACGCCGCAGGCACCTTCCATATAGAGAATCGGTGCGACGCGCGCTTTCACGCTTTCCAGCCGGGCGATACGCGTCATCAGCGCTTTTTTCGCCAGCAGCAGCCTTTCGTCAAGCAGCGTCCAGAAGGTGGCTTCGTCGCCTTTGGCTTCCAGCGCGATACGCGGCAGGTTAAGGCTGATAACGCCGATATTATTGCGGCCTTCGTGCACCAGCTTGCCGTTTTTCTCCCAGGCGCTGAGGAAACTACGGCAGCCCATCGGGGTTTTAAACGAGCCGGTCACTTTCACCACCTGCTCGTAGTTGAGAATATCCGGGTACATGCGCTTGCTGGCGCACTCCAGCGCAAGCTGTTTGATGTCGTAATTCACCTCGCCAGGCGCGCGGTTCAGCCCTGCTTTAATGGCAAAAACCAGTTTCGGAAACACCGCCGTTTTGTGGTTTTTGCCGAGGCCTGCAATGCGGTTACGCAGGATCGACTGCTGGACCAGACGCGCCGACCAGCTGGTGCCCAGGCCAAAGCCAAAGGTGACGAAAGGCGTCTGTCCGTTGGCGGTATGCAGCGTGTTGACCTCGTATTCCAGCGACTGGAAAGCGTCATAGCACTCTTTTTCCGTGCGGGTGCGCGCATACGTTTCCGCGTCGGGGATCTGCCACTCCTGCGCGATGGCGCGATGCTTCACCAGGCTGGCCTCAACGAACGGTGCCAGAACCTCGTCAATGCGGTTAATGGTGGTGCCGCCGTAAATATGGCTGGCGACCTGGGCAATAATCTGCGCGGTCACGGCGGTGGCGGTAGAGATCGATTTAGGCGGTTCAATCTCCGCATTGCCCATTTTAAAACCGTGGGTCAGCATGCCTTTCAGATCGATCAACATGCAGTTGAACATCGGGAAGAACGGCGAGTAGTCGAGATCGTGGTAGTGGATTTCGCCGCGCTCGTGAGCGGTCACCACGTCGCGCGGTAAAATATGCTGCGTGGCGTAGTGTTTTGCGACGATGCCCGCCAGCAGATCGCGCTGGGTAGGGATCACCTTGCTGTCTTTGTTGGCGTTTTCGTTCAGCAGGGCGGGGTTGCTCTGTTCAACCAGACCGCGAATGGCCTTGTTCAGTTTACCGCGCAGCTCGCGGGCGATGTCCCGGTCATGGCGATATTCAATGTAGGTGCGGGCAAGCTCGGGGTAGCGGCCGGCCATCAACTGATTTTCGACCGTTTTCTGCACATCGCTGATGTCGACCTGTTCACAATCCTGTAGCCGCTGGCAAATCTGTTCGGTGAGGGTAGCGCAATAATCGCTGTCTGTAATATCGGCCGCCCGCGCCGCGCCGAGAATCGCGTCGTGAATGCGTGTTTTATCGAAAGCCACACGGCAACCATCCCGCTTTATCACCATACAAACCATCTCATGCTCCCTTACCTGAAATCTATATATTGATTTATATTGGTATAGTAAGCGCTATATGTGGTGTTTTCGCCTTTTTTAACTACAGATTTATTGACCTGACGCAAAGATTAAAAATGGGCGTAGTAAAATCAGTCAGCTAAAGAGTGAGGCACATGGGATAATCTGAAGGCACGGGAAGAGGCTCCGGCCCGCACTCTGAAACGCAGTGGCCGACGTGGTCGTCATCCTCTGCTTTGACCTTCCGTCAGCCGTAAACGCTGTTACCGATCGACGCAACGCGCTTTTTATCGGCCAATTGCCCCCTGATGGTTGCAATAGCCGGGTCGGAATTCATATTATTGCCTGTTACGCTTTGCAAGCATGCCCTTCAGGATACCGTCTGATGCCTTCTGTAACGTACAATGAAAAACAGGTTAATCGATGGATCGGTGCGCGCACCGTCGCCAGAGCGAAAGACCTGGTTGAAAAAGTTCAGAAACTGGCGTGGCAAAACAATCTGCTCACCGCTGAAGTGCCCGGCAGTAAAATCGAACCTTTCCAGGTGATGGTGCATTTCAGTCGCCCGCAGGGGAAGCTGCACGCCAGCGGCGAGTGCACCTGCCCGGTAAAAAACAACTGTCGACACGTGGCCGCCGTGATGCTGGCTGATCTGCGCCAGCCCCGGACGATGGCCGAACAGCCCGTTGTCGATGCGCTGACGGCGATGCCGGTTCCCCGGCTGCGTCTGACTTCCCGCGCCAAATTTATCAGCGGCTTTGGCCGCTACGGTCATCGCCAGAAGCGGCTGGATTTTGCTGCGCTCTGTTTCGATTACGCGGGCGTGGCGGTGGCGGCAGGCAGCGATGGCGAAAGGTTTGCCGATCAACTCGGCAGGCTGTTTCTTCTTCATCGCCAGCCAGCGCTGGAGCAGCGCTGGCTGGAAACGCTTAATGCGGCGGGCCTCGCCACTATCCCGGCCACGCATATCTATACGCCCGCCTCGGCGCCGCTGCCGCCGCTGATCTTCGCGCCTGAGTCGCCGCTGCTCTGGCGTCAATTTATGCAGGAGAAGCTGCCCGCGCTGCGCGCGCAGGGCTGGCGCATTGAGATTGATGACGACTTCACCTGGAACGTCACCGAAATCGACGCCGTTCACGGCCACGTCGCGCAGGGCGACGACGGCTGGCTGACGCTGGAGGTCGCGGTTCAGGTCGGCGCGCGTCAGCAAAATCTTCAGCCGCTGCTCAGCCCGCTGTTCCAGCGCGATCGCCGCTGGTTTTCCGGCAATCTTGCCAGCATCCCTGACGATGAGCGCATAGAGCTGCGCGGCGAGGAGAACGAACGGCTGCACGTCAGCGCCGCCACGCTCAAGCCGGTGATTGGCAGCCTGATCGACTTTTTTGCGCAGGGCGCCACCACGCCGCTGCGGCTGCCCTTGTATGAAGCGGGCAGGTTGACGGCGCTGGGCGATCGCTGGCAATTTTCCGGTGAAGACGGCCAGCTCGCCGGACGCCTGCGCGCGGGTGAAGGGATTGTGGCGGTGGCGCCGCCGTCCGGGCTGCGGGCGCGGCTGCGTGACTATCAACAGCAGGGTGTGAACTGGATGCAGTTTCTGCGCGCTAACGAGCTCTCGGGCGTGCTGGCGGACGATATGGGACTGGGTAAAACCGTGCAGACGCTGGCGCACCTGCTGCTGGAAAAAGAGAGCGGGCGGCTGGATCGTCCTGCGCTGATCGTGGTGCCGACCACGCTGGTCTACAACTGGACGCAGGAAGCCAGCCGCTTTGCGCCCGATCTGCGCGTGCTGGCGCTGACCGGCGCGCAGCGAAAAGAGTCGTGGCATCTTATCAGCGAGTACGACGTGGTGCTGACCACCTATTCGCTGCTGTGGCGCGACCAGCCGCAGCTGATCGGCACCAGCTACCATTTTCTGATCCTTGATGAAGCGCAGTACGTAAAAAACAGCGCATCGCGCGCCTCTGGGGTGATCCGCACGCTGAAGGCGCGGCATCGCCTTTGCCTTACCGGCACGCCGCTGGAAAATCACCTCGGCGAGCTCTGGTCGCAGTTTGATTTTCTGCTGCCGGGCTTCCTTGGCAGCGAAAAACAGTTTACCCAGGAGTGGCGCGTGCCGATTGAGCGTAACGGTGACCGCGTGCGCCAGGAACTGCTCGCCAGAAGAATACGCCCCTTTATGCTGCGCCGTCGCAAGCAGGAGGTGGCAAAAGAGCTGCCGCCGAAAACCACCATTGTTCGTCAGGTGGCGCTGGAGGGCGCGCAGTGCGATCTCTACGAGTCGGTGCGCAGTGCAATGCAGGCTCGCGTTCGCCGCGCGGTTGAGCAGCAGGGCGCAGGACGAAGCCATCTGCTGGTGCTGGATGCGCTACTCAAGCTGCGGCAGATCTGTTGCGATCCGCGCCTGATGCAAAAAGAGAGCGACGTGGGCAGCGCCAAGCTTGCGCTACTGCGTGAGATGCTGGTCGATCTGCTGGCGGAGGATCGCCGCATTTTGATCTTCTCGCAGTTTACCACCATGCTGTCGCTGATCGCCGCAGAACTGCAAAAAGCGCATATCCCGTTCGTGACGCTGACCGGCAGCACGCGCGATCGCATTGAACCGGTTCGACGCTTCCAGGACGGTGAAGTGCCGGTGTTTCTGATCAGCCTGAAGGCAGGCGGCGTCGGCCTGAACCTCACTGCGGCGGATACGGTGATCCATTACGATCCGTGGTGGAACCCGGCAGTCGAAAACCAGGCTACGGATCGTGCGTATCGTCTCGGCCAGGAGAAGCGCGTATTTGTGTATAAGCTGATTGCGGCAGGCAGTATTGAAGAGAAGATCGTCGCACTTCAGCAGCAGAAGGCCGATCTTGCAGGCGGTATTCTCGAAGATGCCCTCAGCGAACCGGCCAGCTTCACCGCAGATGAGCTGGCCGCGCTGTTTGAACCGCTCTAGCGACTCATCCTTTTTTTTGATACCACCACACGGCCTCCCAGGGACGCAGCATGATCTCGCCTGGCGTGACGTGTGTGTCAGGATAGTTGCTGATCAGCACCTCCCAGCGCCCGCGGTAGGCCGGCGGGTGCCACACCTGGGTGTCGCCGCTGAAGTTTGCAGCCACCACCAGCGTCTCGTTCTCATAACGGCGGCCGTAACACCATAAATGCGGATGCTCCGGCAGCAAATCGAGGTATTCGCCCCATGTCAGAATGGGATAGCGTTTACGTAGCTGAATCAGCTTTTGATAGGTGTAGAACACCGAATTTTCGTCGGCGAGTGCCGCCTCAGCGTTGATCGTTTCCGTGTTGTCACACATGCCGATCCACGGCGTGCCGCTGGTGAAACCGCCGTTCTCGCCCGCGTGCCAGGGGATGGGCGCGCGTCCGTTGTCGCGTGATTTGCTGGCGAGGATTGCCAGCAAATTATCGCTGTCGCGTCCCTGGGAGCGCAGATCGGCATACATGTTGTGGCTTTCAATGTCGCGATAATCGATAATGCGGCTGTAGTGCGGGTTGGTCATGCCCAGCTCTTCACCCTGAAAGATATAGGGCGTGCCCTGCATGCCATGCAGCACCAGCGCCAGCATCTTCGCCGACTGCACCCGATACTGTCCTTCATCGCCCCAGCGCGACACCACGCGCGGCTGGTCGTGGTTACACCAGAACAGCGCATTCCACGCTTTGCCATGCATGCCGTGCTGCCAGTGGGTGAAAATGGCCTTTTGCGCGACCAGATCGAGCGGCGTTAACGTCCATTTCTGCCCGTTATAAAAATCCACCTCAACGTGATCGAAACTAAATACCATTGACAGCTCTTCGCCGCCCAGCGATCCGTAACGCTGGCAGTGCGCAAGCGTAGCCGAAGACATTTCGCCGACGGTCATCAGTTCACGTGGACGGAAGACGTCATTGCTCATCTCCTGCATAAACTCGTGGATGCGCGGCCCGTCGGTATAAAGACGCAGCCCGTCGCCATTGGGATCGTCAGGAAAGTCCTGATGCTTGGACACCAGATTCACCACATCAAGCCGCAGCCCGTCGATGCCGCGATCGGCCCAGAAGTTGACGATCTGCTTCAGTTCGGCGCGCAGGTTTTCATTTTCCCAGTTAAGTTCGGCCTGCTCGGGCGCCCAGAGATGCATATAGTACTGACCGCTCTCCGGGTGCCAGCGCCAGGCGCTGCCGCCGAACTTTGACATCCAGTTATTTGGCGGCTCGGTGGGCGTGCCGTCGCGCCAGATATAGTAAGAACGGTAGGGGCTTTCTTTGTTCAGCGCTTCGTGAAACCAGTGATGCTGCGTGGAGCTATGGTTAAAAACCATATCTAAAATCAGGCGCATACCGCGGCGGTGCGTCTCTGTCACCAGGTTATCGAAGTCGGCCAGCGTGCCGTAGGCGGGATCGATAGCGGTATAGTTTGCGACGTCGTAGCCGTTGTCTACCTGCGGCGAAAGATAGAACGGCGTCAGCCAGATGGCATCCACGCCGAGCGTTTTAAGATAGTCGAGATGTTCAATCACCCCGGCGATGTCGCCGGTTCCGCTGCCCGTCGTGTCCTGGAAGCTTTTGGGATAAATTTGATAGATCACGCCGTTCTGCCACCACGGTGGAATTTTATTCATTGCTCAATCCCGTTATAGGGTGAAAACATCCACCCACGCTTTATAAGATGATTTTTATTCTTCTATAAGGTTAGCCATTAACTCGCAAGGTGGAACCACGCAGAGAGGGGGAAACAGAAAAAAATTGTCAATAAAACGCGTCACTGTCGGGTGAATCGCAGCGCATCAGCGCTCGTTTCCTTTCGTCCTTCCGACAAACTGAGATTTTTCCGGCGGCAGGCGCGTCACAAATTGCAGAAAACGCGGGAAAAGCAGGCGAGTTGTAACTTGATGTGTCACGCGAATTATGTTTTATGGATAACAGCCCGCACTGGATTGTTATGCTACAGGAGAGTTAACGTGTCTGGATCACTTCGCTTTACGCTGCTTGCTACCTCGCTTTTTGCCTCTCTGTCCGCCTTTGCCGCTCCCGCCGGAAACCTGCCGCTGATGCCCTGGCCGCAGCAGGTGGAACAGCCTGCGGGCGGCGGACGCTTTGCGCTGGATAATCGCCTGACTATTCGCGTTGAGGGCGATGACCTGGCCGGAGCGGTAACGCGCTGGCGAGAGCGCATTGGTCTTCAGACCGGTTGGCAGATGATGCCGCAGAACGGGACGCCTGATAAACCGACCATCGCCATTACGGTGAAAACGCGCGTCGATGCGCAACCCCTGCCTGACAGCGACGAAAGCTACAGCCTGAAGGTTGATGCGAATGGCGTGAAGCTGGACGCCGCGACCCGCTTTGGCGCGTTGCGCGGCATGGAGACGCTGCTCCAGCTGGTGGAAAACAGAGCGGACAACAGCGCCATCCCGTTTGTTGACATCCACGACAGCCCGCGTTTCCCCTGGCGCGGCATCCTGATCGATTCGGCCCGCCATTTTATGCCACTGGACACCCTGCGTCGTCAGATCGATGGCATTGCGGCGGCGCGTATGAACGTTTTCCACTGGCATCTGACCGACGATCAGGGCTGGCGATTCGCCTCGCGGCATTTCCCGCAGCTTCAGGAGAAAGGCAGCGACGGCCTCTTTTATACGCAGGACGAGATGAAGGCGATTGTGCAGTATGCGACGGATCGCGGCGTGCGCGTGGTACCGGAGATCGACCTGCCTGGCCATGCCACGGCGCTGGCCGTGGCGATGCCCGAACTGATCGCGGCGCCGGGCCCGTATCAGATCGAACGCGGCTGGGGCGTGTTTAAACCGCTGCTCGATCCCAGTAATGAAAAAGTTTATGAATTTATCGACACGCTGATCGGTGAAGTAACGGAGATCTTCCCCGATCCCTGGCTGCACATTGGTGGTGACGAGGTGGACGCGTCGCAGTGGAAAGCGTCGCAAAAGATTCAGCAGTTTATGCGTGATAACACGCTGAAGGACGAGCACGCGCTACAGGCCTGGTTTAACCAGCGGGTGGAGAAGATCCTCGAAAAACACCAGCGCCGGATGGTGGGCTGGGATGAGATAGCCCACCCGGATCTGCCGCACAGTATTCTTATCCAGTCGTGGCAGGGGCAGGACGCGCTGGGCGAGGTGAGTAAAAATAACTATCGCGGCATTCTCTCCGCCGGTTTTTATCTCGATCAGGCGCAGCCAGCGTCTTATCACTATCGCAATGAAGTTCAGCCTGCCGGATTAAACGGCCAGGATCGCATTAAGGCGGGCGAAACGGCGCAGAGCTGGGCATTTACCCTGCCGCGCCTGAAGGGCAGCGCCGTAAAGGGCAGCTTTACGTTGATCAGGCAGGAGGGCGGCTGGCGCGGCTTTATCGATTTTGCCGGTAAATCGCGGCGCATGGTGCGCGACATTGACTGGCGGACGCCGGAGCAGGTGAGCTTTCGCGTGGATACGTGGATGGGCGAACTGAAGCCGGTGCTGACGCTGTCAAAAGAGACGCTCAGCGGCTATATGCTGGTGGGGAACGTTCGCTATCCCACCGACGGCCAGAAGCTGGCGGCGGTGCCGACGGGCATCCAGCCGGGCGTGCCTGATGAACAGCAGGCAAAGAATAATCTGCTGGGCGGCGAGGTTGCGCTGTGGGCCGAGATTATCAATCCGCAGGTGATCGACACGCGCCTCTGGCCGCGCGCCTTTGTGGTGGCCGAGCGGCTGTGGTCGGCAAAAGATGTCAACAACGAAGAGAATATGTATCAGCGGCTGGCGGCGGTGGACGCCTGGTCCGCCGTTTCCGTCGGGCTTCAGCAGTACGCTCAGGCACAGCGGCAGATGATCCGCCTGGCGAACGGCAGCGACACCATTCCCCTGCAAATTTTTGCCGAGGCGCTGGAACCGGCGCAGTACTACACGCGCCAGCACCTGAAGTTTCAGGCGGGTCATTACGATCTCAGTGAACCGCTGAACCGCCTGGCGGACGTGCTGCCCGCCGAAAGCAATAAGGTGCGTGAACTGAATCGTCAGGTGGACGCGCTGATCAAAAACCGTGGCGATCGCGCGGCGTTGCAGGCGGTGCGCCAACAGCTTCAGTACTGGCAGCAGAATGTGCCGGCGGTGATGCCGCTGCTGGCGCAAAACTATCAGCTGAAGCCGCTGGTGCCGGTAGCGCAGCAGGTGGACGCGGTCAGCGCAATCGGGCTGTCGCTGCTCGAGGCGATGGAAAACGATCGCCTGTTTGGCGCCGGAGAGGTGGCCACGATGCAGGCGCAGCTTGATAAAGCCGCGCAGGCGCAGGATGAAACGATCCTCGCGCTGGTTTCTCCGGTTGAGAAACTGCTCAGGGCGGGAAAATAGGGCAGGATGCCTCTCACGTTTTGAGAGGCAACTCGCTTAGCGACGAACCGCGATGGCTTCGATCTCGATTTTCACGTCTTTTGGCAGCCGGGCAACTTCCACGCATGAGCGCGCCGGGAAGCTTGCCTGATGTTCAGTAAAGAAGGCCTCATAGGCCGCATTGACGGTGGCAAAATCGTTCAAATCCTTCACGAATACGGTGGTCTTGACGATATCGCCCACCTTAAGTCCCGCTGCTTCAACAATAGCCTTCACGTTTTCCAGCGACTGACGCGCCTGTGCCGTGACATCGTCGGCAACCGTGCCGGTTTTCGGATCGACCGGGATCTGGCCCGAGGTGATGATCATGCTGCCCAGATCGACGCCCTGCACGTAAGGGCCAATGGCGGCGGGTGCTTTTTCTGTACTGATTTCGCGTGACATAAGTACTCCTTAAAAATTGGAACATCTCTTCCGTACGGTTTAGTCGCGTGATACGTCGCTGACCGATGCTTACCAGTTTGCCAGCACCACGTGATGGGCAAAAGCTTTTTCACAGTAGCGGCAGGTTAACTGCACGTCATCATTACGTTTTTTCACCGTGAAACTGGTGCTGACCGGCTCATTGTGGCTGATACAGTTGCCGTTCGGGCAGGTCAGCACGTGATCGATGCGCTCCGGCAGCGTGGGTGAAATTTTGCCCACCACCTCGTAGTTATCAATGCGGTTCACCGTGGCGTGCGGCGCATACACCGCCAGTTGATTAATCTGATCGTCGGTCAGAAAGGTGTTCTCGATCTTTATCAGATCTTTGCGGCCCAGCTCACGCGAAGGCAGATTCAGTCCGATGGTGATGCGTTGATCGGTCTCGGTCAGGCGAAACAGCGAAAGCAGCTTAAAGCCGACCTGCGCCGGTATATGATCGATCACCGTACCGCGGTTGATCGCTTCGACCTGAAGTTTATTATCCTGCGTCATCGTTACTCCTCCTCACCGTTCAGCACCAGCGCCAGCAGCGCCTGGCGTGCATAGATACCGTTACCGGCCTGCTGGAAATACCAGGCGTAAGGCGTTTTATCAACGTCGGGGGTGATTTCATCAATGCGCGGCAGCGGGTGCAGCACCTTCATACCGTCACGCGCGCCGGCCAGATCGGCGGCCCGAAGCACGAACTGCGCCTTGACGTTGGCGTATTCGGACGGGTCCAGTCGCTCTTTCTGCACGCGGGTCATATAAAGAATATCCACCTGCGGCACCACCTCTTCAATGCTGTCGTGACGGCTCCAGACAATGCCTTTTTCATCCAGCATATCGGTAATGTAAGCAGGCATCGCCAGCGCGTCCGGGGCGATAAAAAAGAAGCGATTGCCATCGAATTTCGCCAGCGCCTGGGTCAGCGAATGCACGGTGCGGCCATATTTCAGATCGCCGACCATCGCCACGTTGAGCTGGCTCAGGCGGCTCTGCGTCTCCTGGATCGTGAAGAGATCCAACAGCGTTTGGGTCGGATGCTGATTGGCGCCGTCGCCTGCGTTAAGGATCGGAATGCCGCCGGAGAACTCCGTAGCCAGGCGCGCCGCCCCTTCCTGCGGATGGCGCATCACGATGGCGTCCACGTAGGTGCCAATAACGGATATTGTATCGGCCAGCGTTTCACCTTTTTTGCCCAGCGAGGTATTGCTGCCGTCGGCAAAACCGACCACCGACGCGCCAAGGCGATGGATCGCCGTTTCGAACGACAGGCGGGTGCGGGTTGACGCCTCAAAGAAGCAGCTGGCGACCACGCGGTGCTTCAGCAATTCCGGTTGCGGATCCGCCTTCAGGCTGGCGGCGGTGCGCAGCACCAGCTCCAGCTCTTCACGGTTAAGGTCGTTGATAGAAATGATATGTTTTTGATAGAGCGGGTTAGCCATCGTCACACCCCTTGCCGGCTGAAAATGCGGACAAAAAAAGCCCCTCAATGAGGGGCTTTTTTTTAACGATCGGTGATGCCAGAGAAGGAAAACGGCGCTGCCCCTGATTCAGGCGCGTCAGTGCAGCAATGTTAACGGCGTTAAGTTTCATGCATCCTCCCGGCAAACGGGGGGCATTATACGCCATCGTCACCTGCCCGCAAGCAAAAACGGCTGGCCGGGTAAACGATTGCGTCGCCCCGGCTAGCGCAGGTCAGCCAGCGTGGCGACCATCACGGCTTTGATGGTATGCAGCCGGTTTTCCGCCTGATCGAACACCACGCTGTGAGCCGACTCAAACACCTCGTCGGTCACTTCCATGCCGCCGTGCAGATCGTACTGTTCGGCCATCTGCTGGCCCAGCGTGGTCTGGTCGTCGTGAAAGGCGGGCAGGCAGTGCAGAAATTTCACCTGGGGATTGCCGGTCAGCGCCAGCATCGCCTTATTGACCTGATAAGGCCGCAGCAGGGCGATGCGCTCCTGCCACACTTCCTTCGGTTCGCCCATCGACACCCAGACGTCGGTATAGATAAAGTCCGCGCCGGCGACGCCTTCGTGAATATCTTCCGTCAGCGTGATCCTGCCGCCGGTTTTCTCTGCGGCTTTACGGCACTCTGCCACCAGCGCTGCGTCAGGCCAGCAGCGCTTCGGCGCGACCAGGCGCAGATCGAGACCGACCAGCGCGGCGGCCTCCATCATGCTGTTGCCCATATTATTATGTGCATCGCCCACGTAGGTGAACGCCATTTCGCTGAAGGCTTTTTCCGGCAGATGTTCCTGCATGGTTAACAGGTCGGCCAGCAGTTGTGTCGGGTGAAACTCATTCGTCAAACCGTTCCAGACCGGCACGCCCGCATGCTCAGCCAGCGACTCAACCAGCGCCTGGCCGTGACCGCGATACTGAATGCCGTCATACATGCGGCCAAGCACGCGCGCGGTATCCTTCATCGACTCCTTATGGCCGATCTGGCTACCGCTTGGCCCCAGATACGTAACGTTGGCGCCCTGATCGTATGCGGCAACTTCGAAAGAGCATCGCGTGCGGGTCGAGTCTTTTTCGAAGATGAGCGCAATATTCTTGCCTTTCAGATGCTGAATTTCTTCACCATTTTTCTTGTTTGTTTTAAGCGTGGCGGCAAGCGCCAGCAGTGCGGTGATTTCGGCAGGGGTAAAATCCAACAGCCTGAGAAAGTGACGCTGATAAAGATGACTCATAACGCGCTCCGTGTGTGGGTATTGAATTAAAATTCAATTTAACTGTATGAATATTCATTTTCAAGCATGACGTAGAGAAACTTTTGGATAAATGTAGTGGCGCGAAGGGCACTGTGGGAAAATACTTGTAAGAGATGCCACACACTGAGGAACGGATCATGGCAAATGAAGCATTGCTGGAAGAGCAGCGCGAAGAAACGCGACTGATTATCGAAGAGCTGTTGGAAGACGGCAGCGACCCGGACGCGCTCTATACCATTGAGCACCATTTCTCCTGCCCAAACTTCGACGCGCTGGAAAAAGCGGCGGTTGAGGCGTTTAAGCTCGGCTACGAAGTGACGGAGCCGGAAGAGCTGGAGCTGGAGGACGGCACTACGGTTATGTGCTGTGACATCCTCAGCGAAGGCGCGCTGAACGCCGAACTGATTGATGCGCAGGTTGAACAACTGGTCGAACTCTCCGCGCGCTTTAACGTTGACTACGACGGCTGGGGAACCTACTTCGAGGATCCTGACGCCGAAGACGATGACGACGACGCTATCGATGACGAAGACAACGGCGTTCGCCACTGATCCTTTCCTGTTGCGGGCCGGTGCGTTCCGGCCCTGAATGTTATTAACGGACCGCTCTGCCCCATGAATACCGCGCCACTTCTCGCCCCGATTCATCAGTTTTTGCACTGCCGGACGCCTCAGGCCTGGATCGATGAAGCCCGCAGGCCTGACAATCTGCCGCTGCTGTTGACCGATCATCTGGTTTGCGAACTCAAGGCGGCACAAACCGCCATGTGGCTGATCCGCAAATATGTTGCCGACAAAGCGAGCAGCGACGCGCTGCTGGCGTGGCTGAAGCCGTGGGAGCAGTTTGTTCACAGCGAAAACGCCGACCTCGCTTTTCTGGAGCAGCACAAGGCGCTGTCGAAATCGGTGATCAGCCGCATTGAGGTGCCGTGGGGCGATTCGCTGGTAGATAAAATGGTGCTGCTGATTAAGGAAGAGCTGCATCACTTTTATCAGGTGCTGGAGATTATGCAGGCGCGCCGCATTCCCTATGTGAAGATCACCGCCAGCCGTTACGCGCGCGGATTACTGCGCGAGGTGACCACCCATGAACCCCAGACGCTGGTGGATAAACTGATTTGTGGCGCCTATATTGAAGCGCGGTCCTGCGAGCGTTTCGCCAGCCTTGCGCCCTACCTGGATGAGGAACTGGCGGCGTTTTATCTGTCGCTGCTGCGCTCCGAAGCGCGGCATTATCAGGATTATCTGGCGTTAGCGACAGAGATCTCAGCCACCGATATCAGCGTGCGGGTGAGGAAGATTGGAGAGACGGAAGCCGAACTGATACAAATGCCGGACAGTGAACTCAGATTTCACAGCGGCGTGCCTGCGTGAGAATGATCGATTAAACCAGGCATTATTGGCGAATAATTTTCTGTAGAAGAAGGTGCTAACTAATTTACTGATGAGGTCTTTCAGGTATTAGCTTTGCTATTATCCAAACGACTATTATTGATAACAAAATAGCTGTGAAGCGTTTGCACCACGTTTCATAATGAAAAAACCAATAGCAACAGACGAAAAAAAGCAGGCCACCCAAAATCGACGCGCTGCTTTCTGTCAGTATATATAAGATCCGCTTAATCAGGCTTATCCTGTTATCGTTTCGCATGAAGCTCTTTCTCTACCATGTCAATAATTTTTTCGAATGCATGTTGACCATATTTTCGTCTGACATTTAACGCGTCAACAAAAAGGATTTAAGGCTGGCTCCACAAGAAAATATAGCAGATCATAGTTATGATATCTCAGTAGATTATAGATCGTTGGATTATTTTGACTAAGACGCTCGGAGGTATAAATACTTCGCTCGGCCATACCTCCGGCAAGAAGTGAATTTCCAATAACACCTCCTCTTATTGAAACAAGTGCTGAGCTGCGCTGTACAATTGCGGTGACCAGCTTACCGGCGATAATTGAGTTTGTTAACGTACGGCCTGCTATAGAAGCTACAGTTTTGCTGTAAATCGCATCTTGTTTTTTTTCAGGGACATGTCGGTTAAAATTTTCCAGAACAATTTGGATAGTTTTGGTGAAGTGATGGTTGTCGAATATACCAAAGCGAATAGCTTCGATCATCCTGGTCTTCTCTCTTTTACGATCCCGATAAGAGTCCGTATCAATAAAACCATATGCAAGATAACCGATATCAGTGGGAACTGATATAATGCCATGCATCAGACCAATGGCTGATTCAGGTGAAACTATAATTTTGCTTATACGTCTGGCTATTTCTTTGTAGCTCCGCATGGTGGAATCCTTTCCATGATGCTGTGGCAAACGCTGCGCCGATTACAGATATTGAAGGGCTGACACAGTCCATTGGTATTATACAGCAAACTTAGTCAATCATTAAGAGAGTCATTTTAAGATAATTTCTTTGTCTGAACTATATTGGCTTTATTATGTTGTGATCCGCTTAGTAATTCAATTGAAATTGCCTGCATTAAGGGCACTATTATATTTTTAATTACAACGCTCGATATAATATGCTCGCATTTAATTCAGGAATCTTTTAATTAAATTATTTGCATAGTTTAACATTGCCTACAGCCTCTTCAACATCGTTACTTCGCAGTCCACATGGCCGGTGCAGCCCAGCGGGCCGTCGATATGCTCAAAGCCTAAATGCTCATACAGGCGGATTGCGCGGGTTAAGGTCGCGGTGGTTTCCAGATAGCAGCGTTTAAAGCCGTGCTCGCGCGCGAAATCCATTGCCTGCATCGCCAGCTCGCGCGCCAGGCCCATGCCGCGCACGGCGGGTAAAAAATACATTTTTTGCAGTTCGCAGATGTCCGCTTCGCTGCACGATAACGGCGCGACGCCGCCGCCGCCCACGATTTTGCCTTCCCATTCAATCACCCAGTAGGAGCTGTCGGGCTGGCTGTAGAGTTCAAAAAGGTGGTCAAGATTGGGATCGGAAACGGTGTAGCCTTTATCCGCCGTCAGGCCGAATTCGGCGGAGACGATGCGGATCACCCGGGCGATATGCGGATTGTCTGCCGCGGTAATTGGGCGTACGTGCAAATTGAGTTGAGTTGTCATAATGCACACTCGTTCTGGATCAGGTCGGAAAAAGGCCGGGCAAGCCCGGCCACTTCGTTAAACCAGAAAGGGCCGACCGGCGGCCCGACCCGGTTTACAGCGCGGCGATCACCGCCTGCTGTTCAATCAGCTTGATTTTGGCCTGTTCGAATTCAGCCATACGCTCACGCTCCTTCGCCACAACCGCTTCCGGCGCGCGTGAGACAAACCCTTCGTTCGACAGCTTGCCTTCGATCTTGCCGATCTCTACGTCCAGCTTCGCCACTTCTTTCGCCAGGCGCTCCAGTTCGGCTGATTTATCCACCAGATCCGCCATCGGGATCAGCAGCTCGGCGCCGTCGACGATCTTGGTCACCGAAACCGGCCCTTTGTCACCGGCGGGCAGCAGGTTGATGCTCGCCAGGCGCGCCAGGCTCTTCAGGAAGCTGTGGTTATCGCTGACGCGACGCGCGGCTTCTTTACTGGCACCGCGCAGCAGCACGTCCAGCGGACGCGAAGGGGCGATGTTCATTTCGGCGCGAATATTACGCACCGCCACAATCGCCTGCTTCAGCCATTCGGTATCGCTGAGCGCCGCTTCGTCGACCTTGCTGGCGTCAAAAGCAGGCATCGGCTGCAACATAATGGTGTCGTCGCTGATATTTTTCAGCACTTTCACCCGTTGCCAGATGGTTTCAGTAATGAACGGAATAATCGGATGCGCCAGGCGCAGCAGCGCTTCCAGCACGTCGACCAGCGTGTGCCGCGTGCCGCGCAGTTCGGCTTCCGAGCCGCCGTTCATAACGGGTTTGGTCAGCTCCAGATACCAGTCGCAGAACTGATTCCAGGTGAACTCATACAGAATATTGGCAGCAATATCGAAACGATAATTGTCCAGTGCGTCGCGATAGGCCTTCACCGTGTTGTTGAACTCAGCCAGAATCCAGCGATCCGCCAGCGACAGCACGCGCTCGCCGCCGTTCTGTCCGCAGTCCTGACCTTCCGTGTTCATCAGCACAAAACGGCTGGCGTTCCACAGCTTGTTACAGAAGTTGCGGTAGCCTTCAAGGCGCTTCATATCCCAGTTGATGTCGCGGCCGGTGGAAGCCAGCGCCGCCAGCGTGAAACGCAGCGCGTCGGTGCCGTGTGGCTCGATGCCGTTCGGGAACTGCTTCTCCGTGCGCTTACGAATTTTTTCCGCCAGCTGCGGCTGCATCATATTGCCGGTGCGTTTTTCCAGCAGGTTTTCCAGCGAAATACCGTCGACCATATCCAGCGGATCGATCACGTTGCCTTTTGACTTGGACATCTTCTGCCCTTCGTCATCACGGATCAGGCCGGTCATATAGACGGTTTTAAACGGCACCTGCGGCTTGCCGTTTTCATCTTTAATGAAATGCATGGTCAGCATGATCATGCGGGCGATCCAGAAGAAAATAATGTCGAAGCCGCTGACCAGCACGCTGGAGGGGTGGAAAGTGCGCAGCGCCTCGGTATTTTCCGGCCAGCCCAGCGTCGAGAACGTCCACAGTCCGGAGGAGAACCACGTATCCAGCACGTCTTCGTCCTGGTTCAGCGCCACGTCGGCGGCCAGGTTGTTTTCAGCACGCGCTTCTTCTTCGGTACGGCCAACATAGACGTTGCCCGCTGCGTCGTACCAGGCCGGAATGCGGTGGCCCCACCAGAGCTGGCGGGAGATACACCAGTCCTGAATGTCGCGCATCCATGAGAAGTACATGTTCTCGTACTGCTTCGGCACAAACTGAATCTCGCCATTTTCAACCGCTTCCACCGCCACTTTCGCCAGCGGCGCAGTACGCACGTACCACTGATCGGTCAGCATCGGCTCGATAACCACGCCGCCGCGATCGCCGTAAGGCACGGTCAGATCGTGCGGTTTGATCTCTTCCAGCAGGCCAAGCGCATCAACCGCCGCCACGATCGCTTTGCGTGCCGCGAAGCGTTCCAGTTTTTGGAATTCGGCGGGCACGGCAGCGTCGTATACGTCGGACTCTTCGCCGTTGGTGTCAAAAACCTGCGCGAACTCGCGGATGTCGCCGTCGAAGGTCAGGATGTTGATCATCGGCAGTTTATGACGGCGGCCCACTTCATAGTCATTGAAATCGTGCGCCGGCGTGATTTTTACGCAGCCGGTGCCTTTTTCCATGTCGGCGTGTTCGTCGCCAACAATCGGAATTCGGCGGTTCACCAGCGGCAGCATCACAAATTTGCCGATCAGATCCTTATAACGCGGATCTTCAGGGTTTACCGCCACGCCGGTATCACCCAGCAGCGTTTCCGGACGGGTGGTGGCAACCACCAGATAATCTTTACCGTCGGCGGTTTTCGCGCCGTCGGCCAGTGGATAGCGAATATGCCACATGGAGCCTTTTGACTCGCGGTTTTCCACTTCCAGATCCGAAATTGCCGTGCGCAGTTTCGGATCCCAGTTTACCAGGCGCTTGCCGCGGTAAATCAGGTTCTCTTTATAGAGGCGAACGAAGACTTCTTTCACCGCGTTGGAGAGGCCTTCATCCATGGTGAAGCGCTCGCGCTCCCAGTCCACAGAGTTGCCCAGGCGGCGCATCTGGCGGGTGATAGTCCCGCCGGATTCCGCTTTCCACTGCCAGATTTTATCGATAAAGGCGGCGCGGCCGTAGTCCTGGCGTGTTTTGCCCTCTTCGGCAGCGATTTTACGTTCCACCACCATTTGCGTCGCGATACCGGCGTGATCGGTACCGGCCTGCCACAGGGTGTTTTTCCCCTGCATGCGCTGGTAGCGGATCAGCGTATCCATGATGGTTTGCTGAAAAGCGTGACCCATATGCAAGCTGCCGGTGACGTTTGGCGGCGGGATCATTATGCAGAAGCTTTCCTGGCTGGTGTCGCCATTAGGTTTGAAGTAGCCCTGTTTTTCCCAGTGCTCGTAAAGCGGCTGCTCAATCTCTTGCGGGTTATATGTCTTTTCCATTTCTGCTATATCGTTGGCGGCACCACGGGCGGCGTTGCCGTATTCAAGTGGAATCCGACGCTGCGATACGCTTTGTAGCGTTCGCGCGCCAGCTCTTTCAAAGATTCTTCATAAGGCACGAAGTCTATCACTTCATGGAAAGCAGTAGCAAAATCTACAAACTGCGGCAGCAGGCTGATCAGCAGATCGCGCGGGGCATTGCCGCGCCGCTGCGGCCAGGCCAGCTCAACCGGCGCGCCGTAGTGCGGCCCTTCGCCCGCCAGATTATGGGGAACGAAGGCGCTGGCCGGACGCTGCCACAGCGCCTCGTCCAGCCGGATGGCCTGCGCTTCGTCCTCGCAGGCGACCAGCACGCGCGCGCCACCGCGCCAGCGGGCTTCTGCCAGATCGCAGACCAGCGCCTCAAGGGCGCTGAGTCCGTCAACCGGCGTAGCGTTTTCCAGTAGCCAGAACGTCACATTTTTCATGGCGTTAATCGTCGCCGTTCAGTCCGGCGCGATTCAACAGGAACTGCGACAGCAAGGCGACCGGGCGACCGGTGGCGCCTTTGGCCTTGCCGGAGCGCCATGCGGTGCCGGCGATGTCCAGATGCGCCCAGTTGTAGCGGCGGGTAAAGCGCGCCAGGAAGCAGGCGGCGGTGATGGCGCCGCCGGGACGGCCGCCAATGTTCGCCATATCGGCAAAGTTGGATTCAAGCTGTTCCTGATACTCATCGGACATCGGCAGACGCCAGGCGCGATCGCCAGCCTGTTCGGACGCGCCGATCAGCTCGTGCGCCAGCGGATTGTGGTTCGACAGCAGCCCGCTGATATGGTGGCCAAGCGCGATCACGCAGGCGCCGGTCAGCGTGGCAACGTCGATCACCACTTCAGGATCGAAACGCTCGACGTAGGTCAGCGCGTCACACAGCACCAGCCGACCTTCCGCGTCGGTATTCAGCACTTCCACGGTCTGGCCGGACATAGTGGTTAACACGTCGCCCGGACGATAGGCGCGGCCGTCAGGCATGTTTTCACAGCCCGCCAGCACGCCCACCACGTTGAGCGGAAGATTAAGTTCGGCCACCATGCGCATTACGCCGTAAACTGCCGCCGCGCCGCACATGTCATACTTCATCTCGTCCATCGCCTCGCCGGGCTTGAGCGAGATACCGCCGGAGTCAAAGGTCACGCCTTTGCCTACCAGCACGATAGGTTTGCTGTCTTTGTCCGGGCTGCCTTTATAGTCGATAACCGACATCAGCGACTCATTTTGCGACCCCTGGCCAACGGCCAGGTAGGCGTTCATGCCCAGCTCTTTCATCTGCTGCTCACCAATGACGCGCGTGGTGATATTGTTGCTCCAGGCGTCCGCCAGCTGGCGCGCCTGGGACGCCAGATAGGCGGCGTTACAGATATTGGGCGGCATGTTGCCCAGATCTTTCGCCGCTTTCACACCGGCGGCCACGGCCAGCCCGTGCTGGATCGCACGCTCGCCGCTGGTCAGCTCGCGGCGGGTTGGTACGTTAAAAACCATTTTACGCAGCGGACGACGCGGTTCAACCTTATTGCTTTTGAGCTGGTCGAAGCAGTAGAGCGTCTCTTTTGAGGTTTCCACCGCCTGACGCACCTTCCAGTAGGTGTTGCGGCTTTTAACATGCAGCTCGGTAAGGAAGCAAACCGCCTCCATCGAACCGGTATCATTCAGCGTGTTGATGGTTTTCTGGATAACCTGCTTGTACTGACGTTCATCCAGCTCGCGTTCTTTGCCGCAGCCGATCAGTAAAATGCGCTCGGAAAGGATATTGGGCACATGATGAAGCAGCAGCGTCTGGCCGACTTTGCCTTCCAGTTCACCCCGGCGCAGCAGGGCGCTGATATAACCATCGCTGATCTTATCAAGCTGTTCAGCAATCGGTGAAAGCCTGCGCGGCTCGAATACGCCAACCACAATGCAGGCGCTACGCTGCTTTTCCGGGCTACCGCTTTTTACACTGAACTCCATGTACTCTCCTGAATCTTAAAGACAACGGCGCTGGCTACGGCTAGAATAGTGAACTTTCGTACCCGCAGTACCGCACCGTTAGGGTAACGGGCGACAGATTTTGTTTCGGTGATAATAATTTTTTTTTGCATCACCAGAACGCGATTGTTGTCATACTATTTTAGCTATGACCGCAGCCATTGATGAGAAAAAATGGCGTATAAGCGATGAAACTATCGATTTTCCTGCAAAAAGACAAGTTTTCACAGGCGTACTCAGCGTGATTATCATTAGATATCTGGTTAAAGAAACGCTCAAAAGCCAGCTGGCCATCCTGTTTATCCTGCTATTAATCTTCTTTTGTCAGAAGCTGGTCAGGATCTTAGGGGCAGCGGCGGACGGCGAAGTTCCAACAAATTTAGTTCTGACGTTACTTGGCCTCGGTATTTCCGAAATGGCGCAGCTTATCCTGCCGCTAAGCCTGTTTTTATCCATTTTGATGACGCTTGGGCGGCTCTATGCCGAAAGCGAGATCACCGTGATGCACGCCTGCGGGTTGAGCAAAGCGGTATTAGTGAAGGCGGCGATGGTGCTGATGCTGTTTACCGCCGTGGTGGCGGCAGCAAACGTGGCGTGGCTTGGGCCGTGGTCGGCGCGTTATCAGAACGAGGTCACCAAAAACGCTAAGGCCAACCCTGGCGCGGCCGCGCTGGCTGCCGGTCAGTTCCAGCAGGCGGCGGACGGCCAGTCGGTGCTGTTTATTGAGAACGTCAAAGGCAACAATTTCGGCAACGTCTTCCTTGCGCAGCTTCGGCCAAAAGGCAACGCGCGGCCGTCGGTGGTGGTCGCTGATAAAGGCCACATGGAGCAGCGCCCGGACGGTTCGCAGGTCGTCACGCTGGACAGCGGCACGCGCTTTGAAGG
This sequence comes from Erwinia oleae, assembly GCF_000770305.1. Classification (GTDB taxonomy): domain Bacteria; phylum Pseudomonadota; class Gammaproteobacteria; order Enterobacterales; family Enterobacteriaceae; genus Erwinia; species Erwinia oleae. Next base: position 96,232 of record NZ_JNVB01000005.1, read on the forward strand.
CACGGCAATGCTGCGCGACTTCCGCATTACCGATTTTAAAAATTACCAGGCCATTGTCGGTCATCAGGAAGTGCTGCTGGATCCGAACGACGCCGAACAGATGGACTTCAACACGCTGCTGCACTCGCCGAAGCCGGAGTTTGCCAGCGAGCTGCACTGGCGGTTGACGCTGGTGTTCTCGGTGCTGGTAATGGCGCTGATGGTGGTGCCGCTCAGTGTGGTTAACCCGCGTCAGGGTCGCGTGTTGTCGATGCTGCCCGCCATGCTGCTCTATCTTATTTTCTTCCTGCTGCAAAGCTCGCTGCGCTCCAGCGGCGCGAAAGGGCGCCTCGATCCGGCTGTCTGGATGTGGGTGGTGAACCTGTCATATCTGGCGCTGGCGGTGCTGCTTAACCTGTGGGACACGGTGCCCATGCGCCGCGTGCGTGCGCGCTTCAGTAAGGGAGGCTCGGTCTGATGTTTGGCGTACTCGACAGATATATCGGCAAAACGATTCTTAATACCATTATCGCTACGCTTTTCATGCTGGTGTCGCTTTCGGGCATCATTAAGTTTGTTGATCAGCTGCGTAAAACCGGCCAGGGCGAATATACCGCTCTCGGCGCGGGGCTGTATACGCTGCTCAGCGTGCCAAAGGATATTGAAATTTTCTTCCCGATGGCGGCGCTGTTAGGCGCGCTGCTCGGGCTGGGTACGCTGGCGCAGCGCAGTGAACTGGTGGTCATGCAGGCATCAGGTTTTACCCGCATGCAGATTGCCGCGTCGGTAATGAAAACCGCCATTCCGCTGGTGCTGCTGACCATGGCGATCGGGGAATTTGTTGCGCCGCAGGGCGAGCAGATGGCGCGCAACTATCGCGCTCAGCAGCTGATTGGCGGTTCGTTGCTCTCCACCCAGAGCGGTCTGTGGGCGAAGGATGGCGACAACTTTATTTTTATCGAACGCCTGAAGGACAACAGCGAGCTTGGCGGCGTCAGCATCTACAGTTTCGACAACGCGCGGCGGCTGCAATCGGTTCGCTACGCGGCATCAGCAAAATATAACGTGGAGGCAAAAGCCTGGGATCTGTCGCAGGTGGATGAGTCGCGGCTGACCGACCCCAAACAGGTAACCGGCAGCCAGACGCTGAGCGGGCAGTGGAAAACCTCGCTGACGCCGGACAAGCTCGGTGTGGTGGCGCTTGATCCGGACGCATTGTCGATTCGCGGGCTTTACAACTATTCGAAGTATCTGAAGCAGAGCGGGCAGGTTGCCGGGCGCTATCAGCTCAATATGTGGAGCAAGATTTTCCAGCCGCTGTCGGTGGCAGTGATGATGCTGATGGCGCTGTCGTTTATTTTTGGTCCGCTGCGCAGCGTGTCGATGGGGATGCGCGTGATAACCGGCATCAGCTTCGGCTTTTTGTTCTACGTGCTCGATCAGATATTTGGCCCGCTGAGTCTGGTTTATAACATTCCGCCAGTGCTGGGCGCGCTGTTGCCGAGCGCTGCTTTCTTTGCGATCAGCGTCTATATGCTGCTTAAGCGTCGCTAAAACACGCCCGCCCGCCGTCAGGTGGACGGGCATTCGTTACCTTTCTCCCGACTGCCGACGGGCGCTTTCAAAACCTCCCTGCGCCCAGTTGCGCCATTTTGCGGTAAATAACTCCAGCGTTGACTGGCCCGATTTATTTTTCGGAACTTACGGTTATTGCAGCATATTTTTAAAATAGGTCATCATTATTTATTTTAGGCATATTCTTACCCGCATAAAATATTACATTCATTACCGCATTTTTCATGCTTTTAATTACCTGAAAAGAAGGGAGAACCTCCGCTTTATGTAAGCTATTTACGTGGCAAAAAAGATGTTGTTACATTTTGAAGGTAAGCGTAAACGGCAAAATCAAAAACTTCTCCTATAGTTAAAAGGGTGAGGCAAACAGGTAAGTGAATGATTTATTCAGCTCGGTGGCTCATTTTTATCACATCCTATTTAAGGTATTACGATGCGAAATAAAAACGCGCCTCCGGTTGGTAGCATAAAAACGGAACAGAGCATGCCGCTGTCGGAGGAACAGGTTGAGATCTCGACCGAACGCCAGGTTGATGGCAAAGTCACGCTGACGCGCTCTACCCGTTATGCTGAAGAACTGGTGCAAACTGAGCTTAATCGTGATGAAGTGCAGATTAAGCACATAGCCATAAACGAACCTGTAGCCGATGATTATTCAGCTGTTCCCCGTCAGGAAGGTGATGTTCTTATTATTCCTGTGATTGAAGAACAGGTGGAAATTATCCGCCGACGCATAATAAAGGAAGAAATTCATATTATTAAGCGCCGTACCACAGAAACATTTAAGCAGAACGTCACTCTGCGTCATCAGGAAGTTAAAATCGAAAAAACCTGACATAAACATAACCACGAGGATCTATTTATTATGGCACATGAAAAAATTGTCACCGCATTCAACCAGATTCAACAGGCCGAAGCGGCTAAAGAAAAATTGATCGTCGAAGGTATTGCAGAAAAAAACATTGATATCATCTCTGGCGAAAGGCTGCGGGTTGAAGATAAAGAACTTCGTCATCCCAGCTTCTGGCAGCGTCTGTTTGGTGACGATCTGGATGATGATTATGCAAGCGAGTACAGCAAGGCTATCCGTTCCGGCGGCGTCCTGTTAACGGTCAGAGCGCCGAAAGATCAGGCCGACCATATTGAACAGGAACTGAGCCAGTTCGCAGCGGATTACTCTTCACTGTCATCCCGTGACACCGGCGCCTTCGCCAGTCGCGAATTTGCAGGTGAAACTAACGATCGCAGTATTAATGCGCCGGGCGTAGCGCCTGATTCGCTGACATCGGTTTCGCAAAGCGCGATCACGCCGCCGGATGCCACGACAGGCAGTATCAATACAACCGCCACTGGTGGCAAATTTGCGGCAGATCGCGACCTTGAGCGTGACAGCCTGACCACCGACCGCGATGCGCTGAAGCTGGCAGAAGAGCAGGTTGATATCAGCAAACGTCAGGTTAACGATGGTTCAGTGCGTCTGCGTCGTTACACGGTGGAAGATGAAGTGACTGAAGATGTGTCGTTGTTCGATCAACATGCCGAAGTGTTCCGCAATGCTGTTGATGAACCCGCCTATCTGAATGATGTTGACTGGTCAGATAAAACTATCGAAGTCGAAGAGTCGCATGAAGTGCCGGTTATTTCTAAAACTGCGCGCATCAAAGAAGAAGTGGGCCTGCGCGGCGAAGAAACCAGCCGCGTTGAGACAGTGAAAGACAGCGTGCGTCGCCAGGAAGTGGATATCGACCACACTAAGGACTCCACGCGTCTTGAAAGCGACACGCGTCTTGAAAAAGACAAGTTCGACAAAAAGTTCTGACGGCTCTCCCGCGCTAATGCAACAGCGTGGGAAGCAGTGAAAGCCCCCAAAGAAGCAATCCAATGGCACCGCCAACCACGGTGCCATTAATACGTATCCGCTGTAAATCCTTCCCGATATTCAACTCTACCTGATGTGACATATCCTTCTCATCCCAGCTTTTTACCGTATCGCTGATATGGCGGCTGAGGAAGGCAGAAAACTCCGGCGCAACCCCCGTTGCGGCATCTTCCAAATGCTGATTGAATGAGGCGCGCAAATTCGCATCCTGCATCAGCGTTTCGCCCAGCCACTGCCCCGCAGCGCTGACCTTCGCATGCAGCACCGAGTCAGGCTTGTCGAGATCCTCTTTCAACCAGGCGCGTAGATCGCCCCAAATCTGGCTGATATAGGTGTTCAACGCCTCATCCTGCTTCAGCCAGGTTTTGATGTTTTCCGCTTTAACCTGCATTTCCGGGTCGCTCTTCAGGCGCTCAATCAGCCGCTGCACGGCGCGATTAAAACCCTGACGCAATTCGTGCGCGTTATCCTGCTCAATATCATTCAGGATTGAACGCACCGCGTTGGCGGTGACTTCGGCGCTTTTCTCGCCCACCCATTCCGTTGGCAGCATTTTTTCTTTAATGGGATGCTCACGCTTCAACCAGCGCATCACCTGTTGCGCAATAAAATCATGGGTTCCGGGCTTATTAATGAGCTGCAAAAGCTGGGCGACCGCGTCGTCCAGCAGCGCCTGATGGCGATTGTTTTTCGTCAGACTCTCCAGCACCATCGCCGTTGACTGCGTCAGATCCACCTTATCAATGGCCTTATGGATGGCGCGGCGCATAAAGCTCTGGATACGGCTGTCGTCAGCCATATCAAGAAAGCCGCGCACCACCCGCAGCAGATAGCCGCCGAGCCGCGCTGCGTTTTCAGGCGCGCTGAGCCAGTTGGCAATAATCTGCGCCGGATCGTGACGGCGGATCAGCGCCAGTAGCGAGTCAGTGTTGAGAAATTTGTCCTGCACAAACAGCGCAAGGTTATCGGCAATGCGATCTTTATTGCGCGGAATAATGGCGGTATGACGACCCACCAGTGGGATTGGCACCCGTCGGAACAGCGCGCTGACCGCGAACCAGTCCGCCAGCGCGCCGACCATTGCTGCTTCCGATACCGCCCTCAGCGCGCCAACCCAGGCATTTGCCGGATACCACAGCGGATAAAGCACGGTAACGATAAAAAGTGCCGCCGCGCCGCACAGCAGCAGCAGCGGCAGACGTTTGGCGCGGGTGAGCTCATTTTCTTTATTCATGCGGGAGGAAATATCCTTCTGTGACGGATTATTAACGCTTGCGGCCGCCCATGATGCTGCCCAACACGCCGCGAACAATCTGGCTGGCAATCTGCCTGCCGGCGCTTTTCATCATGCTTTGCAACATGCCGTCGTGCTGGCCGCCGCGCGGGCCGGTGCTGCCAATCAGTATTTTTTTAAGGCCGTCTGTCAGCACGTTGCTGCCCGCTTTTTCCGCCTCGCCAACCGGTGGCGCGCTGGCGTTGTTGGCTGCCGCCTGCGTCCCTTTCGCCAGCATCTCATAGGCTGACTCGCGATCAACCGCTTCTTCATATTTGCCGGAGAACGGTGAGTGGTTGATTAGCGCGTTGCGCTCATCATCGCTAATCGTACCCATGCGTGAGAAGGGCGCGATAACCGACGCGCGCTGCACCACCGACGGGCTGCCTTTTTCATCAAGGAAGGAGATCAGCGCCTCACCGGTGCCCAGTTGCTGAATTGCGGTCTCGGTATCAAAGTCGGGATTTGCGCGCAGGGTTTGTGCCGCCACCTTCACCGCCTTCTGATCCTTCGGCGTAAAGGCACGCAGCGCATGCTGCACGCGGTTGCCCAACTGGCCGAGCACCGCATCAGGCACGTCCGCCGGGTTTTGTGTCACAAAATAGACGCCAACCGCTTTGGAGCGGATCAGGCGCACCACCTGTCGAATTTTATCCAGCAGCACCGGCGGCGCGTCGTTGAACAACAGATGCGCCTCATCAAAGAAGAACACCAGCTTCGGCTGCGCCAGATCGCCCACTTCAGGCAACTGCTCGTACAGTTCGGAGAGCATCCACAGCAGGCTGGTCGCGTAGAGCGACGGCATCTGACAGAGTTTCTCCGCCGAGAGAATATTGATGATGCCTTTACCGCTGGCATCGGTACGCATCCAGTCTTTGATATCCAGCATCGGCTCGCCGAAGAAATATTCCGCGCCCTGTTGCTCCAGCGTCAGCAGCCCGCGCTGAATGGCGCCGACCGATGCGGCGCCAACATTGCCATACTGATTCTGAAACGTTTTCGCGTTTTCGCCGATATACTGCGTCATTGCGCGCAGATCTTTGAAATCAAGCAGCAGCAGTCCGCGATCGTCAGCCACGCGGAAGATGATTTGTAATACGCCGCTCTGTACCTCATTGAGGTTCAGCAGACGCGCTAAAAGCAGCGGGCCGAGATCGGAAACCGTGGCGCGCACCGGATGGCCTTTTTCACCAAAAATATCCCACAGCACCACCGGGTTGCCCTGCGGCGACCAGTCGGTTACGCCGATATTCGCCAGCCGGGCCAACAGCTTTTCAGACGCCGCGCCTTCCCTGGCGATACCGGCAAGGTCGCCTTTGACATCGGCCATAAACACCGGCACGCCGATATCAGAAAAAGATTCCGCCAGTTTTTGCAACGTGACGGTTTTACCGGTGCCGGTTGCGCCGGTGATCAGCCCGTGGCGATTCGCCATTTCCGGCAGCAGGTGCAGTTCATCGTGAGCGGTTTTAGCAATCAGAAGTGGTCTGGTCATCAGTCTCATCCCTAAACATGAATAAAATGGCGTTGGAAACTCCCTGCGGCTGACGGGCGCGCTTTCCTTTTCGCCTGATTGAGTATGGTATAACGGATGCGGTAAGAAACACGCATTTAAGAGAAGGATTTCGGGCCGCTCGATGCAGCCCGCAGAATGGATAAGCGGCGCGGCTCAGGAGATAAACTGTTTACCCTGTTTCAGCACCAGATCGCAGGCTTTGGTTTTAACCTTCTGCGCCACCGGCGTGTTGCCGAGGCTGCTCAGATTTACCTGCTGATCGCTGCCGGTATTCAGCAGGCCCATCAGCCCCTGTTTGTAGTCGGTGGTTTGCTGCGCTTTTTGCGTATCCGCCAGGCCCAGTTTGCTCATCAACTGATCCTTCACCGAGGTGACGTTATTGTTCACGATATTGTTCTGCACGCAGTACTGCAAAATACCGGCGGCGTTGGTCATGCTGTTGGCGCTCAGCGATTTGTTGCCGCCGTTCAGCAGGCCGGTCAGCGCCGCCATTGACGAGTTGCCGCCGTTGGCATTGGTGCCTGAATTGGAATTTTGATTCAGCGCGGTGGCGGCGCTGTTAAGCTGATCCTGCCAGCTTGCCGCCTGCGCGGTGCCCGCCAGCAGAGTGGAAACCGCCAGTACGAAGCCCATCTTTGTTGCTGCTTTCATAGTATGCCCTTCAGGAGTGTTATCTGATGCGGTGACTTTCCCGACGCCGCGCTCTTCCTTCGGACTCTGCCATACACGATCGGTTCCCGGTAACACGCGGCGCGGCGTAGGGTTTGGGATTTGTCTTAAGTATAATCCCTTGAATGGGATTGGGTAGAGAAGGTGTTTGGGCATTGAATGACGACCTTACGCCTTTCGGTCGCCTGTGTAACGGTGATTTTTCCAGCGTTCAGCCGCTGGAAGAGAGGATAGATGTTGCGCATGGGAAGGGTAACGGTATAATTCACCTCGTTTTCCGCATACCCTTCAGTGCCGAAGTGGCGAAATCGGTAGACGCAGTTGATTCAAAATCAACCGTAGAAATACGTGCCGGTTCGAGTCCGGCCTTCGGCACCATTATCCTGTCCATCCCCGTCCGGGGAAGTCCAAAAAAACCTTTAAAATCAACACGCAGTCTGATTTTATCATCCTGTATCGTCCGGGCACATCCGTTGCAATCCAGACCATGCTGGGGGCATAATTGGGGGCATTCCCACTTCGATAAGAAATGTGCCCCCAAAATGAAACTGAATGCCCGCCAGGTCGACACTGCAAAGCCTAAAGAAAAAACCTATAAAATGGCTGATGGTGGCGGTTTGTATCTTGAGGTCACGACCAAAGGATCAAAGTACTGGCGTATGAAGTACAGGCGGCCAGCCGACAGAAAAGAAGACCGGCTTGCGTTTGGCGTCTGGCCGACAGTAACGCTTGCTGAGGCACGTACTAAGCGGGACGAAGCCAAAAAGATGTTAGGGCAGGGGATTGACCCCAAAGCTGAACACAAAGAAGCCCAGGCTGAAAATGCGGGAGCCTACACTTTTGAAAGGATCGCCCGCGAATGGCATGCCAGTAACAAGCGATGGAGTAATGATCATCGCTCACGCATCCTGCGCTACCTTGAGCTGTATATCTTTCCTCATATTGGATTGGCAGATATTCGTAAGCTGAAAACCAGCCAGCTGTTAGCCCCCATTAAGGCCGTTGATGCCAGTGGCAGGCATGACGTCGCTCAGCGCCTTCAGCAGCGCGTTACGGCAATAATGCGCTATGCCGTGCAGAACGATTACATTGAATCTAATCCCGCTGTTGATATGGCCGGGGCACTTTCAACGGTAAAGGCTCGCCATTACCCCGCATTACCTTTCAGCCGTTTTCCTGAGTTTCTTACGCGTCTTGCCGCATATCGTGGACGAATTATGACGCGTATTGCCGTAGAGCTTTCACTACTGACTTTTGTCCGTTCCAGTGAGTTGCGCTTTGCCCGGTGGGATGAGTTCGATTTTGAAAGAGCCTTATGGCGGATCCCTGCACAACGCAAAGAGATAGAAGGGGTTCGTTACTCTCATCGTGGCATGAAGATGAAAGAGGAGCATCTTGTACCGCTAAGCCGCCAGGTTTTAGCACTCTTGGAGAAGCTGAAGCAGTTAAGTGGAGACAATGAGAGGCTATTTCCCGGCGATCACGATCCTAAAAAAGTCATGAGCGAAAACACGGTTAACAATGCCCTGCGCGCTATGGGGTATGACACAAAAACCGAAGTTTGCGGGCATGGCTTCAGGACAATGGCACGAGGTGCGCTGGGTGAATCGGGGTTATGGAGTGATGATGCGATAGAGCGGCAGTTGAGCCACTCCGAGCGTAACAATGTGCGGGCAGCTTATATTCATACTTCGGAGCATTTGGATGAGAGAAGGCTAATGATCCAATGGTGGGCGGATTATCTAGATAATAATAAATCAAACTTTATTTCTCCTTTCGATTTTGCTCGATTATCCGAGTATTAATTAGCTCATATTTCAATAAATACCATCTCTATGAAAATATGGTGTTGCAATATCATTGGTGTTGTGTTAGTCATACTCATGAATTGGCTCTCCGGATAGAGCGTAGTAACATGGACGATTCTCTGGACATTATTGTAGCGCAGCATGTCATGAGTAATGCTTAAAGAAGACATTGAAAGTGCTATTATTGGAACACGGCTTGCTCATGCCGATAAAGACATCATCCATAAAGATTATAGTCAGATCCAGCATATGGGAGATAGAACCCATATTCATTAATATCATACGAATCAGCTTTTAACCGTGAAACCCCCTGGCTAATTAAGGATAATTGAAATGTCATACTTTTTAAACACAGTGGTAAATATCGAAGGTAATACAAAGCTTAGATCACCACAAATTGAAGCCTATATAAAAATTAAAGAATTTTTCAGTGACGAGGAAAATAAAGAGGCTTTAGTAGTTTTACCAACGGGTACCGGTAAAAGTGGTTTAATATCAATAGCCCCTTTTGGTGTTTCTCATAAAAGAGTCTTGATCATTACTCCGGGACTCATTACAAAGGATAGTATAAGGAAAACTCAAGAGGTTCTGGCTGATAATTTCTGGGTTAATTTTGATATTGTTTTTAGTAGTAAAGACATCCCTGTAGTAAATGAATATCTACCAGAGCTATCCGAAGAACATCTTTTAAGCAGTAATATTGTTTACACGAATATTCAAAGAATAAATTCTTCGAGAGGTGGCGGGTTGATTAACCGGGTGCCAGCGGATTTCTTCGATTTTATTATTATTGATGAAGCTCATCATGCTCCAGCTCAAAGCTGGCGCGATACTCTTCATTATTTCTCTAACGCGAAAGTATTGCATGTTACTGGAACACCATATAGAGGAGATAATCAAGAAGTTCCAGGCGTAAAAATTCATGAAACACCTTTATCAGAAGTTATGAGGGATAAATATGTTAAATGGCTAAGGAAAGAAACTGTAAATGCGCATGAGTTTTTTTTTACAACGCCGGAACAACCGGGAGTAAAGTTATCTAAAGAGCAAGTGCTGATGCTTAAAGATAAAGAATGGATTGAAAAAAGCATTGCTCTATCTAAAGAGTGCTCTTTAGATGTTATTGATCACAGTATTTCAAAACTCAAAGAATTAAAAAGTGCTTCTAAAAAAGTTCCTCATAAGATTTTAGCTGTAGGTTGTAGCATAGCTCATGCAGAAGATTTGTTCAGTTGGTACAAGGCCAGAGGAATGACTTCTGTCATAGTACATAGTGAAATGGATCCTAGTGACCTTTCTGAAGCTTTAATGAAAGTAGATAATCATCAGTGTGACGTGGTTATCTCCGTAAATATGTTGATGGAAGGTTACGACCATAAATATCTTACTGTTTTAGCAATATTCCGTCCCTATAGAAGTCTTAACGCTTTCGCTCAGGTAGTGGGAAGGATATTGCGAGCCATACCAGAGTCAGAAATAACGCATTTCGAAATTGATAATAATGGAATTGTGATATTTCATGAGGAAATTGGCTTAAACGTTATGTGGGAAAGCTTCCAAAAAGAAGTGGAGAAAGCGCGTAGGGCGACTGTGCGTGAATATACTTTTACTGACAGGGATTACGTTGAAAGAGGTAGCGAGTTAGCTGGAGTTGAAAGCGAAAGTGTATATGTGAGCGATCAAGATTCTTATCTAGATGATATTGATTTTAACGCTCTTTTTGAACAAAAACGTCATGAGATAAGCGATTCAGTAAACCAACAAATAGAGAAGATAAGATTAGCAGGTGTAGACCTTCCTGATGATGCGCTAGAAGCATTACGCCAGACATTAGCAGAAAAAGAAGTTCAGAAAGCTGCTGAAGTCATTGATCCTGAGTTGATTGAGAAAAGGCCTCATCAAGCAAGAAAATTAATGAGAGAAATCCTGAAAACCCGCACTCAAGATGCCGTGTCTAATTTACTGATTGATAATGGCATTGATGAAAAAAGTTCAGAATTGTATGAAATTTTCAAGCCGTACGTACCTTATTTAAAGACAAATGATGCTAATGATGGTATCTTAGTAAGATATGTATTTATTAAACTGTCCAGCGCTTACGGACCGGTTGATAAGCGAGATAACAAAACCCTTCTCCAGTCAATTAATGACTTGGATAGAGTGCTTGCAGAAGTTGAGAGGATGATAAAATGAAAAGCTATGCTAAAATAATGGAAGAGATTAATAAAATAATATCTTTTTGCATGGTAAAAGGTGTTCAGCCTCATGAGTTGATTACATCTATATTTGAAAATGAATATCAGCACATTGAGACTTATAAGAAGGGTGAACAAATTCATTTTATTTTGACTTATTCGGATGCTCATGATCACGGTGTCAGTGTAATCAAAATGAAATATGTATATACTAATAAGCAGCAGTTGTTATCTATTGCGCAAAAAATTGACTCATCAAACTATAAAATCCAATGGGATCGCAGTGAAAAACTGGAAGCGATGCTTTGTGAACTGTCATTAAAGCTGCCTAATGATTCTTCTATAATTAATCAGCTTAAAGAAGCAATTCCTGATGATTATAAAATGATGTTTTACCCTGCATTGAAAATAGCATGTTGAATATTTTATTGGAGCCGTCCTTTGGACGGCTTTTTTTATTAAATATTAATGGTTTTTCTATTTAGAACGTTAAATGATATTTTAGAGCCTAAATAGCTGCTCGGAATAGTAGATCACTTTGAGGGAACTCAGTCCGGATTGTGCGATCTGATCAATCGCTAAACATCACAAATCACCAACCGGACTGAGCAATGCCGATCATAGCACCCATTCCCCGCGACGAGCGACGGCTGATGCAGAAAGCTATCCATAAAACGCGCGATAAAAATCATGCACGCAGACTCACCGCCATACTGATGTTGCACCGGGGAGACCGCGTCAGCGATGTCGCCAGAACGCTCTGCTGCGCACGTTCATCCGTCGGACGCTGGATTAACTGGTTTACGTTGTCGGGTGTCGAAGGCCTTCAATCCTTACCCGCAGGACGTTCCCGTCGCTGGCCGTTTGAGCATATCTGCGCATTGTTACGTGAGCTGATAAAACACTCTCCCGGCGATTTTGGCTACCAGCGTTCACGCTGGAGTACAGAATTACTGGCAATAAAAATCAATGAGATAACCGGCTGTCAGTTACATGCGGGAACGATTCGCCGCTGGCTGCCGTCAGCCGGGCTTGTATGGCGCAGGGCAGCACCAACCCTGCGTATCCGTGACCCGCATAAAGATGAAAAGATGGCAGCCATTCATAAAGCGCTGGACGAGTGCAGTGCAGGACATCCGGTATTTTATGAAGATGAAGTGGATATCCACCTCAATCCGAAAATCGGTGCCGGCTGGCAACTGCGCGGGCAGCAAAAGCGCGTAGTGACACCGGGACAGAATGAAAAATATTATCTGGCCGGGGCGCTACACAGCGGCACGGGAAAAGTCAGCTACGCAGGCGGGAACAGCAAAAGTTCGACGCTGTTCATCAGCCTGCTGAAACGCCTTAAATCCACGTACCGGCGGGCAAAAACCATCACGCTTATCGTGGATAACTACATTATGATCTCTTCCCTTTGTTCAGTACCGGCGTAAAGTGGGGTTTCCGGCCTTTCTTTCCATGAACAAATGAGGTCATCCGGCATGAAAAAGACGCGTTATACCGAAGAGCAGATCGCTTTTGCCCTGAAACAGGCAGAAACAGGTACGCGGGTGGAGGAAGTCTGCAGAAAGATGGGGATTTCCGAGGCTACTTTTTACAACTGGAAGAAGAAGTTTGGCGGCATGGGCGTGACGG
>NZ_JNVB01000050.1 GCF_000770305.1 Erwinia oleae
TGTTCACTCAACAAAGACTTGATAGTTCATCTGCCCGAAGGCTGTGATATCAATCCTGCGAGTGCCCACACAGATTGTCTGATAAATTGTTAAAGAGCAGTGCGAACGCGGCTTAACCGGCGGTTCGCGAGGTGGCGTATATTACGCTTTCCTCTTGCAGAGTCAACCCTGTTTTACAGAATTTTCTCTTCATCATTCAGCGCCGGGCGTCTGCCCTGCTGCCGTTCGATGGAGGCGCATTATAGGGATCCATTTTAGTAGCACAAGCCTTTTTTCGATCTTTGTTTTTGTTCGTCGAATTTTCACGCGTTTCGTAGAGATCTCAGACGATCCGCACAAAAACAGAACGCGACTGATAACAGACATTGATTGTTAATCATTCCTGGAACTACGCTACGCAGAAGAAATTCAGTTGAGGTAATTATGTCTGGTAATTTAAGGCCCTTCAAAACGACGTTTCCAAAATCAGGCCAGCGAGTAATGGTAGACGCGTCGAGTGTCGTTGTCGGAGAAGTCACATTGCATGATGACGTAAGCATATGGCCGCTTGTTGCAATACGAGGCGATGTGAATAGCGTTATCATCGGCAAGCGCAGCAATATACAGGATGGGAGCGTACTGCACGTCACCCATAGATCACCCTCGAACCCGGATGGCTATCCCCTCATGATTGGTGAGGATGTGACGATCGGCCATAAGGCCATGCTGCATGGCTGTACCATCGGTAATCGCGTATTAGTCGGAATGGGCTCTATTCTTCTTGATGGCGCAGTCATTGAAGACGATGTCATGATTGGGGCAGGCAGTCTGGTGCCGCCCGGCAAGCGCCTACAAAGCGGTTTTCTTTACCTGGGGAGCCCGGTAAAACAGATACGACCTTTAACAGAAGCAGAGATTGCCGGTTTGCTCTACTCCGCGAATAACTATGTAGGTTGGAAAAATGATTACCTTGCTCAAGAGAGCCAGATCCAGCCCTGATCATCTTCCTCTTCGTTCTCAATCGCCTGCTCTGCAACATCTTCAAGATCCAGGCGGTTAAGTCTGAAACAGTTGAGCGCATCATCTGTATTACCAAAACGAAGGATTAAAGATCGTTCGCTAATAGCGCACATTATCTGGAAACCATTGACCATTGCCGGGAAGCAAACGGCTTGTTTCGTATCATCCCACCATTCGCGATCGACGAACTGAATGGCCTGATTCATATTGTAAGCTCGGCGCGTAGTACCGCAATCACTGGCGAAATTTCTGGCAATACGCCATGCCATAATAAGAAAGAGTGTGCAGCTTGCCCTACCAGCATACCTAAACCATCAGAGAGGCTTTCGGCTCCCTGCTGCCTGCACCAATCGAGAAAGGGCGTATTCCCCTGCTGGTAAAACATGTCGTAACAGCGACTGGCCTGATTAATCAATGAAACGGGCAGAGCAGGAACATCACCATTAATCCCACTTGAAGTAGCATTGATCACTAAATCATATTGCTCGCCAGAGAGTTTATCCATGGGTAATGCCGTAATGGCACCAGCATGCTGAAAAAGCTGAGCAAGCAAGCTGGCCTTCTCAAAAGTGCGATTGGTGAGGGTGACTGAACAGCCAAAAGAAAGAAGCGGCAATATAACGCCACGAGCAGCTCCACCAGCGCCTGCCAGCAAAATACGATCGCTGGATTTGATTATCTGTAGTCTTTGAAGATCCGTTAACAGACCGATACCGTCAGTGTTATCGCCCAACAGACGACCGTCTTCATACCGTTTTATCGTATTGACCGCGCCCGCAAGAGAGGCTCGTTCAGTAAGTTCATTGACCAGTTCGAAGGCCTGTTCCTTAAACGGTAAAGTGACGTTGCAGCCAACACCGCCTGACTGCATAAAATTATCGACTGAGCGTGAAAAAGCATCGATGGGCGCACAGATACGTTCGTAGTGATGCGTAATGCCCGTTTGCTCTGCAAACAGCTGGTGAATTCGTGGTGATTTACTGTGCTTGATTGGATTCCCAAAAACGCCAAATTTATGCATAAGGAATTATCCCTGACGGATCAGTTGACCGGTTAACACATTACGAATTTCAGATGGGTTTTCACGACCGCTTGTCTCTCCAGCCAGCACCGAAAAATCACCCCCGAACTGGCGGCGGACTTCATCAGCGGTGCGACAGGGAAGAAGACCTGAAAGATTAGCACTGGTAGAAACCAGTGGCTTGTTAAAGCTCTTGCATAGTTGCTGCACCAGCGGATGATCGCTGACCCGCACGGCAAGCGAATCAAAACAGCCGGTGAGCCAGTCTGGCGTTTCGGGCCTGGCCGGCACCACCCAGGTTACCGGGCCAGGCCAGGAGGAAAACATCCGCAACTTTTGCTGTTCAGTCAGGCCGACATCGTCCAGATAGGGCTGAAGTTGCTGATAATCAGCTGCGATAAGAATCAGCCCCTTCTCTATGGAACGTTTCTTCAAACGCAAGAGATGCATAACAGCCGATTCGCTGTCCGGATCGCAGCCAAGTCCAAAAACCGCTTCGGTTGGATACGCAATCACGCCGCCTTGTCTGAGTTGTTCAAGGCAAAGTACAAATGATTCGGAATGGACACTATTCTTCACTACTTTTTCCTGCTGTGACTGGTTTACCACAGGCCTTGCTGGCGCAATACCGCCTGATCCCACGCGCCGTTTTTTTCTCAATTAACAGCGGAAAATGGCAAAATTCACATTCCCCTTCAACAGGTAGTGCGTTCACCACAAACTGACATTCAGGATAACGATCGCAGGCATGAAAGGTTTTTCCATAACGTGAACGGCGTTGTACCAGTTTTCCGGTCTGGCACTGCGGACAGGCAAGCGTGGTTTCATCAGGTTTATCAATAAGCTCAGTGTGCTCACATTCAGGCCAGGCGCTGCATGCGATAAACATACCGTACCGCCCCTGCCGAAGAACCAGTTCCGACTGACAATCCGGGCAAAACTGACCTTCAAGAACTTTAACGATATGGCCGTCGGTTTGATTTTTCAGAGGGCGAATGTAATCACACTCAGGATAGCGTGAGCAACCAAGGAAAGCTCCATGTTTGCCGGAGCGAATAACTAACTCTGCCCCGCACGCGGGGCAGGACTCATTTTTTCGCACAGCAAAAAGCGCTGTTTTACTCATAACTTTATCGACACGAAGAGGATCTTCAGTGCACATTTCCTTCATTAACGTCGAAAAGAAGCTCTTCCATCTGTTGATAGGCATTTTCGCAGCCGGGAATATTGAACAATACCATCAGTACGACCCACTTCAGATCGTCGAGGTCAAATTCCAGCGTGTCCAACGCCATAATTCGTTCAATAACCATTTCACGGGTTTCAAGGTTCAATACCTGGATTTGCTCCAGGAAAAGAATGAATCCCCGGCAGTTCGCATCTAACCGCTGACTTTCTTCCTCGGTATAGATACGCATAGACAGCGGATCGGTAGCCAGCAGGATCGGAGCAACTAAGCCGTCCTGATAATCTGCCAGCTTTTCCAACCAGTTCAACGCATTATAAATATCTTCACGATGAAAACCGGCATCGGTTAAATCATCAGTCAATTTATCCTGATCAACGCGCATTTCTGCCTCGTTGTGGATATACGTTTCAAATAAGTACATGAGTACGTCGAACATGGCTTGCCCTCCTCAATCGGACATAGCCGCCGGGTACAACTGCGATCCATCCTGCTAACTCCAACTCAAGCAGCTTCGCTACGATGGCTGGCACAGGTTGGCCGGCACGTTCAGCGACGACGTCAACAGGTGTAACCTCATCTCCTACGTTAGCCAACACATCAGCAAATGGCAATGGCGTATTGTCTTCGGTTGATGAATATATTAATGAAGAGGGCAAATCAGGTAGCCATGTCAGGTCGCTTTGCAACTGCTCAAGAATGTTGTTTGGATGCGCGGTTAACATGGCGCCTTGCTGAATAAGCCAGTGCGTGCCTTCGCTTGCGGGATTACCGAGAGTGCCGGGCACGGCGTAAACGTCACGGTTTTGCTCCAGCGCCAGCCGTGCCGTCACCAGCGAACCGCTTTTCAGCGTCGCTTCAACCACCAGCACGCCCAGACTTAGTCCGCTAATGATTCGATTGCGTCGTGGAAAGTGATGCGCCAGAGGGCGTGCAGCCAGCGGAAACTCAGAAACGATGGCACCGCCGCTGGCGATAATTTCATCTGCCAGTCCACTGTGCCGCTGAGGGTAAATATTGTTTAAGCCGCTGCCCAGCACCGCCAGCGTTTTGCCCTGAACCTCCAGAGCGGCACGATGGGCAACGCCATCAATACCCAGTGCAAGGCCGCTGGTGATGGTGATGCCACTTAAGGCCAGCGCCTGCGAAAAAAAACTGCCCCAGCGGCGTCCATAATGCGTACAGTTTCGACTGCCCACAACGGCTATCTGCGGCGTATTTAATACCTCTAGGGCGCCTTTGACGAAGAGAGCGGGTGGGAAATGAGCGATATTTCGTAAGCGTTCAGGATACCATGCGTTTTCGCTGGTAATAAAAGCATGTTGCGGATGTTCAAGCCAGGTCATCGTATGAGAAATAACAGCCGGATCGTAACTGAAGAAAGCGTGTTTTTGTTCTGCATTCAGTCCCGTTTCGTCCAGCTCACTTTTGCCCACTTCAGGCTGTTGCAAAAGAAATTGTGCAATCTGTTGACGCTGCTGACTCTGTAATCCGCTAACGCCAGAAAGGCGTAACCAAACTTCCGCAGGTATCATAATTTCGTCCCTGATAAATGCTGCTTCTGTACGTCGAAACCCCTGCGCCAATGCTGTCAATCATCCCCCGAAATGTCTACAATATGAGAGATAATCATTTAAACCCTTGAACTCAGATCTGGAACTTTATGTCAGTTTTGCAGGTATTACATTTTCCTGACGATCGCCTTCGCATCGTTGCGAAGCCGGTTGAAAAAGTGAATGCGGATATTCAGCGTATCGTGGATGATATGTTCGAAACGATGTACGCCGAAGAAGGTATCGGGCTGGCCGCCACCCAGGTCGATATTCATCAACGTATTATCGTGATCGATGTTTCTGAAAATCGCGATGAGCGGCTGGTGTTAATTAATCCAGAAATGCTGGAAAAAAGCGGTGAAGCGGGTATTGAAGAGGGTTGTCTTTCCATACCCGAACAGCGGGCGCTAGTGCCTCGCTCAGAAAAAGTAAAAGTCCGCGCGCTGGATCGCGAGGGAAACACCTTTGAGCTTGAGGCGGACGGGCTACTGGCCATCTGTATTCAGCATGAAATGGATCATCTGATCGGTAAGCTCTTTATTGATTATCTTTCACCAATGAAGCGCCAGCGTATTCGCCAGAAACTGGAAAAGCTTTATCGCCAAAGCACCCGTGCTTAATGGATCGTCAGAAAAGGGAAAAGCGTGTCTTACTGCTTAAATATCATCTTTGCCGGTACACCGGACTTCGCCGCGCGCCATCTTGACGCGCTGCTGTCATCGTCGCATAACGTGGTAGGCGTGTTCACACAGCCTGACCGTCCTGCTGGCCGGGGTAATAAACTGACCGCCAGCCCGGTGAAACAGCTTGCTGAGCAGCATGGCCTGCCTGTTTTCCAGCCCACGTCGCTACGCCCTGAGGAAAATCAGCAAAGCGTCGCCGCCCTGAATGCGGATGTGATGGTTGTGGTGGCATACGGACTGATTTTACCCGCGGCGGTGCTGGCAATGCCGCGACTTGGCTGTATTAACGTACACGGTTCGCTCTTGCCGAAATGGCGCGGCGCGGCGCCTATTCAACGTGCACTCTGGGCGGGCGACAGCGAGACTGGCGTAACCATCATGCAGATGGATCGGGGGCTGGATACCGGCGCCATGCTCCATAAGCTCTCCTGCCCTATCGAACCAAATGATAGCAGCGCTTCATTATACGAGAAGCTGGCGGGACTTGGCCCTCAAGGCATGCTGGATACCTTGAAGATGCTGGCTGACGGTACTGCTCAGCCGGAGGTTCAGGATGAAACGCTGGTCAGCTATGCGGAAAAACTCAGTAAAGAAGAGGCGAGACTGGACTGGTCGCTTTCAGCCCGGCAGCTTGAACGCTGCATCCGCGCCTTTAATCCGTGGCCGGTTAGCTATTTTATCGTTGACGGACAGCCGGTCAAGGTATGGAAAGCGACAGTCTTACCCCATACCGATCGCTTGCCAGGAACCATCGTTGGCGCTGATAAAAACGGCATCCGCGTAGCAACCTCAGCGGGCGTTTTGAATATTGAAGAGCTTCAGCCTGCCGGTAAAAAGGCAATGAAGGCTCAGGATCTGCTCAACTCCCGCCGTGACTGGTTCATTGAGGGATCTTCCCTTGCCTGATGCTCGTCCCGACGTAACGTCGGGATAATTTTGACTTACGGTTCCTATGAAAAAAAATACTAATTTGCGCAGTGTGGCTGCTCAATCCATCGAAAAAGTGGTTGAACAGGGCCAGTCGCTCAGCAACGTATTGCCCGCTGCACAAAAATCGCTGGCGGACAAAGATGGCGCACTCCTTCAGGAACTGTGTTACGGCGTGCTACGTACGCTGCCACAGTTAGAGTGGGTTATTGGTCAATTAATGGAACGGCCTTTAACAGGCAAGCAGCGTTCGGTGCATTTTTTGATTATGGTTGGTCTCTATCAACTGATGTTTACGCGTATTCCTGCACATGCTGCCCTGGCCGAAACCGTTGAGGGCGCCATCATGCTGAAGCGTCAGCAATTCAAAGGAGTGATTAACGGGGTACTGCGTCAGTTCCAGCGCAAGCAACAGACGCTGATGTCAGAGATGAATGAAGGCGATCAAAAGTATTTACATCCCGGTTGGCTGCTTGAACGATTGAAGCGCGCCTGGCCCGCGCAGTGGCAACAAATTGTCGAGGCCAATAATCAGCGACCGCCAATGTGGCTACGGGTAAACCGGCAGCACCACACGCGCGACGCCTGGCTTGCCCTCCTTCAGGAGACGGGAAAGAACGCGGAGCCTCATCCGGAACACACCGATGCTTTAAGGCTTGATACGCCCTGCCCGGTCAGCCTGCTTCCCGGTTTTGAGCAGGGCTGGGTTACCGTACAGGATGCCTCTGCCCAGGGGTGTGTTGATCTGCTTGCGCCGCAGAATGGCGAAACGATCCTCGACCTGTGCGCGGCACCGGGCGGAAAAACCACGCATATCCTCGAAGCGGCGCCGCAGGCAAACGTCATGGCAGTGGATATCGACACGCACCGTCTGGAACGCATCGTTGAAAACCTGAAGCGACTCAGGATGACAGCTGAAGTTAAGACCGGCGATGGCAGATATCCTGAACAGTGGTGCGGAGAAACCCGGTTTGACCGCATTCTGTTGGACGCTCCCTGCTCAGCCACCGGCGTTATTCGTCGTCATCCCGATATAAAATGGCTGCGCCGCGATCGCGATATTCCTGAACTGGCTACGTTGCAAATGACAATTCTGGATGCCATCTGGCCACATCTTAAGGTCGGCGGTACGCTGCTCTATGCCACCTGCTCGGTACTGCCGGAAGAAAATCATATGCAGATCGCGGCCTTTCTGAAGCGCCATAATGATGCTGAGCTGAATGAAACCGACCATGCCGATCAACCCGGGCGGCAGGTTTTCCCCGATCAGACCGGCGGAGACGGCTTCTACTACGCTAAGTTAGTAAAAAAATAACCGGTAGCGCAGGCTTCTGCGCTGCTTCTGAACACGCAATCAGGCTGAAGCATAATGAAAATCATCATTCTTGGTGCGGGTCAGGTGGGCGGCACGCTCGCCGAAAATCTGGTGGGTGAAAACAACGACATTACCGTGGTTGATACCAATTCAGATCGCCTTCATCACCTACAGGATAAGTTTGACCTGCGTGTTGTTCAGGGCCACGGATCTTACCCTCGCGTGCTGCGCGAAGCCGGCGCGGAAGATGCAGATATGCTGGTCGCCGTTACCAACTCCGATGAAACCAATATGGTCGCCTGTCAGGTCGCCTATTCTCTCTTCAATACGCCTAATCGCATCGCTCGTATTCGCGCACCTGAATATATCCGCGATGCCAGCAAACTTTTCACGCCCGATGCGGTGCCTATCGATCACCTCATCTCCCCGGAGCAACTGGTAATTGATAACATCTATCGCCTGATTGAATATCCGGGCGCGTTGCAGGTGGTGAATTTTGCCGAAGGCAAAGTCAGCCTGGCAGTCGTTAAAGCCTATTACGGCGGTCCGCTGGTGGGAAATGCACTGACGGTAATGCGTGAACACATGCCGCATATCGATACCCGCGTGGCGGCTATATTCCGTGAGGATCGCCCCATTCGCCCGCAGGGATCAACCATTGTTGAAGCGGGCGATGAAGTGTTTTTTATCGCCGCCAGCCAACATATTCGAGCGGTGATGAGCGAGTACCAGCGGCTTGAAAAGCCCTACAAGCGCATCATGATCGTCGGTGGCGGCAACATTGGTTCCGGCCTTGCCCAGCGCCTCGAAAAAATGTACAGCGTTAAGTTGATCGAGCGCGATCAGCAGCGCGCTGCCGAGCTGGCGGAGCTGCTGCAAAATACCATCGTTTTTTATGGCGACGCTTCGGATCAGGAGCTGCTGGCGGAAGAGCATATCGATCAGGTCGATCTGTTTATCGCTATTACCAATGATGATGAAGCCAATATCATGTCGGCGATGCTGGCCAAGAAACTGGGCGCCAAAAAGGTGATGGTACTGATTCAGCGCAAGGCCTATGTCGATCTTGTTCAGGGCAGCGTTATTGATATTGCGATTTCGCCTCAGCAAGCCACCATTTCGGCGCTGTTAGGCCATGTCCGTAAGGCTGATATCGTTGGCGTATCTTCACTGCGTCGCGGCGTGGCTGAAGCCATTGAAGCCATCGCGCATGGCGATGAAACCACCTCCCGCGTGGTTGGGCGCACGATTGATGATATTAAACTGCCGCCCGGAACGATCATTGGCGCGGTGGTGCGCGGTGATGATGTGATGATCGCTAACGACAATCTGCGCATTGAGCAGGGCGACCACGTGATTATGTTTCTTACCGACAAGAAATTTGTTCCTGACGTTGAGCGTCTTTTCCAGCCCAGTCCGTTCTTCCTGTGATAATCGGGCGGCGATGCCGGGCCGTCTGATGCACTTTATCCCCTTCCGCATGGAAAAAGCGGGATGGTTTGTTAAACTTAACAACTGGCAAAGGAAAGGAGATAAGAATGAGTATATTCAAAGAGTTTCGTGATTTTGCAATGCGTGGCAACGTTATCGACCTGGCGGTCGGTGTGATTATCGGTGCCGCATTCGGTAAAATCGTTTCTTCTCTGGTGGCAAATATTATTATGCCACCGCTGGGGTTATTAATAGGCGGTGTTGATTTTAAACAGTTTAGTTGGGTGCTAAAGCCAGCCCAGGGTGACATCCCGGCCGTAGTGATGGAATATGGTATTTTTCTGCAGAACGTTTTTGATTTCATTATCGTTGCTTTCGCTATATTTCTCGCCATTAAGGTGATTAACAAGCTTCACAAGAAAAAAGAAGTGGAAAAACCGGCACCTAAGCCAGGCGCTGAAGAAATATTGCTGACTGAAATCCGCGATTTGTTGAAGCAGCAGAACACCAGAGTCTGACAGAAAAAAAGCCTCTCATCCGTCGGGAGAGAGGCTTTTTTTGTTGCCAAAACGCGCTTTTTCCTGCAACGGCGGCTCAGCGCCTTCTGATAAATTCAGCTCCAGCAGATAACGAGCGGTTTCTTCATCGGTCACCAACCCATTAATCCATCGTCCCCGTAATGCCGCTCTTATTGCGCGATGCTTAGTGCGTCCTCCGGCAAACGCAATGGTTGGACGAACGGGATCGGGTGCAACAGGCGCGCTGGTCAGACGCTGCTGAAGCGGATTACTTAATCGCTTACCTTCCCTGTTAATAATATGGCCAATAATTTCAGCCGTGGCCTGCTCTTCCAACTGCTGTTGCATTTCGTCTGTGCTCACAAAACCTTCCAGGCAGAGCGGACAGCTTAACGAAACCTCGCCAATGCCCAAAAACGTCGCATCTGCGGTTCTGGCCTTATCCGTTACAAGTTTATAAATGCGATGCTGACACCACAGTTCACGATCCTGCGGCGTGTCGGCAAACATCGGTGCCGGCAGAATAAAGTACTTCCCCTGCGTTTTTCCCGCCATCAACAGAGGGACGTCATAACGTGTGGTGGTGCCATCGGCCGTCATTGCGCCGATCAGTGAAACGCAACTGTGCTGCGGGCGGATCAGTTCAGGCATCTTTTCGATAGCGCTCCGCAGCGTTCGCCCTGATCCTAATGCAACGGTAAAATCCTGCGATGTCATCAACATACGATACATGACCTCAGCGGCGGCAGAAGCGATCATTTGCTGACAGGCGTTATTATCAAGCGTTGCGGAAGGCACAACCTTACAGAGTTGCAGGTCATACTTTTTTGCCAGCGCGGAAGCCAACGTAGCGCAATCAGAAATACGATGCACTATTTGAAATGACACCAGGTTCTCAGCCGAGGCGGTGGCGATAAGGCGTTGTACAACCTGACGCGATATCCCAAGATTGTCTGCTATCTCATACTGTGTCTGCCCGCCGATGTAATACATCCACGCCGCGCGTGCTGACAAATCGGTTCTGCCCCTGCTTTTTGTCATCTTTTTCTCTTCGCGATCGCCCCAGCTTTTTGGGTAACGTTACCTGACCGAATAAAATTACCTAACATTTTTTGCAC
Source organism: Erwinia oleae (assembly GCF_000770305.1). Lineage (GTDB taxonomy): Bacteria > Pseudomonadota > Gammaproteobacteria > Enterobacterales > Enterobacteriaceae > Erwinia > Erwinia oleae. The sequence continues at coordinate 10,752 of NZ_JNVB01000050.1, forward strand.
AAATTAATTACATTTGTGAGCTAAAGCTCTTTTCGAGGGCAATTATTCAACTAGTCTTTGCGCAGACAAAAGCCCTTTTAGTGGGCGAAAGTTTACTCAGGAGAACAGTATGGCTGCGCAGATCTATCAATGGTTACACATTGGCTCCGGCTCGTTTCATCGTGCTCATCAGGCCTGGTATCTTCATCGCCTTCTGCAACAGAGTGAAAACGGCGATACCCGATGGCACATCGCCCTTGGCAATATTCGCGATGATGCCAATGCGCTTCTGAACGCGCTTGAGAAACAGAATGGCGAATACGTATTGGAAACCGTTTCCCCGGCGGGGGAGCGCGAATATGAAAAGATCACCTCGATCAAAAAAATTGTACCCTGGGATGACAGGCTTACGGCCCTGATTGCCGCAGGCAGCGCGCCTGAGACGAAAGCGATCTCGTTTACCGTAACCGAAGGCGGTTACTATCTTGATTCGCATCTCACGCTGGAGAAGGCTAATCTGGAGAAGGCTAATAAGGATATCGCGCACGATCTTGAAGGCGGCGTATGTACTATTTACGGCGCCATTGCCCATATCCTGCAACGCCGGATGGAAGACAATATTGGCCCGGTAACGCTGCTCTGCTGCGACAACGTCAGGCACAACGGGCAACGATTTCATGACGGGCTGGTGCAGTTTCTCACGCTGCGGCAGCAGGACGCGCTGCTGAAGTGGCTCCCTGGCGCGGTCACTACGCCAAATACCATGGTCGACCGCATTACGCCGCGTCCTTCGGCTGATATTGCACCACGTGTGAAAACCGCGCTGGGCATCGATGATGCCGCACCGGTGATGGCCGAGTCCTTTATTCAGTGGGTAGTTGAGGACAAGTTTGCCGCAGAACGTCCTGCGCTGGAAAAAGTGGACGTCGAGCTGGTTGATAACGTTGATGCTTATGAAGAAGCCAAAACGCGTATTCTCAACGCCAGCCACAGCGCAATCGCCTGGGCCGGCACGCTTGACGGGCTCGCTTATATTGATGAAAGCACGAACGTCGAAGCCATTCGCCAGCTGGCCTGGGACTACGTGACGGAAGACGTTATCCCCTGCCTGACGCCTTCCCCGCTGGATTTGGCGGAGTATCGTGACGTCGTGCTTGAGCGCTTCAGTAATCCACATATTAAAGATACTAACCAGCGCGTCGCGGCCGATGGCCTTTCCAAAATTCCTGGTTTCATCACGCCAACGCTTATTACCCGCTACGAGCAGGGTGCCGTTCCCCGCGCCTGCGCCAAACTGCCTGCGCTGTTTTTTCTCTTTATGCGCCGCTGGCACGAAGGCTCGCTGCCTTACAAATATGAAGATGGCATTTTGAACGAGCAGGCAGTGCATGCCTGGTATACCAGTGAGGATCCGGTTAAGGCGTTCGCCAGCGATAAACCCCTTTTCTCCTCACTGGCAGGCAAGCCTGAATTTATTCAGTTACTGCGCGAAACCATAAAAGAGTTAGAACGCTAAAACAAACACCTCTGAATTATAAAGACAAACAGTCAGTTGCCCCTACACCATAGAGAGGATTCAAAATGAAAAAGCTGTTAGTGAGCATCCTGTTAGCCAGCGCCGCTACATCAATATCTGCCAGCGCAGCCGACCAGATCAAAGTTGGTTTCGCTAACCGTACGCTCAACGGCGCATTTTTTAATGGATTGACGGAATATATGAAAATCCATGCAAAAGAAAAAGGCTATGCGCTTATTACTACCGACGCACGCGGCGACCTCAATAAGCAAATCGCCGACGTGGAAGATATGTTATCGCAGGGTATTAATTATCTGGTACTGAATCCGCAGGATCCGGAAGCCGGACAACGTATCGTCAAAATGGCCGAGCGCGCAAAAGTGCCGGTGGTGATTATCGATAGCGATATCTCTCTTAAAGCGAAGGTGGTTACCCGCGTGCAGGCAAATAACGCGGAGAACAATAAACAACTGGGTGCATTTGCGGTCAGTCAGTTTGGCGATAAGCCAATGAACTGCGTGTTGATCAGCGGTAATACCGGCAACCTGGTCGGTCAGGCGCGTAGCGATAACTTCCTGAAAGGCGTGCGCGATGCACAACAGAAAAAGTATGGTCATGAGCAGCTGAAAGTGCTCAGCCAGGGCTGGGGTAACTGGGATCAGGCTGGCGGCCTGAAGGCAATGGAAGATCTGATCGTTGCGCAGGGAGATAAAATGAACTGCGTTTACAGCGAAATGGACGATATGGCGCTGGGCGCTATTCGTGCGCTGAAGGCGGCGAATAAGCTGGATCAGGTGAAGGTATATGCGCACGACGGTTATAAAAAAGGTCTGGAAGCCGTTAAAAAAGGTGAACTTCAGGCCACAGCCTCAAATAATCCTGACCTGCTGACGCGCGATACGCTGAACATTATTCAACAGTATCAGGGCGGTAAAAAAGATTTCCCTCCGTATAGTTATATACCGACCATTGTTATCACTAAAGACAACGTTGATAAATATTACAACGCCGACGCGATATTCTGATGCTTGTGCCCCCTCTGCGGAGGGGGATATCAATGAGGGCGAAATGTGAATCAGTTTGCAATTGACGTTCAGCAGGTAAAAAAAAGCTTCGGTGGTGTGCATGCGCTGAAGTCAATTAATCTACAGGTATTTCCTGGCACTATTCACGCCATCATCGGTGAAAATGGCGCGGGCAAATCCACTCTGATGAAAATCCTGTCCGGGATCTATACCAAAGATAGCGGAAAAATATTCATCCATGGGGAAGAGAAAAACTTTACCTCACCTGCCCACAGTAAAGAGAGCCGGATTGGTATTATTTATCAGGAACTGGCACTGGCCCCTGATTTAACCGTCGCGGAAAATATTTTTCTGGATGATTTAGGCAGGGGCAGCGGCGTCGTGCACTGGAGAAAGCTGAACGAGCGTGCCGCGACCATTCTGGATGAGCTGGGCTTCCCCATCGACCCGCGCAGACGCACCGGGGATCTGAGCATTGCCTATCAGCAGATGGTTGAAATTGCCAAATCTCTGGCGAAAGACGTCAATATCCTGATCCTCGATGAGCCTTCTGCTGTGCTCTCAAATAAAGAAGTTGCTATTCTTTTCAGTCAGTTACGCAAGCTTAAAGCGCGTGGCGTCACCATCATATACATTTCTCACCGTCTTGAAGAACTGATGGCAATAGCCGATGAGATCACGGTGATCAAAGATGGCGAAACCGTCGCCACGCTCGATCCTCTTCACTGTAGCGAAGAGGATATTATTACCAGCATGGTGGGTCGCAAACTGGAAAGCCTTTACCCCGAAAAAAGCATTCCTGGTGAAGAGGTGGTGTTGGAAGTAAAGGATCTTTCAACGCGAACGCTGCTGAAAAATATCAATCTGACGCTGCGTAAAGGTGAAATTGTCGGACTGGCCGGATTAATTGGTTCAGGCCGTACTGAGATCGCCCGCTGTCTGTTTGGTATCGACAAAATGTCTGCCGGTTCCGTATTTAAAAACGGAAAAAAGATTGTTATCGACAATCCTTCACAGGCGATGGCCCACGGCATTGGACTGGTGCCGGAAAGTCGTAAAGAACAGGGAGCGATTCTGGCTCGTCCAATTCGTGAAAACATGACGCTGTCGAACCTGAAGGTAATCAGTCGTCTGATGGGCTTTATTCATCGACGCCACGAACAGCAGGTCAGCCAGTCGCTGCGTCAGAAGCTGAACATCAAACTCGGCTCGGTTGAAGATACTATCGCCAGCCTCAGCGGCGGTAATCAGCAGAAAGTGGTCATCGCCAAGTGGCTGAACACCAACTGTAACATCCTGATCCTTGATGAACCGACGCGCGGCGTGGATGTCGGTGCCAAAATGGAAATCTACAACATTATTCATCAGCTAGCTGAGCGCGGCTATTCCATCCTGGTTATTTCGTCAGAAATGATTGAAGTCATCAACCTGAGCCATCGCGTTTATGTGATGAGCGAAGGCCAGATGACTAAAGAGCTGTCGGGCGACGAAATATCTGAACAAAACATCATGCGTTACGCCATTCCCAAACGTAACGCAGCATAAAACTAAGGGTTTAAAAGATGCAATCGATCACGAAAGAAACGGACAGCCCTGGCGTTTCCTCCCGAAAAAATATCGGCCGCTTACTTCTGGATAACTCCACCATCGTGGTGTTTATTTGTATGCTGATTATCGCGGCCTTTCTGTCCGATCGTTTTTACAGTGAAGACAACATCACCAACGTACTGCGTCAAAGCGTGCCATTAGGGCTGGCGGCGCTCGGCATGCTGTTCGTCATTCTCACGGGAGGAATCGACCTTTCCATCGGCTCAATTATGGCATTCGTCTCGGTCGTGGTTGGCCTGATGATCCCTGATATTGGTTTGTGGCCAGCGCTGGTAGCGGGCCTGGGTATGGTGACGCTGATGGGCGCCTTTTCAGGGATACTAGTGACCTGGTTTAATATTGCCCCTTTTATCGCTACCTTAGCGATGATGACCATTGCGCGCGGACTGGCGCTAATCATTGCCGATGGGCAGCCCGTGTTTATCGATAACGATGCCTTTGTTAATTTCGGCACTGGCTATTTTCTTGGCATCCCATTACCTGTTTATGTCTTACTGGGTTTCGCGATTTTATTTCAGCTGATTTATAAAAACTCGGTATTCGGCCGACTGGTGATCTCGATCGGCTCAAATGAAATGGCCACGCGCTTTGCCGGGATCCGCGTGAATACTTACAAGCTGGCCGTTTATGCCATCAGCGCATTCGCCTGTGGGCTGGCGGGAATAATTTCAGCCACGCGTACCGGCGTGGGCTCGCCGGTGCTCTCCATCGGTTTTGAACTGGACGTTATTGCTGCGGTCGTGGTTGGCGGCGCCAGCCTGGCCGGTGGCCGCGGAAACGTGATAAATACCCTGATTGGCGTTTTTATTCTGAGTATGATCTCTAACCTGATGAACCTGATGAATATTTCCGGCTACAATCAGCAGGTTGTAAAAGGCGTCATCATTATCATTGCTGTAATGGTGGAGAGCCTTAAATCACGCACTCGCGCTTAGCGCCCTTCTGAAAAGAAGGCCAGGGGTAAAGCTGACTTTACCGCTGGCCTCCCGGCTGGCATGTTTGTCTTTACGTCGATAGCTTCCCTTTCCTTTCTTATTTATCTCAATTCTTGTCTTAAACAACGGGTCATGTAGCAGCGCTTCAAGCGCGTTGTCACGAATAGCCCCTTTTTTATGCTGATAGCGCGTCACGATTTTCTCCTGAATGGTTGACGTTGGAAAATATAAAAGCAAAGCCTGATCAACTCAACGATTTTCGTTACTGAGTGAACCTCTTTCGAGCGCTTCCAGGATGGAACAATAAACGCTACTGTGTGCCGTACCGCAGCAGGCATCATTAAGCCGCTTCAGTGAGCGTTGCATGTGCTGCAATTCAGCAATCATCGCCTCCACCTCCAGCAGACGGCTTTGCACAATAGATTTAGACTCCTGACAGGTATGATGTTCAGGATCAACCCGGATCGACAGCAGCTCACGTATTGCTTCAAGACTGAAACCCAACTGCCTGCCATAGCGAATAAACTTCAGCCGCTGAAGATCGTCGTCACTATAGAGGCGGAACCCGCCTTCAGTACGAATTTCATGATCCATCATCTGCTGCTTTTCATAGTAGCGAATGGTATCTGGCGTGACCTCCGCCATTCTGGCAAGCTGCCCGATTTTATACATCATTTTTTCCCTCAATTTGCTCAGTTAACCGACGGCGATATTCACCATGCAGAAAATCGGTACGCATTCCCGCCTGTTGCAGCTTTATTTCAAGCAGCCGTAGCCGTTTCGTATGTTGCTGATAGTCGCTATCATCCGGTGCCAGACCGTTCAACATGCGCTCCAGTTCAACCGCCTCGCGACGCATTTCCAACTCCGGCGGCAAAAAACCTGAATTTTTTAGCAAGCGATAAGCCGTCCGCAGTTCTGGAGGAACATGGCTGTCATCATCCAACGTCAGCGGCTTGCCGCTTCCGGGCAGATCGCTCAGATCGCCCTTCCTCTGCGCTTCGGCAATCTGCTGTTCAACAAGCTGGTCGATTAACCACATAGTTAGCTCATGTTGGGAGTGAATAATTAAGAGTAACGCGCGGAGAGGGTATGGGGGAAGACAGACATAAAAAAACCGGGCAAGCCCGGTTTTTTCAATTAACAGCAGATTACTCTGCTGCTGCTTCTGCTTGAGCTTCTGGACGATCAACCAGCTCGATGTAAGCCATCGGAGCGTTGTCACCAGCGCGGAAGCCACACTTCAGAATGCGAGTGTAACCACCAGCACGGCTCGCGAAACGCGGGCCCAGCTCGTTAAACAGTTTTGCCACGATCTCGTTATCACGAGTGCGGGCGAATGCCAGACGACGATTAGCTACGCTGTCGGTCTTGGCAAGAGTAATCAGCGGCTCAACTACACGACGCAGCTCTTTCGCTTTTGGCAGGGTCGTCTTGATGATTTCATGACGAACCAGAGAACCAGCCATATTGCGGAACATAGCCTGGCGATGGCTGCTGTTGCGGTTCAGTTGACGACCACTCTTACGATGGCGCATGACCTTATCCTTCTCAGTGAAACCTTAACCTGTGATCGGGTTATTCATCAGCAATGCTAGCTGGCGGCCAGTTTTCCAGGCGCATGCCCAGAGACAAACCACGAGAAGCCAGCACGTCTTTAATCTCAGTAAGAGATTTTTTACCAAGGTTAGGCGTTTTAAGCAGCTCAACCTCAGTACGCTGTACCAGATCACCGATGTAGTGGATAGCTTCTGCCTTAAGGCAGTTAGCAGAGCGGACAGTCAATTCCAGATCGTCAACAGGGCGCAGCAGGATCGGATCGAATTCTGGTTTCTCTTCTTTAACTTCCGGCTGACGTACATCACGTAAGTCAACGAAAGCTTCAAGTTGTTCTGCCAGGATGGTAGCCGCACGGCGGATCGCTTCTTCAGGATCAATAGTGCCGTTGGTTTCCATTTCGATGACCAGCTTGTCCAGGTCGGTACGCTGTTCTACACGCGCAGCTTCAACATTGTAGGCAATACGCTCTACAGGGCTGTAGCACGCGTCGACCAACAGACGGCCGATCGGGCGCTCATCTTCTTCCGAATGAATTCGGGCAGACGCCGGCACATAACCACGACCGCGCTGAACTTTGATACGCATGCTGATAGCCGCGTTCTCATCGGTCAGGTGGCAGATCACGTGCTGCGGCTTGACGATTTCGACATCACCATCATGGGTGATATCGGCTGCAGTCACAGGGCCAATGCCAGATTTACTCAGAGTAAGAATAACTTCATCTTTGCCCTGAACTCTTACCGCCAGCCCTTTCAGGTTGAGCAGGATTTCCAGGATATCTTCCTGTACGCCCTCTTTGGTGCTGTACTCGTGCAGTACACCATCAATTTCAACCTCGGTCACCGCGCAACCCGGCATTGATGAAAGCAGAATACGGCGCAGTGCGTTACCAAGAGTATGGCCAAAGCCACGCTCTAAAGGCTCAAGGGTCACCTTGGCGTGCGTCGAACTCACTTGCTCGATATCTACCAGGCGCGGTTTTAGAAACTCTGTCACAGAACCCTGCATTGTGTCCTCTCTTAAAACTCAAGCCTTATTTAGAATAAAGCTCGACGATCAGGTGTTCGTTAATGTCCGCAGACAGATCGGTACGCTCAGGCTTACGCTTGAACACGCCTTCCATCTTAGTGGCATCAACTTCCAGCCAGGTTGGCTTTTCACGCTGTTCAGCCAGCTCAAGAGCGGCTTTCACGCGAGACTGCTTTTTGGCTTTCTCACGGATGCTAACAACGTCATTCGGAGTTACCTGATAAGAAGCGATGTTAACAACGCGTCCGTTTACCATGACAGCTTTATGACTAACGAGCTGACGTGATTCAGCGCGCGTCGCACCAAAGCCCATACGGTAAACAACGTTGTCCAGACGACCTTCCAGCAGAGCTAACAGGTTTTCACCGGTGTTGCCTTTCAGACGTGCTGCTTCTTTGTAATAGTTACGGAACTGACGCTCCAGCACGCCGTACATACGACGAACTTTCTGCTTTTCACGCAACTGTACGCCATAATCAGACAGACGCGGTTTACGCGCACCGTGCTGACCAGGGGCTTGTTCAATCTTACACTTGGTATCAATCGCGCGAACGCCAGACTTCAGGAAGAGGTCTGTACCTTCGCGACGGCTCAGCTTGAGCTTAGGACCCAAATATCTTGCCATTTTCTTTCTCCAACATTCCTAAAAAACGGGCGTTATACGCGACGTTTTTTCGGCGGACGACAACCGTTGTGAGGGATCGGAGTCACATCAGTAATATTTGTGATGCGGAAACCAGCAGCGTTCAGAGCACGAATCGTAGATTCGCGGCCCGGACCAGGACCCTTTACCATAACTTCCAGGTTCTTAATACCGTACTCTTTCACGGCATCAGCGCAGCGCTCAGCAGCAACCTGAGCTGCAAACGGCGTTGATTTACGAGAACCACGGAAACCGGAACCACCGGCTGTTGCCCAACCCAACGCATTACCCTGACGATCGGTAATAGTCACGATGGTGTTGTTAAAAGACGCATGGACATGAGCCACACCGTCAGAGACTTGCTTTCTTACACGCTTGCGTGCACGAACTGGTGCCTTTGCCATTATTCAATTACCCCGATTATTTCTTGATCGGTTTACGCGGACCCTTGCGGGTACGTGCGTTGGTCTTGGTACGCTGACCGCGAACCGGTAGACCACGACGATGGCGTAAACCACGATAGCAACCAATGTCCATAAGACGCTTGATGCTCAGGGTAATTTCACGACGCAGATCGCCTTCGACAACAAACTTAGCAACTTCGTCACGCAGAATGTCGATTTGCTCTTCAGACAGCTCACTGATCTTAACATTTTCAGCGATACCCGTTGCCGCACAGATAGCCTGTGAGCGGGTTTTGCCGATACCGTAAATCGAGGTTAAAGCGATAACAGTATGTTTATGATCAGGAATGTTAATGCCTGCTATACGGGCCACTATGCACTCCTACTATTTAAATATGCGTCCCATGCCGAAAAGCCCGTTTTCAGGATACTCAAATGGGAACACATAGACATACAAAAGATTGGCTGGCTAATCTAGCCAGCTCAACCCGACTTTGCAAGAAAAATATTAGCCCTGGCGCTGTTTATGCTTAGGCTCGGCGCTGCAAATCACACGTACGACACCGTCGCGGCGAACGATTTTGCAGTTACGACATAATTTCTTGACGGAAGCACGAACTTTCATTTTTACTCTCCGTAACTTCTCAAGCGCCTGAATTAACGGCCGTAGCCTTTCAGGTTAGCTTTTTTCAATGCAGACTCGTACTGACTGGACATCATCAGAGTTTGCACTTGAGCCATAAAGTCCATGATGACGACCACTACAATCAGCAGCGAGGTGCCGCCAAAGTAAAATGGCACTTTCATCGCATCACGCATGAACTCCGGGATCAGGCAAATAAAAGTAATATACAACGCTCCAATTAAGGTCAGGCGCGTCATTACTTTATCGATATACTTCGCCGTTTGTTCTCCCGGACGAATTCCTGGCACGAATGCACCAGACTTCTTCAGGTTATCTGCTGTTTCACGCGGGTTGAAAACCAGCGCTGTATAAAAGAAACAGAAGAAGATGATTGCAGTCGCATAGAGTAACACATAAAGCGGTTGACCAGGCTGCAAATACATTGAAATCGTAGACAGCCAGTTCCAACCGGTTCCGCCTCCGAACCATGACGCGATGGTTGCGGGAAACAGAATAATACTGGAAGCAAAGATTGCCGGGATGACTCCCGCCATATTCACTTTCAGCGGTAAATGTGTGCTCTGCGCAGCATAAACACGACGGCCTTGCTGACGTTTGGCATAGTTCACCACAATGCGGCGCTGACCACGCTCAACGTAAACAACGAAGAAGGTCACTGCAAATACGAGAACTGCAACCAACAGCAACAGGAGGAAGTGCAGGTCGCCCTGCCGCGCTTGCTCGATGGTATGGCCAATGGCCGGCGGCAGACCCGCAACAATACCCGCGAAGATTATGATGGAGATACCGTTGCCGATACCTCGTTCAGTAATCTGTTCACCCAGCCACATCAGGAACATTGTTCCGGTAACCAGGCTGACAACAGCGGTAAAGTAGAAGGCAAAGCCTGGATTCATCACCAGGCCCTGCATTCCCGGCATATTCGGTAAACCGGTAGCAATACCGATTGACTGAAATATCCCTAATACCAACGTACCGTAACGGGTGTACTGGCTAATCTTACGACGGCCAGCCTCCCCTTCTTTCTTTATTTCTGCGAGGGCGGGATGAACCACCGTCAGCAGCTGGATAATAATCGAAGCCGAAATATACGGCATAATACCCAGAGCAAAGATAGAAGCACGGCTCAGAGCACCACCAGAGAACATGTTAAACATTTCAATGATGGTGCCACGCTGTTGCTCAAGCAGTTTGGCAAGTACAGTGGCATCGATACCAGGGATCGGAATAAAAGAGCCAATGCGGAAAACAATCAGCGCGCCAATTACAAACAGAAGTCTGCGCTTGAGCTCGCCTAACCCACCTTTGGCACTTTGAAAATCTAATCCCGGTTGCTTTGCCATCTGCTACTTATTCCTCAATTTTACCGCCAGCAGCTTCGATTGCAGCACGAGCGCCTTTAGTGACACGCAGGCCGCGAATCGTTACCGGAGTAGAAACTTCACCAGACAAAATCACTTTCGCGAACTCAATCTGGATACCGATAATGTTTGCTGCTTTCAGCGTATTCAGGTCGACGACGTCGCCTTCAACTTTAGCCAGGTCAGACAGACGAACTTCTGCCGTAACCATTGCTTTACGAGAGGTAAAACCGAACTTAGGCAGACGACGGTACAGAGGCATCTGGCCGCCTTCGAAACCGCGACGTACGCCACCGCCAGAACGAGAGTTCTGACCTTTGTGACCACGACCACCGGTCTTACCGAGGCCAGAACCAATACCACGGCCCAGACGTTTCGGCGCGTGCTTAGACCCTTCGGCCGGAGACAGAGTATTTAAACGCATCTGTTACTCCTCCACTTTAACCATGTAGGAAATCGCGTTAACCATACCGCGTACAGCAGGCGTGTCTTCACGCTCTACGGTGTGGTTAATACGACGCAGACCCAGGCCAAGCAGCGTTGCCTTGTGTTTCGGCAAACGACCGATCGCACTGCGGGTTTGAGTAATTTTGATAGTCTTAGCCATGGTCATTACCCCAGAATGTCTTCAACGGATTTGCCACGCTTGGCAGCGACCATTTCTGGGGAATTCATGTTACCCAGGCCATCCAGCGTTGCACGAACCACGTTAATCGGGTTAGTGGAACCGTAGGCTTTAGCCAGAACGTTATGAACCCCAGCAACTTCCAGGACGGCGCGCATTGCACCACCGGCGATAATACCGGTACCTTCAGAAGCTGGCATCATGAACACGCGAGAACCCGTGTGAACACCTTTAACCGGGTGTTGCAGGGTGCCGTTGTTCAGCGCGACGTTAATCATGTTGCGACGGGCTTTTTCCATCGCTTTCTGGATCGCTGCTGGTACTTCACGCGCTTTACCGTAACCAAAACCGATGCGACCATTGCCATCGCCTACCACTGTCAGCGCAGTGAAGGAGAAAATGCGACCACCTTTAACGGTTTTCGATACGCGATTTACCGCGATCAGCTTTTCCTGCAGTTCGCCAGCTTGTTTTTCGATGTGTGCCATCTTACACCTCTACCTTAGAACTGTAGGCCAGCTTCACGGGCAGCATCTGCCAGTGCCTGGACACGACCATGATATTGGAAACCAGAGCGGTCGAAAGAAACACCTTTGATGCCTTTTTCGATTGCGCGCTCAGCAACTGCTTTACCAACAGCGGCTGCGGCGTCTTTGTTTCCTGTGTACTTCAGTTGCTCACTGATTGCTTTTTCTACTGTAGAAGCAGCAACCAGAACTTCAGAACCGTTTGGAGCAATTACCTGTGCGTAAATATGACGCGGGGTACGATGTACCACCAGGCGAGTTGCACCCAGCTCTTTGAGCTTGCGGCGTGCGCGGGTCGCACGACGGATACGAGCAGATTTCTTATCCATAGTGTTACCTTACTTCTTCTTAGCCTCTTTGGTACGCACGACTTCGTCGGCGTAACGAACACCCTTGCCTTTATAAGGCTCAGGACGACGGTAGGCGCGTAGATCGGCTGCTACCTGACCAACCAGCTGCTTATCGGAGCCTTTCAGCACGATTTCAGTCTGTGATGGACATTCAGCAGTGATACCCGCTGGCAGCTCATGATCAACAGGGTGAGAAAAGCCCAGGGCCAAATTCACCACATTGCCTTTTACGGCTGCACGATAACCTACACCAACCAGCTGAAGCTTCTTAGTGAAGCCTTCGGTAACACCGATAACCATACTGTTCAGTAGTGCACGAGAAGTACCTGCCTGCGCCCAACCGTCTGTGAAACCTTCGCGCGGAGCGAAAGTCAGAGCGTTGTCAGCATGCTTCACTTCTACAGCATCATTGAGCGTACGAGTCAGCTCGCCGTTTTTACCTTTAATCGAAATAACCTGACCGTTGAGTTTTACCTCTACGCCGGCAGGAATGACGACAGGTGCTTTAGCAACACGAGACATTCTTTCCTCCGTTAAGCTACGTAGCAGATAATTTCGCCACCAAGACCAGCCTGGCGCGCTGCACGATCGGTCATAACACCTTTAGAGGTAGAAACAACAGCGATACCCAGTCCTGCCATAACTTTTGGCAGATCGTCTTTGCGTTTGTAGATACGCAGACCTGGACGGCTAACACGCTGAATGCTTTCCACCACAGCCTTGCCCTGGAAATACTTAAGAGTCAGTTCCAGTTCTGGCTTGATGTCGCCTTCGATTTTAAATTCTTCAATATAACCTTCTTCCTTCAGCACGTTGGCGATTGCCACTTTCAGCTTGGAGGAAGGCATGGTGACCGCAACTTTGTTCGCGGCTTGACCGTTACGGATACGGGTCAGCATATCCGCGATCGGATCTTGCATGCTCATCTGTCTTTACTCCCGTGATTCAATTGGTGACAATTACCAGCTAGCCTTTTTCAGACCCGGAATTTCACCGCGCATGGCGGCTTCACGGACCTTGATACGGCTCAACCCGAACTTCCGCAGGAAAGCGTGCGGACGACCAGTTTGACGGCAGCGGTTACGCTGACGAGACGGGCTGGAATCACGCGGCAGAGTCTGCAGCTTAAGAACAGCATCCCAACGTTCTTCGTCGGATGAGTTCACACTAGAGATAATGGCTTTCAATTCCTCGCGTTTAGCGCGATATTTTTCAGCCAGTTTTACGCGAACGACTTCGCGTGCTTTCATTGATTGCTTTGCCATCAGTAACCCTGCCTTACTTGCGGAACGGGAAGTCAAAGGCAGCCAGCAGAGCACGGCCTTCATCGTCAGATTTCGCAGTAGTGGTAATGGTGATATCCAAACCACGGACGCGATCGACTTTGTCGTAGTCGATTTCTGGGAAGATGATCTGCTCGCGAACGCCCATGCTGTAGTTACCACGACCGTCGAATGACTTAGCGGACAGGCCACGGAAGTCACGGATACGTGGAACAGCAATAGAGATCAGTCGCTCGAAGAACTCCCACATGCGTTCGCCACGCAGAGTTACTTTACAGCCGATCGGATAGCCCTGACGGATTTTGAAGCCTGCAACAGATTTGCGTGCTTTGGTGATCAACGGTTTTTGACCGGAGATTGCTGCCAGGTCAGCTGCTGCGTTATCCAGCAGTTTCTTGTCAGCGATCGCTTCACCCACACCCATATTCAGGGTGATCTTCTCGACCCGAGGGACTTGCATGACAGAATTGTAGTTAAACTCTGTCATGAGTTTATTAACTACTTCGTCTTTGTAGTAATCATGCAGTTTCGCCATCGTACTACTCCAAATTACTTGATAGTTTCGCTATTAGACTTGAAGAAACGGACTTTTTTGCCGTCTTCGAACCTAAAGCCTACACGGTCAGCCTTACCGGTTGCAGTGTTGTAAAGCGCAACGTTGGAAACCTGAATAGCAGCTTCTTTTTCAACGATGCCGCCTGGTTGGTTCAGAGCCGGAACAGGCTTCTGGTGCTTCTTAACCAGGTTGATACCTTCAACAATGATTTTGCCGGAAGACAGAACATTTTTTACTTTACCGCGTTTACCTTTGTCTTTACCGGTAAGCACAATAACTTCGTCATCGCGACGGATTTTAGCTGCCATTTTTCGCTCCTTAGAGTACTTCTGGTGCCAGAGAGATAATTTTCATGAACTTCTCAGTACGAAGTTCACGAGTTACCGGCCCAAAAATACGCGTACCGATAGGCTGCTCGCTGTTATTGTTTAAAATAACGCATGCATTACCATCGAAGCGAATGACAGAACCGTCCGGGCGACGAACACCCTTCCTGGTGCGCACCACTACCGCCTTCAGGACATCACCTTTTTTAACCTTACCGCGAGGAATTGCTTCCTTGATGGTAATTTTAATGATGTCGCCGACGCCTGCGTAGCGACGGTGCGAGCCACCCAGAACCTTGATACACATTACGCGACGTGCACCGGAGTTGTCGGCGACGTTCAGCATAGTCTGTTCTTGGATCATTTTAGTGCTCCGCTAATGTCAACTACTACTTCGGGACCTGATTCAGGTCGTTAAAAGCCCCATAATTGAGGGCGCAGCATTATAACACCGCATCCAGAATATGGGTAGAAAAAATAAACGGCCCATACGAGCCGTTTATCTTATTTTTTAAAGAGGGCAGATTCTATTACAGAATCGCTTTCTCTACAACGCGAACCAGTGTCCAGGACTTGGTCTTGGAAATCGGACGGCATTCGCGGATTTCAACCACGTCGCCGGCGCCACACTCGTTGTTCTCGTCATGTACGTGCAGTTTAGTCGTACGTTTGATGAACTTACCGTAAATTGGGTGTTTCACGAAACGCTCGATGGCAACAACAATGGATTTCTCCATTTTGTCGCTGACAACGCGACCTTGCAGAGTACGGATTTTATCGGTCATTACGCACCCGCCTTCTCAGTCAGTAAAGTCTTAACGCGAGCAACATCACGACGCACGTTCTTCAACAGATGAGTCTGTTGCAGTTGGCCGGATGCTGCCTGCATGCGCAGGTTGAACTGCTCACGCAGCAGGTTAAGCAGCTCAGTGTTCAGCTCTTCAACGCTTTTTTCACGCAGCTCTGTTGCTTTCATTACATCACCGTCTTAGTTACAAAGGTGGTTTTGATAGGCAGTTTTGCTGCTGCCAGCTTGAATGCTTCACGGGCCAGCTCTTCCGGTACGCCGTCCATTTCATACAGGACTTTACCAGGCTGGATCAAGGCAACCCAATACTCCACGTTACCTTTACCTTTACCCATACGCACTTCCAGCGGCTTCTCGGTAATTGGTTTGTCCGGGAATACACGGATCCAAATTTTACCTTGACGCTTAACTGCACGGGTCATAGCACGACGTGCTGCTTCGATCTGACGGGCAGTCAGACGACCACGGCCAACAGCTTTCAGACCGAAAGTACCGAAGCTAATATCCGTACCGGCAGCCAGACCACGGTTGCGGCCTTTGTGCATTTTACGGAATTTTGTACGCTTTGGTTGTAACATCAGCGACTCTCCTTACTTACGGCCTTTACGCTGCTGCTTTTTAGGTTGAGCAGCCGGTTCCGGTTGTTCAACAGCAGCCATACCACCCAGGATCTCACCTTTGAAGATCCATACCTTAACGCCGATTACACCATAAGTGGTGTGCGCTTCAGAGGTGTTGTAGTCAATGTCAGCACGCAGGGTGTGCAACGGCACGCGGCCTTCACGATACCATTCGGTACGCGCGATTTCTGCACCGCCCAGACGGCCACTAACTTCAACTTTGATCCCTTTAGCGCCCAGACGCATTGCGTTCTGTACCGCACGCTTCATAGCACGACGGAACATCACACGACGCTCCAGCTGTGAAGTGATGCTGTCAGCAACCAGCTTAGCGTCCAGTTCCGGTTTACGGACTTCGGCGATATTGATCTGCGCAGGAACGCCAGCGATATCCGCTACGACCTTACGCAGTTTTTCTACGTCTTCACCTTTCTTACCGATAACGATACCAGGGCGAGCGGTGTGAATAGTCACACGGATGCTCTTAGCCGGACGTTCGATAACGATACGAGATACAGACGCTTTAGCCAGTTCTTTAGTCAGGAACTGACGTACTTTAAAGTCGCTGTCCAGGTTGTCAGCGAATTCTTTGGTATTGGCGAACCAGGTAGAGTTCCAGGGTTTAACAATACCCAGGCGAATACCATTAGGATGTACTTTCTGACCCATTGCTAGTCTCCAGAGTCTCAGCGATCGGACACAACCACAGTAATGTGGCTGGTGCGCTTCAGGATGCGATCTGCACGACCTTTTGCACGCGGCATAATGCGCTTCATGCTAGGGCCTTCGTCGACGAAAATTTTCGTGACTTTCAGATCATCAATGTCAGCGCCATCGTTGTGTTCGGCGTTAGCAATGGCAGATTCCAGGACTTTCTTGACCAGTACAGCCGCTTTCTTATTGGTGTAGGTCAAAATGTCCAGAGCCTGCGACACTTTCTTACCGCGTACCAGATCCGCTACCAGGCGAACCTTTTGAGCAGAAGAACGAGCGTGGCGATGTTTAGCGATAGTTTCCATCTCTTCCTCCTCTCTTAGCGTTTCTTGGCTTTTTTATCAGCCGCGTGGCCGCGATAAGTACGGGTCGGCGCGAATTCACCCAGTTTGTGGCCGACCATTTCGTCGGTTACAAAGACTGGTACGTGCTGACGACCATTATGGACAGCGATGGTCAAACCGATCATAGTTGGAAAGATCGTTGAACGACGGGACCAGGTGCGCAGGGGCTTCTTGTCTCCGCTTTCCACCGCTTTCTCTACCTTCTTCAGCAAGTGCAGGTCAATAAAAGGACCTTTCTTGAGAGAACGTGGCATGGCTTATCCTCTAAAATTATTTGCTACGGCGACGTACGATAAATTTATCAGTACGCTTGTTGCTACGGGTCTTCTTACCTTTGGTCTGAACGCCCCACGGAGTTACCGGGTGCTTACCAAAGTTACGACCTTCACCACCACCATGCGGGTGATCGACTGGGTTCATCGCAGTACCGCGAACGGTAGGACGAACACCACGCCAACGTGCTGCACCGGCTTTACCCAGAACGCGAAGCATATGCTCGGCGTTACCGACTTCGCCCATGGTTGCGCGGCAGTCAGCTTCGACTTTACGCATTTCACCAGAACGCAGACGCAGGGTAACGTAGGAACCTTCACGCGCAACGATCTGCACGTAAGCACCGGCTGAGCGAGCAATCTGACCGCCTTTGCCTGGTTTCATTTCTACGTTATGCACGGTAGAACCCACTGGGATGTTGCGCATTGGCAGGGTGTTACCCGCTTTAATCGCAGCATCAACGCCAGACTGAATCTGATCGCCAGCTTTCAGGCCTTTAGGGGCCAGGATGTAACGGCGCTCGCCGTCTTTGTACAGAACCAGTGCGATGTTCGCAGAGCGGTTCGGATCGTACTCAAGACGTTCAACGGTTGCCGGGATACCGTCTTTATTGCGTTTGAAGTCAATAATACGATAAGCCTGCTTGTGACCACCACCGATGTGACGAGTAGTGATGCGACCATTGTTGTTACGGCCACCGGATTTGCTGTTTT
The DNA here is from genome assembly GCF_000770305.1 of Erwinia oleae. Lineage (GTDB taxonomy): Bacteria > Pseudomonadota > Gammaproteobacteria > Enterobacterales > Enterobacteriaceae > Erwinia > Erwinia oleae. The sequence goes on from NZ_JNVB01000050.1 coordinate 28,597, forward strand.
TTTCTACCAGCGGGGCAAAAGGTTTGCCCTTATGCAGCTCCGTGTTTACCACTTTAACTACGTGGCGACGACCCGGAGATGTCGGTTTACATTTAACAACTGCCATTGTTCTTCTCCTCCGACTTACTCAGCGCCGCCAACGAAGTCCAGATTCTGGCCTTCTTTCAGGGTGACGTAAGCTTTTTTCCAGTCGTTACGACGACCAATACGCTGTCCGTGACGTTTCACTTTCCCTTTAACAACCAGGGTATTCACGTCTTCAACTTCTACTTCGAAAAGTTTCTGAACAGCGGCTTTGATTTCTGCTTTGGTCGCGTCTTTAGCAACTTTGAGAACGATGGTGTTGGTTTTTTCCATCGCAGCAGACGCTTTTTCCGATACGTGCGGCGCGCGCAGTACTTTCAGCAGACGTTCTTCACGGATCATGCCAGCATCTCCTCAACTTGCTTAACTGCGTCAGCAGTCATAACGACTTTGTCGAAGGCGATCAGGCTAACAGGGTCGATACCCGCTGCATCACGAACGTCAACCTTGTACAGGTTGCGCGCGGCCAGGAACAGGTTCTCTTCCAGCTCGCCAGTGATGATCAGCACGTCTTCCAGCGCCATCTCTTTCAGTTTGTCTACCAGCAGCTTAGTTTTAGGCGCTTCGAGAGCAAACTTCTCAACAACAATCAGACGGTCCTGACGTACCAGTTCGGACAGGATGCTTTTCAGCGCGCCGCGGTACATCTTTTTGTTAACTTTTTGACTGTGGTCCTGAGGCTTCGCAGCGAAGGTTACGCCACCGGAACGCCAGATCGGGCTCTTAACAGAACCTGAACGCGCACGGCCGGTACCTTTCTGGCGCCACGGTTTTTTACCGGAACCAGTAACTTCAGCACGGGTCTTCTGGGCGCGAGTACCTTGACGGGCACCTGCTGCATAAGCAACAACAACCTGATGTACCAGCGCTTCGTTGAAATCACGACCGAAGGTAGTTTCGGAAACAGTCAGCGCGCTTTGCGCGTCTTTCAATACTAATTCCATTGCTATCCCCTTACGCCTTCACAGCTGGTTTAACGATCAGGTCGCAACCGGTAGCACCGGGAACCGCACCTTTAACCAGCAGCAGGTTGCGCTCAGCGTCAACACGTACTACGTCCAGGCTCTGAACAGTAACGCGCTCATTACCCAGCTGGCCTGCCATTTTCTTGCCTTTGAACACTTTGCCCGGAGTCTGGTTCTGACCGATAGAACCCGGAACGCGGTGAGACAAGGAGTTACCGTGCGTTGCATCCTGAGTACGGAAGTTCCAGCGCTTAACAGTACCGGCAAAACCTTTACCTTTAGATGTGCCCGTCACGTCAACTTTTTTCACGTCAGAGAAAATATCAACGTTAATGCTCTGACCTACGGTGTATTCTGCGCCTTCAACGGTGCGGAATTCCCACAGACCACGGCCAGCTTCAACGCCAGCTTTAGCAAAATGGCCTGCTTCAGGCTTAGTGACGCGGTTTGCTTTCTTCACACCGGCAGTCACCTGAATAGCAGTGTAACCGTCGTTCTCCAGGCTCTTAACCTGAGTCACGCGGTTTGCTTCAATTTCGATCACGGTTACTGGGATAGAAACGCCTTCTTCAGTGAAGATACGCGTCATACCCACTTTCTTACCGACTAAACCAATCATTGTTTCAACCTCTCAATCGCTCAATGACCTGATTAACCCAGGCTGATCTGCACGTCTACACCGGCAGCCAGATCCAGACGCATCAGAGCATCAACCGTTTTCTCAGTTGGCTCAACGATGTCAACCAGACGCTTGTGAGTGCGAATTTCATACTGATCGCGCGCATCTTTGTTGACGTGCGGGGAGATCAGAACGGTAAAACGCTCTTTGCGGGTCGGCAGCGGGATGGGACCACGAACCTGCGCACCAGTGCGCTTGGCGGTCTCAACGATTTCCGCAGTTGATTGATCGATCAGACGATGATCAAACGCTTTAAGACGGATACGGATTCTTTGGTTCTGCATGAGACCAGAGCTCCAATTATTTATAAACGAAAAAAATTACTCCTCGCACCCATTACGATTGATGGGGGAGTGTAATCGTCTGCACATAACTCCCCGATTGGGAGTATTGTCAGGGAGCTTTCGCTCGCCTGCGGTTCAGATTGAACCGGGCCGTCATTTCTGACAGGCCCACGCATTATACGTACATATGCTGCTATTGCAACCGGTTTGTCACTGTAGGGCGCTGGCGAAGGGACGCGGAAAGGAAAACGCCGTCGAAAACAGAACCGACGGCGTCAGAATGGATAAAACATACTGCCCTACTTTATGGGTTTGATTTGTGACTGAAGATAGTTCTGAACACCAATTTTCGCGATCAAATCCAGTTCCGTTTCGAGGAAGTCGATGTGATGCTCTTCATCTTCAAGAATGACGATCATCATATCGCGGCTGACATAGTCATGTACTTTGTCGGCCCAGGCAATGGCTTCACGCAGATCCCGCGCGCCTTCAAGTTCCAGCGCCAGGTCGGATTTCAGCATCTCCTCAACGTCTTCGCCAATGCGCAGCCTGCCCAGATCCTGAAGATTTGGTATCCCTTCGAGAAACAAAATGCGTTCAATGTACTTGTCCGCATGTTTCATTTCATCGATTGACTCATGGTACTCGACATCATTCAGACGCATCAGCCCCCAGTTTTTGAACATTCGTGCATGCAGGAAGTACTGGTTTATCGCCACCAGTTCATTTCCGAGCAGTTTATTGAGATGAGTTATTATTTGTGCATCGCCCTTCATTTTGTTTCCTCCGCTTCCAGTTATTACTGATCGTAGATGCGGATGGGCGGAAGTCAAAAAGGCATGATGAAAAGTAGGGGTATGATCAGGCGATTTCTTTGTATTGCGGCGCGTGTTGCAGCTCAGTTTCCATAATTTCTCGTGCGGCGCGAATGCATTTGCCACACTGTTTGCCAACCGGGACGAACTGGCGGAGCTGTTGCAGAGATCGGGGTTGATAACGGCGAACCACTTCACGGATTGTCTTATCGCTTACGGCATTACACAGGCAGATATACATGAAACCACTCCGGTACAATTTCTGCCCATAGTGTAAATGCGAATCGTTTTTATTTCAATTAAAGTTAACCACTTTGTCCGGCAGTCAGACATAAAAAAAGAGCGCCGAAGCGCTCTTTTTTATCGTTGCCACAGGTGAAACGTTACGCTTCTCCCGTCAGCAATGGCGATTAGGCCATAACTTTAGCAACAACGCCTGCACCAACGGTACGGCCGCCTTCGCGGATTGCGAAACGCAGACCGTCGTCCATCGCGATTGGGTGGATCAGGGTAACAACCATTTTGATGTTGTCGCCCGGCATTACCATCTCAACGCCTTCCGGCAGTTCGATCGTTCCGGTCACGTCGGTGGTACGGAAGTAGAACTGTGGACGGTAGCCTTTAAAGAATGGCGTATGACGGCCGCCTTCGTCTTTGGACAGAATGTAAACTTCTGACTCAAATTTGGTGTGTGGCTTGATTGAGCCTGGCTTGGCCAGAACCTGTCCACGCTGGATATCTTCACGCTTGATACCGCGCAGCAGAATACCACAGTTCTCACCTGCACGGCCTTCGTCCAGCAGTTTGCGGAACATTTCAACGCCGGTACAGGTCGATTTCACGGTGTCTTTGATGCCGACGATTTCAACTTCTTCGCCCACTTTAACGATACCGCGCTCAACACGACCGGTTACCACAGTACCACGGCCGGAGATAGAGAAAACGTCTTCGATTGGCAGCAGGAACGGCTTGTCAATGGCGCGCTCTGGTTCCGGGATGTAGTTATCCAGGTGACCGGCCAGCTCGATGATTTTCGCTTCCCACTCTGCATCGCCTTCCAGCGCTTTCAGAGCAGAACCGTGAACGATTG
>NZ_JNVB01000051.1 GCF_000770305.1 Erwinia oleae
CAGGAAAAAGGGTGACTTCTTCGCGGTGCGTCGGGGTAAAACGCAGTTGGAAACCGCGCAGCCATACCTTTTCCGCAACGATCTCCGGCGCAATGTGCAGAGAAACGGCGTCCGCCGGGCGAAGCTGCGCCCGCAGTCCGGCAAAGCCCTGCGTTGACGCGGGCGGAAAACCAAACGCCCTCGCGCGGAGCTGGTCGAGCGGCGAACGCCGGCGAAAGCGCTGGCGCGCCAGCGCAGCATAGTGGCCGAGCGTGGCGTCACTGAGCGCGTCAAGCTGCGCCAGCCAGCGCCGCAGCAGCGCTTCGATCCTTCCGGCGCTGGCGGTTTCGCAGAGCTGAAATTCAACAAGCAGCAGCGACTGCGACGGGCTGCGGTAAGGCTCCAGGAGTTTCACCTCGTCACACAGTTCCTCCCGACGCAGCCGGTTAAGCAGCGTGTCGGGGGCGGGATCGCAAAGCAGCGTCTCCAGCAGGGCAAAGCTGTCTGCGTGGCAGGCGCTGACCAGAAACCCGATCTGAAGCAGCCGCAGGCGACTGCTCTGCATGGCAAACGTCCGCTGCGCGCCGGCTTTAAGCGCGGGAGGCGGCGTTGCGGGATGAACGGCGGCGCGGAAACCGCTGCCGGCGTGCGCGGCCAGCGCCGCCAGTTCCTCCACGGATTGCGGCCCCTGTAACCACAGCGTCAGATTCCCGGCATGGAAAAAACGCTGATGATACGCCTTCAGCGCCTGCTGAAGCGCGATTGCATCCTCGCCGTAGCACTCGCGGCTGCCAATCTGAAAACGTTGAAAAGGGTGTGGCGCCGCAAAAGCGTGGCTCAGCGCAGCCTCACACTGCGCCCCGGCGTGCTGCGCCAGCAGCCGGTATTCCGCCTCAATAACGTTCGCTTCCTGCCGCACGGCGTCTATAGTCAGCAGCGGTCGCGCCAGCATATCCGCCAGCCGCGCCAGCGCCTCCGGCAGCTTGTCTGCCGCCATCCCGACAAACCAGGCGGTCGCGTTCGCCTGCGTGGTGGCGTTAAGCAGCGCACCTTCGGCAGGTGCCCAGGCCATCAGTCGGGCCTCGCCGGGAAAGCCTTCGCTACCGGCAAACAGCACGTGCTCCAGCAGATGCGCCAGGCCGGGCCATGCGTCAGGTTCGTGAAGGCTGCCCGCGTCGAGGTGGAACAGCGCCGCCGCCTGCGACGCGTCAGGATCGTGGATCAGGGCGATCCGCAGCCCGTTTGCCAGTACCCGCCGTTCAGCTTCCATTACACGCTGCTTTTGAAAATGAGCTGCGAGTTGGCGCGGTTGCGGAACTGTAGCTGATCGATCTGAATATGCGTGCAGTTGGCCTGCTCGCGCGCCGCCAGGATGGTGTCGTGATGGGGCGATTTACCGCAAACCGGATCGGCGTTGTCGGCGTTGCCGGTCAGCATAAAGGCCTGGCAGCGGCAGCCACCGAAGTCCTGCTCTTTCTCGGAGCAGGAGCGGCAGGGCTCCGGCATCCAGTCGAAGCCGCGATATTTGTTAAAGCCGAATGAGTTGAACCAGATATCGCGCAGCGAGTGCTCCAGCACCGAAGGGAACTGCACCGGTAGCTGGCGCGCGCTGTGGCAGGGCAGGGCCGTGCCTTCCGGCGTCACGCTGAGGAAAATAGCGCCCCAGCCGCCCATGCAGCCTTTCGGACGCTCTTCATAATAGTCGGGCGTGACGAACAGCAGGTTCGCCAGATGGCCGCCGGCGGCCATTTTTTCGCGGTAGCGCTGCACCACCGCTTCGGCGCGGGCGATCTGCTCGCGCGTCGGCAGCAGCCCTTCGCGGTTGAGTTGCGCCCAGCCATAAAACTGACAGGTCGCCAGCTCGACGTCGTCCGCGTCCAGCTCAATGCTCAGATCGATAATGCGGTCGATCTGATCGATATTGTGCCGGTGCAGCACAAAGTTCAGTACCATCGGATAGCCGTGCGCCTTGACCGCTTTCGCCATCGCCAGCTTGGTCCGGAAGGCTTTCTGCGAGCCGGCCAGCGCGGCGTTCAGCGTTTCGTCGCTCGCCTGGAAGCTGATCTGGATATGATCCAGTCCTGCCCCGGCAAAGGCATCGATCTTGCGCTCGGTCAGGCCGATGCCGGAGGTGATCAGGTTGGTGTAGAAACCGAGATCGCGCGCGGCGCGGATCAGTTCCGGCAGATCCTTGCGCACCAGCGGCTCGCCGCCGGAGAAGCCTAACTGCACGGCGCCCATTTCACGCGCCTGTTCGAAAACGGTGATCCACTGCGCGGTGGTCAGCTCTTTCTCCTGCTGTGCGAAATCCAGCGGATTCGAGCAGTACGGACACTGAAGCGGGCAGCGATAGGTCAGCTCCGCCAGCAGCCAGAGCGGCGGTTTGACCGCTAATTCAGGCCGGTTCACGGAAAATTATCCATTTCTGTTCACCCGCCTGGACGAGAAACGCCTTCACGTCTTCCGCCACGCCGCCCGCGTCCGGGAAGCGTGCATCCAGCTCAGCAATCAGCGCAGAGACGGACCGCGTGCCGTCCACCAACTGCAAAATGGCGGTGGCGCTCTCATTAAGCTTCGCCATGCCTTCCGGGTAAAGGATCACATGGCTCTCCTGCGTCGGTTCCCATTGCAGGCGGTAGCCGCGACGGAAAGCAGGAAGGGTTGCGTCGTTCAGGATCATTACGGCAGCCTCCGGTTATGCCACACCACTTTGTCGGTCACAGTATGGTAGGGCGGGCGGTGTAATTCATAAGCCATCGTCATTGCATCGAGCATGCTCCACAGAATATCCAGCTTGAACTGAAGGATCTCCAGCATTCGCTGCTGTTTTTCAACGGTGGTGCAGTACTCAAGCGCCAGCGCCAGTCCGTGCTCGACGTCGCGGTTCGCCTGGCCAAGGCGGCTGCGGAAATAGCCGTAGCCCTGTTCATCGATCCACGGATAATGCTGCGGCCAGCTGTCGAGCCGCGACTGGTGGATCTGCGGCGCAAACAGCTCGGTCAGCGAGCTGCATGCCGCCTCCTGCCATACCGCGCGGCGGGCAAAGTTGACATAGGCATCCACCGCGAAACGTACGCCGGGCAGCACCATCTGCTCGGAGAGCAGCACCTCGCGCGACAGGCCCACCGCTTCACCCAGCCGAAGCCAGGCTTCGATGCCGCCTTCGCTGTCGCCTTGTCCATCGTGATCGAGAATGCGCTGCACCCATTTACGGCGCGTCCGGGCATCGGGGCAGTTCGCCATGATCGCCGCATCTTTCAGCGGAATGCTGGTCTGATAATAAAAACGGTTCGCCACCCAGCCCTGGATTTGCACGCGGGTGCATTTACCATTGTGCATCGCAATATGGTACGGATGATGAATGTGATAAAAGGCGCCCCTGGCGCGTAGCGCCTGTTCAAAGGCTTCAGGCGTCATCGGCTTTTCTTGCTTCATGTCTGACTCGCTAAAGATCAATACGCATCCCGTCCTGGCTGACCTCAATACCCTGCTGCGTCAGCGCGTGGCGCTCCGGAGCGTCTTCATCAAGGATCGGGTTGGTGTTATTGATATGAATAAGGATTTTGCGCTGCGCAGGCAGCGAGGCAAGCAGCGCTATCAGCCCGCGCTCTTCCGAAAGCGCCAGATGGCCCATATCACGGCCGGTATTGCGGCCGACGCCGGTGGCGGCCAGTTCGTTGTCCTGCCACAGCGTACCGTCAATCAGCAGGCAGTCGGCTTTTTTCATCCAGCCGAGCAGGGCGTCATCCGGCTCGCCCAGCCCCGGCGCATAGAGCAGCGTTTTACCGCTGCGTGAATCCTCAACAAACAGCGCCACATTGTGGCCGGGCAGCGGCCTGTCGCGATAGCGCGAGTAAGGCGGCGCGTTGCTGAGCAGCGGAATGGCGGTGAAACGCAGCGCCGGGCACACCGCAACGGAGAAAGCCTCGCCGGGCGTCACCGCATGGTGTATCAGCCCGCCGTTCCAGTGCGTCAGCATGGTGAAAACCGGGAAGCCGCTGTTGAGATCGTCATGCACTTCCGGCGTGCACCACACCTGATGCGGGCAGCCTTCACGCAGGCTCAGCAGCCCGGCGCTGTGATCGATCTGGCTGTCGGTCAGAATGATGGCGCCAATGGCCGTGCCGCGCAGTGCATCCTGTTTATTCAGCGCCGGGGTGGCGGCGATCTGCTGCGCGATATCCGGCGAGGCGTTGCAGAGCACAAAATTGATGCCGTCGTCGCTGAGGGCGATGGAAGACTGCGTGCGCGCCGAGGTTTTCAGGCTGCCGCTGCGCACGCCCTGACAGTTTCGGCAGTTGCAGTTCCACTGAGGGAAACCACCGCCAGCGGCTGAACCGAGAACGTTTATCTGCATGAGGTAACCGGGAAAGGGGAAAAAAAGTGCCCGCAGCGGGCTGCGGGCGCGAGGGATTAACGGTTAGAGATGTACAGCGTGACTTCCAGACCTAAGCGTAAATCAACGAATGCAGGTTTAGTCCACATAGCGGGCTCCTTTTGGTGTTAACAAACAGATAACGAAGAACGTTAAGTTCGGCAGGTAATGTGCTTATTGTCAAATTTCTGCATCGCAAATGTTGCGCCGGGCGGGCGCAGAGATCAACCCTGTAACGTGAATAATCACGGCGGAAATTATCTCAAAATGTTCCGAATGGCTTATTCGCCCCAGGTTTTTTTCAATACCGACAGCCAGTTTCGCCAGCAGATTTTTTCAATCAGCGCCTCGCCGTAGCCAGCGGAAGCCATCGCCGCCGTCAGGCGCGGCAGTCCGGCGACGTCACCCAGCGCGTCAGGGACGCTGATGCCGTCGAAGTCCGAACCAAAGCCGACGCGATCTTCACCGAGAATCGCCATCAGCCCGTCGAGGTGGCGAATAATGTCGCTGAGCGGCGTGTCGCCATTGCGCTGACCGTCGGCGCGCAGAAAGGCGGTGCCAAAGTTGACACCGACGAAACCCTCGCTGGCGGCAATGGCTTCCAACTGCGGCGCAGTAAGATTACGCGGCTGCTGACAGAGCGCGTGCACGTTAGAGTGAGTGGCGACCAGCGGCGCGCTGCTGTGCCGGGCCGTTTGCCAGAAGGCTTTTTCATTCATGTGGGAGAGGTCGATCAGCAGTTTCCGGCGGTTACAGACGCGCAACAGGTTAAGCCCCTCTTCCGTCAGACCGTCGCCGCTGTCGGGCGAACCGGGGAAGTTGCCCGTTACGCCCGTGCCGAAGCGGTTGGCCAGGTTCCACAGCGGGCCGATACTGCGCAGGCCCGCCGCAATCCAGCCGTCTAACTGGCTCAGTTCGCCGTCCAGCGCCTCTGCGCCTTCAATATGCAGCACCAGCGCCAGTATATCTGCGCGGCGGCAGCGGTCGATCTCTGCGGCGCTGCGGCAAATTTTCGCCCGCCCCGCCGATTGTGCCTCAATCGCCTGCAAAAGTGCGATTTGTGCCTCGACGATCGCCAGCGCGTCATGCTTCTCTGTGCCATAGCCGTCGCGATGCTGCTTCACAAAGCCGACCGGCGGCACAAACACCGCAAACAGACCACCAAAAAAGCCGCCCTGGCGCATACGTGTCAGATCGAGATGGCCGCTCAGCGAACCGGTAAGAAAGCGGTTGACCGCTTCGGTGGGCGCGTTTTGCAGCCACAAACGCAGCAGCAGATCGTTGTGACCGTCAAACACGGCGTGGGGCTGGATCATCTTAAAGCAGGCTCCGACAGGCAGGCGAAAACGGTTCACCCGGTAATGAGCGTAACTGTAGCAGCTCTCAGGCGCATATCGTTTACCGGAAATAGCATTTCGCCCGTCCTGCGCCGCTCTCTATAGTCGTGAGATAACATGATGAAGGGAGAGAGAAAATGCGTCGTTTTACCCTGACGTTGCTGGCGGCCTCGCTGGTAATCGGGCTGGCCCAGGCAGCAACCCCAAAAGACACGCTGGTCGTGGCGATCCCGCTGGATGGCATTATCAGTTTCGATCCTGCCGAAGCGTTTGAGACGGTCAGTAACGGCAGTCTGCGCAATATCTATGAGCAGTTGGTGACGCTCGATCGCAACGATTCGCAGAAGCTGGTTCCCGGCCTTGCCAGCGCATGGCAGCCCGGCAGCAACGAGCACAGCCTGCGTTTCACCCTGCGCGACGGCGCGCGCTTCGCCAGCGGAAATGCCGTGACGCCGCAGGACGTGATCTTCTCCTTCAGTCGCGCGGTCAGGCTCAATAAGTCGCCCGCGTTCATTCTTGCGGAGCTGGGCTGGACGCCGGAAAACGTAGACAGCCATCTGAAAGCAACGGGCGATAATCAGGTTGAAATCAGTTGGGATGCCGGCATCGGCCGCGATCTGGTCTTACGCCTGCTGACCGCGCCGGTGGCGTCCATCGTTGACGGCAAACTGGCGACGCAGCATCAGCAGCAGGACGATAAAGGCAACGGCTGGCTGCGCACGCATTCGGCGGGCAGCGCGGCTTACCGCATCCGCCAGTATGTGCCGCAGCAGGCGCTGGTGCTGGAGAAAAATAATTATGCGCAGCATGCCGCGCAGTTGAAAAACGTCATACTGAAAAACGTAGCAGAGGCCAGCTCGCGGCGCCTGTTGATCCAGCAGGGCGATGTGGATGTGGCTTATCAACTCGGCCCGGACCAGTTTGCCGCACTGAAGCAGCAGCCCGGCGTAAAGGTTGAAAACTATCCCTCCGATCTGGTGTTTTACCTCGGTTTTAATACGCAGAACAAGCAGCAGCCGCTGCTCGGCAATCCGGCATTCTGGCAGGCGGCGCGCTGGCTGGTGGATTACAAATCTCTCGCCGACGAACTGTTGAAGGGCCAGTATCAGGTGCATCAGAGCTTCCTGCCGCAGGGTTTTGACGGCGCGCTGAACACGACGCCGTTCCATTACGATGTGGAGAAGGCGAAGGCCATTCTGAATCAGGCTGGGATCAAGCCGGGCAGCCATTTCTCTCTGACGGTAATCAATCAGCCGCCTTATATTGATGTGGCGCAAGCGCTTCAGGCCAGCTTCGCGGCGGCCGATGTGCATATTGATATTCAGCCCGTGGCGGAAGCGGAACTGTGGGGCAAGATGCGCGGGCGGGATTTCCAGTCGATCTTTATTTACTGGGGAGCGGATTATCCCGATGCGCACAGCAACGCCAGCGCCTTTGCCAGCAACGTTCCCGGCGGCGCGAAAACCCTCGCGTGGCGCACAGGCTGGGAGATCCCAAAAATCAGCGCGGAAACGCGCGCGGCCGCCGCCGAAAGCGACGCGACGCAGCGGCGCACGCGCTACACGCAGTTGCAGACGGAGCTTCAGCAGAATTCACCCTATGTCACTATCCTGCAAGGGCAGCAGCTGGTGGCGCTACGCGACAATTTGCAGGGCGCGCAGCAGGGCATCGGCAACAGCCTGTTGTGGTTCGATCAACTCATCAAAAACTGATGCATAATGCAGACGTGTGCCGCTTGCGGTGCACGTCGTCCCGTTTTTCCTCAACGTTCTTTTATCAATGGCGTACTCTGCTCAGCCAGAATAATGATTTATTTTGCGGGCAGGTAAATAGTTTTCTCTGTGGCTTAATGGGCAACTAATGCATTAATTCTCTGGTAATAAATAGAAAAACGCTATTTAACGGCGATGCGAAGCAAAATCCCCCTCAGTAACCACCGTTACTCCTAAGAAAAATCTCAAAAAAGTCGGTTGACGATAATCCTCAAGCAAATTTACTCTGATGCTCAATTAATGAGCCCCGCATTCGTTAAACAACGTGATGCATACCAACCCGCTGGAACAACCTATGTTAGCTGAACCTTCATCACGGGCAATGCAGGCCGACAGCGTGTCGCTGTCGCACATCTGGCGCAGGGCCGACAGGCTGATGCTGCTTATCGTCTGGGCACTGCTGCCGGTGTCACTGTTTATCGGCTGGAGGCATGACGCGCTTTCGTTAGCGCTGATTGTCGGTATCGGGCTGTCGCTCGCCGCCACCGTCGTCAAAACGCTGTTCCCCGGCAGGCTGGTGACGCGGTTGTTCTTCGCCTTCGTGCTGATTGCCTATGCCGCGCTGCTGATACAGTCAGGCGAAGGCGACACGGAATACCATTTTTTCATTTTTGTGCTGCTCTCCGCGCTGCTGGCCTACCGTGATTATCGCCCGCTTCTGGCTGGCGCAGCGACCGCGGCGGTGCATCATGCGCTGTTCAACTACTTTCAGGCGAACGACATGTTCGGGGTGATCGTGTTTATGCATCCCGGCTGGCATATGGTGCTGTTTCACGCGTTGTTCGTGGTGGCGCAGACCGCCATTCTTATTTACATCGCGCAAAATATGGCTGCCGATGCGCGTTCTGCCAGTGAGGTGGCGCACCTCGCCTCGTGGATCACGCGCGAGCCGGGCAAGCTGACCCTGGCGCAGGACAGCGAAGCGACGCGCACCGATTTCGGCAAAACCTTTAACAATACGCTTGGCACCATGGGCAGCGCGCTTTGCCAGGTGAGCGCGGGCGTGAGTGATTTGCTGACCGCCTCTGAACATATTCTTAATCGCAACGCCGCGCTGTCGACGCGTACCGATGAGCAGGCGTCGGCGCTGGCAAACGCCGCCAGCGCCATGGAGCAGATGACCTCCGCCGCCACCCTCACCAGCGAGAAAGCGCGCCAGGCACGCGAACTCGCCAGCAATACCAACAAGATGGCGCAGAAGGGCGGGGAAAACATCGGCGATGCGGTCAGCTCAATGGCGCAAATCGGCGAGGAGTCGCGGCGCATTAATGCCATTCTGGAGCTGATCGACAGCATCGCTTTTCAGACTAACATTCTGTCGCTGAACGCCTCAGTGGAGGCCGCCAGCGCAGGCGCGCACGGCAAAGGGTTCGCGGTGGTGGCTACCGAGGTGCGCACGCTGGCGCTGCGCTGCGAAAACGCCGCCAAAGAGATCCGCACGTTGATTAGCGCGTCGGTGGAGTGCACGCGCAACGGCTCTGTGCAGGTAGAAAACGCGGGCGCCAGCATGCATGAAATTATCAGCAGTATTGACGGCCTGACATCGCTGGTGAGCGAGCTTGCGGAAATGAGCGACCAGCAGCGCGCCAGTATTGCGCAGATGAAGGACAGTATCGCCAGCATCGATCGCAGCGTGCAGGATAACGTTGAACACGTAGCGGAAACGGTGCAGGTAGCGCGTCAGCAGCAACGTCAGGCTGACGCGGTGAAGCAGGCGATAGACGTGTTTCGCTTTGCCTGACGGGAAATAGGTAAAACTTAAGCTAAATATTTTTTGGCTGATGCCGATAGTTAAGTGCTGCTGCATGATTCATACCGTGCAGCCCTTCCGGCCCGGCAATATTTCAGGTAAAAATATATGTCAATCTCACAGCGACTGTTCCTTGTTTTTTCTCTTCTTTCCGCTTCCCTTATCGGCCTGGTGATCGTTGCCGTGCTGGTCGTGACCGGTTTCCAGTCACGTTTTCAGTATGTGCAGAGCAATACCGTGCCCTCAATTATCGACTTAGGTAAAATGGTCGAAGACAGCAACCAACTGATTATCTGGATGTACCGCCATCAGACCGCCGCAAATCCGGCGCGACAGGCAGAGGTTGAGCAAAAGCTCAGCGAGCTGGTGAACAAGCTTAAGGCGCTCAATCAATATTATCTGGAAAACGATGTTTCCAATGAAGAAGACCGGCAAATGACAGAGGCCGGCGCCGTGACCATTAATGATATTGAGAGTAAACTTCCCGCCCTGCTAAAAAGCTCCCGGGAACATAATAATGCGGTCTCGCTGCTCGAGATTCAGGGAGACGCCGGCGCAGGCGCAGCCGCCAGAAGCCTTATCGTTGGCTACCAGAAGCAGCTACAGCTGAATGTGGACATCGGTGAAGCGCTTAAAAAGCAGAATACCCAAATCTATCAATATACGTTCTGGGGCATGATTGCAGGCTCAGCCGGGGTGATCCTGCTGCTGGGCTTCTTCGCCGTGATGACAATAACCGGCATCCGCAGAAGCCTTAACGCTATGCGTTCCACCATGGAGCAGGCCAGCGTACGTCTGGATCTGACCCTGCGAGCGGATAGCTCCCGTAAAGATGAAATTGGCCGGACGGCAAGCGCATTCAATGACCTGGTGGAAAACGTTGCCGCCTCGTTATTGTCCGTCAGCGCGTCCTCTCAGTCCGTCAGTACGGCCTCTGCACAGATCTCGGCAGGTAATGAGGATCTCTCGTCCAGAACTGAACAGCAGGCGGCTTCCCTGGAGCAGACGGCCGCCAGCATGTCAGAGCTGAGTGAAACGGTGCGCCAGACCGCCGAAAATACCAATATGGCAAGCGAGCTTTCACAAAAGGCCCGCACCCTTTCGGAAGACAGCGCGGCCAAGGTCAGCACCATGCTGGGCACCATGTCTGATATCAGAAACAGCTCTGCAAAAATCACCGATATCATCTCGCTGATTGAAGGTATCGCCTTCCAGACCAATATTCTGGCGCTCAATGCTGCGGTTGAAGCCGCGCGAGCCGGCGAGCAGGGCCGCGGATTTGCCGTCGTGGCAGGCGAAGTCCGCAACCTTGCACAGCGCTCCTCCTCTTCAGCGCGTGAGATAAAAGAGCTGATCGAGTCATCAATGCGTTTCGTGGCGATGGGCGCGGGGCAGGCGGAAGAGGTGGGCCAGAATATGGGTAATATGAAGGAAGCGATTGGTCAGGTTGCAGACCTGGTCAGTGAAATCGCCGCCGCCGCTCATGAACAGACTCAAGGCATAGGCCAGGTACATCAGGCGGTTAATCAGATGGACGACGTGACGCAGCAGAATGCGGCGCTCGTTGAAGAAGCCTCGGCGGCCTCGCACTCGTTGATGGAACAGGCGGCGGTGCTCAATCAGCTGGTCGCCACCTTTGTGATTGAATCACCCTCAGCGGGAAGCGTGCTGACGCCAGCACGCGCGGCGGCAGCGACCCTGATACCACGCCCTGCCAGCCTGCCAGCGAAGAAAACGTCCGCCGATCTGGAAGAAAGCTGGCAAAGCTTCTGATCCTTGTTGACGACAGAATGAGGCACGGACAGTCAGATCGTGCCTCATACAGCATGAGAAGTCGCCCGCAACACCGTGACTCGTGGGCAACTTCATCCCATTCTGCTCTGCCGCACCCTGCGCAAGGGTGAAAGAGCGCTCCCTCTCAGTAAGAAGCGCTGTCGATAAATTCCTTAACCACTGCCTTCTGAAAGCGCAAAAACCTCCCTTCCTCACAAAACGAAACTTTAAACGCAATCTTGCCTGGCACTGCTCAAATAACGTCTATATGTTGAATTTAAGTTCATTAAATGTAACCAGAGGTTAAATTTATGTATTTAAAGTTTGGCGTATTGGCAGTTTCCGCTGCGGCGGTATTTTCCTCTTCCCTCTCTGCGGCGCTGCCGGAAGGCTACCCGGCGGACTATCAGAAGGTGGTGGATGCGGCCAAAAAAGAGGGCAAAGTGGTGGTTTATTCCACGACCGATACCAAAGCCGCCGCGCCGCTGATTCAGGGGTTTGAAGCGGCTTACCCGGGCGTGAAGGTGGAATATAACGACATGAACAGCACCGAACTGTACAACCGTTATATCAGTGAGCAGGCGTCCGGCGGCGGAAGCAGCGACGTTATCTGGAGCTCGTCGATGGATACCGGCCTGAAGCTGGCGACCAGCTATGCCGACGAGTATGCGTCGCCGGAGGTGAGCAAGCTGCCGAAATGGGCGGTATGGCAGCAAAAAGCCTATGGCACCACCTATGAGCCGGTGGTGTTTATCTACAACAAGCGCCTGATCCCGAAAGAGGACGTACCGGATTCTCATGCGGCGCTGGCGAAACTGGTGGCCAGCCAGACTGAAAAGTTCGGCAGAAAAGTCACCACCTACGATATTGAGAAGTCCGGGCTGGGCTTTATGCTCTCCGTGCAGGACAGCAAAGCCGATGCTAACTACTTCAAAACGCTGGCCGATGTGGCGAAAGGCGGCCTGACCGTGCAGTCCTCTACCGGCACGATGATGGAGCGCGTCTCCTCCGGCGAGAATCTGATCGGCTTTAACATCCTGGGTTCCTATGCCGAAACGCGTGCGAAAGGCGATCCGTCGCTCGGTATTTCGATGCCGAAGGATTACACCCTGGTGCTGTCGCGCGTCTCCTTTATCAGTAAGGAAGCGCAGCACGGCAACGCGGCGAAACTGTGGCTGGACTATGTGCTCTCTGAAAAAGGGCAAAGCATTCTGGCGAACAAGTCTGATATCCCCTCAATTCGCAACGATATCGAGGGTGAAAATGACATCGACGGCCTGACCAAAAAGCTCGGTAAAGCGCTGAAGCCGATCCCCGTTGACGAGTCGCTGCTGGAGTATCTCCAGCCGAAAAAACGTCTGGACTACATCAAACAGTGGCGCGCCGCTGCCGCTAAATAACCTTCTGTGCCGCCCGCGCGGCCTTCATCGGCGCGCGCGGCGTCTGTCTCAAAGGGAACAGCCATGAAAGCATTGCACAGAAGATGGCAGGGGCTACCGCGCAGCGTGGTGGTGCTGATCACCACGCTGGTTATCTATATTCCGCTGCTGTTTATTATCATTCAGAGCTTCCTGTCGGCACCGTTCTTTTCACCTGAAAAGGTGTTCAGTCTGGAGTCGTTCGAGTTTATTTTTACCGATCCTGACTTCTACAAAGCGCTGAAATCCGGCTTTATTCTGGCGTTTGGCCTGGTGATCATCGCCATTCCGCTTGGCGGCATCCTGGCATTTCTGATGGTGCGAACCGATCTGCCCGGCCGACGCATTATCGAGCCGCTGATCCTTGTGCCAATTTTTGTCTCGCCGATGGTGCTGGGTTTCGGCTATGTGGTCGCTGCCGGGCCGGTGGGCTTCCTGTCGCTGTGGGCGCAGGCGGCGATCGGTTTCGTGCCGTGGAATATCTATTCAATGGCCAGCATCGTGGTGATTGCCGGACTGACCCATGTCCCGCACGCCTACCTTTATATCTCTTCGGCGCTGCGCAGCGTCGGTTCGGACGTTGAGGAAGCCGCGCGCACGGCAGGCGCCACGCCGCTCCAGGTGATGACGGCGGTGAGCCTGCCGATGGTGCGCCCGTCGATTCTGTACGCCAGCGTACTGCTGTTTTTCCTTGGGCTGGAGGTGTTCGGGCTGATGCTGGTGCTGGGCGATCCTGAAGGCAATATGGTGCTGGCAACCTATCTTTATCAGCTTACCAACAAGCTTGGCACGCCGTCGTATCACCTGATGGCAGCGGTGGCGGTGGTTCTGATCTGCCTGACCGTTCCGCTGGTGATGCTACAGCGCAGGCTGATGCGTACCGCTAACCGTTTCGTCACCCTCAAAGGTAAGGCCTCGCAGGCCAGAGCGCTGCCGCTCGGCAAGTGGCGCTGGTTGGCGGGCGCGATAGTGGCTTTCTGGCTGACCGTCACCATCGGCGTGCCGCTGATCGGCGTGGCGCTGCGCGCGTTTATCTCTAACTGGGGCGTTGGCGTCTCTTTCTGGGATGAAGCATCGCTAAGCGCGTTCCGCACTATCTGGCAGCAGCCCAACCTGCTGCGCGCCATCGTCAACTCCATGGCGATTGGCGTGATTGGCGGCGCGGTGGCGGTAGTTTGTTATCTGTTTATCGGCATCGCGATGCACCGCAAGCCGGATAACGTGACGCGTTTTCTCGACTACAGCGTGCTGGTGCCGCGCGCGGTGCCGGGCCTGCTGGCCGGTCTGGCGTTTCTGTGGGTGTTTCTGTTCCTGCCGCTGTGGCTGGATCAGTCGCTTAAACACGGCTGGCTGTCCGGCCTGCCGGTGGCGCCGTGGCTGCACGACAACCTGATCCCGTGGCTGCGATCGCTTCGGCAAACCATCTTCAGCGTCTGGCTGGCCTATACGGTGGTGTGGATGGCGTACGGCCTGCGACTGATCTCCGGCACGCTGCTTCAGGTGGGGCCGGAGCTGGAAGAGGCCGCGCGCAGCGCGGGCGCCTCGCGCGGACAAATTACCCGCCACGTGACTATTCCGCTTGCCCGCTATGGCCTGATCGGCTCCTGGCTGCTGATGTTCCTGATTTTCGAGCGCGAATACTCAACCGGCGTTTATTTGCTCTCGCCCGGCACCGAAACCATCGGTTCGATGCTGGTTTCGCTGTGGGCGACGGGCGCGATTGATATCGTCGCGGCGCTCTCATTTATCAATATCCTGCTGGTGGTCATTGGCCTCGGCGTGGCTCTGCGCTTTGGAGTGAAATTACATGACTGAATTAGCAGTAGAAAACCTGCATCTCACCTATGGCGACAACCCGGTGCTGAAGGGCGTATCCATGCAGCTTAAGAAGGGGGAAGTGGTTTCGCTGCTGGGGCCGTCCGGCAGCGGTAAAACCACGCTGCTGCGCGCGGTCGCCGGGCTGGAAAAGCCCTCAGGCGGAAAGATTATTATTGGCAATTCCACCGTTTATGACGGCAGCCCGCGCAGCGAAGTGCCCGCCGAAGCGCGTAACCTGGGATTGGTGTTTCAGTCTTACGCGCTCTGGCCGCATAAAACGGTCTTCGAGAACGTGGCCTATCCCCTGAAGCTGCGTAAGATCGCCGCTGCTGAAATCACGCGTCAGGTTGGGGCCGTGCTGGAGCAGTTGGGGCTGGGCCGTCTTGCCAAACGCCATCCGCACCAGCTTTCCGGCGGCCAGCAGCAGCGCGTGGCGATTGGCCGGGCGCTGGTGTATAACCCGCCGGTGATCCTGCTTGATGAGCCGCTGTCGAACCTGGATGCCAAGCTGCGCGAAGAGGCGCGGGTGTTTCTGCGCGAACTGATCGTTAAACTGGGCCTTTCCGCATTGATGGTGACGCACGATCAAAATGAGGCGATGGCGATCTCCGATCGCATTTTGCTGCTGAATAATGGCGTCATTGAACAGCAGGGCACGCCGCAGGAGATGTACGGATCGCCCTCGACGCTTTTCACCGCCGAATTTATGGGCAGCAATAACCGGCTGCCGGGCAGAGTGACGGCGTGTGACAATGGCAGAGCGAAAATTGAGGGCGCGGGCTGGTCGCTGTGGGGGAAAGCGGGCGAAGGCGTCAGCGTCGGGCAGGAGGGGATAGCGGTGATCCGGGTGGAACGGGTGCGGCTGAGCGAAAGCGCCCCCGCCGAAAACGCGCTGGCGCTGCCGCTGCTGACCAGCATGTATCTCGGCGATCGCTGGGAATATCTGTTCCGCACGGCGGGCGATAACATCGCCATTCGCGCTTACGGGCATGCGCTACGCGATCCGGCGCATTGCCACCTGTCGCTGCCTGAGGAGCACGTCTGGATATTCCCTCACGCCGCACGCTAAAAAAAAGCCGTGGCGTTATATGCCGCCACGGCCTTTCTTAACGTATTGCTTTCTGCCTACGAATTAAACGCCACCCATGAGGCATCTTTACCCGCGACGGTTCTGCTGCCGCTGAAATGCGTCGCGGCTGGTGCTGCTCTGACCGGCGCAGGCGCGGGCTGGCCTTCATCAATACGGAATACGGCAATCATTCCGTTGAGCTGCTGCGCCTGATCTTCCAGCGCGTTGGCAGCGGCGGAGGACTGCTCAACCAGCGCGGCGTTCTGCTGCGTGGTGCTGTCCATTTCCGTCATTGCGCGACCAATTTGCTCAATGCCGCGGTTCTGCTCTTCCGACGCCGTGGCGATCTCCGTCATCAGTTCGCTAACCTGCGCGACTGAGTGTTGGATCCCGGCCATGCTTTCGCTGGCGCCGTCAACGTGAGACGCGCCTTCTTCAACCTGCGCCACGGATTTGGCGATCAGCCCTTCGATCTCTCTGGCGGCGGTCGCGCTGCGCTGCGCCAGTGCACGCACCTCTTCAGCCACCACGGCGAATCCTCTGCCGTGTTCACCCGCTCTGGCGGATTCTACCGCCGCGTTGAGCGCCAGGATGTTGGTCTGGAAGGCGATGCTGTTGATTACCGACGTGATATCAGCAATCTGCGCGGAGCTCTCTTTGATAGATTTCATGCTCGACGTCATTTTCCCTATGATATCGCCGCCGCGCGCGGCTTCCGTCGAGGCGTTAACGGCGAGAGTACTGGCATGACGCGCGTTATCGGTATTTTGCTTCACGGTGGCGGTCAGTTGCTCCATGCTGGCTGCGGTTTCCACCACGGCGGCCGCCTGCTCCTCGGTACGAGAAGAGAGGTCATTGTTGCCGACGGCAATCTCGCCCGACGCCAGCATCACGCTCTGAATGCCGTTTCTGACGTTATAGATGATGTCTTTCAGGCTGTGGTTCATCGTCGCCACGGCCTGCAAAAGCTGGCCCGGCTCATCTTTACGCGTGCTGTGAACATCGGCAGTCAGGTCGCCAGCGGCGATCTGCTGCGCCACGGCCAGGGTTTGACGCAGCGGCTGGGTAATACTGCTGCTGATCAGGCGGGCGATGATAATGCTCACCAGCACGGCCGCCAGCGCGATGCCGCCGATGGTCCATTTTGATGAATCAACAAAATGCGAGGAGATCCGTGACTGATAAACGAACATATTTTTGATGGTATTATCAAACTGCTTTGCCCGCGTGGCCAGATCGCCTGCCGCTTTGCCGTGGGCCTGCCAGATATCGTCGAAGCCGGCCAGTTCATGGTTTGCGCTGGTAATAGCATTACGAACAGCGGTGTCGATCGGCGTAAGCTGCGGGTTACCGCTGGCGTCAAAAGCAGCGGTCAGTGCGGTTACGTTATTCATTAACGCATTAAGCGCGCTCAGGTTTTCCGTCGTCGGCGTGGTTGTCGCTTCCAGAATGACCAGTTTGATCTCTTTCAGCTCGCTCGACAGTTGCGCCACGTTAAGCGCGAGCTCTGGCGAAAGCGTACCGGCCGGGATGCTGTCAAGCTGGCGTGCAATCAGCAGGAAAGGCAGATCGCGCAGCGTAATCGCTTTGCCCATCATGCTTTTCATGTCGGCAATCAGAATATCGCGCAGATTCGTGTAGTCCTTCAGCGCCTGACCAATTTCAGTCACCAGCGATTGTCCTTCACTGTCCCAACTGAAGCTCTGTAGCTTGTTGTATTGACCCACCATATCCTGAAGCGCCTGACCGTTCTTGTCAGCATATTCAATATCATTGGTGTATTGATAGAGCGTTCGGTTCAGCTTGGCCGATCCAAACGATCCCACCATATCAATGGTTGTCGCGCGTCGCTGTGAGTTATCCTGAATTCCCTTCAGTGCCAGCACAGAGATCGCTCCGATCAATATCAGCGAAACGATAATTACTGAAAACCCTGAAGCCAGCTTATGACCGACTTTCATATCTGCAAACCAACTGAATGGTCCGGCCTGTCTCATGGGAACTCCTGCGATGTCAGAAAAGTGCTAGCGGAGGCTTTTGCACCAACATTGAAAGTATCGACCAGGAAATTTCAAACATTAGAATGCCAAATGATTCTTTTGAAATGTATGTATCAATTGCTTGTTTGTTTTAAATATTTTTTTGCTAAAAACGGCAAAATTTGTCTTTTGTATAACTTCAAACACGATAAATTCTTAATGATTCCGGTAAAACCTGTACAAGAATGCTTATGTTTGTATAAGAATGGCTGATAAATCAGATCCAGAATAATGGTGAGGGTTACTTCTTTATTAACATCAAAAATAAATGGGTTTGTGGCAAGAAAGGGAAAGGCAGGGCCAGCGAGGCCCCGAATTCAGAGGTTGTCGACCAGCACAATATCCACCCCAAGTTCGAGCAGGCCTTTGTGCATGGTGCTACTGATACCGGTGTCGGTGATCAGGACGTCAATACGCGCGGTATCAATGATGCGATGCAGGCTGACCCGGTTGAATTTGCTCGAATCGGCCACCACCACGATGCGTTTGGCTACCTCGCACATCCTGCGATTAAGGCGGGCCTCATTTTCATTGTGGGTGGTCACGCCTTGCGTCAGCGTCAGGCCGTCCACGCCAAGAAAAAGCATATCGAAATGGTAGTTTTCTAAAGAGCGTTCGGCTTGTGAACCATAAAAAGATTGTGAACTGCGGCGCAGGTGACCGCCGGTGACCAGCAGTTCAATATCCACCGCGTCGAGCAGCGCATTAGCGACGTTCATGCCGTTGGTCATTACGATGATCTCCTGCTTATCACGCATTTGCAGGGCGATCTCATAGGTGGTGGTGCCTGAGTCAAGAATAATGGCGCTGCCGGGCACGATCATCGCTGCCGCCTCGCGCGCAATGCGCTGTTTTACCAGCAGATGCTCAGTCTGCTTGGTGGCAAGACTGCGCTCGCTGGCAATCCCCGGTTGTTCATTAAGCAGCGCGCCACCGTAGGCGCGGGTGGCAATGCCCAGCTTTTCCAGGAAGGCCAGATCGCCACGGATGGTCACCGTGGACACGTTAAAATGGCTTGCCAGATCGCTGACCTGAACGGCTCCCTGCTGTTTCAGAAACGAAATGATCTTTTCACGTCGTTCACTGGTGGCGCGTACGCTTTTCTTTTCACTCATACTTATCTTCTGTTTTCTGTTCAGCCACACCGCAATGTGACAAATCCCTTTCCAGCCCGCGCGGGCGCCCTGCGTGGAAGCCTGGCATATTCCCCCGGCCACGGCAATCATAAGTAAAACCTTTCTTTCGTTTCCCTTTTTTTTGCCATTTACCTTTCGTTTTGCCGGGCGTACGGGAAATCAGCTGCCGATCACACTATTTCATTTTCCTTTGGTTGCGCCTTTAACAAGTGTTGATCTTTCTTTTTGTTTCCTTTAACGTCGCTTTTGTTCAGTTTTACGGCGTAATGAAATAAAACGAAAGTTGAGAGGATGAAATGAACGCACTGACGGCGCTAATTGCCCGGCACAAACAGGGCGAGCACGTGGGCATAACGTCTGTCTGCTCGGCGCATCCCTGGGTACTTGAAGCGGCGATGCGCTTTGCCCGTAAAGAGAAGACGCTGCTACTGATTGAGGCCACCTCAAATCAGGTCGATCAGGATGGCGGCTACACCGGCATGACGCCGCAGGATTTTCATGACCGACTGCTGGCGCTGGCGGCAGAGGTGGATTTTGACCCGGCACAGCTGGTGCTTGGTGGCGATCACCTTGGCCCAAACCGCTGGCAGCACTTACCGGCAGACGAGGCGATGCGCCGTGCCGAGGTGCTGGTAGAGCGCTACGTTGCCGCCGGTTTTCAGAAGATCCATCTGGATTGCAGTATGTCCTGCGCGGACGATCCCACGCCGCTGCCTGATGAAACAGTGGCGGCGCGGGCGGCGAGGCTGGCGGCGGTCGGCGAACGGTGCAGTCAGGCGCGCTTCGGCCAGCGGCAGACTGTTTACGTCATCGGCACCGAGGTGCCGGTGCCGGGCGGCGCGCACGACGCGTTGGATACGCTGGCGGTAACCCGTGAATCGGCAGCCGAAAAAACGCTGCTGGCGCACCGGCAGGCATTTGAAGAGCAGGGCCTGGATGATATCTGGCCGCGCGTCATTGGCCTGGTGGTGCAGCCGGGCGTTGAGTTCTCCCACGACGACATCGCGGATTTCCAGCCTGAAAAGGCACAGATGCTCAGCCGCACTATCGAAAGCTACCCGCACATGGTTTTTGAAGCGCACTCAACCGACTACCAGCATCCACAGGCGTATCGCGCGCTGGTTCGCGGGCACTTCGCCATTTTGAAAGTCGGCCCGGCGCTGACCTTCGCTCTTCGCGAGGCGCTTTACGCGCTGGAAAATATTGAGCGCGAACTGCTGCCCGCGCTGTCGTGCAGCAACCTGCGCGGTTGCCTTGAGCAGGCGATGCTGAGCGATGCCGCCGCCTGGCGAAAATATTATCACGGCAGCGAAACGCAACAGCATTTTGCCCGCCATTTCAGCTACTCCGATCGGCTGCGCTACTACTGGCCTGATAAGCAGGTACAGGCGGCGGTCGACTGCCTGCTGGCTAACCTCAACGCGCAGCCGTTGCCGCTGCCGCTGCTGAGCCAGTACCTCCCGGATCAGTATCGCCGGGTCAGGGCCGGACAGCTCGCCGCCGACGCCCGCGCGCTGGCGCTGGATCACATTACCGACGTGCTGCGGGATTACGCCGCCGCCTGCCATTGATTGCTTTTGAGGAACGCATAATGACAATACACGCTGAACCCTGCTGGACCGGGCAGGAGATCCGCCAGCAACCGCAGATGTGGCAGGAGACGCTGCACAACCTGCGCGCGCAGCAAACGGAGACAGACAATTTTCTGCAACCGCTGCTCGCGCTGCCCGGCCTGCGGGTGATACTGACCGGCGCGGGCTCCTCCGCCTTTATCGGCGATACGCTGGCGCCGATTTTGTCACGCACGTTGCAGGTGCCGGTGATGTCCGTTTCCACCACCGATATCGTCAGCGATCCCGCTGGCTATCTGCCTGCGAATGGCCCGCTGCTGCTGGTTTCATTTGCCCGATCCGGCTCCAGCCCCGAAAGCATTGCGGCGCTTGAGCTGGCGGACAGCCGCAACGCCCACTGCCATCATCTGCTGATTACCTGCAATCCGCAGGGCGAGCTGTACCGCAGCTATCGCCCGCGTCCGCGCGTGCTGGCATTGCCGCTGCCGGAGAAAACCTGCGACCGCGGCTTCGCAATGACCAGCAGCATGAGCAGCATGATGCTGGCCTGCCTGCTGGCGTTTCATCGCATCGACGCGCAAGCCGTACAGGCGCTGTCGCAAAGTACCGCCTCGCTGCTGGAGACGCAGTCGGATTTCACCCGCTCGCCTTTACAACGCCGCGGCATAAAACAGGTTATCTGGCTGGGCAGCGGCGCGCTACAGGGCATCGCGCACGAAAGCGCGCTCAAGCTGCTGGAGCTGACCGCCGGACAGATAGCGGCTTTCCATGAGTCGCCGGTTGGCTTTCGTCACGGGCCGAAATCGCTGGTTAACGCCGCGACGCAGGTTATCGTGCTGATTTCCAACGATCCCTACACGCGCCGTTACGACCTCGATCTGCTGACCGAACTGCGGCGCGATCGCGTGGCCGCGCAGGTGGTAGCGCTGGCGGGCGCAAAAGCGGCAGAAATCGAGCAGGGCGAGCATCTCTATCTGCCTGAGGCAGAAACCTTCAGCGACAGTCAACTGGCGTTCGGCTTTCTGGTGATGGCGCAAACCTACGCGCTGGCGAGCGCCTTTGACTTCGGCATGACGCCCGACAATCCGTCGCCGGAAGGGCGGGTAAATCGCGTGGTGCAGGGCATCAATATCTATCCGTGGAACGACGGGCAACAGAACTGAGGAAAAATCATGGCGATTATTTCAACAAAATATCTGCTGGCGCGCGCGCGGAAAGAGGGGTGGGCGGTACCGGCATTTAACATTCATAACGCAGAGACCGTTCAGGCGGTAATGGAGGCGTGCCGCGAGCGCCGCTCTCCGGCCATTCTTGCCGGCACGCCAGGCACCTTCAAACACATTGCCTGTCAGGAGATGCTGGCGCTGGGCGATACATATGCCCACAGCTTCGGCGTGCCGGGGATCCTGCATCTCGATCATCATGAAGACTATGACGATATCGTGACAAAGGTGAATGCGGGCGTCAGGAGCGCAATGATCGACGGCAGTCATCTGCCGTTTGAGGAGAACGTTGCGCTGGTTCGTCGGGTGGTGGCGTATTGCCATCTGCACGATTGCAGCGTGGAGGCGGAGTTGGGCCAGCTCGGCGGCATCGAGGACGATAAAAATGTCGATGCGGCCCACGCCTTTCTGACCGATCCGCAGCAGGCGGTCGCGTTCGTTGAGCGCACCGGTATCGACAGCCTGGCGGTTGCCATCGGCACCGCGCACGGTCTCTATGCGCAGCGGCCCAATATTGACTTCGCCAGGCTGGAAGAGATCGGCCAGCGGGTGAGTATTCCGCTGGTGCTGCACGGCGGCAGCGGCGTGCCCGATGAGGACGTGATGCAGGCTATCCGGCTTGGCATCGCGAAGGTCAACGTGGGCACCGAGTTGAAAATCGCTTTTGCCGCTGCGGTGAAAACGTGGTTTGCCGCTCACCCGGACGGCAGCGATCCGCGCTACTACATGCGCGAAGGAATGGACGCGATGAAAAAAGTGATCCATGAAAAAATCACCCTGTGCGGTTCTGAAGATCGTCTGAACCCCGGAGGTGCACTGTGATTTTCCTGGGCGTGGATGGCGGCGGCACCAAAACGGCGTTTGTGCTGCTCAACAGCGAGGGCGAGGTGCTGGCGCGGCATGAGGCCGCCACCTGCTACTACCTGAGCGTCGGCATGGAGAGCGCGCGCAGCGTGATTGCGAACGGCATCAGTGAAATCTGTTATCGCGCGGGCATTACGCCCGCCGATATCACCTACAGCTTTCTCGGTTTGCCTGCCTACGGCGAGGTTTCAGCCGATACCACGACGCTGGACGCGCTGCCGCAGCCGGTGCTGGATGTCGCGCGCTATCGCTGCAACAACGACATGATCTGCGGCTGGGCGGCGAGCCTCGGCTGCAAGGACGGCATCAATGTGGTGTCTGGCACCGGTTCCATCGCCTACGGCGAGCGGTTGGGGCGCAGCGCCCGCTGTGGCGGCTGGGGAGAGCTGTTCAGCGACGAGGGCAGCGCCTACTGGATTGGCTGTCAGTCGCTGAATCTCTTTTCCCGCATGGCGGACGGCCGGCTGAAGAAAGATCTCTTTTACGATCTCATTCGTGAAAACTTTCCCTGTAATAACGATCTGGATATTTGCGATCTGGTCTTTAACCAGTGGAAAGGCGACCGGGGAAAAATTGCCTCGCTGGCGCCCATTGCCTGCGAAGCCGCCGTTGCGGGCGATAAGCACAGCCGCGAAATATTTTTTCATGCGGCAAAAGAGCTGGCGTTAATGGTCGATGCGCTGCGCGAATCACTGCAATTTACTCAGGATGAAAGAGTACGCGTTTCCTATTCCGGCGGCGTCTTTAAATGCGGTGACGTTATTCTTGAAGCCTTCGCCTATGAATTATCAAAACTCAACGGTAATTATCATATCAGCCTCCCTGAATATCATCCAGGGCTCGGGGCCGCTATTTATGCAGCAAAAATAAACGGTACGCCACTCTCTGCACAGGCGCTGAAAAAAATTTCATTCGGAGGTTATGATGGGCAATAAATCCTGGATTGTTTATACCTTCATGGTCGTTATTACGTGGGGCGTCTGGGGTGCATTCAGCGCCTGGCCGACCACGCATTACGGCTATCCCGACCAGTGGATCTATATTATCTGGTCATTAACCATGTTGATCCCCTGTTATTTCTCATTGCGCGGTCAGCGCTTCGACAGATCCTTTACGGCGGTGCTGTACGGGTGCCTGATTGGCTTCACCGGCGCGGGCGGTCAGCTGCTGTTATTTAAAACGCTGGCGATGGGCGCGCCTGCCTATCTGGTTTTCCCTATTATTTCGATCTCGCCGGCTATTACCGTGTTGATGTCGCTGGTGATGTTGAAAGAGCGGGTCAATAAACTGGGCGCTATCGGCGTGACGCTGGCGCTGCTCTCGATTGTGACATTCAGCATCAGTAGCAGCGACGGCGACAAGGGCACCGGGCTGCTGTGGCTGGTATATTCAGTGATCATCTGCGCTGCCTGGGGCGTGCAGGCCTTCTTTATGAAGCGCGCCTCCAATCTTGGCGTTAGCGACAGCTCCCTCTTCGGCTATATGACGCTGACCGGCATTTTGCTGGCGCCGGTCGCGTGGCTGATGCTGGCCGATAAGGGCGCCAGCTATCCGGCGATGGCGACGGTGGCAACCGCGCTGATCCAGGTACTGAACGCGGTGGGCGCGCTCTGCCTGGTGATGGCGCTTTCGCGCGGCAAAGCGACGATTATCGCACCCTGCACCAATGCATTAGCGCCGGTGTTAACCGCAGTGATTTCACTGATTGTCTATCAATCAATGCCCGGAACCTGGGCGCTGCTCGGTATTTTTCTGGCTATTTCCGGTTCGACGCTGATGGTCTATTCAGAAGAAAAACAAAATGCCGTGAAATTAACTGAACCTGTCTGACGCCTCTTTTTTAATTAATCGCTTCATTATTTCTGTGTCAACACAGGGGCCAGCTGCGCTTATTCACTCAACCGGAGCAAGTTTGTTATGAAATTACGTTATGCCATTTTCTCTGTCGTGCTAATCAGCGGTATGGCCTATGCAGAGCAGGAAAATAAAACGGCAACGGTCAACGAAAAAACGTCTGAATCCGGTGCGAAGCTGGCGGAAACACCGCCGATGGGCTGGTCGAGCTGGAACTATTACGGCGACAGAATAAATGAAAAGGTTATTATCGATACCATTGATAAGATGGTTTCAATGGGGTTGCGCGAGGCGGGCTATCGCTATGTCAATATCGACGATGGCTGGCAAAAATATAAGGGATCGCGCGCCGAATATCCGTTGACCTGGGATGAAAAGAAATTTCCTCGCGGCATAAAATATATTGCCGACTACGCGCACAGCAAAGGATTAAAGCTGGGCATTTACAGTGGGCCAGGCGATATGACCTGCGCAGGCTATACGGGTTCGGCAGGCCACGAGAAAGAGGATGCTGCGCAGTTTGCGTCCTGGGGCGTGGATCACCTTAAATATGATTCCTGTTGTAGCCATCAGCAGGCCGGTAAGGCGGTGCTGAAGAAGGTGTTTGGCGATATGTCCGCCGCGCTGGAAGCAACCGGTCGCCCGGTGGTGTACCACGCCTGCCACTGCGGCTGGCAGAATATCTGGCAGTGGGGCGCGTCGGTTGGCGCTAATCAGTGGCGTATCGGGCAGGATATCAGCGATGATTTTAACTATCCGGGAAACCGTGAAGGCTACTATTTCGACGTACTGGATATGATCGATCGCGGCGTCGGGCTGGAGAAGTACAGCGGTAAAGGCCACTGGAACGACTATGACATGCTGATCATTGGCCTGCACGGCCATTCGCAGGAACTGGTTGGCACCGGCGCGTCAGACACCGAATACCGTACTCACTTCAGCATGTGGTCGATACTCAGCTCGCCGCTGTTAATGGGCGCCTCGCTCGACAACCTGACCGCTGAGGACATAACCACGTTGACCAATAAGGAAATTATCGCGCTGAACCAGGATCCGCTCGGCCTTCAGGCGAAGCGTTACGTCAGCAATGGCGATCTGCAAATTTTCGCCAAACCGCTGGCAGACGGTTCGTGGGCGGTGGCGATGCTTAATCGCTCAGGGCAGACGGCTTCCATGACGCTGAATATCCATCAGGATCTCGATCTGCCCTGGAAAAAAACGCGGGTGCGCGACCTGTGGCAGCACAGCGACAAGGGAACCGTTGAAGACAGCTATACCACGGAGGTGCAGTCTCATGAGGCCAAAATGCTGGTGATCCGCAGCGGATGGTGATGTTGTAAGCCGCACCGATGGGCGCGGCTTATTGCGTTAAGCTTTTTTCACCAGCACCACTTTGCCGATCATATTTCCCGCTTCAACCAGACGGTGCGCTTCTTTCAACGCGGCCGCGTCCATGCCGTCAATGCGGGTGGTTAACGTGTGTTTTATATCGCCCGCATCAACCAGTTCGGCTACCCTGCGCAGCAGCGCATGCTGGCGTTCAATCGTGCGCGTGGTGTAGATCGGCCGGGTATACATCAGCTCCCAATGAATGGAGATGGATTTGGATTTGAACGGCCCGATATCAAGGTTGACCGGATCGTCAATCAGCGCGAATTGCCCTTCGGCACGCAGCACGTCTGCAATTTGCGTCACGTAGGTCGCGCTGTCGTTCAGACCAATCACGTGCGTTACCGCCTGAATACCCAGATCGGCAAGCTGCGGCGCCCACGGCTGATGATGATCGATGACGTGATGTGCGCCATGCGCCAGTACCCACTCGCGTGTTTCTGCACGTGACGCGGTGCCGATAATGGTCAATCCGGTAAGGCGGCGCGCAAGCTGGGTGAGGATCGATCCCACGCCGCCCGCCGCACCGGTTATCAGCAGCACATTGTGATCGGTGGGATCGGCGGCGTGCGCCTGAAGCCGGTCGAACAGCAGTTCCCAGGCGGTGATGGTGGTCAGCGGCAACGAGGCGGCTTCGGCAAAGTCCAGCGAGGTCGGCATCGGCCCGACGATCCGCTCATCAACCGCGTGCAGTTCCATATTACTGCCCGGCCGGGTGATATCGCCCGCGTACCATACCTTGTCGCCCGGCCTGAAACGGGTGGCGCGCGGGCCGACGGCGCGCACAATACCCGCCGCGTCCCAACCTGGAATGCGTGGCTGTCCGTCCGGGATAGTGCCACCGCGGCGCACCTTTGTATCGACCGGGTTGACCGACACGGCCATCACCTCGACCAGCAGGTCATAGTCGCGCAGTTCCGGCGTGGCGATCTCGACATCGACCAGCGCGTCAGCGTGATCGACCGGGTGGTTCTGATAAAATCCAACGGCTTTCATAACGGTTTTCCTGTCGTGAGTCCGGCGCGGCGCGCCTTGCATTTCTACATCATGACTTTTTTCAAAACAGGGAAAAACACGCTATAAAGAAGAACACTTTCCGCGATTTGAAGAAAATGATCCGACTTGATGATTTACAGATATTTGTTCAAACCGCCGATGCCGGTAGTTTTTCTGAAGCCGCGCGTCAGCTAAATATCTCGCCGGGCCGCGCCAGCAGCGCAATTCAGCGCCTTGAGGGCGCGCTTGGCGTATCGCTGTTGCTGCGCTCCACGCGCAGTATGCAGCTTTCTGAAAACGGCAAACAGTATCTGCCGCACGCGCGCGAAATGCTGGCAGCGTTAGCAAGAAGCCAGCAGGCGCTTGCGCTGGACCGCAGCATGCTCTCCGGGCGATTAACGCTGTCGGCACCGTCCGATTTTGGCCGAAATCTGTTGCAGCCCTGGCTCGACAGGTTTCAGCGTCAGCACCCGGAAGTGTCTCTGCATCTGAAGATCAGCGATCGCGCAGCCGATCTGCTTCGTCAGCCGCTGGACGTGGCGATCCGCTATGGCGAGCTGCCCGATTCCAGCCTGATCGCCATGCCGATCGCCGGTAAAAACCGCCGTACGCTGTGCGCGTCGCCCGCGTATCTGGCGCGCTGCGGCAGGCCCGGGGAGGTGAGCGAACTTTTGCAGCACAACTGTCTGCGTTTTATCTGGAGCGAGCAGGTGCACGAGCGCTGGCGCTTTACGCTACCCACAGGTGAACAAACGGTGAGCGTCGCGGGGAACCGCATCAGCGATGACGCAGACGTGGTCAGGCGTTGGGCCATCGCCGGGGAAGGCGTGGTCTATAAATCGCGGTTGGATGTGATTGAGGATATTGTTGCCGGCAGGCTGATCGAACTGTTCCCTGGCAACTGGTGCGAACCTTCGCCGCTTCATCTGGTGTGCGCGCACCGTTCAAAAATGACGCCGCTGGTAGTGAAGCTGCTGGAATTTTTGCGGGAGAGCTGCCGCGCGTTACAGGCGCGGCTGCCCGAAAGTGAGTAGAGGTGGGCGCGGTGCGGTCAGTTGCGCGGTTTCAGAACGTAGTGCGGGTGACGTCCGGCCAGCAGCAGCAGGTATTCATATTCCGTCTGGCGCAGCAGGCTGGCGTCCGCGCCCGTCGCTTCTTTGGTCTGCCAGCTGCGCAGGCTGAACCCAAACTGCTCGGCCGCTTTCTCCTGCGTAAGACCTGCCGCTATCCTTAGCTCCCTGACGTCGGCCGCGACAATGACGGGCCTTAATTTTGCTTTATTATTCAGAAAGCCTCCCACCGGTAGTTATGACACGACACGCGCGAATTTCTTCGCAACAATCGTGTGAGTATCAAAACAGCGTTTTACAGTAAAACATTTGTGTTAAGAAAAATTAACCATTGCGACCATTATGTCAAGAAATTGACAGTATTATTTTCAGCACCCGCAGCGATAGAATTCTCGTCGATATTTAAACGCTATTGTCGATAAAATATTATATTTTTCAGCAATTTGTCGTGAATTCTCAGAAGCGGTCGTAAACGTTCAGGAAAATATCTGGTTAACCTTTTCCCGTTAACGACAAAACCACACCTTTTCGACAACATTCTGCCTTACGAAAAATCACATGTTCCGGCGGAGGGTGTTACGCCAAACGCTCATTACAGTATAAGGTAAACTGGCAGATTAATATTTTGAATAATGCGGATTTTAATGCTGAAAGCAGGAGAATGTATTGGCTGATCGGCATAAACATTTATGTAATTGAAATTTTTGTTAAAGTGCGGCAGCGTTGTTTTACTGAAAATATATATTACTTATTCATTAGAGGCATAGCGATTTTCTGACGCCTTCCTTAACCGATTTGTGATGACAACAGGCAATAACAGGCCTATTATTATCCCGATAATTTATCGGAATATTCTCCTTCCCAAACGTTTTTTCTCTAACGGTTATTATAAATTTACTTTTTATTTCACCCCATCCTTATGTTTGGGGGAGGACAGCATGTTAATGAATCTTGGCGGTGATGAGTCCCGCCGTATAAAAGCTCTCCAGGCGCTTCTTGCTCCCGACGAAAGCCGGGACGAGGTGCTACGGAAATTCGTCCAGCTGGCGAGTCAGGCGCTGGGGATCCCGGGAAGCTTCATTTCTGTCCTTGATGATGAGCATCAGTTTGTTCGCGCGTCACGTAATTTTGATCTTAAAGAGTCGTCACGCGACGACTCCTTGTGCCGTCATGTGGTGGATAGCGACATTCCGGTCGTGGTGCCCGATACGCTTCACGATCCGCGTTTTTCTACCCATCCATTGATTATTGGCGAACCCTTTATTCGTTTTTATGCCGGCGTGCCGCTTAAAAATCGCGAACGTATCGTATTGGGCACGCTCTGCGTTACCGATACCCGCCCGCATACCTTCAGCACCGAACAGCTGGCCACGCTCAAACTGCTGGGCGAACTGGTGATGTCTTTTCTTGAAGCGTGGCACGCGGCGAGCTTTACCGATGTGGTCACCGGGCTGCCAAATCGTCAGCGGTTGATTCGCGATCTGCAATTTCTGGCGGCGGCTGGCGATACGACGTTGCGCAGGCTGGTGCTGATTGACTGTATCGACATGCCGCGCGCTTACGAGCTGGCCCGTTCAATGGGCATGCTGCCGGTAGAAAACTTACTGAAGGATATGGCGACGCTGCTGCCGCTGCGTCTGCGCCCCGGCGTAGATGACCGGATTTATACCGTAGCGACCGGCCGTTTTGCTATTCTGACCGGTGCAAAAAGCCGCCTCAGCGCCAGCTACGTTGCGACTGTATTACAGGGGATCAGCGCCGATCTGGAAGAGGGGATCTCCGTCGAACTGACGGCCTATACGGGCGAAACCGCCTTTATGCCAGGCAGTTTCTCCGCCCAGGAGATCCTACGACAGGGCGTCAGCGCGTTGCACGAGGCGATTGGACAGGGCGTTTCGGCGATGAGCTTTAATGAAAGCTTCGATGCCAGCCGCACGGAAGATTTTCTGCTGATGAACGATCTGGCCGTCGCGCTGGAGAAGAATGAAGGGCTCTATCTGGTTTATCAGCCGAAAGTCTGTTTGCAGACTGGCGTACCGCTGGGGCTGGAGGCGCTGATCCGCTGGAAGCATCCTACCAGAGGCGAGCTCTCGCCCGCGATGTTTATCCCCCTGGCTTCGCAGACAAACCTGGTGTCTGCATTAACCGAATGGGTGATCAACAGCGTCATTGCCCAACAGAAAGCGTGGCGCAGTACCACCATTCGGCTGCCGGTCTCTGTTAACGTCAGCGAAATGGATTTTGCCCGCGAAGGTTATGCTGACTATCTGGAAGACAAAATGATCAAGGCCGGCTTGCCCACCGCCTTGCTGGGCATTGAGTGCATGGAGACGGAGAGTATTCTTGAAAGCCCGGCGGCACTGAAGGGGCTGGAGATGCTTAAGCAGCGCGGTTTTGCGCTGTCGCTGGATGATTTCGGTATTGGCTATAGCAACATCAGCTACCTGCGCAGGATGCCGCTGGATGTGATTAAGCTGGATAAGTCGTTAATCAGCGAACTTTCTTCCGATACCGCCTCGCGCATTATTGCAAGAAGCATCATTAAGATGCTGAAAGATCTGGATTATACCGTACTGGCCGAGGGCGTGGAGAATGCTGAAATTGTTTCAACGCTGCGGCAATACGGCTGCGATCAGGCTCAGGGCTTCTTCTACTCTAAGCCGCTGCCGGTAGAGGAACTTCAGAGCTGGCTCTCCTGGAAACTACGCGATCGGCTCTACGGATAATACCTTCACGCGGCTTCGGCCGCGTCAATCCTCACGCTCTTCCCCGCTCAATCCCCTGTTTTTTAACCGCTTTTTTTATTTCTTATTATCGATCGCTCAGCCTGTTGCGCCTGGGTGCAACTTAACACTCTTCCTGACAGTGACAATCACCTTTATTCACGTTTTCCGCGTGTTTATCAAAATCCTGAAAAGTTCCTTAATAAATTTTTACACGAGTA
The DNA here is from genome assembly GCF_000770305.1 of Erwinia oleae. Lineage (GTDB taxonomy): Bacteria > Pseudomonadota > Gammaproteobacteria > Enterobacterales > Enterobacteriaceae > Erwinia > Erwinia oleae. The sequence continues at coordinate 30,378 of NZ_JNVB01000051.1, forward strand.
ATAAAAAGGATTATATTTCGCATTCTCATTTGCGTTCGCGTGCGAAGCAGGTTTGAGCCCGTCATCATCGACCTTTTTTATGCGTCGCTCAGATGAATTTCACCTTATTAATTAGCGTGTTTCGGAGGTAGTTTTGTTTACAACTCCACGATTTAACCGGGAAAAGCGCGCTGGCAACGCCGCATCATCTTATATCGCCACTCCCTGTTCACTTACCGCCGTACTGGTCGCCGTGGCGCTTCAGTCGACGTTTGCACAGGCGGCTGAAACAAATAAAGAACAAACGCTAACGGTAAACGCTGATGCGTCAGCAGCGAGCGCTGGCGAGACGGCTGCCACAGATTACAGCGTGCCGGTTACCCGTGCCGGTACCAAAATGGATCTGCTTGCCCGCGACATTCCGCAGTCCGTCAGCATCATCAGCAAGCAGCGCATGGAAGATCAGCAGCTTCAGTCGGTCGGCCAGGTGCTGAACAACACCACTGCCATCATGGAAAACGTGGCTGATATGGATCGTCGTACCTACTATTCACGCGGCTTCCTGATCGACAACTATATGGTCGATGGCATTCCTACCGTCTTTGAACCGCGCTGGAATCTGGGCGATGCACAGTCCGACAGCGCGCTCTACGAGCGTATCGAAGTGGTTCGCGGCGCAACCGGCCTGATGACCGGGCCCGGCAACCCTTCAGCCGCAGTCAATATGGTGCGTAAGCATGCCGACAGCCGTGAATTCACCGGCAACGTTTCCGCGACCTGGGGAAGCTGGAACAAGCAGCGCTACGTGGCCGATCTCTCCACGCCGCTGAATCAGGAAGGCACGGTGCGCGGTCGCCTGGTGGCAGGCTGGCAGGATAACAACAGCTTTATCGAGCGATACGGCGCGGACAAAAAATTTATTTATGGCGTGGTTGATGCTGACTTAACCGACAGCACCACGCTGTCGGTGGGCTATGAATTTCAGCAGACCAATACCGACAGCACGATGTGGGGCGGTGCGCCGCGCTGGTACATTGATGGCAGCCAGACCGATTTCCGCCGTGGTTTCAATACATCGCCGGACTGGGCCTATAACAATAAAGAGAGCAAAAAAACCTTTGTTACGCTCAAGCAGAATTTTGCTGATAACTGGCAGTTAACGCTGAACGGTAGCCATAACGAAACGCTGCTCGACAGTAAACAGATGTATATCGACGGCTTCTTCGATAAAAACACCGGCCAGGGCGTATCGGGCTATGCGGGATATCCCGTGGTGGGCGGAACGGGCTACAACACCGGCAAGCGCAAGGTGGATGCGGTTGACGCCTACGTCAACGGACAGTATGAGCTGCTGGGTCGCCAGCACGAGTTGATGCTGGGTGCAAACTACACCAAACAGCAAAATACCTATCACGGCACCTTTGAAAATATCTCTTCCGAGATGCTCGGCAACTTTAATGATTTTGACGGTCAATTCCGTGAAACGGACTGGGGCCAGCGCAGCACCTCTCAGGATGATACGATTCGTCAGAAATCTGCCTATCTGGCTACCCGTATTTCGCTGGCCGATCCGCTGCATCTGATCCTCGGCGCGCGCTACACCCGCTGGAACGCGCACACCCTGACGGAAGACGTTGAGAAGAACAACATCACGCCCTACGGCGGTCTGATTTATGACATTGATGATAACTGGTCGGCCTACGCCAGCTATACCTCGGTGTTCCAGCCGCAAACTTATCGTGATATCAACGGCAGCTATCTGGCACCCGCCGTCGGTAAAAACTACGAAGCGGGTCTGAAGTCCGACTGGTATAACAGCCGCCTGACCACCTCGCTATCCGTATTCCGCATCGAGCTTGATAACGTGGCGCAGAGCACCGGACGCATCATTCCGGGCACGACGGATACCGCCTATGAAGGTAAGGACGGCACGGTAAGCCGTGGTATCGAATTCGAAGTTAACGGCGCACTGACCGATAACTGGCAGATGACCGTGGGCGGCACGCGCTATATTGCCGAAGACGGCGACGGCGAGGCCTACAATCCGACTCTCCCGCGCACGCAGCTTAAGTTGTTTACCAGCTATCGCCTGCCCATGCTGCAACAGCTTACGCTGGGCGGCGGCGTGAACTGGCAGACGCACGTTTGGGATAACGTCAGCGCACCGGAAGGTAACGGCACCTGGCGGGCGGAGCAGGGCAGCTATGCGCTGGTTAACCTGTTCGGTCGCTATCAGCTTACTAAAAAGTTAACGTTACAGGGAAACATCAACAACCTGCTGGATAAAGAGTACGACACCAACCTCGGTAGCGGCATTGTTTATGGCGAACCGCGCAATGTTTCGGTCACCGCCAGCTATAAGTTCTGATTGACCAGAATGGCTCCGCTTCGGAGCCATTTTTGGCTGGTCTGGCAGCCTGTAGCGCGTCAACGATCTTATTGATCTGCCTTGCATAGATCCCAGGCAGACATTACCAACGTTACAGAATTATTCATATCAGCCAGAGCAATACCATCGCGTGCCAGCGTGGACAAACCCAGTAAGAACGCATCAAAGGTGGTTGTCAGCGCATGGACATCCGTGCTTTCGCAGAGTTCACCGCTGTCAATCCCGCGCCGGATATTGTGGGTAATACCTGCACGCGTATGCTCACGTGATTTCGCCAGCGGTTCGGTGACGGATGCATGTTCTGCCGAAGTCGCACTCATCACGCCTAAGCCAACCATGCAACCCTTCGGATGATCGTTCTCACACTGCATGCTGGCTGAAAGCCGTAACGTCGTTTCAATAGCGCTTCGCGGTGGCAGGGTGTTATCCCATAACGGCTCCGTCACCCGCCCGTAGGTTGACAGATAACGCTGAACGCACTCCCGGAAAAGCGCCTCTTTTGAACCAAAGGCAGCGTAAAAGCTGGGGGCGGAAATACCGTTATTGATACCCGCTTTCAGCAGGCTCAGCGATGTTGATTCGTAACCCTTTTCCCAGAAAAGATACATCGCCTCGTTAATGGCTTTATCGCGATCAAACGTTCTTGGGCGTCCCATTGTCGCCATGGCTCACTCCAGTCAAAAAAGCAGGTATGAGAGTATTATACCAAACGATATATAAATCGTTGACAAAAAGTTTGCGCGGCACTAATGTACCAATCGGTACATAATAGCCTGAGCAGAATTTATGAATACGCAAAATACTCTCCCTCTTCACCAGAAAGCTGAGGTTTCGGCCCCCCGTCCTTCAACAGAAGCGCCGCTTCCCATCGGCGCGCTGTTGGCGCTGGCGATGACGGGCTTCATCTGCATCATCACTGAGACGCTGCCTGCCGGGCTTTTGCCGCAAATGGCATCGAGCCTGAAAGTATCGCACGCCTTAACAGGACAACTGGTAACCGCCTATGCGATGGGATCGCTTCTCGCGGCCATCCCGCTAACCATTGCCACGCAGGGATGGCGCCGCAGGAACGTGCTGTTATTCACCATCGTGGGTTTTCTTCTCTTCAATTCGATCACCGCATTCTCCGCAAACTACGGATTAACCTTAACTGCGCGATTCTTTGCGGGCGTGGCCGCAGGCCTGGCATGGAGCCTGCTGGCAGGCTATGCGCGTCGCATGGTAGCGGTGAGTCAACAGGGAAAAGCCATGGCGATAGCGATGGTGGGCACGCCGGTCGCTTTATCGCTGGGCGTACCGCTTGGTACCTGGTTGGGGGCAGTCATCGGCTGGCGCAGCGCGTTCGCCGGGATCTCCGCCCTGACGTTGATGCTGATTATCTGGGTGCTTGCCAAAGTGCCTGATTACCCCGGTCAGGCCAGCCATGAACGCCTGCCTCTTTACAGGGTTTTTCGCACGCCGGGCGTCAGGCCGGTACTGAGCGTGGTGATCGCCTGGATGCTGGCTCACAACATTCTTTATACCTTCATTGCGCCCTTCGTCGCACAGGCCGGGCTGGGCGCCCATGTGGATGTGGTGCTGCTGGTGTTTGGGCTGGCAGCGCTTATTGCCATCGGCATCACCGGGCGCGTGATTGACCGCCACCTGCGTATCAGCGTGCTGGCGAGCCTGGCCACCTTTGCCGCTGTCTCTTTGCTGTTCGTCCGGGTGTCACAGATCCCGGCAGTGATTTACACGGGCGTGGCGATTTGGGGATTAACCTTCGGCGGTGCGGCGACATTGCTTCAGACGGCGCTGGCGGATACCGCAGGTGAGGGCGCTGATATTGCCCTGTCGATGAATGTCGTGGCATGGAACAGCGCGATTGCTGGCGGAGGCATCGTTGGCGGCCTTTTGCTGGATAACTGGGGAGCACAGGCGTTTTCGCCCGTGTTGTTCATTCTTCTGATGACTGCCTTTCTTATCGCATGGCTGTCGCGCAAACGGGGCTTCAGGCCAGGGTTGCGGCAGGTTGATATCAAAAAGTAATCATGCTGTTGGTTGCGTTTCCCTTCTCTTTTACAGGAAAAATTATGTTTAAACGTGTAGCGCTCTCTCTGTCTACTCTGTTTGCATTGCTGGTGGTATCACCCTCTTTCGCCAGCAATGAGTTCCCTGTCCCGGCAGGCTTTACCAGCGAGTACAAAGACATTGACGGCGTGCGTCTCCATTACGTTAAGGGAGGCCAGGGGCCGCTGGTCTATCTGGTACATGGCTTCGGTCAGTCCTGGTATGAGTGGCATCGTCTGATGCCTGAACTGGCTAAAAGCCACACTGTCGTCGCCCCCGATCTGCCGGGACTCGGCGAATCGGACGTGCCGCCTTCTTACCGGGCCACCGATGTCGCCTCGCTGCTATACAAGCTCGCGTTGCAGTTCAACGGTAACCGGCCCTTTGATTTGGTATCCCATGATATCGGGAACTGGAATACCTATCCTTTTGTTGTAAAGCATGAAAATAACCTGCGCCGTGTTGTTTTCATGGAGGCGCCGATACCGGATGAAAGCCTCTATTCTTTTCCGGCCTTTACCTCTGAAGGCGAGTCGCTGGTATGGCATTTCAGCTTTTTCACCGCCAGAAACGACCTTGCGGAAACGCTGATTGCAGGGAAGGAACGCCTGTTTTTTGAACACTTCATTAAAGAGCACGCGACCAATAAAGCGGTATTCACCCCGCAGTTGCTTGATCTGTATGCCCGCTCCTATGCCAAACCGCACAGCCTTCACGCCGCTTTTGAGTATTACCGCGTTCTTAATCAGGGCGTTGAGGATAACAAAGCGTTGTCACGGACCAAAATTTCGTTGCCGGTGCTGGCGATTGGCGGAGGCGGCCACGGCGGAATGGGAACGTATCAAATCGAACAGATCGGTCACTTTGCAACCAACGTGACAGGTAAAGTTCTTACAGGGTGCGGCCACTGGCTACCGGAAGAGTGCCCCGGGCAGCTTAACAACGCGGTGATGTCATTCCTCAATGCGCAATAAGTTGCGCTGGCCGACATGGCAGGAGAAAAAAGATGAATATGAATGCACCGGTAACCATCTATGTCACCTACCAGGGTGATTCTCAGAACCGTTTTGACAGGGAATATTACGTAAATGGACATCTTCCGCTGGTGATGAAAGCGTGGCGTCAGTACGGGCTTCTCAGTGCAGCCGCATTTTTTCCGGCAGCGGAGCAGGCCGCAACCATCGCCCTCTGTGAATGCATCTTCCGGGATGAGAAAGCAGCGGAAACAGCTTTTGCCTCTCCGGAATCGACTGAAGTTATGGCAGACGTTTCACGATTTACCGATATCTCGCCCGTACGGGCTCGCGCCCTTCAGGGTTGACGTTCACAAAGGAAAAAAATGCAAAAACATCAACATTACGCGCCCTGGACTGAAGCAGTGACACGCACGATTCGGCGCGGGCATTTCTGGATCCCCGGCGAACGAATTGCACAGAACGGCCTGACGTATCAACGCGGCCCGATGTATGTGGAATGGGAAGCGCCAGAGGTAGTGAGCATGCCGTATCCCGTTGTGCTGATGCATGGCGGCGGGTTTCAGGGTACGGAGTGGTTTGACACGCCGGATGGCAGGCCTGGCTGGGCACAGCGGTTTGTAGAGAAGGGGTATGCGGTGTTGGTCATCGACCGACCCGGACACGGCCGCTCGCCCTTCCACGTAGAGACGCTTGGCGAAATGGGGCCGCCATTTTCGTATGAGGGCGGACAGCATATCTATTTTCCGCAGAGCGATGAACGTCATACCCAATGGCCTTTTTCCCCGGACGATCCTGACGCCATGGACGAATTTATTGCCGGCTATGGCCCGTTACCCAAAGATCTGGCGCTTTCACAGACCCTGGATGCAGATCGCGTGGCGGTTCTACTGGATCGCATTGGGCCTGCCATTCTTGTGACGCATTCTGCATCGGGCCCGGACGGCTGGCTGATAGCGGATCGTCGGCCAGAACAGGTAAAGGCCATTGTCGCTATCGAGCCGATGGGGCCACCCTTTGCGGAAATCCCCAATATTGGGTTAATGGCGTGGGGCATAACGGCAGCGCCGATGCGCTTCGATCCGCCGGCTGTCAGCGCCGAGGCCGTGCGTGATGCGCAGCCGGGCAGCTTAAGATTACCGTCTTTAACCGGTTTGCCGATTCTGATTGTTACCGCAGAAGCGTCGGCGTTTGCAGCTGCCAGCCCGCCGACTGCGTCTTTTCTGAACGCGGCAGGGGCATCGGCAGAGCTACTGCATCTGGCGGATCGGGGTGTGTATGGCAACGGACATGGATTGATCTACGAAAAGAACTCTGATGAGGCGCTGCTGCCGGTTCTGCAATGGCTGCAAAATAGTGTTTGAAAACCGGGCCGCACGGTTTGGCACGGCAGGGAAGAGACGTCAGGCAGCGGTTGTTTAAACGCTTTCTACTCTGTTTCTCAACCCGTTTCTGCGGCAGGGTCACAAACATGGCTTCAGCGTTTTCGAAGGCGATAGCGCCTGACAGGCTTATCTTTCATCTTAAATATCCCCACCATAAATAAGGCTTAAAAGATCACCCGCCTGACGTTGATATAACGCTCATGAGGGTGCCGCAATTATTGTGAAAGCAGTCACAAAATCGTTATCGGTTAATTCGCTCTGTTAACAAGAAAACCACAAAATTAGCCTGCTACCTGAAAATTCAATTAAAACAAAATTTTAAGTAAAAAAAGCATCCGTCGCCTGAAAAAAATAAGTGATACGCATCACAAAAATAAGCCCATAAAAGTCCTGTCAAGAGAGGCGGCAAAGTTAATTCGTTGCGTTTTTGTGATGCGGTTCAAAAAAATTAATCCTGCCATCATTACTCTAAATTCCACATTCACGAATAATTTAGCTGAGGTCGTCGATGAAAATTGGACTGGTAATAAGCGGAGGCGACGTCAGCGGCATGAATAATTTTCTGTTCCAGATTAACAGGATGATTGAATCGGACATTATCGTTTTTGATGGCGGCATTAACGGTTTGATTGATAACCGAGCGAAAGAGATCTCGCGACGCGATCTGGTCGACTATTCAATCTCGTCAGTGCCTTTACTCTCTTCAGGCAGAAAAGAAGACAAATGTAAAAAGTCGGATTATGACAGGATCATAAAAAATATCCGGCAAAAGAAAATTGATTGCCTGATTATGGGCGGCGGCGATGGTTCATTTCAGTTTTTAAAAACGCTCAGCAGCTATGGTGTGAATTGTTATGGCGTAGGCATGACCATCGATAATGATATCACCGGGAACGATTATACCATCGGGTTTTCAACCGCTTGTGAACAGGTAATAGGCGAAGTCGGGAAATTACGAAATACCGGACGGGGCCTGCCGGGCCGCGTATTTATGATTGAACTGCTTGGCGGCTACTGCGGTGAACTGACATTACAGGCTGCGTTAAAAAGCAATGCCGATATTGCGCTTATTCCGGAATCGCCCTGGGATATTGATGCGTTGGCAAAAAAAATTACTGACAAAATTGAAGTGCAAAACAGCGTTATTATTTTATGTTCTGAAGGTTACACCAAAGAATATACGCCGGGCTTCCAGGGTGCGATTGATACCATGATTGGAAAACTGGAACATAAAATCGGTATCAGGATCAGAAAAACTATCCTGGGTTACGGACTAAGAAATGGCACACCCACCGGAGAGGAGATTATTCAGGGCGCGATACTGGCTGAAGAAGTGGTCAGGTGTATTCACAGCGGACTGACCAATAAAATAATTGTCATTAACAACAATAATAAAGCAATACCACTCGATCTTGAAAACTCTGACAAACGTTTAGTTGATGAAGATAGTAACCTCTACAAACTGGCTAAATTAAACAACCTTATCTGAGGTAATAATATGCTTAAAGTACTCTGCGTATGTGGCTGCGGCCTCGGCTCAAGCTTTGCTATTGAAATGAGCGCAAAATCCGTTTTGCAAAATTTAGGAATTGATGCCGACATCGATCACACCACGGTATCGGAAGCGTCATCCTACAAATATGACATTATTCTTACGCAAAAGATGTTTGCAGATATTTTGACATCTGATGCCACTGAGGAAAATAAGAGAAAGGTAATTATTCTAAATAAGTTAACTGATAAAAAAGAAATTGAAGAAAAAATCCTCGCTTATATGAATTCAAACTGATAATGAGGTGTTAAGTGGACGCTATTATTCATTTTATTGTTAAGGATTTTTTAGGCCAGGCATCCATATTAATTGCTTTAATCGCAATGCTTGGGTTGATCCTGCAAAAAAAATCGATTGGGAAAACAGTAGAAGGGACGTTTAAGACCCTGCTGGGTTTCCTGATCATGATGGCAGGTATCAATATCATTGTTGCCGCATTGACCTTCCTCAATGATATTTTTACCCACGGTTTTGGTATGCAGGGATACATTACCGATGTCGCGGCCATTGCCGGTGTGGCTAACCGGGAGCTGGGTTCAGAAGTTGCGCTCACTCTGTTAGTCATTTTTGCGGTCAACATTATCATCGCGCGCATCACGCCATTCAAATACATCTTCCTGACCGGTCAGGCGCTGCTGTGGATGGCAACGATCGGCACCGTTATAGGTTATAAAGCGGGCCTGACCGGCGCCACGCTGATCCTGACCGGCGGTATTTTTGGCGGTGTCATGGCCGTACTGATGCCCGCTATCGCCCAGCCGGTTGTGCGTAAAATTACCGGTTCGGACGATGTCGCGCTGGGCCATTTCTGCACCATTGGCTATCTGGTTCAGGCCGCCGTCGCGCGCGTGATTGGCAAAAACTCGCGCTCAACCGAAGATTTAGAGTTGCCCGATAACTTTAAATTTTTACAGGATACCTATCTGTCGATGGCGGTAATTATGGTGCCGATGTATATCATCCCCGCCATATTTGCCGGCCCTGAATATATTGGTCAGTTCTCTGGCGAAACGAACTACATCATGTATTCATTT
>NZ_JNVB01000052.1 GCF_000770305.1 Erwinia oleae
TATTGGAAGAATCCGGACCGTATTTCTTTATCCAGGCGTAAAGGCTGTGGGTGGTGATATCGAGACGTGTTGCAACGCTGGAAACAGAATAACCACGATCAACAACCTGTTTGACTGCTTCAATTTTAAACTCTTCGGGATAACGCTTACCGCTCATGGGCACCTCTCTTTAAGCCATCTTAAATGACTCCGAGGTGTCTGTTAAACCCGTGGCGATTCAAAACTGCACTGCATGTCTGTGATTTGTTAGGCCTGCAACGCATCATTTTGCCTAAGGCCAGACGCAATTACACGTAGGAAGAGCACGCTCCAGCTTTCGATTCTCTTTCTTTTCGGGAGCTTGTGCGCTGCTTTTGTAAATTCAGTACTTGATAGAGACACCTCCGCGATCACCCACCTTTCATCAGGTTAAAAAAAAGCAGTTTTTAAAATTTTTCTCTTGCAATCACCCATTTGTTATAACAACATAACAACATAACAACATAACAACATAACAACATAACAACATAACAACATAACAACATAATGACATAATAAAAGTACGCCTCAGTAAGAGGCGGCGAAGAGGTGAACAATGCTTTACAAACTGCAAGGCCGCAGCGGCTTATCCGTGGAATTTTTAGATATCGGCGGTTGCGTTAAATCGATCATAACGCCCGACAGGTCAGGACATGCGGCCAACGTTGTGATGAGTTTCGCAACAGAAGCCGAATATCATCGCGACCACCCGTATTTCGGAGCGCTAGTTGGCCGTTTTAGTGGCCGCATCGCCAAGGCAAAATTTGCGCTCGATGGTGTTGAGTACTCATTGTCTGCGAATAACGGTCGCAACCACATCGCAGGAGGAGCTCAAGGTTTTGATAAGAAAATCTGGAGCGTGGAGGTCTTGTCGGAATCTTCGGCAAAATTGACTTATAGTAGCCCGGATGGCGATGAAGGATATCCTGGAAAACTTGATGTCGCTGTAACGTATAGCGTCACGAACGACAATGAGTTTCGGATTGACTACGAGGCTATAACAGACAAGCCAACAGTGCTGAATCTGACAAATCACTCCTATTTCAATCTTGGTGGCGAAGGAAGCGGCACGGTTGAAGGCCACGTCCTCACAGTCAATGCCGACAAGGTAATCGAGGTTGATGACGAGCTCATTCCAACCGGCCGTATTCTTGATGTGGTCGAAACACCGCTCGACTTCAGAACTCCCCACACAATCGGCGCTCGGATACGGAGTGGACATCCGCTCACAAAATTTGCAAAAGGCTATGACTGCAGTTTTGTCCTTGATGGCAGCAAGAACCTGCGCGTCGTGGCTCGTACTTATGACCCTGTGACTGGTCGAATACTTGATGTTCAAACCACTGAACCCAGCCTTGCATTCTACTCGGGTAATTTTCTCAATGGAAGTCTGATTGGGGCAAGTGGAAGGCAGTATAGACAAGGAGATGCTTTTACGCTTGAGCCGCGCCATCTGCCTGACTCTCCAAACCAACCGTCTTTTCCGACAACCACGTTGAGACCTGGCGAGCGCTACGAAGCAACAACCATCTATCGTTTTTCAACCGATAGCGGGAGATAAAATGAACATGTCGAACCGACTCGTGAAAAGCGGCGTCCCGCTTGTTTATCAACTGGGTGAGATTTTTCGTCTCAAGATCGCCAATGGCGAATTGAAAGCAAATGATCCTTTTCCGACCGAAGATCAGATCTCAAAAACATATGGCGTTAGTCGTATGACCGTCCGCCTAGCACTCGCCAAACTGGTCAATGAAGGCTTCATACGAAGGCAGCAAGGCGTCGGCAGTTTCGTCAATCCCAAGGGCCTAATGCGCCCGGATGAAACGCAGCCAGTCACACGCGACATGTCCGATGTTAAGAGCACAACGAACATCCTGGAGGCAGCAGGTAAAACTGTAAGTACCAAGGTAATTTCGTTTTCCTTAAGCAAACCGTCTCCGAGAATTGCCGAGCAACTCGACATTGCGGAAAGTGATATGATTTTCCACTTCGAGCGTGTTCGTTTCGCTGACAACGAACCCGTCGTGCTCGAAAAAATCTGGGTTCCTGAAAAGATTTGCAGCTCGCTAACCCAGAGTGACGTCGAAGGTTCTGTTTATCGCGTACTTGCAGATCGATTTGGCCTGAACGTAACTGCTGCACACCAAGCCCTTAGGGCTGAAATTGCAGACGAGAACCTCGCTGCGATACTGGACGTGGCTACTGGGTCTCCAATCATGCGCGTTGCAGGCGTGAGTTACACCGACACTGGCGCACCGGTGGAAGTCGAGGAATCCTGGTTCCGATCAGACATGATGGAATTCATAATAGAACTGGGCAGTTTGTCGACTTACGCTCGTTTGATCGAAGACTAAGCGACAATTAACAACAAAATCTGATGAGGGATGCGATGAACAATAGATCGCCACAGAAGCTTGCTGTCGAAATTGGCGGCACATTTACCGATATTATTCTCTTCGAGGACGATGGAAAGCAGCCAAAACTAACGACACTGAAAGTCCCATCCACTCCGCGCCAGCCAGAAAAAGGGGTACTTTCCGGCGTCGACCAACTTGATATTGCCTGGCCTGACTTGCACGACGTGCTGCACGGTTCGACCGTTGCAACTAATGCAGTTTTGGAACGCAAAGGTGTTCCTACGGCGCTCATTGTAACCCGTGGATTCCAAGACATTCTCGAAATCCAGCGGGGAGATAAGACAAACATTTACGATATTTTCTACCAACGGTCGCGTCCAGTTGTTCCACGGGAATGGGTTCTTCCGGTTACCGAACGCCTTGATGTGAGCGGTGATGTGCTCGTGCCCTTGGCTGAAGAAGAGATCCGCAGCTTGGTTCCTCGACTCCTGGAAGGGGGCATTAAAGCCGTCGCGATTTGCTTCCTTCACAGCTACAAGAACTCACAACATGAAGACCGGGTTCGAGCAATCATAGAGGACATCGCGCCTGAGCTTCTCGTCCTCACGTCGTCGGAGCTTTTGCCACAGTTCCGTGAGTATGAGCGAGCCAGCACGGCTACAATGAGTGCATACATCTCACCGATTATGTCCCATTACATTGGACAACTCACCGAAAAGCTTGAAGAGCGTGGGTTCGGTGGCAGCCTGTTCATTACGCAGTCTAATGGTGGAGTTCTGCCTGCCAACGCAATCCGTCGTGAAGTGGTCCGGACGCTGTTGTCTGGTCCTGCTGCCGGTGTGACTGGAGCAATCTACGCGGCAGAACAAGCCGGCATGCAAAACATCATTACCTTCGACATGGGTGGCACGAGCACCGATGTCTGCCTCATCAACGACGGTCAACCGTTGATTACAACTGAGAATATGCTGAACAATCTACCAGTTGCTGTTCCGATGATTGATATTGCAACTGTCGGTGCCGGGGGCGGTAGTATCGCCGCGATTGACCGCCACGGGATGATGCATGTCGGGCCTGAAAGTGCAGGCGCTGATCCAGGCCCTGCCTGCTATGGTCACGGCGGGACATTTGCGACTGTTACCGACGCGAACGTGGCGCGTGGTATTATTCGACCCAAGACTTTTGCCGGCGGGAACTTCAAACTCGATTCTGAAGCGGGCCACGGGGTGATCGAACGCCTTGGCCAAGATCTGGCTATGACCGGGGCGCAAGCAGCAGAGGCCGTCACCCGGATTGTTGAAGCCAACATGACCCAAGCCATCCGTTTGGTGTCGACACAGCGTGGTTACGATCCGCGAGATTATGTACTCGTCGCCTATGGTGGTGCTGGCCCGATCCACGCAGCCTCTGTAGCGAACGAACTCGGTATAACGCGTGTACTCGTGCCACCACATGCCGGTGTGTTGTCGGCATTTGGACTTTTGGTTGCCGACATCGCTCGTGACTACGTGCAAACGGATGTTGCGCTCGCTTTTGACCTATCTCCCGATGATTTCCGCGCAAAGATCGAAGCTTTGGCAGAGAAGGCCCGCAAGGAATTCGAGTCACATGGTTTCGGCGCGAATGAGCTCAAGGTTTTTGCCGGGCTCGACGTTCGTTATGAGGGCCAGGCCTTCGAACTGCCGATCTCAATCGATCCAGAGACCGTCACATCCGACCTGGTCACGACCCGTCTGCATGACGCTCATTACAAGCGCTATGGCTTCGCGTTTGAGAACGAAAGTGCCGAGGTGGTGAACTATCGTCTGAAGGTCGTCATACCTCGCAAAACCAAAGATGTCTCGGTTCATATCAATGAGACAGGTCAGGCATCAACCGAACTTGGCTCTGTGCTTCTGCGCGGTGAGGCGCGTGAGACCGTGTTCTGCAAGAGCGAGACTATGACGCTCGAAACCACAATAACCGGTCCTGCAGTTCTTGAGGCGGATACCTCTACTTGCTTTGTGCCGGAGAATTGGACTGCCCGTCTGCTCGAAAGCGGAAGCGTTCTTCTTGAGAGGAAAAACTGATGACTACTGTTGATCCCGTCACCTTCAATATTTTTGCCAACAGCGTCCAAGCCATCGCTCAGGAGATGAGCAATGATTTCATTCGGACTGCTTATTCCACCGTCATTCGCGAAGCCGCCGACTGCTCGACCTGCCTTGTCGATCGCAAGGGCAGAGTCCTCTCACAGTCGCAGAATATTCCTCTGCATCTCAACTCGGTGAGCCCAGCGGTTCAGGGCGCGCTTGCCAAAACCGACATTACAGCGCTCACCGAAGATAGCGTCATTATTCTGAATGACGCCTACAACGGCGGCCAACATCTCTCGGACATCTATCTTTTTTCGCCGATCATCCACGATGGAACACTTATTGGATTTTCTGGGTCGGTAGGGCACCATGTCGATCTCGGCCACTCGCCCGGCTACAATCTCTACGCCAGAGACGTGTTCGAAGAACGTATGCGTTTCACGCCAATGGTCTTTTCACTGTCAAGAGACTGGAACGGTGGCATCCTTGAACAGCTGATCCGGGCAAATGTGCGTATCCCCCGCGATACGATCGGCGACCTCAACGCGCAGTTGACGGCCAACGAGACGGGCCGACGCCGCGTCAAGGAATTGATCGCTCGATATTCTGTGGACACCGTCATAGCTGCATCGGACCAGCTCCTCGACTACGCGGAATCGTTCATGCGCGAGGCTATCAGCGAAGTTCCCGATGGTACCTACCGAGGAATAGACTACATCGACACGGATGGTCTCGAGCAGACGAACCTCGAAGTGCATGTCGCTGTCACCGTAAAGGGTGACACTTTGCATCTCGACTTTGAAGGCACATCGGCGCAGGTGAAAACTGCAATCAATTGCCCCCGCGCCTCGACGATTTCGTCTGCATATTCTGCGCTGAAAATGCTTCTGACAAAGCCGTCAATCCCGTTGAACGATGGTTCATACCGTCCGATCAGCATTTCCGCTCCGGAGGGCAGTCTCGTAAATCCCATCCCCTTCGCGCCGGTCGAGGGTCGCAATGTGGTGGTCATGCGCGTTTTTCAGTCGATCCTTCTTGCCCTTTCAAAGGCTTTGCCGGACCGTATACCGGCCCCAGGTTACGATACTCGTACGGAAGTCGATCTACATTGGCAGGGTGCTCGCACTTACCATGCGATCAGTGAGCAACTTGGAGGCGGTTATGGCGCAGGTCCAGGTAATGATGGAGCCGACCAACTGGACGATCCATTGGGTAACTGCCGAAATACCCCTGTGGAAGCGCTCGAGCTTTCACAATCCTTTTTTAGGGTTGAGCGCTACGAATTGAGGCCAGACTCCGGCGGGGCGGGGCGATATCGTGGAGGTCTGGGCGCTGTACGCAACTATCGCTTCCTTCAAGATGGCGTTCATATGAGCGTGTACTCGGACCGGTTCATCAACAAGGCGCCGGGTGTTCAAGGCGGGCATGACGGAACGAACGCCTATATCAAAGTTACGAGGAAAAATGGCGTTGAAGAGCAGTTGCCGCCCAAAGGTGCTGCGGTACTCAATTCCGGTGACGAGCTCGAGGTCGCGATCGGCGGCGGCGCTGGCTACGGTGATCCAAGAAGCCGCGAACCCGAAATGGTTCGTGCTGATGTCCGTTCCGGCAAGGTAACCGAAGACTCCTTGAAAGCCTACCAAGGCGGACAGCCGGGAGAACCGGCGAATGCATGATCTGATCGCAGATATTAAAAGCCAGTCCGAAACTTTGCTCGCCAATGCCGGCCTTCTCGACCAAGCCTATCACAGCTCAAGCCGTTGGACGGGTGGTAGCGATGGCTTCGTTATAACAGGTATGGCAACTTCTCTGTGGGCCTGGCATTCGGCAAGTCTGATCCTCAGTACCGCTGGCATCGGACACGCGGTCGCTGATACGAGTGAATATCATCGGTACGGAACCGCGCAGAGTGACACTTCCCCGTTGATTATCACTAGCCGATCCGGTGAATCCGCAGAAATTATCAATCTACTGGATGTCGTCCAGCCCGGAAGGCCGGTCATCGCTGTTACCGCGTCCGAGCACAGTACGCTTGGACGCAAAGCAACTAACGTCTTGCCGTTCAAGGCGGAAGAGAAGGCGTTCTACAACACGTCATCTTTTACCACTACGCTCTGTGTCGCAACCTCAATGGCCGCCGGATTGGCGAACAGAACCGATCTGGCACCCGCCGCTTGGCTAGCAAAGCTTGCGGAAAAAGTCGATGTCGTGGCCAACCTAGATCAGGAAGTCTTTGCTGCGGCAGCTGCCGCCATTGCGCAATCTCGCGTTGCTATCATGACCGGCCGTGGTCACCTTATCGGGCTCGCCCAACAAGCATCGCTTGATTTGCAGGAAGGGATGCGCATTGCAGCAATCCCGGTATCCGGCGGCTTGCTACGTCATGGGCCGATGGAACTGATCAACCTGCCGGACAGTGTCGTTGTTATGCTCATTCCAAACGATCACATGGCTGGAATTATGGTTCGGTTGGCCTCTGACCTGGTAGGCTACGGAGCTTCAGTAGTCGCGATAGCAGCTGGCCCTGTAGATCTGCCGGCAAGCGTCAGTGTGATCCGGGTTCCCGAAACTATCCCGGAGCTAAATGCGGTTGTTTTTGCTGTTGCGCTTCAAAAACTGAACGTGTCGGTCGCCCAGGCACTGAACATGAGTACAATTGAGCCGGCCCTCATCCCCAAAATTACGAGGGTAGAATGAGTATTGATGTTCTCGCTATAGGTGACCTTACGGTCGACCAGATATTCGGCCCTCTTCGTGATCTCCCTGCATGGGGAAGAGAAACCGAAGTCGATACTATGGATGTACGCTTAGGCGGAAACACCGGGAACTTCGCGCTCGCGGGCAAGGTGCTTGATCTTAACGTTGTCTGCGTGGGGCCGGTGGGAAAAGATGACAACGGCCTCTGGATCAAGAATGAAATGGAGAAGAGCGGTCTGAACACAGACCTGCTCGACTTTAGAACTGACTCTCCGACCAGTGTTACAACAGCACTCGTCAGGGAGGACGGTGAGAGGTTATTTATCACCCTCCCGGGCGCATTGGCCAAACTTGGCCAGACATTGCGCCAGTCCCGCTACTCTGATGCGAAAATCGCCTTACTTTCTGGATGGTGTCAACCTCCTCGCGTTGCAATGGACATCTTGCTTGACGCGTTCACACGATTGAGGACAACCGGGACCAAGATTGCGATCGATCTCGCATGGTCGGAAGCGAGTTGGGGCGTCCGTGATGACGTCCTGCAAATCCTTTCCCAGGTAGATTTTGCGCTAATGAATAGCGCCGAGGCAGCGGCTCTCTCAGGCGAAACAGACCTGATATCTGCGGCTGAAACGATCTCTGAAAAGCTCGCTCAATCCGCCGTTCTGGTCATAAAAAATGGTGAACATGGTGCGCTCGTTAAAGAGCGTCACAAGCCTTGCGTCATCGTCCCGATTGTGTCGATGGGTGAACCGGCGCACGCGGTCGGGGCAGGCGATTGCTTCAATGCGGGATTTTTTCACGCCGTCTTCGTCCAGAAACTCGATGCGGAAGCCGCCACAGCGTTCGGATGCGATTTCGCAACGTGGATGCTGGTGCACGGCAGGGAGGCAATAGTTGATGTCTCGACTGTCTCTTCATCTCGACGTCAAGCCGGACTGAACCAATTGGGGGATCTGCTATGATGAGAGACTTACGGCTAGAGTCCGTAACAATCGCCTATGGCGAAAAAACAATCCTTGAGAATATTGATCTGACGGTTACCAGGGGCGAGATTATTTGCCTGATCGGCGCCAGCGGTTGTGGCAAATCGACACTCCTAAATGCGGTAGCAGGCCTCATACCTGTCCGATCGGGCTCGATCCTTCTGAATGATAATCCAGTCACTGGTCCATCCGCCGATCGTGTGATGGTTTTCCAGGATGACGCTGTTTTCCCGTGGATGAAGGTCCGTGAAAATGTCGAGTTCGGACTTAAGATCAAAGGTCTTCCTGAGGGCGAACGCAATCGCATCGTAAATGAGAAGCTCGCGACTGTCGAACTGACGCATGCCGCAGATCTATACCCCAGGGAATTGTCAGGCGGCATGCGCAAGCGCGTCGATCTGGCTCGCGCGCTCGCGGTCAGTCCTCAAATGATCTTGATGGACGAGCCTTATGGTGCATTGGACGCCATGACCAAGGAACGTCTTCAAGTCCAGTTCCTGAAGGTTTGCGAAGACACAAACGCCACTTCGCTATTTGTCACGCACGATATCGAGGAAGCGCTTTTCCTCGGCGATCGCATCGTGGTGCTCGGTCGAAACCCAGGCCACGTAGCGCATGTCATTGATGTGCCGTTCGGAAAAGATCGAACCCTGGAACTCAAGCGAACCGGTGTTTTTCAGCAGCTTCGAGGGACCGTGTCGGATCTCATCGTCTGACACATCCAGTAAATTAAACCCATAAAAAAGGGGAGCCAAAAATGGCCGTTAAAACAGAGGTGCCCACCGGCAGGGCGGCCCGAACGAACAAGTTGATCCGGCAGTTATTCGTCCCACTCGTACTGGTCGCTCTGTGGTTTGCAGCAACCTGGAACGGTACCATCGACCCGATTTTTCTACCTTCACCGGCAGATGTGTGGCGCTCCTTCTTGTCGTTAGCACCGCTCTTGCCTCAGAGTCTCGCGGCGAGTGTTTCGATGACGCTTGGCGGCTTCATTGGCGGTAGCCTCCTTGGCCTCGCAATGGGGCTTACGATGGCATACAGTCGGCTCGCTCGAGAAATCTTTGGTGGCGTCCTCGATTTCTTTCGGCCTATCCCAATCTTCGCGCTGATACCTCTTTTCATTCTTTGGTTCGGTTTGGGCAAAACGCCACAAATTGTCCTCATCGTCCTGGGTACTTCGCTCGTCATTGGTGTTGCAACGATTGAGGCGATCAAGAACGTACCGGCGGTGTATATTCGTGCAGGCTTGGTACTCGGCGCTCAGCGCGGGACGATCTACAGATCGATCATCCTTCCGGCAATTTTTCCCCATCTGCTAGGCGCAATTCGGGTAGCCGCTGCCTCGTCCTGGGGACTCGACGTTGCCGCCGAATATATTGGCGCGCAGGTCGGACTTGGCCATCTGATGATTATCAGAGTCCAGTATCTCGACACCGCGGGCATCGTTGTGATTGTCAGCATTTATTGCCTCCTTGCCATCATTCTCGACAAGATTGTCGTCGCGCTCGAACGTCCATTAACGCGATGGACGGAAAAGGGGGCAGGCAAGGGTGTTGTTGGTTCCATAACAGGCGCCAGCTGAGTTGCAGAGGCGCGAGTGGCAGCGCTGACAAAAACAATGCCAACAGACATCAACCAAACCAGAGGAAGAACACTATGAAGAAAGCAATGAAAATTGTTGCCGGACTTTCAATAATCCTTTCCGTGCTAGCATCCGGGAGCACGGTGGCACAGGCGCAAGATGCAAAAACTGTGCACGTTGGGATCACGCCATATTTTGATTATATGCCATGGGTCATTGCTAAGGAAAAAGGGCTCGACAAGGAACTCGGCATTGACCTGGATCTCGTGACCATAACGAACACCGCCGCAGGTGTCGCCGCAATGCGTCAGGGGAGCCTCGACATCGTCTCATCTTGCCACGTTTGCGATTTCCCGCTCTATCAGGCTGTCCCTGCGCTACGCAGTTTTCTGATCACGGACCAGTTCAAGGGGTTTATCGTTATTGGTCGAAAGGGAACCGATACGTTTGCCGACCTGGCTCCGAAGATCGGTGCAGAAAAAGCAAAAGAGCAAATTCTCAAGGGGTTCAAAGGTAAGGAATTTCCGACAGTTCTGTCCAGCTACCGTCCTCTTCTGACCGCAGCTCTCGGTCAAGTTGGACTAACTGTAGATGACATCAACGTCATCGAATCCGGGGACGATGCACAGGCTGCATTGGCCTTTCAGCGTGGCACCGGCGACTACTATATGGGTAGTTTGCCGCAAGAGACCAAGCTTCTTGCAATGCCGGACAAGTACGTGAACGTTGGCGGCCATGAAATTCTCGGCCCGGCAGGACTGTGGTACTCAACGATGGTTTCGACGCAGGGTTGGCTTGATAAAAACGAGGACACTGCATTGAAGCTGGCAGCGATCTGGTATCGCGTCTCTCGTTATGCCGACGAACATTTCGAGGAAGTCGCGCCACTTTGGGTCAAGGCAACAAATGAACGGGCTGCGGCGTCATTCACGGTCGATGAGTTCAAGAACACGTTCCAGTTGATGGCTTTTCCAACGCTTGAGAAAGCCAAGACTACGGTCTTCAATCCCGAGTCCGATGTCTACTGGAAGCACTCTGTAGACTTCTATGAGAAGCAGAATGCCGATCAACTTCCAAGCGGCGTGGACCCTGCAACAAGGGCACTCGAAGAGAAATATTACGACAAGCTTGTCGCGAACAAAAAGCTTACCGACTGGGTCAACAGCCCGCTCAAGTAAAGGCCACAGATCGAGCTGAAACACCGGCTCTACGGAGCCGGTGTTTCGTCAGAGTCATAGACGGTGAACCGAAGGAGCCCGACCAATGACGTCCACTCGCCTTTACTGCATGACTGGCGGTACACTTCATTTCGATCAAGGTGTGTTTACACATATGCTGGGAATGGGTCGGCGAATGAAAGCACCCACACCCATATTCCTAGTTGATCACCCGAAAGGTAAAATTCTGTTCGAGACAGGATTGCACCCGAACGCGGCTGTCGATCCGGTGGGGCAATGGGGTGAAGAACGCGCGGTTGATTGGGCGGCCGAGTTTGAGCCAGAACAGGCCGTTGACCGGCAGTTGGCAGCCCTTGGTATTAGACCCGAAGACATCAGCTTTGTTGTTATGTCATGCCTTTATCCGGATCATGCCGGCGGCATGCATCTGTTCCCGAACGCAAAGTTCATTGTTCAATTCCGTGAACTACAAGACGCATGGTGGCCGGATAGACGCCTCACCAAAAGCTACGCCTATCCAGAAATTCAGGAAATCCGAGACCTCGATTATCTCGAACTGCACGATGAGGACTATGATCTGTTTGGCGATGGCTCTGTCGAAATCCTCTTCACACCGGCTCACACGCGCGGTGAACAATCGCTTGTCCTTAGGCTGCCGAATACGGGCACGATTGTGCTCCCTGCTGGAATTTTTCCGCAGAAGGCGAATTACGTGAACAATGTGATGACGGGAACGCCCATGGTCGATCCCGCTACTGCACATCGATCAATGGCGCGGCTGAAGCGTATTGCAGAACGCGAGAATGCCATGGTGATCTTTCATCACGACATTGACGCTTGGGATGACATCCGCAAATCCCCACACTTCTACGACTAGATCGAAAATCCTTTCATTGCGTAGCGCTCGGCGACTGATCGAGCATGACCGAACTGACATCAACAACAGGAAACAGCACCCGATGACTACGCAAATGTATCAAGAGATCATGGAAATTCCATCCGCGATCGCGTCGCTCATTGAGCGATCTGGTGCCGAACTGAAGCAAGTCGGCAAAACTTTCGAGAAACTAAATCCTGCAGCGATAGTTACTATCGCGCGCGGCTCGTCAGATCACGCCGCGCATTTCCTAAAATATGCTATCGAACTCAATGTCGGTATTCCCGTAGCTTCGCTCGGCCCATCCCTCGTCTCCGTCTATAACGCTAGATTGAAGTTGGACCGATGTGGAGCTCTAGCGATCTCCCAGTCCGGCAAAAGTCCCGACATCGTAACGCTAGCGGAAGCGGTTAGAAACGGTGGCGCATATACGGTCGCGTTGTTGAATACGATTCAGTCCCCTCTGGCAAATGCCTCCACCGTAGCGGTAGATATCGCCGCGGGCCCCGAGACTGCTGTGGCAGCGACAAAGTCGTTCGTCAACTCTGTGGTGGCGGGCTTACTTCTGATTGCGGCATGGACGGACGATGAGAAACTCGAGCGCGCAGTCAAGTCACTCCCGGAACACCTGTCAAATGACTCTGATGCCAAATGGCCTGAGCTTGCGGCCGCGTTAGAGGGCGAACAGTCCTGTTACATTATCGGAAGAGGCCCCAGCGTTGCTATCGCTGCCGAAGCTGCCCTAAAGTGCAAGGAGACCTGTGAGCTTCATGCTGAAGTTTACTCCTCAGCTGAACTTATGCATGGTCCAGTTTCGCTTGTATCACCAAAATTTCCTATCTTGGCGTTCGCCGCAAGAGATCTTGGGGAAGGTTCCGTGTGTGCAGCTGCAGATCAACTGGCGTCGAAACGAGCCAACGTGTTCGTCACCTCCGAGAATGCAGAAGTGGCGACACGCTTGCCGTTTATTGCAACAGGGCATCCTCTCACCGACGCGCTAGCTCAAATAGTCCCATTCTACAGATTTGTGGAAACACTCGCACGGCAAAGGGGATTGAATCCAGACGCTCCGCCATCGCTCATGAAAGTTACCGAAACTCTTTGAACTTATAGACAACGCTCATTCCACCACGCGCCGCCGGTCAGCTTTCGATTTGTTAGAGGAATTCTTCTTTCGTGCAGAGCACGAAATCGGCAATGATTATCCGTTAGCGCGAACATATTGTCTGCCGGCGGACGCTACCATGGTAGCGGCAACAGCTCGCTTTATGCCTTGGTAGCTATTTCTTTGTTCCAATGGCCGTACTTGTTCGCGATATGATTTCGTATCTCTAGTTAACATTCCGAGCTCAGACTTGGGCCTCAAAAATATACACTCAAGACACGGTCTCACACATACACGTCGGCGGCCTATCGTTATTTTGGAATTGCAGTAACTGACAACGAAATGACGAAATAATTCTGACGAAACCACACGCTAATTCGCCCTGTCCAGCAGCAGTTTTGAAGAGGTTGTCCTGATTACTCCGGTATACCGACTATTCCAGCAACGTCCTAATATTATTCTGTTCCAGCAGGGCGCGACTTTTAGCATTCTCTTCAGTGACTAAGATGTCGATAAGGGACAGAGGGCCAATTTTGTAGGCGGCGGCCGTACCGATTTTGTCAGAAGTAACGATAGCCACGACTTCTGCGGCGGCGCTGATCATTGCGGACTTTATTGCGACTTCATCATAACCCGAAGTTGTCAGACCTAGATCCTCATGAATTCCATGGACGCCAATAAAGCACAGATCAGCACTCATCGAATGGAGTTGCTCCAAAACCCTCGCGCCAAGCGTCATCTGACTTCGTTTGTCAAAGACGCCCCCAAGCAAGATTATTTCTAGATGAGCGTGTTCGTTGGTGACTGTCGCAATTTGGGGGCTGTTCGTCACGATCGTCGCCCTCAAGTCCTTTGGCAGCTGCCGGACCAATTCTAGATTAGAAGTCCCGCCATCAACGATAACGACTTGATCTCGGAGCACAATCTGAGCCGCGCGCCGCGCCAGTCTGACTTTTTGTTCGGCGGAAACTTTGTACCGCCCCTGAAAGGGGAGGGTGCCAGGCGAGATCGGGAGAGCTGCCCCATGGACGCGTTTGATAAGACCTTCCGCCGCCATTTCGCGGAAATCGCGTCGTGCCGTGTCTTCAGAGACCGAGAAATGCTCGGACACTTCCGTCGTTGAAAGTCGCCCCTTTGTTTGCAGAGCGGCAAGGATATAGGCACGCCGCTCATCAGGCGTCGAATCTAAGGACATGATTTTCTCCGTTGCACGTTTCTGCGTATATAGGTATATATGGGGATATAAAATGCGTCATCGAGGATCAGATCTTGGAAAACCTTCTTATCAAAGGAAACGTAATTCTTCCCGACAGGATAATCGAAAATGCGATAGTTCGCTGCCACGAAGGACGCATCCGTAGCATTGAGCAGTTCAATTCGAAACACCTGCTGGAAAATGTTGTCGACTATACGGGGTATTACATATCGCCAGGCTTCGTCGATATTCACGTTCATGGCGCTGCAGGGGCAGACTATATGGATGGGACCGTGGACGCGGTTCGCGCTACAAACAGAGCCCACGCCAAGCACGGGACGACCTCGATCTTTCCAACGACAACTACAGGCTCGTTCCAGCAACTCGATGCCATGGTAAACTCGTGCGAAAACGTGCAATCCTCTTGGACGCATGCAGATGGCGCTCGCATCGCGGGAATCCACTTCTACGGGCCATATTTTGCTGAAGACAAAGTCGGGGTTCATTCGCCTGAAGGCCGGCGAGATCCAGTTCGTGAGGAATACGAGTATTTTCTATCAAGACCGATCATCAAGATTGCAACTTGTGCCTCGGAGCTTCCTGGTGCTTTAGATTTCTTCAATTTTGCACGAGAAAGGGGATGCTTCATCACATGCGGACATTCTAATGCCTGCTGGGGTGAACTTGAAGCAGCCTTTGCCCATGGAATGCGCCACGTCGACCATTTTTGGTGTGCGATGAGTTCTGTCTCCTCACTTCGCGCGCGTTTTGGAACGCCGATGCAAGCCGGTATGGAACAATACGTACTTCAAAACGATGGCATGAGCACAGAAGTAATTGCCGATGGCATCCATCTGTCCGACGATCTTCTGCGCTTCGCTTATGAAATGATAGGCTTCCATCGGACATGTCTGGTCACTGACGCGAACCGAGCCATGGATGCACCTCCAGGGACGTATCGATTTGGATCGAGCGACGATGGGACATGGGTCCACACCGATGGCCAGTCGGTACGAGGGGATGACGGCAGCTTAGCAAGCTCGATGCATGGCATGGACCGCATGGTGAAGACCATGGCAAGGGCCGTGGGTAAGAGCCTGCCCAACGTCATCCGTATGGCCTCGCTTACTCCCGCAGAACTCGCCGGGGTATCTGCTGAAGTGGGAAGCATCGAGCCGGGTAAGCTTGCCGATTTCGTGGTGTTGGATCAGGAACTTGATATTGAGCGCGTTATCATAGGTGGCGAAACAGTACATGTGCCTCACGCAAACCGAGAGCGTGCGTCGTGACATATCCTCCTCTTGTTATCGGCGTGGACGTTGGCGGCACGAAGACCCGTTGGATGGCCCAGCGTGGGAAGGATTCCGTTGTTGATCAGACGGTCCCGACAAGCTCCTGGCGTCGTGAAAGCTACAGCGCGTCCGATTGCTTTCGCCTCAAAGCTCTCATCGAGTCATCCATCGGCTACCTACAGCCACGCCACGTCGTCATCGGAGCGAATGGCTGTAATACAGATCAGCGTCTTCTCCAGTGCGAAGAGACTTTTGGAAAAACGACAGGGTGGGACATCAGAGTGCTCAATGATGCAGAATTGCTTCCTGCAGCGGCGGGAGGGGATGGTGGCATCGCCGTCATTTCAGGCACAGGGTCAATTGTCGTTGCCAGAAACACAGAGGGGGCTCTTTTAACGGTCGGCGGTTGGGGTTGGCTGCTCGGCGACGAAGGTGGCGGTGCTGGCTTGGTGAGGGCCGCAATACGATCCTGTCTTGCAGCCGCTGAAGCAAGGGAACACTCAGACGTCCTCCATGAATTTTTACTTAAACATCTAAAAATCACAGACCTCAGAGAGGCTAATGAGAGGCTGTCCATCGAACCTTCAGCAGCAATGTTCGCTAGTCACACCATTGCACTATTCGATGCGATCGAACAGGGATCAAAGCTTGGCGTCGGCGTCGTCAGAGCCCAAGTTGCGGATCTCCGTGATAAATTGGCGTCTCTGCTTCTGCAGGGAGCGCGTGGGCCTGTCTATCTGGGCGGCGGAATTTTTGAGCGTCTGCCCTATTTTTATCAGGCGTTCATTGATGCGGCCAACGAACTCAGTAGCGACTTGGATATAGTACTAGTTGCAACCCCTCCGGTAGTCGGGGCACTCAATATTGCATCCGTTCGGCTAGCGCGAGGAGAGGGCTTTGAAAGGGCGGAAAGTGGGTGACTATTTTTCGGAGGTCGGCCAGCGGAATTGCCGAAAGGTCATAGGAAACGAATTCAGATTAGCTCCTGAGGCTGCGTCTGGCAGCGATCGAAACGATGACAAGCACCCGAGGAACTCAAATTGAGAGGAATTGGCCGGCAGTAACTCGCTGCGCGTCTTGCACGTTCCCACTAACAATCAGCGATGATGGGCGGCATAGGCTACATGGCGAAACCGGCATCCGTTTTCTAGTGAGTTCGAAGCCACTCGCCATGCGTCTCGAGAGGCTGAAACAAACACCAAACATCGCTCTCCCGCAGTGGCCATCCTGCTTTTATTGCCACTGGACGAACTCTGCAGCAAAAAGATCCTCCCCGTGACCTGTTCCACCTGACCACCAAAACGGAGTGAAAAATGCAGCACTGGCTGGACAAGCTAACCGATCTTGCAGCGATACAAGGCGACGAGAGCATCCTAACGCAGGGCCTTTCCGACCTCACCCAACATTATGGCTTCACCGGCTACGCCTATCTGCACATCCAGCACAAGCGCAGCATCGCAGTCACAAATTATCATCGCGAGTGGCGGTCGACGTATTTCGAGAAGAACTTCGATAAGCTTGATCCGGTCGTCAAACGCGCGAAATCCAGGAAACACGTTTTTGCGTGGTCCGGGGAACAGGATCGCGCGAAGCAATCGAAGGAAGAGCGTACCTTCTATGCGCATGCTGCCGACTTTGGCATTCGCTCCGGGGCACCGTCATAGATATCAGCTGGTAGCTGGCTGATCGTGGCGTTCAGGTTCGTTTCGAGATCATCACCGATCGGGAGGCAGGTGTAGGTCTCACCGAACGGACCTGAACCGACCGCATGGCGGCCCAGCACCATCTCTGGATGATCGGCGAACCACCTGTTGATACGGACGCTCCCGCCCTCACCTTCCACCTTTACATCCGCGAGATCGATCCATCTGTCGTCTCCAGCCTGCTCGTCGGCGCGGCGCTTCCGGAAGAAGAGGATATCGACGACAACTTCCGTGCCGGCGTCAGCGCGGAAACTGCCTCCGGGAAGGCGGATCGCGCCAACGAGATCGGCCATGCCGGCGATGTGTTCGCGGGCGCGGGCGTCGGCCTTGTCCATCGTGCCGGACGAGGTGACGAAGGCCGCAAGCCCGCCGGGCTTCAGCCGGTGGATGGACTTGGCGATGAAATAGTCATGCAGCCGTAAGCCGAAAGACCGGAAGGCCGGATCACTCTTCACCGTCCTGTCAGAAAACGGCGGGTTGCCGATCGCCAGATCGAAATGGTCGGGCAGGTCGGTGCGGGCAAAATCGCCGCAGACGATTCTGGCCCGTGGCTGCAGCAGCCGGACGATACGGGCGGTGACGGGATCAAGCTCGATACCGGTGACATGGCTCACCTTGGAGAGAGCATCCGGCATCAGCGCCGGAAACATGGCCGTGCCGATCCCCGGCTCCAGGAGCCGGCCACCCTTGAACCCCATGCGGATCAAGCCCGACCAGATGGCCCGGACGATGAACTCCGGCGTGAAGTGGGCATATTGCGTGCAACGGGCCAGAGACGTGTAATCACCTGGTGCTACCGCACTTTCGAGATTGCCGCCGAGCTCCTCCCAGCCCTTGCGAAATCCTTCTTCGCCCGGCCGCCGGAATATGCCGTTGGCCAGATCCGATGCACCGAAGCCGGTGAACTTGATCAACCTTGACTGCTGGTCAGGTCGGGCCGGCAGGCCCTGATGCTCGATCTCGTTCGCTAGCAGGATGGCGACGATATTGTCCCGCGCCCGGTCGCGCCAGGATTTGCCGAGGCCGCGAGAACCCTGCAACCGGAAATCGACCTTGGTCCGCATCTGCGGTGCGGGCTTCGGCTCTTTGCGGGCTGGAGCGGCTGGCACCGGCGTCGATGGCGGCGGGTCATCGTTGAGATCGGTCCCGAAGTCTGCTGCGAAACCCGGCAGGCCGAGATCGAAACCGGATGCGAGAGCTGTATTGCCGAACAGGTCGATTGTGAAAGGGTCGTCATGCGCCATTGGAAATACTCCTGTGAATGGGCGCGCCGAGGCACACTCGCTGTGTTGGGTGCGGGTGTTGCCAAGATGCGGAATGGTGAGACTGGGAAGTGAAGTGCCGTCAGGCAGCGATGGTCTCAGTTAAGAGGCGGAACTGCACCGGCAGCTTGGCGGCGATCTCCTCGTTGGTCAGATCGTCCAGAAGCTTCCAGATTTTGCCCTGAGCGGAGGGATAGACGAGCACGATCTGGCGACTGCGCAGGTCAGCCGGAAAGCGACCGTCGGCATAACCACGAAAATCCGGACCGGTCGCGCTCCAGATATGATCGAGCTTTTCCTGTCGGTTCATGGCGCGCACCGGGCGGGATTCCCGAGCGATGATCTCGCCGCGCATCCGGTCTGGCGACTGACGATCGCCCAGGTCGCAGTAGCCGTGGAACCAGCGAGACCGATCGTCAAACGTCAGCGCGAAGAATATGCTGGTGACGCTGGCGGCCAGAAACTCCCGCATGGCGAATATGTCACCGCGGTAAAACAGCGGAGGGAGGATCTCAAACATATGGTCGTGATCGGCTTCGGATATCTCAAACCACTCGCCGACATAGCGCCTGCCGGAAATACGGTCATCGTCGAATGGCGACTGGCTGTGACGGTTGAACAGGGCGTACATTTCGTGGCGGCTGGCAACGCCTTCGAACACTTTACGGATGGTGGGAGGGTTGAACATCGGCTGCTCCTTCGGGGTTACGACTGAAGCGAAGCCTGATCGACCTCCTTTTTCAGTCCTTTGATTACCCCTCCTCACCCGGCGCCTCGCGGGCAGCGGGTCAAGGGCCGCCGTCAGGCGGGCGGCAGCTTCACCCTTGATGCGTTGGCCGCGTATGCGGCAGCTCTCCTTTCTCCCTCCTCTCCTTCAGTTCCTCATTCCAATCCTCACTCTGCGGCCTCAGCCGAGAGAAATCGCAACCGGCGCTGTCCGCCATCTGGCGCAGGCGGTCGGCAAAAACTTCACCCTGAACATTGTTGTCGGTCGCGGCCACCAGCCACGTGCCTTCCCCGGAAGCCAGGGTCGCCAACGCCTGAGCGGTCAGCGGCGACCACCCGCCACCGGTGCTGACATAGAGCGTGTCAGATCGTGTCTGCTCGATCGCGGCCAGACTGAGCGCATCGATCGCCGCCTCTGTGACGCAGATCCGACGGGCATCCACCTTTCCAAACCGGAAGAGGGCCTTGGCGCCGCCTGTGGAAAACCCGCGCCAGTCCGGTCCGCGCTCCTCCCAGCCGATGACGGCACCAGCCTCATCGACATGCTTTGCCCACATTGAGCCGTAGGGTCCTTCGCGCAGAACGTCTGCCTCGATCGCTGCGGAGATGACTTGCCATGGCAGAGCGCGGCATTGATGCAGATACCTCCAGGTCGCCGAAGCGCGCCATGGCCGTTTTCTATGGTTCCAGCGGTCAGCGACCGAAGCCTCGTTTTGCGTTTGACGAAGAGGCTTCTCCCAGGTCGCTGCGCTTGGCTGAAACGCGACCAGATCGCCGACAGCCGCCAGGGCTTCTGCAAAACCGATCCCATGAAGATAGCTTGCGAGCGCGAAAACGTCGCCCTTGGCGTCGGAACGGGCATCGAACCAGCCCCTGTCATCGTGGATCACAATGACGATGTCGTCGTCGCGCCGGAATTTGACCGCCCGGCGCGTGCTCTCTTTCCGGTCTATCGCGAAGCCGTCATGCTCAAGGACGGCTGCGCAGCCCACCCGGGCGCGCAGCTCTTCGATGTCCTTCTTTTCCATTTCGTTTCCTCTGCTTTCCTGACTTTTCGGACTGGCAGCGCCCAGGCCGCGAAGATGGAAGCGCGCAAGGGCGCGGTTCGCAATGTGCAGATCTGCCGGGACAAGCTCGCGGCGAAGCCTCCCTTGCGCGGGCAACAGCGCGAGCGGCACGCGCTTCCCCGAAGGGTGATCGGCTCAATGAGCCGATCCATAGGCAAAGGGATCATAGATATTGATGATGGCGTCTTCGTCGCCGTCATACTCGGCGGAAATCATGACGCCGATCTCACCATCGATTTCGAAGAGGGTGACCGGGACCATCAGGGTCCGGGCAAGATCGAATGCGTGGTTTTGTGCGACGCTGAGATCCGACATGTGAGGCTCCATCCAGTGGCGGGGCCGATCCCCGCTCGATGGCGCCCGTTCGATCAGGGCCTGACCGCGGTCACCTCGGCGGCGCAGCCAGAGAGGTCGCAGTAGCTGCGAACCCCCTGCGGGTTGACCGTCCAAGGTCGGGACTGGATTAGGGATGCCAGACAAGAGAGCTGGGTTCGGCAACACCATTGGTTGGCCCGGCTTGGCATACGATCCACACGGATGTCCGGAATAGCAGGCGGGTTAGCCGGAAATTGAGTTGTTCTTACACGTCCAGATCGACAGGCTGCGCCATCTCGGCGGGCCGTTTACGAATGATGACGGACCGATCTCTATTGATAAATCTCTCGGACGATGTTATCTGGGGAATAGGGTGAAACCCTGACTTGTCGCCGAGTCAAACCTTCTTCGATAACACTTTGCACATCGTCATCATCTCGATGGCCATTTAAACGGCGATAATGGTCCAGGAGATTTATGATGATTGTTTCACATGTTTCGTACAACCTCGATATGTCGGATCTTGCCAGGCTCAAGGTCGCAGCGTCTGTGCTCCTGCCTGAGCTTTCGCCGACATGGCGGCTTGAAGTCATGGCTAGGGCCGCAGGATCTCTCACCTACGCCTCGCTGCGCGCAAAGCTTAAAACCCCATGTGCTGTGGTGCTGGACCCAGCAATACCCGTAAGGGTATTCCTTGAGGATCGTGCGGTTAGCATTGATCCGCTGAAGATCCATCTAGCGTTTGCGCATGCGGCTGTTTTGCGTATGCTTGAGGACCACCCTCATCTCCATCACCACGGATATGGAGCGGAATATTTCATCAACGGTCATGGCGCGCGCAGCAGCATGGCAGCCTCCCGTACAGAGTTGGCCGGGACGGTTGCAGCCGGTGAATTTCTGCGGGCTCACGCATTTCTGCAAAAGATCAAAAAAATCGAGACTGTCAACCGGAGCCGCAGCAGCTACGGCCTTAAGCACGTGGTCGAAAAAATCGCGTTCGATCTAGGCGGACAAATCCTGCCTGCGAACTACATCACTAATGGCGCGCTGATCGCTGCCGCTCTCTATAACGGCTTCGACTTGCACCGCATAGATCACGGGCCGAATGCGCATTTCAACATGTCGAAACGCTCTATTGAAGCCCTGATCAGCGAGCATAAGGCGTCTGCATCATCCGACCCTCGCCGTATGGATCTGGAACTCGTGGTCGACTGGCATCCGTCCGGTCGCAGGACATTGAAAAAACGTGAAGTTGGAACGACACGTTATTCGGATGTCAAAACAGAGTCGCTTTTCGGCAATTTGGATGACAAGACCTTCTATGAAGCATTGTCGAAATTCGAGACCATGAACATCGCGCTGGGCTATTATGTAACTTTGCGCGACCACTCACCGCAAGCATCCGCAGCTTAGTTGAGAAGCGAAGCACCCTGGCGCGCTGTAAAAGCGCGGCGGGGGTGTTTGTTGCGAAAGATCCCATCGACCGCTCGATACAGAATGCCGAACAGACCGAAGGCAATCAAGATGATCTCGTTTTCTTCCACTGGCGTCACGATGTCCGAAACATTGCAAACCAACGCAATTGTGTGGATACACTCGTTGCCAGAAGATCAAATGGGCCCAACAAGACGCATCATCGAGGATCTCGAAGGACTTGCGGCCAACGGCGGTCATTCCCTTATCGAACGCCCTGTTGCTAACCGAGATGAGCTCCTTTCGGTTCTTCGTCAATGCGCTCAGGACGCTCATGGCGGCCTGCGGCCGATACTGCATATCGATGCTCACGGAACGCAACAAGAAGGGCTTCTCCTGGCACCGAGCGGGGAGCGGGTCGGTTGGATAGAAATCACAGAAGCTCTTAGAGCGATGAATACGGCGACGCAGAACAACCTGATCTGCGTTTTTGCACTTTGTTTTGGCCTGCACATGTACGCTCAGGTCAGGCTGAGCAAGGCAGTGCCCGCGTATATGTTTTTTGCGCCGGAAAAAGAAATCAAAGTCGGCTTCCTGGAAGACCAAACCCTCGCCTTCTATCGAGAGATTAATAGCACCGGGAATGTCACCTCAGCATTTGAAGCTACGTTGGGCGGCGGGATGGTGAGCTTTCATTGCCAAGGCCTCTTTTTTCAAGCTCTCCTGCGATATTGCCGGATGGAATGCAGCGGCAGAAAGCAGAGGGACCGGCAGGAACGACTGTTGACGGCAATCCTAAAACGAGACCGGATGCAACATCCGACCAGCGCTCAATTGAAGGAAGTGCGAAAGCAATTGAAAAGTCTGGTTGCTCCTGGGCAGCACGTGATTGACAGATTTGCACCATTGTTCCTGATTGGCCGGGCGCCTATGTTTACCTTCAACGATATGCGCCAAATATTAGACCGGCCTCGTCGCCGCTCGGCGTTCCCTTAGAAACACTGCATTTCTGTACATCCGCGGCAATGTCTAGCGTTCCGCTGCAGGCCAGTCATTTGCCGGCTCTTCTACAGTATGTTCCGACACATCGTCCGCAGGATCGGGATCACGCTCATTCGCAATCCGCAAACGCTCGATTTCCTCGATCGTGGCTTTAAAGACTTCGGCTTGCTTGGCTCCGGAAACGACCGCTTGATCGACCATGTTCGCCAAACCGCTCCTAAATTCGTCGCGCCAGTCATTTCTCATTTCGTTTCCTCCGTTTGATCTGTTTGTCGGATAGCTCGATCCACACCGGCGCGTGATCGCTGGTGCGCTCCCAGCCGCGAACATGCTTGTCGACCTCAGCTTTTTTCAGTCGCTCGGCAAGGTCGGGACTGAGCAGGAAATGGTCGAGCCTCAAACCCGCGTCGCGTCCATAGGCATTCCGGAAATAGTCCCAGAACGTGTAGATGCGTTTTCCGGGATGCATTTCGCGCAGCGCATCAGTCCAGCCTTGAGCGACGAGGTTTCGGAAGGCGTCGCGCACCTCCGTGCGGAACAGCGCATCGTCAGTCCAACGCTCCGGCTTATAGACATCTAACTCCGTCGGTATGACGTTATAATCACCGACCAGGACCACGGGCACCTCTAGCTCCAGCAACTCGGCGGCATAGTCGTGTAGACGCTGAAACCAACGGAGCTTGTAGTCGAACTTCGGGCCAGGATAGGGATTGCCGTTTGGGAGATAGAGGCCGCCAATCACCACCCCGTCCACGATGGCCTCGATAAAGCGGCTCTGCTCGTCCTCCGGCTCCCCCGGAAGACCTTTACGGGTCAGGTGCGGCTCCAGTCCTCGCGCCAGGATGGCGACGCCATTCCATGATTTTTGACCATGCCAAACCGCGCCATAGCCGGCAGCTTCGATGGCCTTCGCTGGAAACTTTGCATCCGGAGCCTTCATCTCCTGGAGAACCACAACGTCCGGGTTCGCCTCGTCCAGCCAACGAAGCAGGACCTCGAGACGACCGTTTACGCCATTGACATTGTAGGTGGCGATTTTCACTTGGACTTGTGGTCGCCCTTGTCGCCCTCCCCGGGCTTGGCATCGCTCTTCGCCTGGTGGCGCTTGTCAGCCGAGAGGGCTCGGCCGACGTCGACGGATTCTTTGAACTTACCGTCTTCGTCGCGACGGACGTAGCGTTTGTCGGTTCCGGTATCGATGAGTTCGCGCTTCGACATGATGATCTCCCAAGGTTTGCGCAGCGGAAACCCACAAGACGTCGAAAAGTTTCAGATTAGTGCCAACGGGCCTGGAACCGGTCTCATCCGACTCTATTACATTAGGAATGGAGTACATTCCCGGTCCGAGAACCCTTTCTGAGCATCCCGATCACTTTCTGAACTGTCAGGAAGCAGTTGTCGACGCATTCAGACAGTTGGCCAAGCAAGCTGTGATGGCCGGTTGGGGAGAGACCGAAGTCGCCGGCGCACTGGTGGATATTGCCGACTGCCACATGCTTTCGCTGGCATCCAACCTGGAAACAGAGCGAATGTTAGACTAGGCGATCAAAGGCGGGCGCTAGAAGAATGTCGGACCGATATCCTGAGACGTCTGATGGGCGATATTTCGTCGTCCGCGGGCGGTTGTGGCGCAAGAGCGATCCCGCGCTTGACGAAGCCACACGGAATAGACTGGTCAAGGAATTGATGTCCGCAAGAAGGGCTGTTCGCGACGCCAAGGGCGACTCCGATGCGATGGCAAAGGCCCGACATCTGGTCGATGATGCCAAGGTTGCTCTGGGCGAGCGCGGTGCGCCCTGGTGGGAAGATGGCGCACCGGATTATAATCGGCACATGGCAAAAAACACGCCCTATGCCGAGTGGTTCGCTAACCTCGGAAAATAGGCTGGCGTCAAAGCAGCAGCGGTGCCTCGGGTGCAGACTTCTTTTTCGCCCACAGCTCGCTGGTCCGCTCCATCGTCACCAACTCAGGCGGAAATGTCCGTTTCTGGAATGCCAGCGCATCATCGAAGGTACCGTGCAGCCATTGTTCGTACTCATCGGGCTGTAACAGAACAGGCATCCGGTTGTGCACGGGTTGGATCGCCTCATTGGCGTCCGTCATGACCCCGGAATAGACCGGACCCCACTCGTCACTGATCCGCCACAGCCCTGCCCAAGCGAAGACCGGCTGGTCCTTCAGGGCAAACCAAGTGCGGGTCATTCTGCCCTTCTCCCCCTCGGCTTCAGCAAAACCTGTCACAGGGATCAGGCAACGCCACTGCGGTTTGCGCGCCAAGCCGATCCACATGCCTTTTGACAGGTCAGCGATGTTATTGACCGGCTTTGGCTTGGCTTCCGGCTTCATGCCTTTGAGATGCAGGGGAAAGCCCCACACCATCGAGCGAAGCTCGCGTACACCGTCGTTCTCCGTTACCACCATTCCGGGGGTGCCCGGATAGACTTCCTCGGGGGCGTTCGATTGCATCGGGTTTGACACGCGGAAGTGTGCGGCCACTTCCGCGGCGGAAAGACGGACGGTGTACAAGTTGCACATATGGCAGACCTTTCAACACGAAACCTTGGCTACATAAGCATGTTGTCCCGACGGGGTGAAGCCTTGGAGGGGGAAACGCCGCTTTGCCAGCGGTCGCGGCTATGCAGGATTTCGAAGTCATCCAAACCGTGAAGCCAGCGGTCGTATTCCTCCGGCTTCAGCAAAACGGGCATGCGGTCGTTGAACGGCCTGATCGTCTCGTTGGCGGTCATGGTCATGCCGGCGAACACAGGGCCGAAATCCGGAGTGTTCTTGCAGAACCCCGCCCAGGCCATCAAGGGTTGGCGGTTCTTCGAAAACCATGATCGGGTTTTCTCCCCTTTGACACCGTCGGGGTTGGCGAAATGGGTGAGTGGGATCAGACAGCGGTATTTGGGGTCGACGACGATGCGGTCCCACAGTGGATTGGTGAGATCGGCAACGAGGCCGATGCGGCTCGGCGGCTCGCCCTCACGCCGCATGTCGCGTGTCTGTCGCGGAAAGCCCCATGGGATCGACTTCAACAGCCGCAATCCGTCCTTCTCAAGGACGATCAGTCCTGGGGTGCCTTCGACGGTTTCGCTCGGCACCTCAAGCGCCGGCGCGATGTCGACCGCGAAATGGGCGACAATCTCCTCCAGGCTTTTGGTGACTGCAAACAGACGCGACACACCGGTCTCCTCAGTGGAAGTTTCTGGATTTGATCTTCAAACTATCGATGTGAAGGTCGGGAATATAGATCTCACGAGCCTGCACGACGGGTTTGGGATTGTCCCGTGGATCGGGGCCCCCTCCTTGCTTGACCTGGTCGCCGCGACCGTGCGGAAGCGGGAAGTCGCCGTCCCCATTACCAACGCTCGACAGGTCGGCGGAGAAATCGAACAGGCGCTGGGCAACGAGGTGAACGACCTCGCCTTCGCGCTGGATACGGCCATTGATGGCCATCATGCTCGCGGTCATCAGGATTCGACGCTGGCGTTCGAACAGCGATGGCCAGACCACTGCGTTGACGATGCCAGACTCGTCTTCCAGCGTGAGGAACATGACGCCTTTTGCCGATCCCGGCCGCTGTCGCACGAGAACGAGACCCGCCGTCCAAAGCCATTTCCCGTCGCGTTGCCCCATCGCCTCGGCGCAGGTGACGATGCCTTTCCGGTCGAGGTCTTTTCGGAGAAACGACACCGGGTGCGCCCTTAAGGTGAGGCCCGTGTGTGAGTAGTCCTCGACGACCTCCCTGCCCTCCGTCATCGATTTCAGCGCCACTTCAGGCTCCTGCATCTCGGCGATGACCTTGGCTTCGCGCTCAGCGGCGGCCGCCCAAAGCTCCAGAGGTTCATCCCGGAGCGCCTTGATATCCCAGAGTGCCTGCCGCCGCTCCAGTTGCAACGACGGCAGGAAAGCATCTGCCTCCGCAAGCTTGACCAGCGACGACGGCGATACGCCGGAACGCCGCCACATGTCATCGGCCGAGACGAATGGCTGTTCGGCACGCGCCAGGATGATGCGTGCGGCATCATTGGTCGACAATCCCCGGACGACACGCATGCCGAGACGAACAGCGAAGCGATCGGAATTGCCGATCCGTTCCATGGTGCAGTCCCAGCGGGAGCGGTTGACGCAGACCGGCCGGACTTCAACGCCATGGTTTCGGGCGTCCTGGACGATCTGGGCGACGCTGTAGAATCCCATTGGCTGGCTGTTGAGCAAGGCCGCACAAAAGACATCGGGATGGTGGCATTTCATCCAGCTGGAGGCATAGGCGATCAGCGCGAAGCTGGCGGCGTGGCTTTCTGGGAAGCCATAGCTTCCGAAGCCTTCGAGCTGCGTAAATGTCTTCTCGGCAAATTCGCGGGTGTAGCCGTTCTTGACCATGCCCTCGACGAGCTTGTCCTTGAACTTGCTGACCCCGCCTGTGAACTTGAACGTCGCCATTGCCCGACGCAACTGATCAGCCTCGCCTGCGGTGAAACCCGCGCAGGTCATGGCGACCTTCATCGCGCTCTCCTGAAACAGCGGCACCCCCAGCGTTTTGCCAAGGACCGCTTCAAGCTCCGGCGTCGGGTACTCGACCTTCTCCTTGCCCTCGCGCCGCCTCAGATACGGATGCACCATGTCGCCCTGGATCGGTCCCGGGCGAACAATGGCCACTTGCACGACGAGATCGTAAAATGTCCGAGGCTTCAGGCGCGGTAGCATTGCCATCTGGGCGCGGCTTTCGATCTGGAACGTGCCGAGCGTATCGGCCTTGCGGATCATCGCGTAGGTCGCCGCGTCTTCCTGCTCCACATCTGACAGGCCCATGGCAATGTCCTTGTGGTCGCGCAGCAGCTCGAAGGATTTCGCCATGCAGGTCAGCATCCCGAGCGCCAGCACGTCGACCTTCATGAATTTGAGCGCCTCGATATCGTCCTTGTCCCATTCCACCACCTGACGATCCTTCATCGATGCAGGCTCGATCGGCACCAGATCATCCAACCTGTCCTGCGTCAGGACGAAACCGCCCGGATGCTGGCCAAGATGCCGGGGGGCGCCCATGAGCTGCGCGCTAAGATCCAGCGCCAACGTCAGGCGGTAGTCGGCCATGTTCATGTTGTTTTCTTTGAGCTGCTTCTCGCCGACGCCTTCCGACCAGCCCCAGACGCCGGAGGAGAGCTGCGTGATCAGATCTTCCGGCAGCCCCAGCGCCTTGCCGACATCGCGCAACGCCCCTTTGGCGCGGTAGCGGTTGACGGTCGAGCAAAGCGCCGAGCGTGAGCGGCCGTAGGTCTCGTATATCCATTGGATGACCTCCTCCCGGCGGGCGTTTTCGAAGTCGACGTCGATATCGGGCGGCTCGTCGCGTTCCATCGAGACGAACCGCTCGAACAGCAAATCACCAGTTTCCGGGTTGATGCTGGTGATGCCGAGACAGTAGCAGACGGCCGAATTGGCCGCCGATCCACGCCCCTGGCAGAGGATGCCTTGCGACCGGGCAAACCGGACGATGCTGTAGACGGTCAGGAAGTACGGGGCGTATTTCATCACCCGGATAAGTTCGAGTTCGTGCAGGATCGCCTTGCGGACCTTATCGGGGATCCCCTCGGGGTATCGGGTGGCGGCCCCTTCCCAGGCGAACTTGGTCAGCGACTGTTGCGCATCAAGGCCCGGCACAAGGGCTTCTTCCGGGTATTGATACTGAAGCTCGCTCATGTCGAAGCGACAGCGGTCGACGATTTCGCGCGTGCGCGCCAGCGCTTCCGGATACTCCGAAAACAGCCGATGCATTTCCTCCGGAGCCTTGAAGAACCGGTCAGCATGCCGTTCGCGGTCAAAGCCAACGCTGTCGATGGTGGTGCGGTTGCGAATGCAGGTGACGATGTCCTGCAACTGCCGGCGACCAGGGTCGTGAAACAGGACGTCGTTGGTGATGACCGTCTTGACCTTGTGGCGGGCGGCCATGTTCGACAGATTGTGGAGCCGCAAGCGATCATTCGGACGACGTCGCAGGCAGAGCGAAACGTAGGCCCTGTCTCCGAAGATCGCAGCGAGCTTCCTAAGCTGGCCTGCAGTGGTCTCGTCAGCCTCATCAGGGATAAGGATCGCAATCAGTCCGCCGCTATAGGCTTCCACATCGGAGAGATCAAGGATGCACTTGCCCTTGCCGCCACGGCTCTTTCCAAGCGAAAGCAACCGGGTCAATCTCGAATAGGCTGGCTGAAGGCATGAGCGGTGAGATGCGCGAGCACGGTTACTGGGGGAGTGCCCGCGATCGCCTGCCTGCAGCTCAGAACAACCCCCTCCGGGGAACCGGTAAATCCCGTTCGCGGACAGCAAGCGGAAAACGGATTGTGCTGTCAGGAAGTAACAACCTCTGCCTCATTCGCTCCGGGCAGGACTGGTCGGCCACGCGGCAGGAAGAAAGACAAAAATACCTCACTGAAGTAGAGCCGGTACTGCACCAGGGAATGGATTTTCTGAGAGACCAGGGCCACACCATAGGCTGCCTGAGCTGCCGGTATATGCAGGTGTTAGATCCCTCATCACATGCGCTGACGGAAAAAACGTTTGGTCTGGCACACTTTGCCGATATGGCCGCCCTTGAACTCTGGGCAAAAAGCCATCCGACACATGTGGCAATATTTGGCGGGTTCATGCGCTACGTGAAAGAGCTGAACTTTAATATAGCGCTCCGCCTGTGGCATGAAATTGTCGTTGTGCCAGAAGAAGCACAGTATTTTGAATATGTTAACTGTCATCCGGATACCGGTCTGTTACGGCAGGACAGCGGAGAATCATTATGAATAAGTTTTTTTGCCGTACCGGTATTTCTCTTGCAGCAGCATTAAGCCTGCCTGCTGATGCCCTTGAGTTTTCTCCCGGCGATTACGAGATGATGCCAGCGAATAAAACATTCGCGCTGGCCTATTTTCAGTATGGCCACGGCGATGAATACTATTCTCAGGGCAATAAAATAGCTGGTGATTACAGATTACGCTCTGAGGCCACACTGCTGCGCTTTATTCATGGATTCCGTCCTGCGGAAAACGTCAGTATTGAGCCACAGATTATCATTCCGTTTGCCAGGGCGAACGCGATGGGAGATGCCAGCCCTCTCGGCAGCGCGTCAGGGATGGGCGATATCATTGTGGGCATGCCTTTCAAGTTCAGCATGGACAACGAAGGAGGTGACATTCTTTCCTTGGCACCTTTTATTTATGCGCCCACCGGGGCCTACAACAATGAAAAAGCTGTGAATGTAGGGGAAAATCGCTGGCGCTATCTGATACAGGGCGTCTGGATCCATCATTTCTCCGACGCCTGGGCATTCACTACAGGTGCGGATGTCTCCTGGACGACAGCAAATGACCAGTACGGTAATAATAACGCCAGACTCAGTCAGAGTCCGCGTTACGAATATCAGGCTTATATGAGTTATAACCTTACACCTGCCACGCAGTTTGGATTTGGCGGCGGATGGATAACCGGGGCCAAAAGTCGGATTAACGGAATTTCTCAGGATGACCGGCTGGATAGCACGTATGTCCGTATTTCTGCTTCGCATTTCATTACACCTGCCGTTCAGGTTCAGTTCTCCGGTGGTCGTGACATTGCTGTAGAGCAGGGATTCCGGCAGGATACAAATCTCAGACTGAGATTAGGTTACCTTTTCTGAAATTTCTGGCCGGGGATTCACTCTGGCCAGTGATTTCCGATGTGTGTTGTTAGTTTTGTAAAAGAACCTATTATTTCAAATATAAAATCAACGGACACTTCATGCAGTGGTACTGTGGAACACGCTTTATATGCAGTAAGCCGTGAGCTGGATGCGCAGTAATGGAGAAAAAACCGGGGGAGAGGATATCGCCCGGTTATCCCCGCTGATGCACGGGGATAGCCTGCGAAGCAAAAGGAACATGTAGAGAGTAAGGAAACAGTGAGATTTTCTCTGAATGCAGTTCAGCTTAAATATCATGATGCTTAGATGGTTCGGTTATAATATTTTGTTTTTTTCGACGATGGTCGGTGCAGCATAAGTATTTCATAATATTATGGCTGGTTATCTTTGGACATTTTAAAATATCCTACAAAATATATCGTTATATCAAGAGCCTAAGCCGGTTACCCGAAGCAGTCTGTCGGGCCTGGCTTAACGCGGGCAATATAACTTTGCTGTCATGATTTTGATGCGCAAAATGTAATTTATGTTAAATGGTGACAGGAATAGCCACATCCCCAGCCTTATTTACGGTGTTTTATGATTCCATCACGCATCTGGCTGTGCGAACAGCGACGAAGAATGATTATGCTTCGATTATTAGAGATCGTACGATGAAGCAGTGTATCCGAAAAAATTAAAAATAATCCGAACGGCTACTGCAGGCATTGCAGATCTGTTCACCATCAATACAGACGGTTTTCTGCCTGTGGTAACATACAGCGGTTATTTTTCAGAGCCGGGACTGATGAAGAAGAAGAAAAACCGCACACCAACTCCTCACGATGCCACGTTCCGGCAGTTTCTGACCCACCCGGATGTCGCCCGTGATTTCATGGAACTCCACTTGCCCGCAGAGCTGCGTGCTATCTGTGACCTCAGGACACTGAAGCTGGAATCCGGCTCGTTCGTCGAGGATGACCTGAGGCAGTACTTTAGCGACGTGCTCTACAGTCTGAAAACCACAGCCGGTGAGGGTTATGTCCACGTACTCATTGAGCACCAGTCTTCACCCGATAAACACATGGCTTTTCGCCTGATGCGTTATGCGGTGGCTGCCATGCAGCGACACCTTGAGGCGGGCCATAAGAAGTTGCCACTGGTGATACCCGTGCTGTTCTATACGGGTAAACGCAGCCCGTATCCTTACTCCACCCGGTGGCTGAATGAGTTTGATGATCCGGCGCTGGCAGGCAAACTCTACAGCAGCGCTTTCCCGCTGGTTGACGTTACCGTCATTCCTGATGATGAAATCGCCGGCCATCGCAGCATGGCCGCCCTGACCCTGCTGCAGAAACATATTCATCAGCGGGACCTGGCAGAACTGACTGACCGGCTGGCGCCCATTCTGCTGGCCGGCTATCTGTCTTCATCACAGGTGATATCGCTGGTACACTATATTGTACAGGCAGGCGAAACAGCCGACGCCGAAGGTTTTGTACGCGAACTGGCACAGCGTGTGCCGCAACACGGAGACGCACTTATGACCATCGCACAACAGCTCGAACAGAAGGGCATCCAGAAGGGCATCCAGAAGGGTATCCAGTTAGGCAGGCAGGAAGGCCGAAATGAAGGCATGCTGGAAGGCAAGCTGGAAGTTGCCCGTACCATGCTGCAGAACGGTATCGATCGCATTACCGTCATGAAAATGACCGGCCTGACGGAAGACGATCTGGCACAAATCAGCCACTGATGAATTCGGTAGTCTTTCCGGCCGTGCTGCTAAGCCTTTAGGCTCATCCCCATCCCACTGCCCCGTCATTCGGTGATATTCCAGTCCATTTTGTACCTTCAGTAATATCCTGGGCTTCTAAAGTGTTTAATCGCGAATGAGGCCGCCATAATGTCCTTTATCAGCAGCCCCCGTGCACACGGAGCAGCCCTGCACACGCAGTGAAAGGCCGCGATGCACTCTGAGCACAGGCAGAATCGCTTCAAGTTTCGTATTTAGCTTTTGCTTGCGACAGACATCCACTGTAGTTAGTGAACGTTGTTTTTACTGTCAACTTAAGAGAATATTTGCTGCGCTCATTTTTCCTTTGTAACTGTTTCTTCACCTTTTTCTGCAGTCAGCTCATAAAGCCCGGAAGGCCCATCAACGGCCATCTGCCATCCACAGCGGTTAAGAAGCGTTTCCAGCCCCTGCACGCGCCCGGTCAGTCGCGCCATCACCGGTGTGACCTGCTGGCCGTCGTTGTCAAACGCAGCATCCAGGCTGGTCCGTGACAGATAAACTCCGTTTACGCCAGCGTTCAGAGCAGCGGAGTGCCTTCCCGACCACTCCCGGTCACTAAGCAGCCGATAAGCCCAGCACATATCTTTCGCCATCTCCAGGGCATATGTCAGCCGGAACAGATCATTCTGCTGGGATAATTTGCCGGTACAGGAGCGCCAGAGATAGTCAAGCTTGCCGGCAAGCTTTGCGGCAACGCCATACTGGCGCCCCTGCTTCAGCAGCCACTCAATATCGGGTGCCACCTCACGCGAAAAGCGGCGTTGCTTCAGGGCGGTTGCCAGCCAGCGTGTTAGAAAGAGATTTTCCTGAGCAGCAGAACTAACGGTACCGTCCTGACGTGCAAGTGCAAGGGCTGCCAGAGCACACCAGGCCAGATGACCGGATTTTTGTGTCAGCGTCACTGCAGTCTATCCTTCTTATGAATCATATTCGCTATTCTAACCGTGATTCTCTAACCAATAAATCGTGTATGGGTAAATCTTCAGTCGCATTAATTCTTGCAGACGTAGCCGTGCTATAAATGCCGCTCATGCGGCATAGAGGCGCCAGAAACTAAATAGGCGGCTGTCGGAGGACAGGTGGTCAGATTCATGTTTACAAGCTGGAAAACAGAGGAAACGAGCTTACTGCAAGAGACTCCATGTTTGTAAACAGGATAACGGGCAGCGCAGCGTAAGACAGATAACTATACACTTAACCAGTTTACAAACATGTCCGCCTGAATGTTTCCCATAAACAAACATGGCAGTTACGCGATACAAACAGAGTTAATGTTAAGTGAATACAGCTCACATCTATGTAATAGGCAGCGGTAACCCGCATACCCGAAAAGGTTTCGCACGTGTCCTGATAGAACAGGACAGTCTGAAAACGCCAGTTATCTTTAATTATGAAGACACTACTTATAAGCGCAGCCAGATCCAGGGCATGATCGATGCTGTACTGCAGCTCGATTGCCCTCACCATGTGGTATTCATCAGCGCCTCACCGCTGGCGCTGGAAAAAGCTGAAATTGGTGAAGGACCTAACCGGGATCTGATCTACGAGCTGTATCGCGTTCTGTCTGCTAAGGGCTGTACGTACGCATTCGATTTTCGAGCAGGAAAGGGAAAAGAGATAAACAAACTGCTGGCAGATCACAACGTCTGATTTTGACGCTCCCAGCGTCTTCCAGCTCTATGCCCACTGTAGTGCTTCTTGCCATATTAAGCTGGCGGTCCCATCAGCTGCTCGATAGCAAAGATGAGCGCCGGTTCAGCTTCCTCTGTTCTATTAACTTGGTCCTTAAGCAATAGCACGAGCTCGCGTTTAATCATCTCTCGGCTGACTTCCAGGCCATCCGCAGCTCTGCTCAGACAGATCATGCCGGTGAGTCTGCATGCTCTCCAGTAAGTCGATTCGATTTCGTCATCTTCAGCGTTCTGCATCAGCAACTCTCCCATTCGGATTAAGGGATTATGCGCGAAGAGCATGAAGGCGCAAGTCATCATAAGCGGGTAGTTC
Source organism: Erwinia oleae (assembly GCF_000770305.1). Taxonomy (GTDB): domain Bacteria; phylum Pseudomonadota; class Gammaproteobacteria; order Enterobacterales; family Enterobacteriaceae; genus Erwinia; species Erwinia oleae. Next base: position 34,299 of record NZ_JNVB01000052.1, read on the forward strand.
ACTGTATCTGGGGTCCGCTTGGAAAACGGGAATTATCCTACTATAAGGGCTTCCCCGAACAGTCAACTATAAGGGCTTCCCCGAACAGTCAACGCCGGTTTTTAATTTCTGTCTGTTCATCAATGAAGGGCAAGGGATAAGACTGCGCTACTATAAACGGTCACGTTGAATCTCTATTGATTCGGACCCTGATGAAAGACGCTCGTGAGATCCTCCTTCGCTAATCGGATAGTGATATCCAGTAGGATATGCAGATAC
>NZ_JNVB01000053.1 GCF_000770305.1 Erwinia oleae
CTGGCCAAACTGGCCAACCATGCGGCCAAAAAGTGGACCCAGACACGGGGCGTCGTGGACCTGTCTGACCGGAGCCGTCAGCGCAGACTCCTGCATCTGACCGATGTCAGTGATATCTGGGGCATCGGCCGGCGCATCAGGCTGCGGCTTAATCAGCTGGGAATCACTACGGCTCTGCAGCTGGCGGACAGCAACGTCAGCATGATACGAAAGAGTATCGATGTCATCACGGAGCGTACAGTAAGGGAACTGAACGGCGAGTCCTGCCTGGCGCTTGAGGATGCACCGCCGCCGAAGCAGCAGATAGTGAACTCACGTTCTTTCGGGCAGCGTGTCACACAGCTGGAAGAGATGCAGCAGGCTGTGGTCCTTTACGCCACGCGCGCCGCTGAAAAGCCCAGGGAGCAGAATTCGCGCTGCCGCCATATCAGCGTGTCCATCGCCACCGGCCGGCACGGCGATGAGCCGCAGTATTCAAACACTACCTCCCGCATCTGTGACTATCCAACCAGTGATACGCGGGACATTATAGCGTCGGCGCTTCGTGGCCTGGGCACGATCTGGCGGGATGGATACAGATACGCCAAAGCCGGCGTAATGCTGGGAGATTTTTACCAGTCCGGTGTGGCGCAATTTGACATGTTCAGCGAACAACAGCCGCGGGCAAACGCTGATGCGCTGATGGCGGCGCTGGACACCATTAACCGTTCAGGCAAAGGAAAGGTGTGGTTTGCGGGTCAGGGAGAACGTGACAGTGCCTGGCAGATGAAGCGTGAAATGCTCTCGCCGCGTTATACGACTAGATTAAAGGATATTCCAAAGATAAAGTAGCAATCTTACTTCTTTTTTAATGTCAGATAGCAGGTTGCCGTTCCATAGTATTATTTCCCTGTCCAGGCTGTAACAACCTCTTCAGCACTCTTAATGTAAAAGTCAAGCAGGAACTCGGCGATATCATTTCTCGAACAATCAATCAGGCTGAATTCAGTAAGGCTCTGATCATTCAGTATGACATTCGCTTCACCTGCCATATAAGCACGCCCTGGAATTGTAAGACTTTTCTTTATAAAGTACAAAATCTGACTGACAGGTATACGAACCCGGTCCATTTTACTTGTCACTGAGTTATATTTGTAGGCCGTAATGAACGGAGTGCCGATGTCCTGTGCGTCATCTCGGGCGCCGCAGACTTCAGCTATTTTTTTCGCTAAATCAATAAAGGGATTTATGTTGAAGTCACTACCGCTGCCGTAATTCTTTGCCTTTTCGCTGAGGTAAAAAGCTATATCAAGCGGGTCTTTAAAGCTAACTGATGACAATTTTTCAATTGTTTTCCTGATAATGTCTTCTTCTGGAAGATCATACTGATCGATAACTTCATTTACCCAGTTAAGAGTGATTTCATCAATGGATAAATTTTTCTTTCGGACCAACATTTAATTTCTCCTCTTCATATTGTGTTCAGAATGTACGTTATCAGTAATGTAAGCAAGACGAGCCATTCTTTGCATATTGCAGAATCAATCATTAAATCATGATTTCATTCTAAGATCGCTGCGTTGATAGCTCCAGTCGATAAGGCTGTCAGGGCGCTGTAAATCAAAGAGTATGCGGGTTTCGAATCCGTTACCTACAAAGGACACATTGCCCTCAACAAGTGAGGCAATGCCCTTCGACCCTACGTGAAGCGTATTCTGGGTATGAGCATATTTATCCGGATATTCCTCCAGAGTAAACAGACAGCGATGCCTGGCATTTGCCCTTTCAAAAAACTTCTTATGGTCAAAACACATTACGATAAGCAGCTTTCCGGCCATGATGTCCATAAGCAAATCTGTCGGAAGGTTTATGCTCAAAAAAGGGCGTGACAGCGTATCAAAAAAACTTTCATTTATATTTGTTACCCGGCCTTTAAATTCGGTACCGTCTATCCAGATATTGAATCCCACAAAGCCCATTTGCGTTTCAGCATAAACGCCCACGTATACGCACTCATCGATAACATCGATGGCCCATTCTTTACCGCCTTTAATTTCTTCAGCCAGGTTAATAATATGTTCACTAAAAAATTCCGGCTGATAGTCACGGTCTTCAATTATGACGCGTGATTGCATCAGGTTGTCATATCCTTCCCCCGTATGTATAGCTTCCAGCGCGTTTCCGGCCCGAATCATCTGGTTTTTAATACGGTTGAACTGCCGGGCATCGTTAACTGGTTTATCGTTAAGGAAATTCTCTTCAAAGTGAGGACAGCCGGAGGTATAACCAAATTCCGCAGCCTGATATAGCTCGATATTCTTTATTCCGCTCTTGACCTCGACCAGCTGAAAGCCGTCCTGGAGCGAAATCATGACCAGGTCTCCTACGTGCACAAAGGTACTCATATCGCTGACAACCGCGAGCCGGTGTGGGTCGCTGTTGAGATCGTCCGCGGCAATTAGGGAATCAATAATGTTCTCTTTTGAGAGGTTGTCCAGATCGGCTTTGATGGGCAGCCGGCGCACGGATGAGGCCTCATTGCCGAGCATTCCCCAGATGAGGGCATCTGCCGTGCGGCGCAGCACACGAATCTCCAGCTTTTTCAGTTCAATAGAGGCGATGCATTCGTCCTTCTGCGTTTTCTGACGATTGCGATGATGTTCCTTTTTTTTCACCTCCAGCTCATTAATCTCGTCAAGCCTCACCACGACTGAAAGTGCGATATGTTTGTGTGCGGTCTTCCAGCGTGAGACACAGGCTTCATATCCTGCTGTCATATCCCCTTCCTGGCCCAGACGGGCCAGTTCAGTTTCCTCGCCACGGATGAGAAGCGTGATTTTCTGCATATGTGAAATGAACTCAGGTGAAAACAGGGTCCAGAACTTCAGAAAAGGCCTGAATTTTCTGTCCATTTCTCTGTCACGTCCGGTGTTTTTCATCTACACCTCACGCCATTCAGGCCGGTTTAACGGCGGTTGCAACCGGATGCCGCCCCGCAGTTTTGTTTTCAGGTTCAAACGTGACGCGGTCACCCACGGCGTAAGCACCCAGTCTGCCCGCAAAATTTCTCGCCTGCGCAATAAATTTCGTCCCGTCCTTTTCACTGAGTAACATGGCAAAACCTTTACCGGCATCCAGCGAGATAATCCCGCCTGTGTGCCGGGTTTCCAGCAGCGTGCTGGCCAGCCAGTCATCCTCTGACGTCTGCGGTATGTCCGGCAGCCCTGACGGCAGCTTTTTATTTTTCCACAGCGCATGGGGATTACACAGCTCGTTCATCTTCTGCGTGTTCTCAATGATGCTGAGCAGCTTCAGGTTTGAAGGGTTTATCCAGCGGATGACGTCCAGACACTTGTGATAGTCCCGCACGACCTTATTGATAGCCTGCTCCACGCAGTATGTCTTGTCTGAGCGCCAGAGCGGTTCGTGGTGAGACAGGCGGTTTCTCAGGGTGTTGATGTCACGCAGGTCAGCTCCGATCCGGTTGACGGAAAGCGGCGTGCCCTGCTTTTTATCGAGTGCGTTCGGGAAGACTTCCGGTATGAGGTGCGGCCAGAGGTGAAGATAGCTGGCATAGCCGTCGCTGTAGTCGCGGTTAACCATTGAGACCCAGAAGCCAAACGTCAGCTTGGCGATGAGGTTTTCAGTGGTCGGCGGCTTGCCGTCCTTTCTCAGCTGCGCTTTGGCACCTTCAACAGCGCGCCAGGAGTCCCGGTTGTTCTGCTGAGTCATGACGGTCACAAACCACTTATCGTCGATGCGGCTTTTCAGCGCGGGCCAGTCGGCCGCAGGCGCACTCTGCTCGATGAGTGTCTCTTCGTGCCGCCTCTTTGCAGCGCAGATGGCGTTTCTCAGGGACACCTCTATGATCTGCAGCGTGGGAAGGAACGCGCCGGCGAGCTGTTTGTTCCAGAGGTAGATGCCGAGGCACTCCTCCTCGCTGGCTCCGTTAAAGACCGAGGACTTGTAGGTGGCAAACCTGTGCTGGGAAATTGAATCCAGTATGGCGGCAATGGTCATAATCACTCCTTGTTATGCTGCTACTATACTGCGGCCTGAAGCGGATGCCACAGACATTACGCTTGACGTAAGCGTCAGTTTGTACGAAAATCTCTCCCCAGAGACAGGATCTCTGACTGTGTGAGCGATTCCGGCCAATGCCGGGACGCGAAAATTTCGAAAAAGGCTTCCTCGCGGAGGCCTTTTTTGATCCTGTCATTCTCAGAACTCTTTCCCCTTCTTTTTATTCGCATCATGCCGTCCGACGGCTGCGCTTGGCCGATTTTTTACGATTGGGCATTTCCGTTATAAAGCCAAAAATTTATTTGTGAAATTTCCTGATGCTGAACCCATGACTAAAAATGCACTCAGGTTTTACTGGGGAACGCTGTATAACTCGAATAATGATATTGAATGGCTTAATCCTGCTGAATGCAGGGATGTTGGAATACCTTTAGGCGGCCTGCGTGATGCCATTCTCGAAAAATTCAGTATTTCAGATTCTGAAAGTCTTGAAGGGGCTGCAATCATTTTTGATGGTCGTTGCCACTGGAATAAAGATAAAACGAAAAGAATAATAAATATATATGACAGTGAGCGTATATTCATTTCTTTAGCTGATTAACTATGGCAGGCATTGCGTAAATTTATAGCAATCGCTTTGTTTAATATGACTGGCTGCCTTCTTTACGGTTAAAATATGCCAGAATGATGCATGTATAAACAGGAACAGAGAGGAGAAGGACACGCAGTGACGCTGACAGAAAAATCGGGCCACCTGGCATGGTGCGCCCTGGTGGCGCTTGAGCTGGCCCGCCAGGACGGCGCTGTATGTTCTGCCGCTCAGGAAAATCTCTTTCTGACCCGCTGGCTGGCGACTGCCCTGAAGCAGCGCCGCTTTCCCCGTGAGGTAACGCCCGACATCGAATGGCTGCTGAAACAGGGGCGCCAGTATGGCGTGGGCGCAAAGCTTGCCGGCAAGCTGGACTACCTCTGGCGCTCCTGCACCGGTGCGCTGTCTGAACAGAACGACCTGTTCCGGCTGACGTATGCGTTGGAAACCGCGAAGGACATGCACTGGGCATACCGGCTGCTCAGCGACCGGGAGTGGGCAGGACGCCATGCCGCTGCCCTGAACCCTGACGTCAACGGCATTTACGTGTCCCGGACCAGCCTGGACGCGGCGTTTGACGACAACGGCTGGCAGGTCAGCCCGCTGATGGCGCGCCTGACCGGGCGCGTGAAGGGGCTGGAAACGCTGTTTAACCGCTGTGGATGGCAGATGACCAGTGAAGGGCCGTCCGGCCTTTATGCACTGACGGCAGAAAAGCATCAGTTAACAGAAGCATAGATAAAATCAGTACAGCAGCTGCTCTCTTCAGCTGACCGGAATAACGGCGTTTACTGACTACAGTGGATGTCTGACGCAAGGGAGTGAAGAATGGAACGTGAAGCAATACTGCAGGTGCTCAGGGCGAACCCGGACAACTGCATCCGGGCCTTTCACCGCGGGCACCCGGGCTGCTCCGGGTACATGGAGGGGAAGCTGCTGATAAGGCGCTACACAACAGTTCTAATGAGCGGGCAGCAACCGCTTTGACATGATAAAAGTACTGTGAGGAGGCCGCGAGTCTATTCCTGCTCATTAAATGGCCGGAGCGCGCTTGCTACATCTGACCGGTGATTTGAGGATAAAAATCCTTTTGATGTCTGTCTGGTTATCCGAAGCGTGCGAATGTGAGAGTGCAAGAAGGGTTGTTCCATTGAAAACGGCATGCCTGCTTTAGCCCGTCTTGTCAGATTCATTCCTATGAGTATCAGCCTCCTCAGCAATGTACTTTGCTGAATGACGCTTAAGCCCGGCCAGATTTCATCACCAGATGGTCATAGCCTTTGCGGCGATAATTCAGCACCGAGATGCCCCAGAAAATTACAAAAATCCCCACAGCCACGTAGCCCACACTGCCCATATTGTCGTTAAGCTGACCAATCTGCGTCCACAGCCCGCCGTGCATATCCAGCTTATCCGCTATCAGCCCGAGCGCTTCCAGGCCGCCGATAAACAGGGCGATGACCACACTGGTGGCGGTAATCATGATGTTGTAATAGAGCTTACGCACCGGTTTATCAAATGCCCAGCCGTACGCGCCGACCATAACAAAATTATCCAGCGAATCGACCAGCGCCATGCCGCAGGCAAACAGGACCGTGAACACCAGAATGCTCCACACTGACATACCAGAAGAAGCACCCGCTGCAGACAGGCCCAGCAGGCTGATTTCGGTGGCGGTATCAAAACCCAGCCCGAACAAAAAGCCGACCAGATACATCTGCCAGCTTCTGTTGACCAGATTAAATGCGAAATGAAAAAGCCTGCTCATTACGCCACCGTGTACCACGAGCAGCGCATCCTGCGACGCATCGGTGTTGCCCTGTTTGACCTGCTGGAAACGGCGGTAAACATCGCGCAGGATCAGCGCATTCAGTAGCGCCATCAGCAGCAGAAACAGGGCCGAAATCAGCGTGCCGATTGACCGGCCATAATCATGCAATCCGCCAATTTTATCGCCAAAAACCAGCGAGGTAGCGGCAATCGCCACACAGGCCAGTACTACGATGGTCGAGTGCCCGAGTGAGAAAAAAGCGCCGACGGCAACCGGACGTTGTCCCTGCTGCATTAATTTGCGTGTCACGTTATCAATAGCAGCAATGTGATCGGCGTCGACAGCGTGGCGCAGACCATAGCCATAAGCCAGCAGTGAGGCCGCGATCAGCGCTGCGCTGTGATGGAAGACTATCAGCGCCCAGCCCCAGGCCGCTAAATTAGCTGCGATCAATCCGCATAACAGCCAGCCGGCACGGCGGTGAGTGTGAAAAAAATCACGGTTTATCATGATAATCCTTATGCGTTAATGAAAAGCCAGGATGCTGAAGGCGGGCACAGGCGATAACCGCCTGGCCGAGCGCCAGCCCGCCATCGCCAGCCGGCACCTGTTGGGGCATCAGGACCTGAAAAGGGGCTAAATAGTGAGGCAGAAGCTGTCGCAGTAGCCGGTTGTGCAGTACGCCACCGCCCAGCGCGACGGTGGTGACGCCGTGGATTCGCGCCTGATGACGGGCGAGGCCGGCAAAGCCCTGCGCCAGCGCGTCATGAAAGGCAAACGCCCGCTCGGCGGGTGCGGCCTGCCAGTTAAGCCATTGCCGCCAGAACGTCGCGAGATCTAACAGGATTTGCTTACCGGTGTGGAGCAAAGGCAGGGTGACCGGATGCAACGCACCCTGCGCGCTGCGCGCCAGCGTCTCCAGACGACAGGCGGCTTCGCCTTCCCAGCTCAGACTTGCGGGTGCGCAATGAAGGGCCGCGGCGACGGCATCAAATAAGCGCCCGCAGGACGAGGCCCGTAGCGCATTGATTCCGGCGCTAATCGCCTTTGAAAGTGGCAACCACGGATGTGATAACACGGTGTCCGCTTCAGAGCGTTTCTGCCAGTCCGGCACAAACGCCTGCCAGTGCGCCAGTAAGTTACGCCAGGGTTGCCGTGCGGCACAGTCACCGCCCGGCAAGGCGACGGCAGGGAGCCCGCCTGCATGCTCACAGTGCAGGTAATCCACCAGCAAACACTCCCCGCCCCATAACGCCCCATCCTCACCATAGCCGAGTCCATCCAGTGCCAGTCCGACCACTCTCCCGCCGTCCAGCGGCCAGCTATGTTCTGCCAGACAGGCGGCGAGATGCGCATGATGGTGAAACACCGCCATCCTGTTGATTGTCGGGCGTTGCGCCTGACAGTAGCTGACGGCGTCAGGATGCGCATCACAGACCGTTATCTCCGGTGTACAGTCATAGAGCTGCTGAAAATGTGCAATGGCCTGTTGCTGCTGGCTGGCAATATCGCTGCGGGTGAGGGAGCCAAAGTGCGGACTGAGAATAGCCTGATTGCCGCGAAGCAGGCAGAAGGTGTTTTTGCGTTCACCGCCCAGCGCCAGCAGGGGGTACGGACTGTCAAATCCGGCGGGCAGAGTGAGTGCATCAGGCACGTAACCGCGCGACCGGCGCAGCATTTCGCTGCCATGCTCTGTCACCCGCAGCAGTGAATCATCAGCGCGCTGCACAATGTCGCGATTATGCAACAGCCAGAGGTCGGCGATATCCTTAAGTTGATCACGCCCCGTCTCATTGGTCAGTGCGGGCGCACAGCCGTTTGCATTGCCGGAGGTCATTACCAGTGGGGTCTGACAGGACTGCATCAGTAAATGGTGCAGCGGAGTAAACGGCAGCATCAGCCCGATTTCATCCATCTCCGGTGCAACCGCCGCACACAGTGGTGACCGCGGATTTTTCGCAGTCAGAACAATAGGTGCGGCTGGCGATTGCAGCCTCTCGCGCAGCCTGCCTTGCGCGTGGATATCGCTGCACTGCGCCAGCCAACTGATGTCCGGTAGCATCACAGCCAGCGGCTTAGTCGGACGCTGTTTGCGTTGACGCAGACGCAGCACTGCCGCCTGCTGTGTGGCATCACAGGCCAGATGGAAGCCGCCCAGCCCCTTAATGGCAACGATTTTTCCTGCCTGTATCGCCATCGCCGCCTGTGCCACTGCTGCCTCGTCCTGCGCCAGAACGTCGCCATGGTGTAATGTCGCGCTGACGCAAGGGCCGCAGTGCGGACAGGCGATCGGCTGGGCGTGAAAGCGCCGGTCGGCCGGGTTGTAATACTCCCGCTCGCAGGCCGGGCATAGCCTGAATTGCGCCATGCTGGTCAGCGCGCGGTCGTAAGGCATTGCACGGATCAGCGTAAAACGCGGCCCGCAGTGGGTACAATTGGTAAAGGCATAGTTAAACCGACGGTCGGTTGGTCGGGCCATATCCTGCAGGCAGGCCGGGCAGGTTGCCGCATCAGGAACCACCTGGGTATTCATCCGGCTGTGACGGCTATCAGTGATAGTGAAATTTTGCGGCGCCGTCTGCCAGACGAAATAATCGACACTCAGGCTGTCAATATGCGCCAGCGGCGGGCAGTCGCGGCGTAACTGTTCTGTCAGCGCGTCAAGGCTGACAGGTTTAAGTAGCCTGATTTCTACACCTGCGCTGTCGTTACTGACCTCACCACGCAGCTGCAGCTGGTGTGCCAGCTGCCAGATAAATGGCCGGAAACCGACCCCCTGGACTTTGCCGCAAATGCGGATACGTATGCCGGAAACAGACATGACTCTCTCATTTCCTTACGATTCGGGCGGCAACCCGGCAGCCACTGTGACCCCGAACCCCTGATGATTATCAGCTCTTCGGGATCGCGTTGTGCGCTGCTGTGCTGCGACGCGAAAATGATGATAAGTTCGCGTCAGGATGCCCTGGTGAAATTAAATCCCGCTGGCGGGGATCAGGTCTTCAGCGGCGCTGCGCAGGCGGGCTTTCATGTCGCTGTAAGTCTGATGTGCGTAGCTTTCAGCCCAGCGTTGATCGGCGATCGGTTCGACTTTCACTGCGCAGTATTTGGTTTCAGGCGTTTTAGAGATAGGGTCGAGGTTATCCTGCGTCAGTTCATTGCAGGCGCCGATCCACCACTGATAGGTCATGTACACCGCACCGGCATTAATACGTTCGTTGTAGTTGACGCGTGAGATGACTTTGCCACGGCGTGAGGCTACCCAGACCAGTTGCTGGTCACTGATAGTCAGCGCCTGTGCATCGATCGGATTCATCTGCACGAAGCCAGGTTCGTCAGCCAGCGTTTGCAATGCTGCACAGTTGCCGGTCATGGAGCGACAGGAGTAGTGGCCGACTTCGCGTACGGTACACAGCACCAGCGGATAGCTGTCGTCCGGCAATTCAGCCGGCGCGCGCCACGGCGCGGCAAACAGCTGACCTTTACCGGTTGGGGTATCGAAGTGGTTATTGGCATACAGGTAGGGCGTTCCTGCGCTGTCAAGCGTGGTGCATGGCCACTGAACGTGGCCCAGTTCACCCATTTTTTCATAGGTTGCGCCATAGAACAGCGGGCATAAGCTGCGCATTTCATCCCAGATTTGCTGATTATCGCGGTAATGCATCGGATAACCCATCTGCGTCGCCAGCAGGCTGATGATCTCCCAGTCGCGCTTGACGTTACAGGTCGGTTCGATGGCTTTCTCAAAGCGCTGGAAGCCACGGTCGGCACAGGAAAAGACGCCACCATGTTCACCCCAGGATGTCGCAGGTAAAATAACGTCAGCCTGTTCCGCAGTTTTGGTCATGAAAATATCCTGTACCACCACAAAGTCGAGCGCGGCAAAGCCTTTGCGCACCAGCCCTAAATCCGCCTCGGTCTGAAGCGGATCTTCGCCCATGATGTAATAGGCTTTAACCTTGCCTTCGAGCGCCAGATGCGGAATTTCGGTGATGCGGTAACCGATGTCGGTATCCATCAGATTGACGTCAATCCCCCAGGCATCGGCGAATTTCGCCCGCACGTTCGGGTCGGTAACCGACTGATAGCCGGGGAATTCATTCGGCAGCACACCCATGTCGCAGGCACCCTGCACGTTATTTTGCCCGCGCACCGGGCCGACGCCGACGTTGGCCCGGCCGAGGTTGCCTGTCAGCAAGGCCAGCCCCGCCAGGCCTTTTACCACGTCAACGGCCTGGCCAAACTGAGTCACGCCCATGCCCCACATGATGGTGGCTGAAGGCGCTGCGGCGTAGGTGCGCATCGCCTGACGGATTTGCTGTGCGGACACGCCGGTCTGTTCCGCTACCGCTTCCGGGGCGTAATCCGCGACATTTTTACGGTATTCCTCAAAGCCTTCGGTGTATTTCGCTACATAGTCGTGGTCATACAGATCTTCTTCGATCAGCACATGTGCAAAAGCATTGACCAGCGCCATATTACAGCCGTTTTTGATTTGCAGATGCTGATCGGCAATACGGGCGGTTTCAATGCGGCGTGGGTCGCAGACAATGATTTTTGCGCCTTTCTCTTTAGCCTTGATCACCCGGCGTGCGACGATCGGATGGGAATCTGCGCAGTTATAGCCGATCACCAGCAGACATTTTGAATTCTCGATATCGCCGATAGAATTACTCATCGCGCCGTTGCCGAGCGTCGCCTGTAAACCCGCCACGGACGGGCCGTGGCACACCCGGGCGCAGCAGTCGACGTTGTTAGTGCCAATCACCGCTCGGGCAAATTTTTGCATGACATAGTTAGTTTCATTGCCGGTTCCGCGCGAGGAACCGGTGGTCATGATGGCACGCGGACCGTGTTTCTGTTTGATCTCCGTCAGCCGCTGTGCGGTGTAGCGAATGGCTTCATCCCAGCTGACGGCTTCGAACTTTCCGCCTTTCTGACGGCGGATCAGCGGCTGTGTCAGGCGCGGGGTCAGCAGTTTGGTGTCATTGAGAAAATCCCAGCCATAATAGCCTTTCAGACACAGTTCGCCCTGATTGGTAACGCCGTTCGCCGCTTCGGCGCGAATAATTTTTCCGTTATCCACCACCAGATTCAATTTACATCCAGCGCCGCAGTAGGGGCAGACAGTCGTGACTTTTTTCATTGGAAGGTTTCCTTAATCCGGGGTTAAAACAGCAGCGGAGAAGTGTTGTCGAGCGCCGCGCGGCGACGTTTTTCTGCATTCATCTCCTGTAACTGGTTACGATCGATAGCGAACAGGGCGTTGGTCGGGCAGATGGCCAGACAGGCCGGGCCTTCAGTCCGGCCATGGCACAGATCACATTTGTGCGCTTCGGCTTTATCCGAGGTAGCTGCCATCGCGGCGCCGTTCTGGCGGAAAATCGGTTTTGTCACCACTTCCATTGCGCCGTACGGGCAGGCAACCACGCAGGTTTTACACCCGATGCAGCGCTCCTGCAGCACCTGCACATGGTCGGCTGAGCGAAGAATGGCGCCATTGGGGCAGACGTTGGCACAGGGTGCATCTTCACACTGGCGACACATCACCGGGGTACTGAGGTTGACGCCTTTTATCACGTGCAGACGCGGTGCGAATGTCGCGGCGCTGAGCAGCGAGATATCCTGCGAGTCGTTATGCGCCATTACGCAGGCAATTTCACAGGTACGGCAGCCGATGCATTTTTTGGGATCGGCGATGATGAACCGGTTCATGAGTAATTAGTCCCTAAGCCATTGGTTTTAGCTACTGGCTATACATAAAGCGTGCCAGTTCATGTTTTTAATTTTTACTATTAAATTCATTGAGTTAATTTTAAAGGTTGCTCCGCTGACGAAATTTTTCACTGACGTCATATTTGCGTCGTCACCGTATCGACAGTTATGTCGAAAGACTGAAAGGAGCGATCCCAGGACCAGTTTCAAGTCGCGGTAACAGCTGATGCAGGCGGCTGATCGCCTGTTCCACAGCGGTACTCATCGGGTAATAAAACGCGACGACGTCGGGCTGAATACCGACAAAGGTGATCTGCGGGATGTCCTCGCGCAGTTGCTGCATGAGAAAGGTCAGCGGCAGATTGTGGGTAGTCATCATGAACATGTCGGCGATATCTTCCTCGGCAATAATGCGCATTTCGCCAGGCGCCAGCCCCATATCGGTAGCATCAGCAATCACCAAATGTTGTGGATGCAGTTCGCGCAAATAGCCGATGTCGTTTTCAGGTGCCGCGCCGCCGTCCACCACCGTCCAGCCGGGAAGTGGTTTTTCCGCGCACAGTTCGGCCAGACGCGGACCGGCGCCGTCGTCGCCCATCATGCTGTTGCCCACGCACAACAGCGCGTAGCGGGGAAGGTTCTCAGGGTAATCAGGCATCGTACCTCCTGACCATCAGGTACATGGCGGGGTCATTTTCAATTTGCGCCAGCAGGGCGATAAGCTGTTCGCTCCATCCTTGCTGTTGCACCGTCATTTGCGGGCTTGCATCGCGCAACGCCAGTGCCAGCAAATGCGTGTGGCTGCTGTCGATAGTAATCTCGCCAAATCGCTGAACACCCGCCAGTTTGCGGCGGGCTTCGCTGTTTTCAGGCAGACAGTCGATCCAGTGCAGATAGCCATCGAACGGGCATTCGAGGCGCGATTGCAGACAGTCGATCACCCCGAGGTGATGGCCGATAGCCAGGCTGTAATAAATCACTTCCTGCGCTTTCTGCGAGCAGCGTTTCTGGGCGCTTTTTTCATCAACAAACTTGCTGCTCAATGAATAGAAAATCACTTTGTCTTTGTCAGGCGCATGACCATCATAGGACTGATGGCGCGCGTAGCGCTGGTCGTTAACGGAAGTCATCACAGACGCACCTCGCCTTGCAGCACCTGATGATAGATATGCTGCAGATTGCCGATGATTTCGCTCAGGCGCAGGTCGCCCTGTTCAGCCAGATAGGCCGATACACGTTGTTCTACCGGCTGTAATCCGGGGGCAGCGACGATTTTCATAAACTGATCGGCAATCTGGCGGCCATAGCGGTAACCGGCCATGCGGCGCGCTTCGCGATCCAACAGCACGCGTAACGGTTGCGGCAGGTCGGGATGCAATAAAATAGCCGGTTCTGCGGCAGCGTCGTCATGCTGCTGCCCTTTGATTTTTTGATCCAGCAAACCCAGCGCCATTGCAAATCCATAAATGGTCGCCGCCGGTGTCGGCGGGCAGCCGGGGATATATACGTCCACCGGCACGATTTTGTCGGTGCCGCCCCAGACGCAATAAAGGTCGTGGAAAATGCCGCCGCTGTTACCGCATGCGCCGTAAGAAATACAGATTTTCGGATCCGGTGCCGAATCCCAGGCGCGCAAAGCGGGCATACGCATTGCGCGGGTGACCGCACCGGTGAACAGCAAAATGTCAGCGTGGCGCGGCGATGGAACGACTTTGATACCGAAGCGTTCAGCGTCAAACAGGGGTGAAATGGCGGCAAAAATCTCAATCTCACAGCCGTTACAGCCACCGCAGTCCACGCGGTAAACGTAGGCGGAACGGCGGATGCTGTTCAGCAGGGTGGATTTCAGTCTGGCGATACTGTCATCCAGTGTAACAGGCACCGGCAGACCCTTTTCGTCTCGCGGCGCAATCGGGTTATGACTCATCAGCGAACCTCCGTAGTCATATGGCGGCCAATATCAATGCGGTCGCTGGGAGAAAGACCGTGCATTTTTTTGCACGCCGGACAGGTTTCATACTGCACACGACGTTCGCTAATCTGCAGGTCGCTCAGCGCGGCATTTTCCTGTAACAGGCTGAGCGCAAAGTCGATTTCTTTTTGGACGGCGTAAGGTTTGCCGCATTCCCGGCAAGGGCAGACCGGGAAATCCGCGGTCTCAAACAGGTCTTCTTTGCGCCAGACCGCCAGCTCGAACTCCTGCGACAACGTGATCGCTGCCGTAGGGCAGACTTCTTCGCAGCGGGCGCAGAAAATGCAGCGTCCTAAAAACAGCTGCCAGCGGATCGTTTTGGTGTCGTCTGACGTGGTCATGGTCAGCGCGTTAGACGGACAGGCATTAGCACAGGCGCCGCAGGCGATACACTGCTGTGCGGTATAGTGTGGTTTGCCGCGAAAGTTGGGTGCTAAATTCAGCGGTTTGAAGGGGTAGCCCAACGTTGCCGTGCCGGTTTTGAGCACTTTTTTAATCAGTTTCAGCATGATTTGAACGGCTCCTTAAAGCGGCGAATTTTTGCGTTCGATGCCGTAACGTTCGATCTCTTTGTAAGGCACGACGATGGACGTTTTCTTGCGCACATCAACCACCGTCATGCGGTCTGTGCAGGAATAGCAAGGATCGAGACTGCCGATAATCAGCGGGGCGTCGGAAACGGTATTGCCGCGCAGCATGTAGCGCAGCGTCGGCCAGTTGGCGTAGGTCGCCGCACGGCAGCGCCAGCGGAACAGCTTCTGATTGTCGCCGGTCATGCTCCAGTGAATGTCGTCGCCGCGTGGCGCTTCGGCAAAACCGAGCGCGAAACGGTGCGGAATATAGTTAAAGCCTTCCACCGCCAGCGGGCCGCCCGGCAGGCTTTGCAGGCCAGACTCGATCATATTCAGGGAGTTAAAGACTTCGTGAATGCGCACTTTCAGACGGGAATAAACATCGTTACCGGTTTCGCTGAACAGTTCAAACGGCAGTCTGGCGTAACCGGCGTAGGGATGATCCTGTCGCATATCACGACGGTGACCGCTGCCGCGCACCATCGGGCCGACGTTGCTGAAATCGCGCGCCACCTGAGGATCCAGAATGCCGACGCCGATGCTGCGCTGTTCCGTATTTGGCGTGCTGAGCAGAATATCCACCAGCTCGTTCAGGTCGCGACGCATAACGCCCGTCAGCGCAAGGGTGGCAATCATATCGTCTTTTAATATGTCGCGACGGATGCCGCCGATCAGGTTCATCCCGTAGGTTTTGCGCGCACCGGTCAGGATTTCCGCCATTTTCATCGACTGTTCGCGGATGCGGAAAAACTGCATGAAACCGGAATCAAATCCGACAAAGTGACAGGCCAACCCGAGGTTCAGCAGATGGCTGTGCAGACGTTCCACTTCCAGCAAAATGGATCGGATCATCTGGGCGCGTTCCGGCACTAAAATCCCCATGGCGTTTTCGACCGACGAGGTATAAGCCACGCTATGCGTGAAACCGCAAATGCCGCACACGCGGTCAGACAAAAACGTTACTTCGTTATAGCCCATGCGGGTTTCGGCCAGTTTTTCCATGCCGCGATGCACGTAGAACAACCGATAATCGGCGTCGATAATGTCTTCGCCATCAACGAACAGACGAAAGTGGCCCGGTTCGTCAGAAGTGACGTGCAGCGGACCAAGGGGCACGATTTTGCTGCCTTCTTTGGCCTCAGAAATAAACGGATAGGTTTCTTCATCCGTGGTCGGTGCCGGGCGCTGACGGTAATCCATTGCGTCTTTGCGCAGCGAATACAGGTCATCAGGCCAGTCATCCGGCAGCACCAGACGGCGTTCGTCCGGCAATCCGATCGGGCGCAGGCCGTACATATCCCGCACTTCGCGTTCGCCCCAGACGGCTGCCGGCACGCGCGGGGTTACCGACGGAAACTCCTGCGATACCGGATCCACTTCGGCGCGCACGGTAATCCAGCATTTCACGCCTTTTTCCATCGACAGCACGTAATACAGCGCGTAATTACCACACAGCGTGCGTTCATCATTGCCGAACAACACGGAAAGCCAGCCGCCCTGCTGGTAATAAAGCCATTCGACCACTTCCGGCAGCCAGTTCAGCCTGATGGTGACGGTCGCCTGTGTGTCGGTCTGCCATTCGCTGCCCAGAATCGCCGACGGAAACTGTTTTTCCAGCGCGGCCAGATACGCGTTGCCGACCGGGTTTTGATTTAAAGCGCTATTGAACTCACTCATTGCAAAGCCTCTGTCCGCCGCAGCGGAACAAAATGTCAGGTCAGCCAGCGACCAGCCAGGAAACCAGCGCCAGAAACGCCAGACCAAATCCCGCCCAGGTGGTGCGGGAGGTTTTAAGAAAGCGCAGACGCGTGACGCTGTTCTCGATAAGCGCGACCATAAACATGGCGATCAGCAGTTTTAGCAGACAGACCACAACGGCAGTCAGCAACGCCAGCGGTGTCAGGTTTTCCACCAACCCGAACGGGAAGAACAGACCGAGGAACAGCTGCAACACCACCAGCTGTTTCAGGCTGATGCCGATTTTCAGCATCCCTAACGCCGCGCCGGAGTATTCGGTCAGCGGACCTTCCTGTAACTCCTGCTCGGCTTCAGCCATATCAAACGGCAGCTTGCCCATTTCGACATAGGTGGCGAACGCACAAGCCAGACCGGCCAGCGTCAGAGTTAAGGAAGAGGACAGCGGCCAGTGCAGAACGCGGGCGGCAATCGCGCCAAGTGACGTGGAACCGGCGACCAGCGCCGCCACCCACAGACCGAGCAGCAGAATCGGCTCCACCAGAACGCCGAGTACCGCTTCGCGGCTGGAGCCAATGCCGGTGAAAGTGCTGCCGGTATCGAGTCCGGCGATGGCAAACACAAAACGCACCACGGCAAACAGATAAATCACGGTGATCAGGTCACCCGCCGCGCCCATCGGTGATATCAGCGTCACCATTGGCAGGGCGGTGGCGATGACAAGTAAACCGCCAGTCAACAGATACGGCATACTGCGAAACGCCATGCCTGCTGCTGCGGGCGCGACGCTCTGACGCTGAAGCAATTTGGCGATGTCATGGTATTCCTGTAATACACTAGGACCGCGCCGGTTGTGCATTCGCGCACGCATCACGCGGCTGAAACCGGCAAACAAAGGAGCGACAGCCAGCAATGTCAGCGCCTGAACTAGCGCCAGCGGCCACAGCGAACCGGCCAGCAGGGAAGGAAAGTTCATAGTCAGTTCCTCAGGCAAAAGCCACGACCAGTAATACGGCCAGTTCGATGAGCGCCAGACGACGGCAGAACGCCCCCAGCCAGCCACGGTGCAGGGCTGAAACCAGTGACACCGGTGTCGCATGACTGCGCAGACGGTAAAGCGGAGCAAACATCACGCGCAGCGGCTGGGCGAAACCGGTCGCCGTCACTACCATGTCGGCGGAGTGCGCATAACCACAGGCCCAGGCATCGCCCCGTGAACGATTTGGCAGCCGCGCGCCACGCAGAACTGCGGCGATAAGCCATGGCACTAACGGCATTCCCAGCAGCAAAATGGCCACCATCGGGGCAGACACCGCGGACGTCGGCGAAAATGCCACGCCATGCTGAGCAGCCAGCAGAACCGGCGTGTTTAGTACGGCCGCAGCGACAGCAGAGAATTGCGGAATAATCCACGGGGAAGCCACGCCGGAAATCACGCACAACAGCGCCAGTAACATCGTGCTGAACGTCATAGCGGGTGGTGCCGGTGTGGCGTCTGCTGCGCTCTGACTGCGCGGTGTACCGAGGAAAGTCACGCCAAAAACTTTGGCAATACACATCAGCGCCAGCGCGCCGGTCAGTGCCAGACCGACCGCCAGCAGCGGCCCGATCAGGCGGGCGATAAAGACGTGGCTGCTGCTCAGCTGGAACAGGGACTGATACAGCAGCCATTCACTGGCGAAACCGTTTAACGGCGGCAGCGCGGCCATCGACATCAGCGCAATCAGCATCGCACCCGCCGTCCACGGCATAAGACGCGCAATGCCGCCGAGTTTTTCCATATCCTTTATGCCGGTCTGCATTTCAATTTCACCGGCACCGAGAAACAGCGCTGTTTTAAACAGGCCGTGATTGAACAGATGGAACAGACCCGCCAGCAGCGCGAGTGACGCCAGAACCGGCAAATTCAGTGCCACGCCGGTCATTGCGCCACCAACACCGAGCAAAATAATCCCGATATTTTCCAGCGTGTGATAGGCCAGCAGGCGGCGGATATCGTGCTCCATCAGCGCATACAGCCCACCGATAAATGCGGTCAGGACAGCCAGGAGCAATACCATCAGGCCCCACCAGAGTGGCGGTGCGCCCAGCAGATCCAGGCCGACTTTTATGATGCCGATAATGCCGACTTTCATCAGCGCAGAAGAGAGCAGGGCGGCGGCGTGAGCGGGCGCGCTGGAATGCGACTGGGGCACCCAGGCGTGCAGCGGGATAATCCCGGCGTACAGCCCGAAACCGGCCAGCGCCAGCAGGAAGGCCGCCGATTTAATGCCCGACGTTAACGCCGCATGGCGCAGCACCTCAAAATTGACGCTGCCGCTGGCGTGATGCAGCAGGGCGAAGGCCAGAATCAGACACAGTGTACCGAGGCGGCCGGATAAAAACTGATTCAGACCGGCACGGCGGCTTTTCTCATCGTCAGCCTGAACAATCATGAAATAGGCGCACAGGGCAGCCATTTCCATCATCAGGATCATGGCGGGCGCATCGGTGGCGATCGTGGCGGCAGCCAGCGCAGCCAGCATCAGGTTGCACAACAAACCGCTACGCGCACACGACCGCCGATCGGCCTTCTCCAGCCAGGCGCAGGCATACAGGCTACTGCACAAAGCCGTAATTGACATGGTCAGCAACAGCAGCGCATTCAGCGGATTAAAGCTGGCGCGATAAGGCAACAGTGGCAACGTCATCGTCATCGGTGTGTCAGCGTTCAGCATCTGAAGCGCGGCAACCAACAGCGCAGTGGAGGCCACCATACCGCCGACACCGGAAATCAGGCTGCTGATTTTTGCTGCACCGGCCAGTAACCCACCAACAGTCCCGCTACAGACCCACACCAGCAGCGCCAGCGTAATCAGGAAGGCTGGCTGCAAGGCGAACAGTGCCGTCATGATCTGACCTCCGTGTCAGGTGCACCCAGGGACATCATTCCGCCCGGTGAGATGTTCATGGCATTGAGGCGTTTTTGCTGACTGGTGTGTTCAGCCACGCTGGCAGTGACCAGCATGATGGCCTGGGTCGGGCAGGTTTTAACGCAGGCCGGACCTTCCGGGCTGAAGCTGCATAAATCGCATTTCACCGCGACCGCACGCCCGCCCGGAATGCAGTCGATCAATGGACTGATGGCGCGCGGCGGCAGCGGTGCCGGCAGCGCTTTTGCGCTATTGCAGTGGGCGGGGATAGCCAGCGGCGTGCTGCCGGAAAAGGTAATCGCCCCGAACGGACAGGCGATACCGCACAGCTTGCAGCTCACACACAGACTCTCATTAAGATGGATGGCGTTGTTTTCGCGGGTGATGGCGTTCACCGGACAAACCTGCGCGCACGGCGCGTCTTCACACTGATGACACATCACTGGCACTGAATCCAGGCGGTTACGCATGACCTGCAAACGCGGTGCAGATTGTAAACCGTGACGCAGATGCTCCTGAGAACAGATAGCCATACAGGTATTACAGCCGATACAACGTTTCGGGTCGGCTATCACATATTGATTCATGGCTGTATTAGTGCGCATGAACTCTCCTCGGGCTATTCGTCAAATATGACGAAGTCGTCACGTAAATTGATATTTCGACATTTATGTCGGAATTAATCCGCACCTCAGCGGAAATAAAAACGATGCGGACTGATCGGTAAATAAGCGGGATCATTGGCGGGTAAGTAATTTTTCCAGCGCAGGGTAAACCGGCTGATTGGTTTCCAGTGAATGAAACAGGCAGTCATAAATAGACGATATTTTATTGAGGTAATGCTCCAGCACCGCACGCTTATCTTTTATATCTACCGTACTGTCTACCCATCCCTGCTCGTTCAGGGTGGCGTGGGAAAACGTGCGGAAATCAGGCTGTTCATCACCGTGCGCCATGTTCAGACTGTAAACGAGTTCCTGACTGTAAAAATCGTCGCTGAGATGAATGCTGATGATGAAATGGTTAAACAACGTGAAGCGGAGATCCTGCTCTTCACCGTAGATGAATGCATGATTTATCTGGACATTTAGCTGGGTTATCGCCTGTGTCAGGCTGTTCTGATAGGTTCGCCAGTGTGATTTAAGATGACTGTTCTTGCTGGCAATATAATCCGCTTTGCTGGTCAGTTCGCTCAGTGTACTCATAGTTATTACCCGTTAAAAAGTGTTGCGCAGAGGCTTTGTATTTTTCTGGATGCCGAAGTGACGACGACATACGATGTATAAGACTCTGCTAGCATAAAATGGGCCAGTATCGTTTTGTGTTGACTAACTGAATAACTATTAACAACTTAATCGCATTTTTACGGAAAATTTTTCCGGGCTGAAAAGAAGGCAGATATGTCGATGGCGACTATTTTCGACATTTCTGACGGAGAAGGTTGCGCATATTTAAATCCGGAAGAGTGTGTTTCATCGGCTATTTAATAAAGCTGGCATCAATGTTGCTTGTGGTTTTTACATTCACGTTTAATTTAGCTGCCGCCGGAGAAAGAATATGCATGAAATTACGCTGTGTCTGAATGCGGTCGAAATAATGCAGCAGGTGGGACGGAAAAATAATGCCAGAAGAATTACTGCGGTTTGGATGGAAATAGGGCCGCTTTCCTGTGTGGAACCGGAAGCGGTGCAATTTTGCTTTGCCCTGGTCTGCCGCGAAACGCTCGCTGAGGGCTCTATTCTGCATCTTGAAACACCCGTCGCAACGCACTGGTGTGACGCCTGTCAGCAGATGATCACTTTAATCAGTCCAGGCGTATCGCTGTGTCCGCACTGCGCTGGACGTCAGGTACGGGTCATTGCCGATAGCGGCATGAAAATTAAACGCATCGAAATTGAATAACAGACACTCAATGTGTCCCGGGAGAAGGTTATGTGCAGTATCTGTGGTTGTGCCAGTGGCGACCAGCGAATTGAAGGGACAAGCAGCGGCGATCATCATTTCCACCCTCATTCCTCGGATAATCGCGACAGGTTGCCGTTTGCAGCACGCCGGCTGGTAGATATCGAAATGGACGTGCTGGCGAAGAATAACCATATTGCCGGCCACAACCGTGAACATTTTGCTGCTGCGGGCATTCTGGCACTCAATCTGGTTTCCAGTCCCGGCTCCGGTAAAACCACCTTGCTGACCCGCACCCTGACCCAGCTGGCATCCAGTGTGGAGTGTGCGGTAATTGAAGGAGACCAGCAGACAACCCGCGACGCAGACCGAATCCGCGCGACTGGTGTGGCGGCCATTCAGGTAAATACCGGAAGAGGATGTCATCTGGATGCGCAAATGATTCACGATGCGCTGCATCAGTTGTCGCCCGCTAAAAACAGCCTGCTGTTTATTGAGAATGTCGGCAATCTGGTCTGTCCGGCCAGTTTTGATCTTGGCGAGCGACACAAAATAGCGGTGCTTTCGGTGACCGAAGGCGAAGACAAACCGCTGAAATACCCCGATATGTTTGTCGTCTCCGGGCTAATGATCCTCAATAAAATTGATCTGCTGCCGTACGTCAGCTTTGACGTCGACACCTGTATCGCTTATGCGCGACAGGTCAATCCCCGGATTGAGGTGATTGCCCTGTCAGCCACCACCGGCGCCGGGATGGATCAGTGGCTGGCCTGGCTGGAGCAGCAACGATGTGCATAGGCATTCCCGGACAGATCATTGCGCTGCATGAAAAGCAGGGTGATCACGCGTGGGCCGAGGTCTGCGGTCTGCGCCGTGAAGTCAATATTGCGCTGGTCTGTGAAGATGAACCTGCAGCGCTGGTCGGTTGCTGGGTGTTAATCCATGTCGGGTTCGCCTTAAGCAGACTGGATGAGCGTGAAGCCCGGCAAACCTTGGCCGCACTGCATGCGATGGGCGAAGTGGAAACTGATGTTGCTCTTTTCCTGCGCGGAGGAGAGGAAAGATAATGCGTTTTGTTGATGAGTTCCGGGATCCGCAACTGGCGAAAACGCTGCTTGAACAGTTGCACCAGCGGGCGGGATTACTGCCGTATACCGCCGACAAACCGCTGCAGATTATGGAAGTCTGTGGTGGTCATACCCACGCTATTTTCAAATTCGGTCTGGACAAACTGCTGCCGCCCCAGCTGGAGTTTATCCACGGACCGGGCTGCCCGGTCTGTGTCTTGCCTATGGGGCGCATCGATGCCTGTTGTGAGATTGCCGCACATCCTGAGGTGATTTTTTGTACCTTTGGTGATGCGCTGCGCGTGCCGGGGCAGCACGGATCTCTGGCGCAGGCGCGTGAACGGGGCGCGGATATACGGGTGGTCTATTCACCGCTGGATGGGCTGAGACTGGCACGTGAGAACCCGGCGCGGCAGGTAGTATTTTTTGCCCTCGGCTTTGAAACCACGCAGCCAGTGACTGCCGTGACGCTGCAACAGGCGCGGCGTGAACGGCTGACCAATTTCAGCATCTTCTGTCAGCACATCAGTCTGATGCCCACCCTGCGCAGCCTGCTCTCACAGGATGATGTGCGGATTGATGCCTTTCTGGCTCCCGGCCACGTCAGCATGATTACTGGCGCCGCACCTTATCATTTTATCAATCAGGAATTTGGCAAATCGCTGGTGATCAGCGGCTTTGAACCTCTCGATATGCTGCAAAGCGTGCTGATGCTGGTGAAACAGGTTTGCGAGGCATCGTGTAAAACGGAAAACCAGTACCGCCGCGTCGTGCCAGAGCAGGGTAACCTGCTGGCTCAGAAAGCGATACGAGAGGTGTTTACGCTGGCTGGCAGTAGCGAGTGGCGCGGACTGGGGATGATTGAATGCTCAGGTATTTCTCTGACATCTGCCTATGCGACGTTTGATGCAGAGCATAGGTTCAGCCCGCAGGCGCAGCCGGTAGCGGACGATCCCCGTTCCCGTTGCGGTGAGGTACTGACCGGGCGTTGTAAACCGCATCAATGCCCGCTGTTTGGCACTGGCTGTACGCCGCACAATGCCTTCGGCGCGCTGATGGTCTCCTCTGAAGGGGCGTGTGCGGCATGGTTTCAGTACCGGCATCAGGAGGCGGCCATTGCCAGCCAGCCACAGCATAAACAACAACAGAAGGTCAGTCAGGATGAATGAGGCTAAAGACGTCGTTACCATGGCGCATGGCAGCGGGGGGCGCGCGATGCAGCAGCTTATCGATCAGCTATTTCTCCGCGCCTTCGACAATCGCTGGCTCAATCAACGGGAAGATGGCGCGCAGTTGTCGCTTGCCAGTCTGAGTGCGCAGGGTGACCGGCTGGCGTTTACCACTGACAGCTACGTGATCGATCCGGTTTTTTTCCCCGGCGGTAACATCGGCAAGCTGGCGGTATGTGGAACGGCTAACGATCTGGCGGTCAGCGGTGCTACACCTGGCTGGCTCTCGTGCGGCTTTATTCTGGAAGAGGGCTTTCCCCTGGTTGAGTTACAGAAGATAGTCAGCCTGATGGCGCAGACTGCGCGCGATGCCGGCATGGCGATTGTGACCGGCGATACTAAAGTGGTGCAACGTGGCGCAGCCGATAAAATTTTTATTAATACAGCCGGGATAGGCGTCATCCCGGACGCCGTCAACTGGTCCGCCCGCGCAATAAAAGCGGGAGATAAAGTGATCGTCAGCGGTACGCTCGGCGATCACGGTGCGGCGATCCTTAACCTGCGTGAAAAGCTGGGCATGGATCTGGGCGTGGAGAGTGACTGCGCGGTGCTGGCGCCGATGATTGCGCCGCTGCGATCGCTTGTGGGTATCCATGCTTTACGTGATGCCACCCGCGGTGGCGTGAATGCCATTTTGCATGAGTTCAGTGCGGCCAGTGGATTGGGCATCTGCATCGACGAGCAAGCATTGCCGGTGAAACCCGCGGTGCGTGGCCTTTGTGAACTGCTGGGGCTGGAACCGCTGAACTTCGCCAATGAAGGCAAGGTGGTGGCGGTAGTCGCTGCGCATGCCGAAGAGGCGGTGCTTGCGCTGATGCGCAACCATCCACTGGGGGGAGATGCCACAACCATTGGCGACGTGACGCAGGACCCTCAGGTCTGTCTGCGCGGCACACTGGACGTGACACGGCAGCTCACGTTGCCGCATGCGGAACCCTTACCTCGCATTTGTTGATCTCATCAGGGCGATGACGAAATTGACAGGCGTAAACTTCAACTGCGGTCGGCCGCTCAAATGAGCAAAATTTTCAGGCAACTTTATCCAGAGCTAATGTATGCAGAGTGCAACCATGAGCAGCATAAAACACCAGGGATTACTGGAACTGACGCGCACCTTACTGGTGCAACAGACCATGACGTCACTGCTTGAAACCCTGACGCAGATGATCCAGACCGCCGGTATTGCGGAGAGTGTAACGCTGGTACTGTTCGCCAGTAACAGTGAACGCGTCAGTTTTTACGGTCTCGATTCGCATCATCAGGGGGTCATTTACCAGGATGAAACGTTACTGGCAACCGGCCCGGTGCATGCGCTGCTGCACAATCCTGAAACGCAGGTCTGGCGCAGTGACGCGTTGCATCGTCGCTATCCGCAACTGGCGGCACTGAACCTCTATCCACCCTTTAACCACTATTGTCTGGTCCCTCTACTGGGATCGGAGGGATTACTGGGCGGCTGTGAGTTTACTCGCCTGCCGCCGACGCCGTTCAGTGAAGAGGACAAAAGCGGCCTGTCTGAGCTTTGCACCCTGGCGGCGATTGCGGTCGAACAAATTCAGTTACGTGAAAACGCACTCCACCAGCAATCCCTGCTGCGCCACGAGCGCGATGACTTTCGTATTCTGGTCGATATCACCAATGCTGTGCTGTCAAAATTAGATCTCGACGAGCTGACCGGCGAAATTGCCAAAACCATTCACCATTTCTTTCATATCAATGCCATCAGCATTGTGTTGTGTGATGCCGATAAGGAGAGCGCAGAGGCGAGCGTCTATGCCACGCATTATGTCCAGAGCCATGTTGCCGAACGCGAGCAATCGCGTATAGCGCTGGCAGGCACGCCGGAACAGCAGGTGATGAAAAGCGGTGAAATGCTGCTGACCAGCGAGCATCCGGATGATAAAAAGGAGGGGAGTACCAGTACGCTGTTCCATCTGCTGTGGCGTGAACAGAGTAAAACGCTGTGTGTGTTGCCCCTGCGCTTCGGCCACAAAACGCTGGGGGTATTAAAGCTGGCGCGCTTTCTGCCGGATAACTTTAATTCAACCAACCTGCGGGTATTGCAGCAGATCGCCGAACGTATCGCCATCGCGGTGGATAATGCGCTGGCCTATCAGGAAATCAAAAGTCTGAAAGAAAAGTTACAGCATGAAAATCTCTATCTGACCGAGCAGATTAACAATCATCACGCTGATTTTACTGACATTGTTGGGCGAAGTCCGGGTATGTCTGCCGTGCTGAAACAGGTAGAGATTGTGGCGAAAAGTGACTGCTCGGTACTGATCCTGGGAGAAACCGGAACCGGTAAGGAGCTGATTGCACGCGCAATTCATAATCTTGGCGATCGTCGCGATCGACGGATGGTAAAAATGAACTGTGCAGCGATGCCTGCCGGGCTGATGGAAAGCGACCTGTTTGGTCACGAAAAAGGCGCCTTTACGGGCGCAACGGCGCAAAGAATGGGGCGCTTTGAGCTGGCCGATCAGGGGACCTTATTTCTTGATGAAGTCGGTGAGATCCCACTGGAGCTGCAACCTAAACTGCTGCGTATTTTGCAGGAGCAGGAGTTCGAGCGGGTAGGCGGTAACAAGCTGATTTCTGTCAATGTGCGGATGATCGCCGCCACTAACCGTGACCTGAAACAGATGGTCGCTGATAAAGAATTTCGCAGTGATCTCTATTACCGGCTTAACGTGTTCCCGATTGTGATCCCGCCTCTACGCGAGCGCCCGGAGGATATTCCGCAACTGGTAAAATTCCTCACCGGTAAAATTGCGAAACGGATGAAGCGCACTATCGACAGTATTCCTGCAGAAACGTTGCGTATGCTGAGTCGTATGCCTTGGCCGGGAAATGTGCGTGAACTGGAAAATGTGATTGAGCGGGCAGTGTTGCTGACGCGCGGAACCGTACTGGAGATGCAACCGGACGAATTAAATTATCCATTCCCCCTCGCTGCGGCAAGGGTCGCGGTAAGCGCGCCACCGCTCACATCATTTTCTTCAATGCATGAAGAGGATGAACGCCAGCACATTATTGACGTGCTGAAAGAAACCAATGGTGTCGTTGCCGGACCGCACGGTGCCGCACTCCGACTAGGGCTTAAACGCACCACGCTATTATCCAGAATGAAAAAGCTGGGCATCACCGCGCACTAAGGCGGTCAGACTGTTTTTTTCATTGGATGATAGCCTGTGTCTATGAATAACCTGTTCCGCCTGACCTGCGCCCTGAGTGCCAGCGTCAGCGAATTTTCTCTGTACCGTACCAGCTTGACCTGCCGCGTAAAGGGGCTGGAACGATCTTTAACCGCTCTAGATGGCAAGTGGCCCGTCTCGTCCCTTATATCTGACCCAAGAAAAACCTGACTAAGCAGCCGTATAGCAAAGATCGATGCAGCGAATGATGTCTTCAGCTGACCGGAATAACGGCATTTACTGACTACAGTGGATGTCTGACGCAAAGGAGTGAATGATGGAGCGTGAAGCGATACTGCAGATGCTCAGGGCGCACCCGCACAAATGCATCCGGGCTTTTAACCGCGGGCGGGCTGTTCCGGGTACAGCGAGGGAAAGGTGCTGGTAAGGCACTACGGGGGCCTCATTCCTGACGAAATCGTGCTGAAGCCCGTGATGTTTCTGAAGGTGCAGGGTGACCTGTGTGTGACGGAGCGATGGGGGAATGACTCCCTGGGCGGCTGCACGTGGCGGCTCAGCAGCGCGGCTGCCGTGGCCGCTGAATAAGTCAGTGGCGGATTTGTGCCAGGTCGTCTTCGGTCAGGCCGGTCATTTTCATGACGGTATTACGGTCGATGCCGTTCTGCAGCATGGTGCGGGCAATTTTCAGAGTGGTTTCACGCTCGCCTTCAGTGCGGCCTTTTTCAATGCCGCGCTGTTCGCCGAGCTTAAGGCCTTCTGCCCTGCCCTTCTCAATACCCTTCTCAATACCCTTCTCAATGCCCTTCTGCTCAAGCTGCTGTGCGATGGTCATAAGTGCGTCTCCGTGTTGCGGCACACGCTGAGCCAGTTCGCGTACAAAGGCTTCGGCGTCGGCTGATTCGCCTGCCTGTACAATATAGTGTACCAGCGATATCACCTGTGATGAAGACAGATAGCCGGCCAGCAGAATTGGGGCCAGCCGATCGGTCAGTTCTGCCAGGTCCCGCTGATGGATGTGCTTCTGCAGCAGGGTCAGGGCGGCCATGCTGCGGTGGCCGGCGATTTCATCATCCGGAATGACGGTAACGTCAACCAGCGGGAAAGCCTGGCTGTAGAGCCTGCCTGCCAGTTCCGGGTCGTCAAACTCATCCAGCCACCGGGTGGAGTACGGATACGGGCTGCGTTTGCCCGTATAGAACAGCACGGGTATCACCAGTGGCAACTTTTTATGCCCCGCCTCAAGGTGCCGCTGCATGGCAGCAACGGCATAGCGCACCAGGCGAAAGGCCATGTGTTTGTCGGGCGAGGACTGATGCTCGATGAGCACGTGAACATAACCCTCACCGGCTGTGGTTTTCAGGCTGTAAAGCACGTCGCTGAAATACTGGCGCAAATCATCCTCAACGAACGAGCCGGATTCCAGCTTCAGTGTGCTGAGATCGCAGATGTCGCGCAGCTCTGCGGGAAGTGGTGGTCGAAGGCGTTGAGAAAGAAGAGCAGGCGGAATGGCTCAGAGCATCCGGTTGCGGACTGCTGCAGGGCTTTCTATTTGGCCGTCCGGGGCCACACAGAAAGCAAAATCAGCCCATCTGACTGGCCTCTGATACATGCAGGTTTTACCGGCAATATACTGTCCGGATGAGGCAGGCCGCCGGGTCATAA
Organism: Erwinia oleae; assembly: GCF_000770305.1. Classification (GTDB taxonomy): domain Bacteria; phylum Pseudomonadota; class Gammaproteobacteria; order Enterobacterales; family Enterobacteriaceae; genus Erwinia; species Erwinia oleae. The sequence goes on from NZ_JNVB01000053.1 coordinate 28,247, forward strand.
GCACAATGACCGACGGGATGTTATGTTTAAAACAGGTGAAACGTAACGCGTTCTATTTGCTCAAAGTGGACCCTGCGGCATGGATTTCAATGTCCGCTCTGTGCCAAAATCGGACCTTGCTAACATCGGGATGTACTAATCTGCGGGGAGCAGGCCACAGTGTATCTGGTGGTTTATAAAAAAGTGCCGAGGAACAGCCTTTTATTAAGCTCTAATGATGATTTGCAGCACAATGAGTGAATATGAACGATCCCTTAAACCCCAAAGTATATTGAAGTTTAATAAAAAAATTACATGCCTTATGTGTAAATAAGAAAATAATTTATCAATTTTTAGGTGGTGGTTGTATTTTCTTTAGTGTGACCAGGAAGGGAAACCCACGACTTCAGGCGATGTCCATCGTGGGACCGATGGTCACAGCCACTCTTTTTCGGGAAATTTTTGATGAAGACAGTGAACTGCGGCCCGATCTGGAGTCTTTAGCAAAAAGCCATGCCGATATCATATTAAGAGGGCTTCTCAACGCTTCCCCTGAGCAGGTTGCTGATGTCTGAAACAGGCTGAATGAGAAATATAAAATGCACGATAACAGTCCACTTCGCAGGCCTCATTCTGGGCTGACAGGGATTTCTGGAATCTAAAGGATCAGTTTAAGGAATAGCGTTCAGCACAACATTCGGCAATGATTACGTGCTGAAGGTATCAGTTATACCCTGGACCGGTTAAGCCTTTCACGCCAGTATCCGCTCATCGCTCATACCGGGTTTTGCATACTCATTCATTTAACAGAGCGCCATTCGGGCATATTCATATATCGACGCACTGAATATGAATGCCGGTGCTTATCTGCCAGATGCCCAAAGTTTTTACCCACCTTTAATGAACTGCTCAGTTTTGTTATGATTGTGGTTATGAAAAGGAGATATGAATGCGCATGCTGACTGAACAGAAGAAAAATGAAATTCTTAACTCCGCTTCGGCCGTATTTCTCGAACAGGGGTTCGAGCGAGCGTCTATGGACGGTGTTGCGAAAAAAGCCGGCTGCTCCAAAGCCACGCTTTATAATTATTTCCCCTCTAAAGAGAGACTTTTTGAGGCGGTAGTCAGGACGTACAGCACTAATTATCTCATGGGAGCAGCAAGTGAGCTAAAAGCCAGCGATAACGACTTATTCACATTATCTGAGAAGTTACAGCGTTTTGGCGAGGGAATGCTGGGTGTGATGACATCTGACTGGAAAGCTTTGCAGCTTTACCGGATGGTCGTTGGTGAGGCGGGCCATTCTGATATAGGAGAGCTTTTTTACGAGTCGGGCGTGCGCGAGAGTATGAGCGCGTTGACCGGGGTGATGGAGTACCATATGGGTAAAGGAGACTTAACCGGAAGTAACCCAACGCTGAGAGCGAAACAGTTTTCTGCTCTGGTAAAGGCTGAAGCCGACGAACTTTTCCTCATGCGTAAGACTCCTGACTATACGGAAAACGAAGTGCGCGTGATGGTCACAAGCGCGGTTGACCTGTTTGTAAACGGCGCAGGGCAAAAGGCCGACTCTGCGAAAATTTAGTGCAGAGGTGGCGCAGTATCTGATTGACATAGCCTGCATTAAATATAAACTAAACCGTACAGTTCATTTAAGGGGTGTTTGTAATGTCACATCGTGTTCTGTTAATTATCACCGCCGTGCTTGGGTCGTTTCTGTTGACCGGTTGTGTTTCATTATTCTGAGGGTGTTTTATGCGTTATCTCGTTCTTTTTATTACGGGTTCAGCACTTATGATGCTTACGGGTTGCCTTTCGATCGGCAGCCACATCTAATCCGCCAATGCCCGCTGTAAGGCGGGCCTGATTAAACCATTTATCAGGTGCCTGCAATTATCATTACCATAATACTGCTGAGAGCCACTGCGACGATTATTTCTGCAGTAAGCAAAGTAATCAGTGCGTTTTCGCGAGAACCCCAGGCAGGGTGAGCCGACTTCCTGCCACGCTGAGCCCTGCATCTCCTTATAAAAAATACGGCTTGTCTGATGAGTGCAGATATAACCGTTATGGTCTTGTTGTCCCTGATTTTGGCTAACATAACAAAGCGGGAATGGCGTTCTACGAGGGTGATAATATAGGAGTTTTTCGAGCCCTGGATCAGATCACCTTCCCAGTGACCAGGGA
>NZ_JNVB01000054.1 GCF_000770305.1 Erwinia oleae
TCCCCAGACATTACTCACCCGTCCGCCACTCGTCACCCGAGGAGCAAGCTCCTCTGTGCTACCGTTCGACTTGCATGTGTTAGGCCTGCCGCCAGCGTTCAATCTGAGCCATGATCAAACTCTTCAATTAAAGTCTGATTTGCCATCACGTGGATGGCGGTGCTCTGTGAATTAAAACGTCGTAATGAATTACGTGTTCACTCAGCAAAGACTTGATAGTTCATCTGCCCGAAGGCTGTGATATCAATCCTGCGAGTGCCCACACAGATTGTCTGATAAATTGTTAAAGAGCAGTGCGAACGCGGCTTAACCGGCGGTTCGCGAGGTGGCGTATACTACGCTTTCCTCTTTCAGAGTCAACCCTGTTTTACAGAATTTTCTCCGACGATTCCTTCTTACAGAATCTCTCAACCCGGCGACCGTTAAGCCGTTGTTCCGTGTCGATGGAGGCGCATTATAGGGACTTCCCTGCGGCTGACAAGCCCTGATTTGCGAAAAATAGCGCGTTCGCTGCTTTCCACAGCAAAAGGGTCATTTATACCTACTTATCCACTTTTTTATCCACAGACCATGCCTGTCCGGAATTTAAGCGAGCATCGCGCAAACGTTTTCGCTACAATGCCCCCGCAAAAAAACAGCCCCGTTTTGGGACGTTACCTGAGGCTTATTTGCCGTTTTCCTTTAATAAAAGGAAAAAGCTAAGCTTGATGTAACGCTCTTACTCTATGCGAACCACAGCCAGGGGATCATCACCATGCAACAACGTCGTCCTGTACGCCGCGCTCTGCTCAGCGTTTCTGACAAAGCCGGTATTCTTGAATTTGCTCAGGCGCTTTCAGCGCGAGGCGTTGAGCTTCTTTCCACGGGCGGCACCGCCCGCCTGCTGGCAGACGCAGGACTGCCTGTTACAGAAGTTTCAGATTACACGGGGTTTCCCGAAATGATGGATGGCCGGGTCAAAACGCTGCACCCCAAAGTTCATGGCGGGATCCTTGGACGCCGGGGTCAGGACGACGCGATTATGTCGCAACACAGCATCTCTCCTATAGATATGGTGGTTGTCAATCTTTACCCGTTCGCGCAAACCGTCGCCCGTGAAGGCTGCTCACTGGAAGATGCCGTAGAAAATATCGATATCGGCGGCCCGACAATGGTGCGTTCCGCAGCCAAAAACCATAAAGACGTGGCTATTGTGGTGAAGAGCAGCGACTACGCCGCCATCATTACCGAACTGGACGCCAACGAAAACAGCCTCCGGCTCAGTACCCGCTTCGACCTGGCGATAAAAGCCTTTGAGCATACCGCCGCCTACGACAGCATGATCGCCAACTATTTCGGCAGCCTGGTGCCTGCCTACCACGGCGAGACGCAGCAGCCTTCCGGCCGCTTCCCGCGTACGCTGAACCTGAACTTCATTAAAAAGCAGGATATGCGTTACGGCGAAAACAGCCATCAGGAGGCGGCTTTCTATATTGAAGAGAACATATCGGAAGCGTCCGTCGCCACGGCACAGCAGGTTCAGGGCAAAGCCCTCTCCTATAACAACATTGCTGATACCGACGCCGCGCTGGAGTGCGTAAAAGAGTTCATTGAGCCTGCCTGCGTTATCGTTAAGCATGCCAATCCCTGCGGCGTTGCGGTCAGCGGTTCCCTTCTTGACGCCTACGAACTGGCGTATAAGACCGATCCGACCTCGGCGTTTGGCGGCATCATCGCTTTCAACCGCGAGCTGGATGAAGCCACCGCGCAGGCAATCATCAGCCGCCAGTTTGTAGAAGTGATCATCGCGCCTTCCGCCAGCGCAGCCGCATTGAAGATCACCGCAGCAAAACAGAACGTGCGCGTTCTCACCTGTGGCCAGTGGCAGCAGCGTCGGGCTGGTCTGGATTTCAAACGCGTCAACGGTGGCCTGCTGGTGCAGGATCGCGATCTGGGCATGGTTAATGCAAGCGAATTGCGCGTGGTCAGCAAGCGCCAGCCAACGGAACAGGAGCTGCGCGACGCACTCTTTTGCTGGAAAGTAGCGAAATTCGTTAAATCCAATGCCATCGTCTATGCACGAGACAATATGACCATTGGCATTGGCGCAGGCCAGATGAGCCGCGTTTATTCCGCCAAAATTGCCGGTATCAAGGCTGCCGACGAAGGGCTGGCGGTGAAAGGTTCTGCGATGGCGTCAGATGCATTCTTCCCGTTCCGCGATGGCATTGATGCCGCCGCCGCCGTCGGCGTGAGCTGCGTGATCCAACCGGGCGGTTCGATTCGCGATGAAGAGGTGATTGCCGCCGCCGACGAACACGGCATCGCGATGATCTTTACCAACATGCGTCACTTCCGCCACTAATCAGGAGCCTGCAATGAAAATTCTAGTCATCGGTAACGGCGGACGTGAACACGCTCTGGCCTGGAAAGCGTCTTTATCACCCCTGGCGGAAACCGTTTTTGTCGCGCCGGGCAACGCGGGTACCGCGCTGGAACCGGCGCTGCAAAACGTTGATATCAGCGCAACGGATATTCCTTCGCTGGTGAGTTTTGCGCAACGTGAAAACATCGATCTGACCATCGTTGGGCCGGAGCAACCGCTGGTGGCAGGCGTGGTGGATGCCTTTCGCGCCGCTGGTCTGAAGATTTTTGGCCCCACGCAGGCCGCCGCTCAGCTTGAAGGTTCCAAAGCATTCACCAAGGATTTCCTGGCGCGCCACCATATTCCTACCGCCGGCTATGAAAACTTTACTGAAGTTGAACCCGCGCTCGCCTGGGTGCGCAAAAACGGCGCGCCGGTAGTGATTAAGGCAGATGGTCTGGCCGCAGGCAAGGGCGTGATCGTGGCGATGACGCTGAAAGAAGCGGAAGACGCTATTCAGGACATGCTGGCAGGCAACGCCTTTGGCGACGCGGGCCACCGCATTGTGGTGGAAGAGTTTCTTGAGGGCGAAGAAGCCAGCTTTATCGTGATGGTTGATGGCGAGCACGTGCTGCCGATGGCGACCAGCCAGGATCATAAACGCGTCGGCGATGGCGATACCGGCCTGAATACCGGCGGCATGGGCGCCTATTCCCCGGCGCCGGTCGTGACTGATGAGGTTCATCAGCGGGTGATGGACGAGGTGATCTGGCCGACCGTGCGCGGCATGGCGAAAGAGGGCAATACCTACACCGGTTTCCTCTATGCAGGTTTGATGATCGATAAACAGGGTCAGGTGAAGGTAATTGAGTTCAACTGCCGCTTTGGCGATCCTGAAACGCAGCCGATCATGCTGCGCATGCAGTCGGATCTGGTCGAGCTCTGCCTGGCGACGATTGACGGTAAGCTGGATAGCAAAACGTCGGCGTGGGATCCTCGCCCCGCGCTTGGCGTAGTGCTTGCCGCTGGCGGCTACCCGGGCGATTACCGTACCGGCGATCAAATCCACGGCCTGCCGCTGGAAGAGACACCGGACGGCAAGGTGTTCCATGCCGGCACGCAAATGCAGGACGATCTGGTGGTCACCAGCGGCGGGCGTGTGCTGTGCGTCACGGCGCTGGGTGAGGACGTTGCCGCCGCGCAGCGGCATGCCTATGCGCTGGCGAAAAACATCGCCTGGGATGGCAGCTTCTGTCGTCGCGATATCGGCTATCGGGCGATAGCTCGCACCTAGTCCGCCGCGAAGCGTGCAAAAGGCGAATCATCGATTCGCCTTTTTTTATGATCTGTCAGAACTCCGCCTCTTTTGGCTCGGTCGCGCATGGATCATCAATGGAAATCTGCAACATCTGAATGCCGGATGGCGCTTCCAGCCAGGCGACGCCCGCGCCAGTCCTGCGCTGCTGCCTGACCATGGCGCCGTTATCAAAATCAGGCGCGTCAGTCACGCCATCACAGCGCATGATTTTGCCTGAAGCTAACCAGCGCCCCTGTTTCAACAGCACCCGGCCCGCCAGCAAATCATCGCTGATTTTCAGCATGCGTTCTGCATCGAACTGGTAGAGCGCCACGTCATCTGCGGAGAGCGCTTCACGTCGTCCGTCCGTTTGCCGCTCCATAAAACTCAGGCCGCCATCCTGATCGAAGCGCAGCGTCACCGTACCGGGATGCTGGCCGGCGGTATGCCGTTCAAAGGCGATCAGCTTGTCTGCCTGCCATAAATAATCGGTGGTCTCCGTCGCACCGCCGCTGAAGGGCGTATAAACAGCCATCAGATGCCAGGTTTTCTGGGTACTGTTTTTGCGCCAGATACGCACGGTGCCGCGATCGGCAAGGTAGCCGCTGGCGGTAAAGTCAGGAAGATCCGGGCGTGAGCTACAGCCTGCCAGAAGTAAGAAAGTCAGAGCGAAGAATGAGAGTCTCATCGTGTGCTTACCACACAGGAAGGTGAGATGCCCGGCGAAGGCCGAACCATAAACAGGCGATCCATAACAAAAGGGGCTTAACGCCCCCCTGTTTAAATCTTTTCAACGTCGAACAGTTACTTAACGGCGTCTTTCAGTGCTTTACCCGATACAAAAGCCGGTACGTTTGCAGCAGCAATTTTAATTTCTTTGCCAGTCTGCGGATTGCGGCCAGTACGCTCAGCACGGTGGTTAACTTTAAAAGTACCAAAACCAACCAGTTGTACAGCATCACCTTCTTTCAGAGACTCAGTAATCGCAGCCAGGGTGGATTCCAGAGCAGCTTTTGCCTGGGTCTTAGACAGATCCGCTTTGTCCGCAATTACATCAATCAGTTGAGTCTTGTTCATAAGTTATCCTTACAGTGTATTTATCGCTTGCTAAGCATCGAGTGCGAGGGAAAAACCAGTTTTTGGCACTCTCCTGCATACACGCACCGATAGCCACATTTTTCAGCCCTCCAAATGTAGACCAGAGTGGGGGCGAATGTGAAGCCTCCTGGCGCTACAAATCAGGCCTGAAGTCACGTTTTCTCGCCTTATTGCTGAAAATTTATACCGATATTACTGATCCCCGCTTCGCGGAGGTCAGATCGCAGTCCTTTTATCAGTTCGACGTCCCGCTCCTCGCACTCGCTCAGCAGCCGGAAAATCTCCCACTGGATATCCCATTCATCAATGACCGCCGGATTTTCTTTTAGCTCTTCGTCGGTCATTTCGCGTTCGGCCTGAGTCATTTCCAGCATCGCCACGGTGGTAATTGACGCCTCGCTCACGGCAACGGCGTGCATAACCGTTTCACCACTCAGGCGGGAATGGAGCAGTTCGCTCATCGCCACGCAGGCATCAATCGCCGGATAGACGCCGTATAAATCGTAATCGTCGGCGGACGGGATGGCCTCTTCAAATTTCTCAAGCTGCAAATCAAAATTCACTTTCGCGTCTTTTACCAGCAGCGTTTCCCAAATCAAATCAAGCAGGCGGCGATAGAGCAGTCCGTCGCCGAAACCGGTCTGCTGGCAGAAAGCCCAATAGTTGGGGTACATGCGCTCGCAAAGGCAGGCCATAAAAGTCACATGCTGCCAGCTTTCCAGCTTTTCCAGCCGCAGATGAATGGGATTACGTAACATAGTGATATCTCATTAACTAAAATGCACGGCGTGCAGTGTAACTGAAAAGCCCGGTGGTCACACCTGCTCCTGCCAGCGAAGAAAAGCGGTGCGCTGTGAAGCCACCGCATCCGCCCAGCGCGTCGGCTCCGGCAGGCGATAGCCCTTCAGACAGGTTTCCACCCACGTAAGCGCGGTGTCGTTGCTGACGCGATGCCCCGGCGAAATAAACAGCGGGTTGCAGCGTCGCTTGCTGCGCAAAACCCAGCCAATCTGCTCGCCTTTATCAAGCAGCGGCTGTTTTGCGCCGGGCTCCTCATCGAGCGGCTCAAATTTGCCGCACAGGCGGCGCTTCGCCACGCCGATGGTCGGCACGTCCACCAGCAGGCCAAAATGGCTGGCAACGCCCAGACGACGCGGATGCGCGATGCCCTGCCCGTCAACAAACAGCAGGTCCGGCTGCTGCTCAAGTTGCTGCCACGCTGCCAGCAGCGCGGGATATTCGCGAAATGAGAGGAAGCCGGGGATATAGGGCATGGTGGTGGCAATGCGCGCAACGCGATGCTCAACCAGCTTAAGCGACGGGTATTCAAGAACGATCATGGCGGCACGAGTGACCTCGCCGCCCTGCTCAAAGCCAACATCAGCGCCGCCGATGTAGCGTGGCGGCAGAACGTCAAAATCATCGTCGGTGCGCACTTCTTTTGCGCGCGTCAATTGTTCCTGCCGCAGTGCCGCAATATCCATGTTTACTCCTGATGGTAAGGGCGGGAAAGACGGTGTACCGCTTCGACAAAAGCGCCTGCGTGCTCTGGCGGCACATCCTGATGTATACCGTGTCCGAGGTTAAAAACGTGGCCGGTGCCGTTGCCAAAACCGTCAAGAATACCGGCGACTTCCTGCTCAATACGCGCGGGTGGCGCATAAAGTAAGGAGGGATCCATGTTGCCCTGAAGCGCCACTTTATCGCCTACGCGTCGGCGCGCCTCGGCAATGTCTGTCGTCCAGTCGAGTCCCAGCGCGTCGCAGCCGGTTTCAGCCATCGCCTCCAGCCACTGCCCACCGCCTTTGGTAAACAGCGTAACCGGTACGCGCCTGCCCTCGTTTTCATGTAGCAGCCCATCGACAATTTTGTGCATGTAGTAAAGCGAAAACTCCCGATAGTCACGTCCGGTGAGCACGCCGCCCCAGGTATCAAAAATCATCACCGATTGCGCCCCGGCCAGGATCTGCGCGTTGAGATAGAGCGTGACGCTCTCCGCCAGTTTGTCGAGCATCAGATGCAGCGTTTCAGGCTCGGCGTACATCATCTTTTTCAACTTCGTAAAGGCTTTGCTGCTACCGCCTTCGACCATATAAGTCGCCAACGTCCATGGGCTGCCGGAAAAGCCGATCAGCGGCACTTCACCATTGAGGTTTTTACGTATGGTGCGCACCGCGTTCATCACATAGCCCAGTTCCTGTTCAGGATCGGGTATCGGCAGTTTCTCCACGTCGGCGCGGCAGGTGACAGGCGAAGCGAACCGCGGCCCTTCGCCAGCTTCGAACCACAATCCCAGCCCCATAGCGTCGGGAATGGTTAAAATATCAGAGAAGAGGATCGCCGCATCCAGCGGGTAGCGGCGCAGCGGCTGAAGCGTTACTTCGCAGGCCAGTTCGGCATTTTTGCACAGCGACATAAAGTCGCCAGCCACGGCGCGCGTTGCTTTGTATTCGGGCAGATAGCGCCCCGCCTGGCGCATCATCCATACGGGCGTGGTATCCACTGGCTGCCGTAGCAGGGCGCGCAAATAGCGATCGTTCTTCAGTTGATTCATGGTAAAAACTCTCTTTTATTCAGCCGCCTAGTATAGCATTCATTCCGCGTCGGCGCGGCACAGCGCCACGGTGTCTTCGATAAGACGGCGCGCTACGGTGCCGACAGGCGGCAGTTGCGGCAGCGCGTCGAAACGATACCAGCCCGCGTCCAGCAGCTCTTTCGGATCGATAACGATGTCGCCACTCTCGTAATCGGCCATGAATGCCACCATCAGCGACTGCGGGAAAGGCCACGGCTGCGAAGAGACATAGCGCAGGTTTTTCACTTTGATGCCGCTCTCCTCCATCACCTCGCGCGCCACCGTCTGCTCCAGCGTTTCACCCACTTCGACAAAACCGGCCAGCACGGTATAAATACCGTTGCGGTGCCGGGTATGCTGCGCCAGGAGGATCTCATCGCCGCGCCGGATCGCCACGATAATACAGGGCGCAATTTGCGGATAGTAACGCTGGCGGCAGTGTCCGCACAGGCAGGCCCATTCGGTGCGGCTGGTGTGCATTTCGTGGCCGCAGTACCCGCACCACTTATGCGATCGATAAAATTCCGCCAGTTGCAGGCCGCGCCCGACAAGCTGAAACAGGCCGGGCTCCCGATCGAGAAGCTGGCGCAGCGATCCCATCTCTTGGGCCCGGTTTTCGCGGACAAGCCAGACGGCATCACCCTGCCATTCGCCTATTTGTGATCCTGTCGATCCATTCAGATCGAATGTCCCGGCGCGACCAAACGGTAATTGACCTTTTGGTAGCCACAGTTTATGTTCATGGCTGACAACCCACCAGCCAGCGTCTACGCTTGAAATCTCACGTTCCATACATTGCTCGTCCTCAGCTTTACCGACTTTGTGCGTTACTGGATTGGGATCAGGCATATAACACACTATTTTCGGAGCATTTATGCTTAACCAGCTTGAAAATTTAACCGCACGTGTTGGCGGAAGCAGCGACCTTGTCGATTTTTACCTGCTGTCGCGTAAGCATCTGCTGGTCGCCTGGTATGAAGTGGTTGGCATCAAGCCTAACAAGGGATCGTTAAGCGGAATAGATGAAAACGCGCTTGATACCTTCTGCCAGAACCTGGTTGACTATCTGTCAGTCGGCCACTTTACCATCTACGAACGCTTTATCGAAGAGATGGAAGGTACCAAACAGCTGGCGGTCGCCGGGCGGATCTACCCGTCGCTTCAGTCCAATACCGAGCAGATCATGGCGATCTATGATACATGGCTCGAAAGCGCTATCGATCATGATAACAGCCAGGAATTTCAGAACGCGCTCTCGTTAATCGGTGAAATGCTGGAAATGCGCTTCTCGCTGGAGGATAAATTTATCCGTTTAGCGGTGGGGAAGCCTCAAGGCAGGACCAACGCGGCGAATGACGAAGCCGTAGCCCGCCCTGCCTGAAAAACGCGCGGTTAACACCTTGTAGTTTTCGTAATGCCCCTTTATGCTCAAGGGGCAATGATGTAACAGATGCCCTTTAAGCATCGCCCGTCTGGCCTTCCCGTTCGGGAAATCCAGATTCTTCTTGTCGGAGTGCCCCTCGGGGCTGAGACCGTTAATTCGGGATCCGCGGAACCTGATCAGGTTAGAACCTGCGAAGGGAACAAGAGTAGATCTTCTGTGAAAGCGTGTATGTTTTTCACGCGCCACGCATACTCCTCCGAACTCCAGACAAGCGACATTCCCTGATTATTAAGGAACGAGCTATGTCTACCGTTAAGAAAAAATCCGGCCGTCGCGAGCAGCGCGCCGAAGCCCAACAGTTTATCGACTCCCTCCAGGGCACTGCTTTTCCCAATTCAACACGCATCTGGCTGACGGGATCGCGTGATGATGTTCGCGTGCCGATGCGCGAAATCCAGCTCAGCCCCACCATGACCGGCGGCAGCAAAGACAATCCGCAGTATGAAGAGAATGAGCCGGTGCCGGTTTATGATACCGCCGGGCCCTACGGCGATCCGCAAGCCACAATCGATGTGCACGCCGGACTGACGAAACTCCGTGCAGGGTGGATTATTGCACGCAATGACACGCAAGCTATCGCGCAGCGCAGCTCTGCGTACACCCGCGAGCGTCTGGCAGACGAAACGCTGGATGAACTGCGATTCGACAACCTGCCGCTCCCCCGACGCGCGCAGCCGGGCCGCTGCGTAACGCAGCTCCATTATGCGCGTCTGGGGATCGTCACTCCGGAAATGGAATTTATCGCGCTGCGCGAAAACATGGGCCGCGAACGTATTCGCGGTGAAGTGCTACTTCAGCAGCATCCGGGCCACAGCTTTGGCGCGCAACTGCCGGAAAATATCACGCCGGAATTTGTGCGGCAGGAGGTCGCGGCAGGTCGCGCGATAATCCCGGCAAACATCAATCACCCCGAATCCGAACCGATGATTATTGGCCGCAATTTTCTGGTCAAAATCAATGCGAATATCGGCAATTCGGCGGTGAGTTCCTCTATTGAAGAGGAGGTTGAAAAGCTGGTGTGGTCGGCACGCTGGGGCGCTGACACGGTGATAGATCTCTCTACCGGCCGCAATATTCACGAAACACGCGAGTGGATCCTGCGCAACAGTCCGGTGCCGATCGGCACGGTGCCCATTTATCAGGCGCTGGAAAAGGTTAACGGCATCGCGGAAGATCTCAACTGGGCGGTGTTCCGCGACACGCTGCTTGAACAGGCCGAACAAGGCGTCGATTACTTCACCATCCACGCTGGCGTGCTGCTGCGCTATGTGCCAATGACCGCAAAACGCCTGACCGGCATTGTATCGCGCGGCGGCTCCATCATGGCGAAATGGTGCCTCTCGCATCATAAAGAGAGCTTTCTCTACGAACGCTTCCGCGACATCTGCGAAATTTGCGCTGCCTACGACGTTTCGCTCTCCCTTGGCGACGGCCTGCGCCCCGGCTCGATTCAGGATGCAAACGACGACGCGCAGTTCGCCGAGCTGCGCACGCTGGGCGAACTGACAAAAATCGCCTGGGAATACGATGTGCAGGTGATGATTGAAGGGCCCGGTCATGTGCCGATGCAGATGATCCGCCGCAACATGACTGAGCAGCTTGAACACTGCCATGAAGCGCCGTTCTACACGCTCGGCCCGCTGACTACCGATATCGCGCCCGGTTACGATCACTTTACCTCCGGTATTGGCGCCGCGATGATTGGCTGGTTCGGCTGCGCGATGCTGTGCTACGTGACGCCGAAAGAGCACCTCGGCCTGCCGAACAAAGACGACGTGAAGCAGGGTCTGATTACCTACAAGATCGCCGCGCACGCTGCCGATCTGGCGAAAGGGCACCCCGGCGCGCAGATCCGTGATAACGCCATGTCGAAAGCCCGCTTCGAATTCCGCTGGGAGGATCAGTTCAATCTTTCGCTCGATCCTGAAACCGCGCGCGCTTACCATGACGAAACCCTGCCGCAGGAGTCCGGCAAAGTCGCTCACTTCTGCTCAATGTGCGGCCCGAAATTCTGCTCAATGAAGATCACCCAGGAAGTACGAGACTACGCGGCGCAGCAGGAGGCAGAGGCCAGGCCCATTGAGGTTGGCATGGCGGAAATGTCGAAAGCCTTTCGTCATCACGGCGGCGAGCTTTATCACCCGACGGATACGCTGCCGACGGGAGAGAAAATATGAGCCGCGGCCCCTTTCCTGCCACGGCATCGCGGCTGGGGCTTTACCCGGTGGTGGATTCGGTAACGTGGATCGCGCGGCTGCTGGAGGCGGGCGTGCGCACACTCCAGTTGCGTATTAAAGACAGACCGGAAGCCGACGTTGAACAGGAGGTCGCCGACGCTGTTGCGCTGGGTAAGCGCTATCAGGCACGGCTGTTTATCAATGACTACTGGCGGCTGGCGATTGCGCATCAGGCTTATGGCGTACATCTGGGACAGGAGGATCTGGCGTTTGCCGATCTTGATGCTATTTATCGTGCCGGGCTACGGCTGGGCCTCTCCACGCATGACGACAGCGAACTGGAGCGCGCGCTGGCGGTACAGCCTTCCTATATCGCACTCGGCCATATTTTCCCGACGCAGACCAAACAAATGCCTTCGGCACCGCAGGGCCTGGAGGAGCTTCAGCGCCACGTTTCGCGCCTGAAAAATATCTCTACCGTGGCCATTGGCGGCATCACGCTTGCCCGTGCGCCGGCGGTGCTGGCGACTGGCGTGGGCAGCATTGCAGTGGTCAGCGCCATAACGCAGGCCGAAGACTGGCGGGCCGCCACGGCGCAGCTGCTGGCGCTGGTCGGCGCGGGAGGTGAGCCGGATGCTTAGCGACAACGATTTCCTGCGCTACAGCCGTCAGCTGCTGCTGGAGGAGTTTGGCCCTGAAAGTCAGCAGAAATTACAGCGCGCCAGCGTGCTGCTGGTGGGCCTCGGCGGTTTGGGTTCGCCCGCCGCGCTCTATCTGGCTGCCGCTGGCGTCGGCACGCTCCTGCTGGCCGATGACGATCGCGTGCACATCAGTAACCTCCAGCGGCAGATCCTGTTTCGCACTGCCGACAGCGGCACGTCAAAAGCGGCGCTGGCAAAGAAACAGCTCAGCGCACTGAATCCTCACATCGCCTGCGTGGCGCTGGCGCAGCGCATGGAGGCGGCCAGCCTGGCGGAGGTGGTACGAACGGTAGATTTGGTGCTGGATTGCAGCGATAACATGCCGACGCGCCATGCCATCAACGCGGCTTGCGTCCGGAGCGGCACCCCGCTGGTCAGCGCCAGCGCGGTTGGTTTCGGCGGCCAACTGCTGGTGCTCTGCCCCCCTTTCAGCCACGGCTGCTACCGCTGTCTGTGGCCCGATGATGCGGAGCCGCAGCGCAACTGCCGCACCGCTGGCGTACTCGGCCCGGTCGTGGGCGTGATGGGCACCTTACAGGCCCTGGAGGCGCTGAAAATGCTTACCGGACAGCCTTCTGCGCTGGCGGGCAAACTGCGCCTGTTCGACGGCAGACAGCAGACCTGGCGAACACTCACTCTGGAACGCAGCGCCGACTGCCCGGTTTGCGGAGGCCCGCATGAAAATCATCGTTAACGATGAGGCGATGACCTTTCCCACTACGCTATCGCTGGTTGGGGTGCTGGAACAGCTGCACCACCCGCAAATCGGCACGGCGCTGGCCGTTAACCAGCAGATCGTACCGCGCGATCGCTGGTCTTCTTTTCATTTGCAGGAGGGCGATGAACTGGTGATTTTCCAGGCCATCGCAGGAGGTTAATATGCTCAGGATTGCGGATAAAACCTTTTCGTCACGTTTGCTCACCGGCACCGGTAAATTTTCCAGCGCGGCGACGATGCTGGATGCCCTGCGCGAGTCCGGCTCTCAACTGGTCACGATGGCGATGCGCCGCGTCGATCTGCGCGGCGGCGATGACGGCATTCTTCAGCCGTTGCAGTCGATGGGCGTGCAGCTGCTGCCTAATACCTCCGGCGCGAAAACCGCAGAAGAAGCGATCTTTGCCGCCCGACTGGCGCGCGAAGCACTGGGCACTCACTGGCTGAAGCTGGAGATCCATCCTGACGTTCGCTATCTGCTGCCTGACCCGATTGAAACGCTTAAAGCGGCGGAAGCCTTGGTGAAAGAGGGCTTTATTGTCCTGCCCTACTGTCACGCCGATCCGGTGCTGTGCCGTCGTCTTGAAGAGGCAGGCTGCGCAGCGGTGATGCCGCTGGGTGCGCCCATCGGCAGCAATCAGGGGCTGAAAACGCGCGATCTGCTGAGTATTATTATCGAACAGGCGCACGTGCCGGTGATCGTTGACGCCGGTATCGGCGCACCCAGTCATGCCAGCGAAGCGCTGGAGATGGGGGCCGACGCGGTGCTGGTCAACACCGCGATCGCCTCTGCGCAACAGCCCGTTGCCATGGCGCGCGCCTTCAGGCTGGCGGTGGAAGCAGGGGCGCTGGCCTACCGCAGCGGGCTGGGAATCCGTCATCAGTACGCTCAGCCCACCAGTCCACTGACGGGTTTTCTGCAGCAGGGGGCCATAACATGAAGAGTTTTGTTGAGCAGTGGGAAACGCTTGACTGGGACGACATCCGCCTGCGCATCCACAGTAAAACGGCGGCGGACGTTGAGCGTGCGCTGAACGCACCGAAACCCGGTCGAGAAGATCTGATGGCGCTTCTCTCGCCAGCGGCAGAGGCTTACCTTGAACCGCTGGCGCAAAAGGCACAGCGGCTGACGCGTCAGCGCTTCGGTTACATCGTCAACCTGTTCGTACCGCTCTACCTTTCCAACCTGTGTGCCAACGACTGCACCTACTGCGGTTTTTCGATGAGCAACCGCATCCGGCGTAAAACGCTTAACGCAGACGAGATCGCGCGCGAGTGTCAGGCGATCCGCGCGCTGGGTTTCGATCACCTGCTGCTGGTCACCGGAGAGCATCAGGCGAAAGTGGGCATGGACTATTTTCGCCAGCATCTGCCGACCATTCGTCAGCATTTCAGCTCGCTGATGATGGAAGTGCAGCCGCTGGATGAACACGAGTATGCCGAACTGAAAACCCTCGGCCTGGACGGCGTGCTGGTTTATCAGGAAACCTGGCACCCTTCGGTCTACGCGCAGCATCATCTGAAGGGTAACAAGCAGGACTTTTTCTGGCGCCTGGAGACGCCCGATCGGCTGGGCCGGGCAGGCATAGATAAAATTGGTCTTGGGGCGCTGGTTGGCCTGTCGGAAAGCTGGCGCACGGATTGCTACATGATGGCAGAACATCTGCTGTGGCTGCAAAAAACGTACTGGCAGAGCCGCTACTCCGTCGCTTTTCCGCGTTTGCGGCCCTGTGCAGGCGGCATTGAGCCCGCATCAATCATGAACGAAGCACAACTGGTACAGGTGATTTGCGCTTTCAGGCTGTTTGCGCCGGAGGTCGAGCAATCGCTCTCTACCCGTGAATCCCCCCTGTTTCGCGATCGCGTTGCGCCGCTGGCGATAAACACGCTCAGCGCCTTCTCAAAAACGCAGCCGGGCGGTTACGCTGCTGGCGAAGCCGAACTGGAGCAGTTCTCACCACATGATAACCGGCACCCACGACAGGTTGCCGGGGCGCTGATCCGCGCCGGACTCCAGCCGGTCTGGAAAGACTGGGACAGCTTTTTGGGACGCGCCCCGCAGTGAAATCTACGGCAGTGCAACCGGATAAGAAAAACAGGAAGCCGCCGCGCAGGTCATCATATTGCGGCTGGCGTGTGAAAGGCGGCTCGCTATAGTGGCTGCGTTGACCGCCGACTGGTCATCCAGGGCCGTTTCTCCCCCCTCTTGCCGGCCCTGCCTTCTTTTCGTCAGGAGGGGTAAGGAGGACTGACCCGCAGTGCGCCATTGCCCGACTCAGCGCCGCGCCAAGTAATTCAAGGGCGCGGGATGTTTTTTCGGTAAAGGGCTGCGCGTAACTCAATCGCAGGCAGTTGCGGTATTTACCTGAAGCGGAAAAAAGGGAACCCGGGGCAATCTGAAGTTTCGCCTCTTTAAGCTCACGGTTAAGATGAAAGGCGTCGAACGCTTCAGGCAGTTCGATCCACATCATAAAGCCGCCCTGCGGACGGGAAACGCAGATACCATCGGGAAAATAGTGGCGAACCAGGCAGGTGAAGGCCTCAAGATTGCGCTGGTAATGGTGGCGCATACGCCTGACGTGCGTGGCATAGTGCCCTTCCTGAATATATTCAGCGACGGCAACCTGAGTGGGCGTAACGCTAAAACCCGTGACGATATATTTCATGTGCAACACGCGGTCGAAATAGCGGCCTGGTACGACCCAACCGACGCGAAGCCCCGGCGCCAGCGTTTTCGAAAAGGCGCTACAGAGTAATACGCGTCCGTCGTCATCCATCGACTTAATGGTGACGGGGCGGGGATACTGATAAGTGAGTTCGCCATAAATATCATCTTCGATAATGGCAATATCGAACCGCTGCGCCAGTGCCAACAGCGAACGTTTGCGCGCTTCAGGCATGGTAAAGCCCAGCGGGTTATTACAGGTTGGTACAACGACCACCGCTTTGACGGGCCACTGTTCCAGCGCCAGCTCTAATGCTTCCAGGCTGATGCCGGTTTGTGAGTCAGTCGGGATTTCAATGGCCCTGATATCAAAGCCGCGCAGGGTTTGCATAATGCCGTGATAGGCGGGAGACTCGACCGCTACAATGTCGCCCGGTTGACAGACTGCGCGAAGTGATACGGACAATGCCTCATGGCAGCCATTAGTGATAACCACCTCCTCAGCGGTAAAACGGCAACCGCTATCGATGGCCAGTCTGGCGATCTGCTCCCGCAACGCTTTCACGCCATTCAGCGAGTCATAATTCAGCATCTCCACGTCCTGCCGCTGACCGAGTTTGCTGATGATTCGCCATAGCGGCTTTAAGGTGGGCTGATCCACATCCGGCATGCCACTGCCGAACGCATAAGTATCCCGATCCTGCCGGGTATTGAGCAGATCCAGCACCGAGCTCCACTGCGTGACCTCTACCGGCCGCTGTACCGGCGTTGTTAATGCCGGTGTGGGCGGTAACGCTTTACGAGGCGCGACAAAATATCCGGAGCGCGCCTGCGGCAAAATGAGCTGCCTTTCTTCCAGGACATGATACGCCTGCTGCACGGTGCTGATACTCACACCGTGTTCCACGCTCAGGCTTCTTACCGACGGCAGACGCTCACCGCTCTGATAAAGCCCCTGTTCAATTCGCTTTGCCAACAGCTCGGCCAGATATTGGTAACGGGTCACTGTATGTCACCTTTGTTTTTTAAATTTTGAAAAACCAATACAGATGGAGATAAAAAATGCCATTCAGAGCCACTATGGCGCAATCTGTATGGTTAATAAATAATATTTTTGCATCTGTATCGAAAATCTTTTCCCCGTCAGGATGTACTTAACCGTGACGAGGAGGAAATGATGGAATTTAATGAGAATCGATCCGCACGCCCATTCGAGCAATCGCCATTCCGCCTGATATACCAGTTTCCCTGGCGGGCATGGAAAGCCTGGCGTCTGAGAGCGCAGACGCGGCGAACTCTGAAAAAATTGAGTCCTGAGCAGTTGAGGGATATCGGACTGACGAGGGAAGATGTCTATCGCTATAAATAGTGCGATGACGAATGCATCGCACAGCTGGTCTGATTCAGGGGCTGTTGATATCGTCAACCGCCCTTTTTTTTAATTGCCGCGATAGGTTGAGTAACCATACGGGCTCAGCAACAGAGGAATATGGTAATGGTCGCCATCTTTCTCAACGTGAAAAATCACCGGGATCTCCGGGAAAAAGGTCGGCTGCTTTATTTTTTGATAGTAATTTCCCGTCTGGAAAACCACCTTATAGTCGCCGTGGCTGAGGATTTTACCTGCCGGGAACAGTGCGCCGATGCGGCCATTATCATCAGTCGTGCCCGACGCCAGCTTTTTCCAGCCGTTCTCCTGCTTCTGCTCCAGATCAACAGCGATTCCTGCCGTTGGCGTTCCGGTTTGAAGGTTCAGGACATGAACGGAAAGCGGGTTTTTTACCGCATCGCCGTCGGCGGCGCCTGCAAAAAATGAGGCCAACATTAAGCCAGTCAGAAGGGATTTATTAAAGATGTTCATTAAGCTCTCCGGAGCGAGTGATTGCAGCAAAAATATAGAAGTAAGTGGCACAATCCGCCAGAAAATACCCCTGTAATATTGATTAATCACTGGCCCTAAATAACAGGCAAAAAAAAACCGCTCCGAAGAGCGGTTTTCACCGGGTCAGCAACGATTAATCGTCTTTGCCACCCAGTCCGGCGTTCAGCAGTTCCGCCAGGCTGGCGGACGCTTCATCCGCAGTCACCTGAGGCACAACAGGCGCTTCGCCTGCGGCCTTACGGCGCATACGATCCTGATGATACGCATAACCGGTACCGGCTGGGATCAGACGGCCCACGATCACGTTCTCTTTCAGGCCACGCAGTTCGTCGCGTTTACCTGCAACCGCCGCTTCAGTCAGTACGCGCGTCGTTTCCTGGAACGATGCCGCAGAGATGAAAGATTCGGTTGCCAGCGACGCCTTGGTGATACCCAGCAGATCGCGCATATAGGTTGCCGCGATTTTGCCGTTGGCTTCCAGTTCACGGTTAGAGATTTTAACGCGTGAAAATTCAACCTGCTCGCCATCCAGGAAGTCGGTGCTGCCTGCACTTTCAATGGTGGCTTTGCGCAGCATCTGACGAACGATGACTTCGATGTGCTTGTCGTTAATCTTAACGCCTTGCAGACGGTAAACTTCCTGCACTTCGTTAGTGATGTAACGGGTCACTGCATGCACGCCGCGCAGGCGCAGAATGTCATGTGGAGACTCTGGGCCATCGGAAACCACGTCACCACGCTCAACACGCTCACCTTCAAACACGTTCAGCTGACGCCATTTCGGGATCATCTCTTCGTAATGATCGCTGCCGTCAACCGGCGTGATCACCAGACGACGCTTGCCTTTGGTTTCCTTACCGAAGGAGATGATGCCGCTGATCTCAGCCAGGATTGCCGGCTCTTTCGGACGACGGGCTTCGAACAGGTCAGCAACGCGTGGCAGACCACCGGTGATGTCCTTGGTACCACCGGATTCCTGCGGAACACGGGCCAGGGTATCACCCGAGCTGATTTTCACGCCGTCTTCCAGCTGTACAATCGCTTTGCCCGGCAGGAAGTACTGAGCAGGCATGTCGCTGCCTGGGATCATCACGTCGTCGCCGTTAGCATCAACAATTTTCAGCGCCGGACGCAGGTCTTTACCACCCGCAGTACGTTCCGCACTGTCCAGGATCACCAGCGAGGAGAGACCGGTCAGATCATCCGTCTGGCGGGTAATGGTCTGGCCATCAATCATGTCAGTAAAGCGAATGAAACCGCTCACCTCGGTGATAACCGGCATGGTGTGTGGATCCCAGTTTGCGACGGTTTCGCCCGCTGCAACCTGTTCGCCATCGCCTTTCGCCATGGTAGAACCGTAAGGAACTTTATAGCTCTCTTTGGTACGACCGAATTCGTCGATCATTTTCAGTTCGACGTTACGTGAGGTGATCACCAGCTTGCCGGCAGAGTTAGTTACCGATTTAGCATTGGTCAGCTTAATGGTACCTTTGTTCTTCACCTGAATGCTGGATTCGGCTGCCGCACGCGATGCCGCACCACCGATGTGGAACGTACGCATGGTCAGCTGAGTACCCGGCTCACCGATTGACTGTGCCGCGATAACGCCGATGGCCTCACCTTTATTGATGATGTGACCACGCGCCAGATCGCGACCGTAGCAGTGCGCACACACACCGAAGTCGGTTTCACAGCTCACCACAGAGCGCACCTTCACGCTGTCGACAGAGTTCTCTTCCAGCAGGTCACAGATGTGCTCATGCATCAACGTGTTGCGTGGAACCAGAATGTCGGCAGTACCAGGCTTCAGCACGTCTTCAGCGGTAACACGACCCAGTACGCGCTCGCGCAGTGGTTCTTTAACGTCGCCACCTTCGATAACCGGCGTCATCAGGATGCCTTCGTGCGTGCCGCAATCGTCCTCGGTCACCACCAGATCCTGCGCAACGTCAACCAGACGACGCGTCAGATAACCGGAGTTCGCGGTTTTCAGTGCGGTATCCGCCAGACCTTTACGCGCACCGTGCGTCGAGATGAAGTACTGAAGTACGTTCAGACCCTCACGGAAGTTCGCGGTGATCGGCGTTTCGATGATGGAGCCATCCGGCTTCGCCATCAGACCACGCATACCTGCCAGCTGACGGATCTGCGCAGCGGAACCACGCGCACCGGAGTCGGCCATCATAAAGATGCTGTTGAAGGAAACCTGACGCTCTTCCACGCCGTCACGGTTAATGACGCTTTCGGTAGAGAGGTTTTCCATCATCGCTTTAGCAACGCGTTCGTTGGCCGCAGCCCAGATATCGATCACTTTGTTATAGCGTTCGCCTGCGGTAACCAGACCAGACTGGAACTGTTCCTGAATCTCGGCAACTTCTGCTTCCGCTTCAGAGATGATTTCAACTTTCTTCTCTGGAATAACCATGTCGTCGATGCCCACAGACGCGCCTGAACGGGCGGCGTAAGCAAAACCGGTGTACATGGTCTGGTCAGCAAAAATAACGGTCGGTTTCAGGCCCAGAATGCGGTAACAGGTGTTCAGCATTTTGGAGATCGCTTTCTTACCCAGCGCCTGGTTGACGATGGAGTAAGGCAGACCTTTAGGTACGATCATCCACAGAATCGCGCGACCGACAGTGGTGTCGATCAGGCTGGTTTTCGCGGTGAAATCGCCCTGGTCATTTTTTTCATATTCGGTGATGCGCACCTTAACGCGTGAATGCAGCTCGGCCAGACCGGCGCGATAAATACGCTCGGCTTCTTTCGGGCCGGTCAACACCATGCCTTCGCCTTTACCGTTCACCTTGTCGCGGGTCATGTAGTACAGACCCAGCACAACGTCCTGAGAAGGAACGATGATTGGCTCGCCGTTCGCTGGCGACAGGATGTTGTTGGTGGACATCATCAGCGCACGCGCTTCCAGCTGGGCTTCCAGCGTCAGCGGTACGTGAACAGCCATCTGGTCACCATCGAAGTCGGCGTTGTACGCCGCACACACCAGCGGATGCAGCTGGATGGCTTTACCTTCAATCAGAACCGGCTCAAACGCCTGGATACCTAGACGGTGCAGGGTTGGTGCACGGTTCAGCAGTACCGGGTGTTCGCGAATGACTTCGTCGAGGATATCCCAAACGACCGCTTCTTCACGCTCAACCATTTTCTTGGCGGCTTTGATGGTGGTCGCAAGGCCACGCAGTTCAAGCTTGCCGTAGATGAACGGTTTGAACAGTTCCAGCGCCATTTTCTTCGGCAGACCACACTGGTGCAGGCGCAGGTATGGGCCCACGGTAATCACGGAACGACCTGAGTAGTCGACGCGTTTACCCAGCAGGTTCTGACGGAAACGACCCTGCTTACCTTTGATCATGTCAGCCAGAGATTTCAGCGGACGCTTGTTAGAACCGGTGATGGCACGACCGCGACGGCCGTTATCCAGCAGCGCATCAACCGCTTCCTGCAACATACGTTTTTCGTTACGCACGATGATATCTGGCGCGGCCAGATCCAGCAGGCGTTTCAAACGGTTGTTACGGTTGATCACGCGACGATACAGATCGTTCAGATCCGACGTTGCAAAGCGACCGCCGTCCAGCGGCACCAGCGGACGCAGATCCGGTGGCAGCACAGGCAGCACGGTCAGGATCATCCACTCAGGCTTGTTGCCCGACTGCACGAACGCTTCCAGCAGCTTGATACGCTTGGTCAGCTTTTTACGTTTGGTTTCGGAATTGGTTTCGTTCAGCTCTTCACGCAGCTGCTCGCACTCCTGCTCCAGATCCATGTTTTTCAACAGGCCCTGGATCGCTTCCGCACCCATTTTCGCGTCGAACTCGTCACCAAACTCTTCCAGCGCGTCGAGATACTGCTCTTCAGTCAGGATCTGACGACGTTCCAGGTTGGTCATGCCGCCTTCAACAACGACATAAGATTCGAAATAGAGCACGCGTTCGATATCGCGCAGCGGCATATCCAGCAGCAAACCAATGCGCGATGGCAGTGATTTCAGGAACCAGATGTGCGCGGTAGGCGAAGCCAGTTCGATGTGACCCATACGCTCACGACGAACTTTAGTCTGGGTCACTTCGACGCCACACTTCTCACAGATCACGCCGCGATGCTTAAGGCGCTTGTACTTGCCGCACAGGCACTCGTAATCTTTTACCGGGCCAAAAATACGGGCGCAGAAAAGACCGTCGCGCTCAGGTTTGAACGTACGATAGTTGATGGTTTCCGGCTTTTTAACTTCGCCAAAAGACCAGGAACGGATCATGTCTGGCGAGGCCAGAGCAATTTTGATCGCATCAAACTCTTCGGTCTTAGTTTGCGCTTTCAGAAACTTAAGTAAGTCTTTCACGGATTAGCTCCCGTCGGAGTGAGACTTCTCAGAGCGACCCGGCCGGGCCGCCCTGTAACCAGTACAAATTCGAGTGCTTACTCGTCTTCCAGCTCGATGTTGATACCCAGCGAGCGGATCTCTTTCAACAGCACGTTGAAGGATTCCGGCATGCCTGGTTCCATCTGATGGTTGCCGTCAACGATGTTTTTATACATCTTGGTACGGCCGTTCACGTCATCAGACTTCACGGTCAGCATTTCTTGCAGGGTATACGCGGCGCCGTATGCTTCCAGCGCCCACACTTCCATCTCACCGAAGCGCTGTCCACCGAACTGCGCTTTACCACCCAGCGGCTGCTGAGTAACAAGGCTGTAAGAACCGGTAGAACGCGCATGCATTTTGTCATCAACCAGGTGGTTCAGTTTCAGCATGTACATGTAGCCAACGGTAACCTGACGCTCAAACTGCTCGCCGGTACGGCCATCAAACAGCGTGATCTGGCCGGAAGAAGGCAGACCGCCGAGCTGTAACAGCTCTTTGATTTCGCTCTCTTTCGCACCGTCAAACACCGGCGTGGCAATTGGCATACCTTTTTTCAGGTTCTCGGCCAGACGCAGTACTTCGTCATCGCTGAAAGTGTTCAGGTCAACTTTCTGACGCACGTCGGTGCCCAGATCGTAAGCGCGCTGAATGAACTCACGCAGCTTAGACACTTCTTCCTGCTTCTTAAGCATCGCGTTGATTTTCTCACCGATGCCTTTCGCAGCCATACCCAGATGGGTTTCAAGAATCTGTCCAATGTTCATACGTGACGGTACGCCCAGCGGGTTCAGTACGATGTCAACCGGCGTGCCGTGCTCATCGTATGGCATATCTTCGATCGGGTTGATCTTGGAGATAACACCTTTGTTCCCGTGACGACCTGCCATTTTATCGCCCGGCTGGATCTGACGTTTAACGGCCAGATAAACCTTAACGATTTTCAGCACGCCCGGCGCCAAATCGTCGCCCTGCGTGATTTTGCGGCGTTTCGCTTCGAGTTTTTTCTCAAACTCGTGCTTCAGTTCGTCGTACTGCTCGGCCAGCTGTTCAAGCTGGTTTTGCTTCTCTTCGTCGGTCAGACCAAGTTCCAGCCAGCGCTCGCGAGGCAGCTTGTCCAGTTTTTCCGCTTCCACACCGCCGGCAACCAGTAGGTACTGAATACGGCTGAACAGGCCCGCTTCGAGGATCTGCAATTCTTCAGACAGGTCTTTCTTCGCCTGCTTCAGCTGCATTTCTTCGATTTCCAGCGCGCGTTTGTCTTTTTCCACGCCATCGCGGGTAAAGACCTGCACGTCGATAACCGTACCGGACACGCCGTTTGGTACGCGCAGAGAAGAGTCTTTAACGTCAGACGCTTTCTCGCCAAAGATCGCACGCAACAGTTTCTCTTCCGGCGTCAGCTGGGTTTCACCTTTCGGCGTCACCTTACCAACCAGAATGTCGCCGCCGGTCACTTCCGCGCCGATGTAAACGATGCCTGACTCATCCAGTTTAGAGAGCGCAGCTTCACCCACATTAGGGATGTCGGCGGTGATCTCTTCCGGCCCCAGCTTGGTATCGCGGGAGACACAGGCCAGTTCCTGAATGTGGATGGTGGTGAAGCGATCTTCCTGAACCACGCGCTCGGAGACTAAAATGGAGTCTTCGAAGTTGTAGCCGTTCCACGGCATGAACGCCACGCGCATGTTCTGACCCAGCGCCAGCTCGCCCAGATCCGTGGACGGACCGTCAGCCAGCACGTCGCCGCGCTCGATCGGTTCGCCCAGGTTGACGCATGGCATCTGATTAATACAGGTGTTCTGGTTAGAACGGGTGTATTTGGTCAGGTTGTAGATATCAATACCAGCTTCGCCTGCATACATTTCGTCTTCGTTAACTTTAATAACGATACGCGATGCATCGACGTACTGTACGGTGCCGCCGCGTTTTGCTACGGCGGTCACGCCGGAGTCAACCGCTACCGCGCGCTCCATACCGGTACCGACCAGCGGCTTATCAGCACGCAGGGTAGGCACCGCCTGACGTTGCATGTTTGCACCCATCAAGGCGCGGTTGGCGTCATCGTGCTCCAGGAACGGGATCAGCGACGCACCGACGGAAACCACCTGCTGGGTGGAAACGTCCATGTAGTCAACCTGATCGCGACTGAACAGACTTGATTCGCCTTTGCTACGGCAGGTCACCAGATCGTCAACGAAATGGCCTTCGTCATCGAGGTTGGTGTTCGCCTGAGCAATAACGTAGTTACCTTCTTCAATAGCAGAAAGGTAATGGATTTCGTCGGTCACCACGCCTTCGCGAACGCGACGGTATGGCGTTTCAAGGAAACCATACTCGTTGGTCTGCGCATAAACAGACAACGAGTTAATCAGACCGATGTTTGGACCTTCCGGCGTTTCGATTGGGCATACGCGACCGTAGTGGGTCGGATGCACGTCTCGAACTTCAAAGCCTGCGCGCTCACGCGTCAGACCGCCCGGGCCAAGGGCCGAGATACGACGTTTGTGCGTGATCTCAGACAGCGGGTTGTTCTGGTCCATAAACTGTGACAGCTGGCTGGAACCGAAGAACTCTTTTACCGCAGCGGAGATCGGCTTGGCATTGATCATGTCCTGCGGCATCAGCGTGTCGAGATCGCCGAGCGACAGACGCTCTTTAACCGCACGCTCAACGCGCACCAGACCGACGCGGAACTGGTTCTCCGCCATTTCGCCGACGGAACGGATACGACGGTTGCCGAGGTGGTCGATATCATCCACTTCACCAATGCCGTTACGAATACCGATAAGCTTTCTCATCACGTCGATGATGTCGTCTTTGCTCAGGATACCGGAGCCTTCGATCTCATCACGCAGCAGAGAGCGGTTGAACTTCATCCGGCCTACCGCTGACAGGTCATAGCGGTCTTCGGAGAAGAACAGGTTTTCGAACAGGTTTTCAGCCGCTTCGCGCGTTGGCGGTTCGCCAGGGCGCATCATGCGATAGATCTCAACCAGCGCGCTCAGACGATCGGTAGTCGGATCGACGCGTAAGGTTTCAGAGATGTATGGGCCGTGATCCAGATCGTTGGTGAACAGCGTTTCTATACGCTTGTGACCGGCCTGGCTCAGTTTAGCCAGCAGATCCAGCGACAGTTCCATGTTCGCGCCGATGATCAGTTCGCCGGTGCTTTCGTCGATATAATCTTTACCAACCACTTTGCCCGCAATGTATTCAACCGGTACTTCGATATGCGCAACGCTATCTTTTTCCAACTGGCGAATATGACGTGCGGTAATGCGGCGGCCTTTCTCAACGTATACCGTGCCGTTGGCTTCGATATCAAATGAGGCAGTTTCACCACGCAGGCGCTCAGGCACCAGCTCCATCTGGAGCTTGTTGTCGCGAATTTCATACACGACTTTTTCAAAGAACAGGTCAAGGATCTGCTCAGAGGTGTAGTTCAGCGCACGCAGAATGATCGACGCAGGCAGTTTGCGGCGACGGTCGATACGAACGAACAGGTTGTCTTTCGGATCGAATTCAAAGTCAAGCCAGGAACCGCGGTAAGGGATAATACGTGCGTTATACAGCACTTTACCGGAAGAGTGCGTTTTACCCTTATCACTGTCGAAAAATACGCCGGGACTACGATGGAGCTGAGAAACGATAACCCTTTCCGTACCGTTGATCACAAAGGTACCGTTATCGGTCATGAGCGGGATTTCGCCCATGTAAACTTCTTGTTCTTTAATATCTTTAACGGTGCCTTCCGGCGCTTCGCGCTCGTAGATCACCAACCGCAGCTTGACGCGCAGAGGCGCAGAGAACGTGACGCCACGAATCTGACACTCTTTCACATCAAACACCGGCTCGCCTAAGCGATAGCTGACGTATTGCAGCTCAG
Organism: Erwinia oleae; assembly: GCF_000770305.1. Classification (GTDB taxonomy): domain Bacteria; phylum Pseudomonadota; class Gammaproteobacteria; order Enterobacterales; family Enterobacteriaceae; genus Erwinia; species Erwinia oleae. Next base: position 25,163 of record NZ_JNVB01000054.1, read on the forward strand.
AGTTACCGCTGTAGCTTTGGATCGGAAATACGGAACGGAAAGCTGCTTCCAGACCATATTGTCCTTCAGGATCTTGCTCGATGAACTTCTGGAACGAGTCAAGCTGGATAGAAAGGAGATAAGGAATGTCCAGAACCTGTGGACGTTTTCCAAAATCCTTACGAATGCGTTTTTTCTCGGTATAGGAGTAAACCATGGGTTCCTCAGCTCGCTGAAAAGTAGAACCTTTCTGTCCGTCCGGGGGGACAGTTTGTGCGACACTATTTTGTGGCCGGAGAGGCAGAATGCCTTCCGTAATACCTCTTTCTATCACTCTTAAATCATTTCATTGCCGTTGCGCTGATGAGAAATCAGGCAGGAGAGCAGTATATTAAGTCGTCGATAGAAAAAGATATTAAGCAGCAGGTTAATGGCTAAATAGTGTGAAACCCCATTAATGCTGTAGAGCGCAAAAAGGCTGGTGACCATAGAGCCACCAGCCATCAGCCTTAAATCAGGCTGCAACCTGAAAGGTTGGCTTATTTAACTTCAACTTCTGCGCCAGCTTCTTCCAGTGCTTTCTTCAGAGCTTCTGCGTCGTCTTTGCTGATGCCTTCTTTCAGGGCAGCAGGTGCAGACTCAACCAGATCTTTAGCTTCTTTCAGGCCAAGACCGGTAGCGCCACGTACTGCTTTGATCACGGCAACTTTGTTAGCGCCGATAGCTTTCAGTACAACGTCGAACTCGGTTTTTTCTTCAACAGCTTCAGCGGCAGCAGCTGGGCCTGCAACGGCAGCAGCAGCAGAAACGCCGAATTTTTCTTCCATAGCGGAGATCAGTTCAACGATTTCCATTACAGACAGGGCAGCAACGCCTTCGATGATTTGTTCTTTAGTAATTGACATTTAAAATGTTCCTGAAATTCAGAGTAGTTTATGTATACGTAAGCAAGTGAACGAGAAAAGAAAGATTTAAGCTTAAGCAGCTTCAGACTCTTTCTGATCGCGGACAGCAGCCAGAGTGCGAACCAGTTTGCCGGCAGCGGCTTCTTTCATGGTTGCCATCAGGCGTGCGATTGCTTCATCGTAAGTAGGCAGAGTTGCCAGGCGATCGATCTGAGCCGCACTGATTAACTCACCTTCAAAGGCCGCCGCTTTAACCTCAAATTTTGCATTCGCTTTCGCGAACTCTTTGAACAGACGAGCAGCAGCGCCCGGGTGTTCCATAGAGTATGCAATCAGGGTTGGACCGACAAACGTGTCTTTCAGAACTTCAAACTGAGTTCCTTCAACGACGCGGCGCAGCAGGGTGTTACGAACAACACGCATGTAAACGCCAGCTTCACGACCTGCTTTACGCAGTTCAGTCATTTTGTCTACGGTCACGCCGCGAGAATCCGCAACTACCGCAGACAGCGCGCCTTTGGCTACTTCGCTGACTTCAGCAACAATCGCTTGTTTGTCTTGAAGATTTAAAGCCATTAGCTTTTGCTCCTGGATTTTGGCCGGAGATGAATTTCTCCGGAACTCACTTCACCTGACCAACGATAAAGAAGGCAGGCGCGAAACACGGTGAGCAGAATCCAGCAAAGACTATAAAAATATTCTTCAGGTTCTGTCACCGTCTACGCAGGGAATTAAGCATTGCCGTAAGGCGCTGCACCTGCGGTCTTGGACGGAGGCCTGGATAAGGCCAGGCTCCAACCAGCGATCACTTAAACGGCTAACGCCGTTCAAATGCTCTGAAAATCGGGTTCTGCGTATAACAGAACAACGGGCGTAAGAGTCTAGTTGAATCTTTCGCCCGCGTAAAGCAGATTAGTTAGTCGCGGTGTTCAGGCCAGCCTGATCAACAGCAACACCTGCGCCCATCGTAGTGGAGATGCTAACTTTCTTAACGAAAACGCCTTTCGCCTGGGCAGGTTTTGCTTTTTTCAGCGCAACCAGCAGGGATTCCAGGTTTTCTTTAAGTTTATCTGCGTCGAAATCAACCTTACCAATAGTGGTATGGATGATACCGTTTTTGTCGTTACGATAACGAACCTGACCTGCTTTAGCGTTTTTCACCGCTTCAGCAACGTTTGGCGTTACGGTACCCACTTTCGGGTTTGGCATCAGACCGCGTGGACCCAGAACCTGGCCCAGCTGGCCAACAACGCGCATTGCATCAGGTGATGCGATAACAACGTCAAAGTTCATTTCGCCTTTTTTGATCTGGTCAGCCAGATCTTCCATACCTACCAGTTCAGCGCCGGCTGCTTTTGCCGCTTCGGCGTTAGCGCCCTGGGTAAATACGGCAACGCGTACTGAACGGCCAGTACCGTGTGGCAGTACGGTTGCACCGCGCACGTTCTGGTCAGATTTACGAGCATCAATGCCCAGGTTTACCGCTACGTCAACGCTTTCTACGAACTTGGCCGTTGCCAGTTCCTTCAGCAGAGCAACAGCTTCGTTGATGTCATACTGTTTAGTTGAATCAACTTTGTCACGGATCACGCGCATGCGCTTGGTCAGCTTAGCCATTTCTTAATCCTCTACCACCAGGCCCATGGAACGAGCAGTACCTTCGATTGAGCGAGTCATCGCTTCAACGTCAGCACCAGTCATGTCCGCAGCTTTAGTTTCTGCGATTTCACGTACCTGAGCACGTGACACTTTCCCTACTTTCTCTTTGTTCGGTTTGCCCGAACCAGATTTGATACCTGCCGCTTTCTTCAGCAGTACGGCTGCCGGAGGCGTTTTGGTAACGAAGGTGAAAGAACGGTCAGAATAAACAGTGATGACGACCGGAATCGGCAGACCTTTTTCCAGAGAATCTGTTTTGGCGTTAAACGCTTTACAGAATTCCATGATGTTAACGCCTTGCTGACCCAGAGCCGGACCAACTGGTGGACTTGGGTTCGCCATACCTGCCGAAACCTGCAGCTTGACGTAGGCTTGTACTTTCTTAGCCATGGTATTTCCTCTATTGGGTTCAAGCGCCTCGAAATGAGGCTCCCCGTGATTAATATTCACGCGCTTTAACAGCGCATAAAAAACAAAAGGCGCGAAATTGTATTGCAATTTCGCGCCTCAGGCAACTCTATTTACTCTCCGACTTATCTGCCGGATAACGTCCGCCATGCTGAATGGTGGCTTGCAGAGTGGATTAGCCTTTTTCTACCTGTCCGAAGTCCAGCTCAACAGGTGTTGCTCGTCCAAAAATAGAAACGGAAACTTTCAAACGGCTCTTCTCGTAGTCCACTTCCTCGACCACGCCATTAAAGTCAGCAAACGGGCCATCATTAACGCGTACCATTTCGCCCGGTTCGAACAGCGTTTTCGGACGCGGTTTGTCGCCAACCTGCTGTAGGCGGTTCATGATCGCATCCACTTCTTTATCGCTGATCGGTGCAGGTCGATCGGAGGTGCCGCCAATGAATCCCATGACGCGCGGTACGCTGCGCACTAAGTGCCAGCTCGCGTCGTTCATGACCATTTGAACCAGTACATAGCCCGGAAAGAACTTGCGCTCGCTCTTACGACGCTGACCGCCACGGATCTCGACCACTTCTTCAGTGGGAACCATGACATCGCCAAACAGTTCTTCCATGTTATGTAACTTGATGTGCTCGCGCAGCGATTGTGCTACGCGGCCTTCAAAACCGGAAAACGCCTGAACGACGTACCAGCGCTTTTTTGGAGCTTCAGACATCTCAGAACCTCAGGCCAGTGATAAACGATACAAGACGGACCAGAATGCCATCCAGTCCCCACAGAATCAGCGACATCACGGCGGTAACCGCGGCAACGATTAACGTGGTATGCAACGTTTCCTGACGGGTCGGCCAAATGACCTTGCGGACTTCGGTGCGCGCTTCGCGAGCAAAAGCCAGCGTTGCCTTACCTTTTGTCGTCAGCAACGCAATGCCGCCAGCGGCAGCAATCAGAATAACGACAACCAGCGCGCGTAACGGTAGGGTGACTTCACGATAATAGTAGTTACCAGCAATAGCCACGATAAGAAGCAGCGCGACGACTAACCACTTTATCGCTTCCAGGCCGCGCCCGCTCCCTTGAGCTTCGGTATTAGCACTCATAAACCAACCTGCCACAATAAATCAGAAACTATTTTGCCCCCTGATAAGGAGGCAACCGAACCGAAGGATGCTGTCAGGCGAAACTCGGCATATTGCGCCGTATAACAGAGCCTGTCTCAGCAATGATTATGGTTGAAAATCACTGATGAGCCAGGTTCTATATTACAGCGTGTAAAAAGGGCATCAAATGATGCCCTTTTCATGTGCGGTGCGTCAAATGTTATCGCGATTACGCCATAACTTTAGCAACAACGCCTGCACCAACGGTACGGCCGCCTTCGCGGATTGCGAAACGCAGACCGTCGTCCATTGCGATTGGGTGGATCAGGGTAACAACCATTTTGATGTTGTCGCCCGGCATTACCATCTCAACGCCTTCCGGCAGTTCGATCGTTCCGGTCACGTCGGTGGTACGGAAGTAGAACTGTGGACGGTAGCCTTTGAAGAACGGCGTATGACGGCCGCCTTCGTCTTTGGACAGAATGTAAACTTCTGACTCAAATTTGGTGTGTGGCTTGATTGAGCCTGGCTTGGCCAGAACCTGTCCACGCTGGATATCTTCACGCTTGATACCGCGCAGCAGAATACCACAGTTCTCACCTGCACGGCCTTCGTCCAGCAGTTTGCGGAACATTTCAACGCCGGTACAGGTCGATTTCACGGTGTCT
>NZ_JNVB01000055.1 GCF_000770305.1 Erwinia oleae
GTATTTTCATTAATGGAGATCACCCAATAACATCCATCGAGATCGGGTAATAACATTTGAGCAGATCGCTGAATAACATCGATGGAGATCACTTTTGACTCACTTTGTTATTCGGTGATCTCCATCGATGTTATTGGAACTTCACAGGTGTGTTGAACTGTATCTTTTGCCATTCCGGTGAAGGATACTTATGCCGACAGTTCCTATCTCTATGAGAAAACTCAAGGAAATACTCAGACTTAAATATGGTGCCGGACTCAGCCATCGTCAGATTGGCCGTAGTCTCGCGATCTCCCCCTCTGTCGTATCCAGGTACGCCAATCGGGCGGCCCAGCTTGGTATTAAGCAGTGGCCGTTGCCCGCAGAATGGGATGATGCAGCGCTAAAGCATGCGTTCCTTCAAACGCAGGTGAAGATGAAGAAGCACTCCCTGCCAGACTGGGCTGCAGTGCACAAAGAGCTGCGTAATAAATGCGTGACGCAGCAACTGCTCTGGGAAGAGTACAGTGAGCGAAACCCTGGCGGTTTTTACAGTTATAACCATTACTGCCGGATGTACCGCGAATGGCTGAAAACGACCTCGCCATCGATGCGCCAGGTCCATAAAGCTGGCGAAAAGCTCTTCGTTGATTACTGTGGGCCAACCGTTGACATTATCAACCCTGATACCGGGGAAATAAGAACCGCGCAAATCATCGTGGCCGTTCTCGGGGCGTCAAGTTACACATGGGCAGAGGCCACCTGGTCCCAGCAGCTTGAGGACTGGGTTATGAGCCATGTTCGCTGCTTCCAGTGGCTTGGCGGTGTTCCTGAGCTTGTTGTTCCGGACAATCTGAAAAGCGCCACGTCACGGGCCTGTAAGTATGATCCTGACGTTAATCCGACCTACCAGCAGATGCTCGAGCACTACAATGTTGCCGTCATACCCGCGCGGCCGCGTAAACCAAAAGATAAAGCCAAAGCAGAAGTGGGCGTTCAGGTTGTTGAACGCTGGATCATGGCCCGTATCAGGCATGAAACCTTCTACAGCCTGGCGTCGCTTAATCAGCGCATCCGTGAGTTACTGGAAAGGCTGAATAGCAAGGTAATGCAGAAGCTGGGTTGCTCGCGGGCCGATCTCTTCATCCAGCTTGACAAACCAGCGCTGAAACCACTCCCTGAGGCGGGTTACAGCTACACCCTGGTGAAAAAAGTCAGGGTCCATGCTGATTACCATGTGGAGATCGACAAACATTACTACTCGGTACCCTGTTCGCTTCTGGGCTTACAGCTGGAAGCATGGATCTCGGGTGAACTGGTCAGACTGTTTAATCAGGGGCAGGAAGTGGCGGCACATCCCCGAAACCGTAACTATGGCTACAGTACCCGTGAAGAGCATATGCCGGAGGCTCACCGCCAGCACGCCACCTGGACACCGGAACGGCTTCTGGAGTGGGCCGGGCGCGTTGGCAGTGAAACTCATGACTACGTCCTTCATATCCTGAACTCCCGACCCCATCCGGAACAAAGTTACCGGTTCTGCCTGGGGCTTCTGAACCTGCACAAAAAATACAGCAAAGCCAGACTTAACGCAGCATGTGCCCGGGCGCTGAAAACTCAGGTATGGCGGCTTGCGGGAATAAAATCGATCCTGGAAAAAGGTCTGGATAAACAGCCAGTTCCTGAAAATAAACCTGACCAGCTGTCAACGCTGGAACATGAAAACGTTCGCGGCAGCAAATACTACCACTGATACGGAAGCCAATAATGAACCATCTTTACGAACAACTGACGGAACTGAAACTCACGGGCTTCCGCGATGCACTAAAAAACCAGATCGCACAACCTGGTGCATACCTGGAGCTGGGGTTCGAAGAACGCCTGTCGTTACTGGCTTCAGAAGAACTGACCTGTCGAGAAAACAGGAAAGCAGAGCGCCTGGTGAAACAGGCGCGGTTCAGACTCAGCGCCGAGTTATCAAAACTGGATTACCGCAGCAGCAGGGGCCTGGATAAGGCCCTCATCCGCTCACTCGGGCAGGGAAACTGGCTGAACCTTAAACAAAACCTGTTGCTGACGGGGGCGACAGGCAGTGGTAAAACGTATCTGGCCTGCGCGCTTGGCCATAATGCCTGCCGACAGGGATATAAGGTCTACTACTACCGTCTGAAAGCACTGATGGATCTGTGTTACCAGGGGCATGCAGACGGAAGATACAGCAAACTGCTGACAAAACTGAATCATAGCGATCTGCTGCTTCTGGACGACTGGGGACTGGAGCCTCTGTCGTCAGAACAACGCAGCGATCTACTGGAAATAGTGGATCTGATGTACCAGCGCGGTTCAATCATCGTCGTAAGCCAGTTGCCGGTGGAAAGCTGGTACAAGATGATCGGGGACTCAACACATGCCGATGCCATCCTGGATCGGCTGGTTCACGGGAGCATCAAGATAGAACTTAAAGGAGAATCAATGCGAAAAATACAAACCACGTTGACCGAAGGAGATCGGTGAAGTTAATGTAAAAATGGTTCTGTGAAAGTGACACGAACCGATCTCCATCAATGTTACTCACCGATCTCCTTCATGGTAATACGCAACCACGCGTCCAACCGTAATCTGCCCGAGCCGAAGGTAGCCGAAAACTTTAGCGAGGCCTGGCAGTACATGCATACAACTAAAGTGAAGGGTCTGTTCCGTACGCGGTATTACCATATTTTCAGGCACCGCATGCATCCGACAGCCGGCAACGTCTGTCTGAAAATACCGGTCAGCGACAGGTTCGACCCGGCGCAGCTGGTCAGAAGCTTTCAATCCTGACTTGCAGTCATCTGCCGGTGACCATCGCCTGAGACAGGCGATGGTCCTCACACCCCATATGTACTGAACGGCTGGTAATTACAGCCGGCAAATGTTGTGAATCCTGACGGGGATATCTCTCCGTCGGAGGGGATATCCCGTTACTTAACTGAGGATATACCCATGTACGCAGACGTTTACACACTCAAGACACCTCTGGACACGCTCAGCTGGCTTTGCCTGCTTGAGAGCGAACTTCTGAGCATCAGGGCATTTCAGCGTCTCGGCCTTCATACGGACCGGGATGAACCGAATGAACTGACGTATCCGGAAGATGCCATCATTAACGCCGGCACAGCCTATGGCTGGTTTGTCTGTTTTCTCAGGGACGGTGATATTCCACCGCTGCCTGCCTCTGCCAGAGAACTTCTCTGCACCCTTGACGGTCTCGGTAAAGAAATTAACCGGCCTTTCTGGGAGCAGGCTGTGGCCCGCGGGCAGGATGAGGCCTGTGGTGACAAAGCTATCGCTGCCCTCGAAATGATGTAATCAGACAGAACACACCCTGACGGGGATTGACTCCCGTCCGGGGGATAAATCCCCCTTTTTTTTCTTTGCGGAGGATTTATCAATGAAAGACCTGTCTTCATCCCCGGCTTCCATGTCGGTTGTTTATACCATCAAGCACGTCAGCACGGTTCCGTTACGTCACTGGCATGCTTTCGTCCTGGCCGTAACAGAAACGTTCTGGCAACTGCCGGTGCGTCTGCGCCCGGGAAATATGTATCTGCCGTCGCTTAACCGCGCGGCTGACCTGTTTCCGGTTGCTGATGTCATGGCGTTCTGTGGCGATTCAGGCGCCAGTTTCTGGCCGGTCAACATGACCATTGAGCGAGAGCGCAGCAATAATACGCTGAGTATTCAGGAGCTGGATTTTCAGCATCAGCCCTGCGATTTCTTTGCGCGTGTTGTGATGGTCCTGCTGCACAATCTGTGTCCGGGCAGCTTCCGGATACATTCTTCTGACGAAGGGCGCAGCTGGGCAATACCGTTGCGCTGGATTGAGCGTCATATTGGCCTGCCTGAGCAACCGTCACTGACAACGCCTCAGCCGGTACTGCAAACGCCGGTGAGTGAGGGTGCGTTTGATTCCCTGCTGCTGCTGCTGCTCTCCGGTGGTGAGCGGGTGCTGAGCAGTGAGGACTGGAATGCCTTCGTACTGGCGGAGTTCCATCTGTACGAACTGAAGCGCGTCACTGAAAAAACTGACGCGCTGTAATCTTTTTTCTTTCGCTCACCCTGAGTGAGTTTTCCCGTCGACGGGCGTATCACTGCGCCCGCCGGCGCAGGGGTATGCCTCTGATAAAGGTATATCTCATGAAAAAAACGACTTCACGCAAGGCGGCTCGCCGCCCGATAAAACAGACTGACCTTTATCGTCAGATCACCGACCGCATTGTTGTCGCCCTGGAAAACGGCGTCGCGCCCTGGCGTAAGCCGTGGCGTGCAGCTGCCGGCAGCGGTCTGGACGGTCTGCCCCTGAACGCCACCACCGGACGTCACTACAGCGGTGTGAATGTCCTGCTTCTCTGGATGTCAGCGGAGGAGCAGGGTTTTCCTAATAACCGCTGGTTGACTTACCGGCAGGCGCAGCAGGCTGGCGGGCAGGTGCGTAAGGGTGAGAAAGCCACCCTGGCGGTGGTTTACAAGGACTGGACGAAACAGGCGGAAGACCGTGAAGGTACCGGCAAAGGTTTATACCGATGAGGAAAAGCGCTGCGTTCACCAGAATATTGCGCAGCAGGTAGCTCAGCTCTGCCGGCAGACCGGCCGGGCTGTCGTCACGGAGTGTGAGACGAAGCGGGAAAAGGTTGCAGCTCCTGTGGCTTTTTCGCTCGGTTCCCTGCAGCAGGCCTGCGGCAGGCTGTGGGACATGTCGCCGCAGCAGGTGCTGGATACCGCACAGAGCCTGTATGAAAAGCACAAGGCGACAAGCTATCCCCGCACCGACTGCGGTTACCTGCCTGAATCCATGCGGGAGGAAATCCCCGGCGTGCTCGATGCCATTGGCCGTACAGACCCGGAATGCGTGCCGTTGCTGACCCGTCTTGACCGGGCATTTATTTCGCGCATCTGGAATGACAAAAAAATTAAGGCACACCATGGCATTATCCCCACCCGAACCGCATTTCAGCTGTCGGCACTTACTGATCCTGAGCGTAACGTCTATCTTCTTATCCGTCGTAACTACCTCGCCCAGTTCCTGCCCCTGCATGAATCCGACATCACCCGGCTCCAGTTCGACATCGGTGGGCAGTTGTTCCGTACCACTGGGCGGACCGAGGCGATTAAGGGCTGGAAAGTTCTCTTCGAAAAAGCTGGAGATGAAGATGTGCAGGAGGATGACGAAGCAGCGCAGGTGCTGCCACCGCTCTCTCAGAATGACGTCTGCGCCGTGACAGATGCTGAGGTTTCGCAGCTGATGACTCGACCGCCGCCGCACTACACCTTTGCTACGCTGATTGGTGCGATGATGAACGCCGCCGCTTTCGTTACGGATATAGCGCTACGTAAGGTACTGAAAGATAATGCGGGTCTGGGGACTGAGGCCACCCGTGCGGGCATCATTGAACAGCTGTTGAATCGACGCTTTATTGTGCGTAAAGGCAGCAAGCTGATGGCAACAGAATTGGGTACTGACGTGATTGATGCGCTTCCCCCGCAACTGACTGAACCCGGTATGACCGCGCTCTGGGAACAGGCTCTGGACGAGGTCGCTGCAGGGCGCATGTCACTTAACGACTTTTTGCAGCGGCAGGCCGGCTGGACGCGCAATCTTGTCGGTCAGGGCGCGCAGCAACGGGTGAATATTCGCGTGCCTCCCTCCCCTCCCTGTCCGCTGTGCGGAAGCAAAACCCGCCTGCGAAAGGGACAAAAGGGGGAGTTCTGGAGCTGCCAGCGCTATCCAGGGTGCAAAGGCGTTATTAATATTTGCGGCAGCAAAACCAGACGCCCCCGAAGACCTAAGTCTCCTGAATCAAAGAAGAATTAATCTGTTGTCTCCGATTGCGGGCCATCAGGGGCTTTGCTATTGTGGCACCGGCTCTGAAGCCGCACCCCGTGACTGCGGGTTCCGTCAGCATCTAATGCATGTGCTGCCGGAATACAGTCTCACCGGACCCGTCCACACCTGAACGGGAGCCGGTAAGGCACGAAAACTCCGTGAAAACCGTGCCGGGAACTGAACACGCCAGCGGAGCTACTGTAAAATACAGCTTAACATTAGGTCGAAGGTGCAGACCTCAGGAGGCGGTGCCATATGGTGCCGCTTTTTTTATTTTCAGGTAGTGATGATTTTTTGCGCGCTGCGACGTTGACAACCGCGGCGCCTGAATGAATGATACAGATGCTTATCGTTGTCTCTCCTACAACTGCCAATGTTCCGGTGATTTGAGAGGAGCGCCTTCGGGTAATCACATGCCAAAGCCATCAGAACCTGAGAGATGGCGCTTTAGAGCGGTTCTAAACCTGTTTAACCTTTGCAAACAGGGACCTGTTAACCAGGTAAAGGTCCACTTCACCAATTCAGCCGGTCGGCAAAATATGCTGACCTCCCTGCGGGAAACATTTCCCGCACGGGACAAATGTTTCTCCGCAACCTGTTCAGTTCTACTCCGGAGAAAACATCATGACTGCAACTAATCAAACCCCTGCTTCAAATGGCTCTGCTTCTGGGAATCAGAAAAAAGAGTTCTTCAACCTCAATGTCAGCGGTATCGGTTATCTGAACTCGATACGTCGCGTTCAGGGCCCTAACGGTGAATTCACCTGTGCCGTCATTAACGCTCTGACCGGCCCTACTGACAACGCTTCCTATACCCGGTTTGATGTCACCATCGCGGGTCCGGAGGCGACCAAACTTATCAATCGCTGTCAGAAAGCCGTTGATGAGGAAGAAAAGGTGCTGCTTGGATTTGTACTGAGCGGACTGAAAGCCGATGTGTTTACCCTCCAGTCGGGTGATCACGCCGGTGAAAGTCGCCCTTCCCTGAAGGCCCGTCTGATAAAGGTGGAATTCATCAAGAAAGGCCAGGAAGTGGTTTACCAAGCACCCAATGCTTCACAGACGCCGGAATCCGGTTCATCTGCTCCGAAAGAGTACGATCCGAACTCATTCTAAGCGTCACGGACACACCACCGGAACACATCCCGGTGGATGTGCTCCTCTCAACTCCATTCTTAAGAGGAAATCATTATGTCCGCACGCGGCGTCAACAAAGTCATTCTTGTCGGTAATTTAGGACAGGACCCCGAAGTACGCTACACGCCAAATGGTAAAGCCGTGACTGGATTAAGTCTGGCCACATCAGAATCATGGCGTGATAAACAGACCGGTGAAAACCGTGAAAATACCGAATGGCACCGTGTCGTTCTGTTTGGCAAGCTGGCTGAGGTTGCCGGTGAATACCTGCGTAAGGGTTCACAGGTTTATATTGAAGGCCAGCTACGCACCCGCAAATGGACGGATAACAGCGGCACCGACCGCTGGACAACCGAAGTCGTTGTGGGGGTTAACGGAACGATGCAGATGCTGGGAGGTGGTCGCAATAACAGCTCCAGCACCAGTGGAAATAATGCGCAATCAGGTCAGCAGAGCGGCTGGGGACAACCTCAGCAGCCACAGCAGACTCCGTCAGCGCCACGAAATCCGCAGAATGAGCCTCCGATGGATTTTGACGATGACATACCGTTCCTCGGACACGGTTATGGCATCTGCAGAAAAGCCATTTATGCCATTTCCTAACGGATTCAGTTAATTATACCCTCTCATGCGCCAGTTTAGTCTGGCGCTTTTTTCTTCTATAATGATGTTCATTAATCAGGAATGTCACTGGAGATCTACCATGAACACACGCTACGAAGCTGACGTTGTTGCCTGGGCTCAGGAGCAGGCAGCTTTACTCCGTGCCGGTCGGTTCTCTGAGATTGATATTGCTAATATCGCCGAGGAGATCGAAGACGTGGGCAAAAGCGAAAAGCGGGAGCTGGCCAGCCGTATGGCCGTTCTGCTGGCGCATCTTCTCAAATGGAAGTTTCAGCCAGGCCGTCGTGGGTCAAGCTGGCAGCGAACCATCAAAGAGCAAAGAAAAGCACTGGCATTACATATAAAAGGCACTCCGAGCTTAAAAACGGCTCTTACCGATAGTGACTGGATTGCTGCAGTATGGGCAGATGCAGTCTCTTCTGCAGCTCAGGAGACACAGCTTGATGTTTTTCCTGAAGATTGCATCTGGGAAATGGGACAGATCTTGTCTCAGGAATACTACCCGGATTGATTTTGTCAGCCTGTCTTAAGACTAAGCGCCATCATGGCGCTTTTTTTTGTCCTGAATTTCCTGGTATTTAGTCAGTTATCGGAAACCCGTCCATGACATGAAACTTGCTTTTATGGCGTGGACGGGTTGCCCCGAAGGGGAGTTATTTTTCTGTTGCCAGCACTTCGGTCAGTTTGAACGAATCGGGCTGCAGCTGGATACTGTTGTAAATAGCGTTAATAGTAAACTTCTGACCAGGTTCGATATTACTGGCCATATCTACAGCCTGCCCGATGACGACGTCATTTTTAAGCAAATTAAATTTAACGATAATATTGCCGAGCGTTTTACCACTGGTATTTTGTCCCAGCCCTTGAATGTTCTGAAGACCGTTTTGCGTTTTCTGGAAGTGCAGGTCACTTACCGCAACTTTGTTGCTGGTCGCGGCCAAAGCTGCTGAGCTGGTAATGAAAGCCGCGGCGAAACAGATGGCTGATAATTTTCTTTTCATAACACCCTCTTGATGAGTAAACCTTAATGTGACGAACTGTCACTTTTCTTCTATCGGCCGTCAGTACTTTATTCTTCAATCTGAACTCAGAGTTTCACATTGCCCGCTTTTTCATCACCGCCAGAATAGCACTCCTGACTAAGACTATCCCTGGGGTGAATCCTGATGGCAGTACCTTCAAGACGCGCGGCAACGGGAGCCGGCCTGCTCGCCTGCTCTGTCATGTTAGCCAGCTGCAGCAACCCGGCTTCTGACCCTGCGCCATTAACTCATGGGCGTTATCAGCAGCCTGCACGTTTCGATGACATTTACCGCAATCGTGCCCCTGAAGTGGTGCGCTACGATCGCTACACGCTCGTCAGTACGCGCCCGGATGATGCACAGCGCGATCCTCTCAATCAGATTATTGATATCACGATGCCTGCACAGCTGGTTAACACAGTAGGAGAAGGATTTCGCTATCTCCTGCTGGAATCAGGTTATTCACTGTGCTCAGCCATGACTTCTTCATTTTCGGAACTTCTCAGCCGTCCGCTTCCCGCTGTTCAGCGCGATATTGGACCGGTTAAGCTGAGCGAGGCGCTGCAAATTCTTGCCGGCCCCGCCTGGCGGCTGAAGGTGGATGAAGTCAACCGTGAAATTTGTTTTGTGCTGCGCGATCAGTACCGCCAGTTTGACGCAGCGGCTGCAACGCCCCCCCCGGCAAAGAGCCTATCGGCAATTAACCCGGTTCAGCCGAAACCCGTTCAGTCAGCGGGCCCAGCCGTTCCGGAAAATGCTTTACCCCGTAACCCTTTCACAGGAGAAACCCTGCCGGCTGCCGTCCCAAAAACAGCGTTGACTCCACAGAATCTGGCCGTGCCGTCACCCATGCTGACAACCAGCGGACCCCAGAAAGCGCAGAAATCAGCGAACAATCCGCCGCTATTAGCTAAGGCACCGGTTGCTAAATTGGCTCAGCAGCACGGTTCTCAGGCTGTGGCAGTTCGTCCGCCGGTAGTCACACAGACTACAGTGAATGCCACACCGAAAGCTTCCTCTGTGCGTCCTGTCACAACGCTCCCTCCCGCGCCGCCTGTGAGCAGCCAGACGGTAGCCTCTCCCATTCCGGGCACACCTGTTACCGTCGCCCCGGTGGGTCAGACATGGCGGGCAGAACCGGGTTCAACCCTGAAAGAGACACTCACCGGCTGGGCTTCGAAGGCGCCGTGCAGTAACGGCGGTAACTGGGTCGTTATCTGGCCGGTATCGCTTGATTACCGCATTGATGCCCCTCTGATTTTCCACGGCAACTTTGAGTCGGTGATGGTTCAGGTATTTGACCTCTATCGCAAGGCCGAAAAACCGCTGTTTGCTGAGGCAAACCGCATTCAATGCCTGATTTCCGTCAGCGACACCCCTGCGGGCGGGGGGCACTGAGATGGGATTCGCGCTGCCGGTTCTGGTGTTTTGTCTGGTCATTGCGCTGATGGCGGGTGATGCGCAGCGTCATTCGTCAGAACACGTCCGTGCGGCTGTCCAGCAAACGCTGCCGGATCAGTTGGCCGCAGACATGCTACGTACGGCCGATGCTGTCAATAACTGGCGCCATGGTCGCACGGTTGCCGATGGTGCTATTACCCCCGCTCAGACAGGCATGATGCCTGCGCCTGACAGCCGAATTCAATCCGTCATTCTGAACAACCGACTCTGGGTATGGGTCCCTGCTACTGACGGCGTTTTTGCCGCCCTGCGAAGCCAGTCAGTGACCTCAGCGCTGGCGCTGACCGTAAGCGGCGGTCGCCTGCGCATGGCTGACGGCACCGATATGAGTCTTTCCCTGCCCACCGGAATAACGGAGGGCAGCATTGTTTACCTCAATTAACCACCTCAGGGAGCTGCGGATGCCGCGTATACCTTTCTGCCTGACAGCGCTGGCCACCGCGTTCGTGCTGTCATCCTGTTCGCTGACAGAAATCAGCAAAATGGACAAAGAAGCTTCAGGACAGGCTGACACTGCTCAGCGGGTGTTGCAGAGCCGACAGTCAATGACCCAACCTACCGTCGTCTGGTCCGACAAACCCTGGGTTAACCTGCAGCCGGTTGCGCCCGTCGTATCCACGCCGGACGAAAAAAATCTGCCTGCCTGCCAGATAACGATAAACCGTCCAGACGGTATATCACTGCCTGAGCTTGGACAACGCATTACCGCGCTTTGCGGCATCAGGGTTTCCATCACGCCGGATGCCTTTGCGGCACTCAGTAACGTTTCAACCGGTAGCTTGACCACCTCGCAGATGAATGGTCAGCTCCCTGCGCCTGATGATAATGGTCGCGTACCACTATCACAGATCGGCTCAGCATCAGGGCAGGCTGCACCTGTTCAGCAAAGCACTGCCCTTGTCCGTGGTATCAAATTCCAGGGCGATGTACGGGATCTGCTGGATGTTGAAGCCAGCGGATACGGTCTGTCCTGGCGTAGTGACCGCAGCGGCGTGTATTTCTACCAGCAGGATACCCGCACATTCCAGCTCGTCATTCTCAATACCAAAGTCAACAGCAGCGCCTCAATCAACTCTGGCTCCGGTAATCAGCTTGGCAGCGGAGGGGGAACTACCGGTGGCACGACCGGTGACATCAGCTCGAACCAGAAGACCGATTACGGTATGAACAGTGACCTGTATGATGATATCCGTAAAACAATCGATCAAATGTTGACACCAAAATCAGGCAGATTCTGGCTGTCTGCCGCCACGGGTACGCTCAGCGTGACGGACACGCCGGATGTGCTTGACCGTATAGGACGCTACATCGAATACCAGAACAAAGTCCTGAGTCGTCAGGTTCAGCTAAATATTCAGATAGTCAGCGTCAGCCAGACGCGTAATGAGCAGCTGGGACTGGACTGGGGGCTGATTTATAAATCCCTCAATAACTTTGGCGCCAGTCTGACCGGCTCCATGGCCAATGCATCCACATCTGCTGCCAGCGCGGGCATTTCAATTCTCGATACCGCCTCAGGTAACGCTGCGAAATTCTCCGGCTCCAGCCTGCTTATCAAAGCGTTGTCTGAGCAGGGTAACGTCAGCATGGCGCTGAATCAGACTGACCCGACCGCCAACCTGACTCCGGTGGCCTACCAGCTTTCCAGCCAGAAAGGCATCCTCTCCAGTTCCAGCTCGACGGCCACGGCGAACGTTGGCGTCACCTCATCAATGACTACGACGACCATTACCACCGGGCTGTTCATGACCATGCTGCCGTTTATTCAGGAAAACGGTGACGTGCAGCTGCAGTTTGCCTTCAGCTATACCAGCCCGCCGCAGATTGAGAAGTTTATCAGCGCCGACGGCAATACCCGTAATGACCTGCCTACAACCTCTACCGAAGGCCTGGCACGCAAGGTGAACCTCCGTTCCGGGCAGACGCTGGTGCTGACCGGTTCGGAACAACAGAACGTCTCCGCAGACAAACAGGGCACCTTTACGCCAGGTAACTTCATTCTGGGCGGCGGTCAGACCGGCTCCCGCGGCCGTACCACGCTTGTCATCATGATCACTCCTGTTCTGCTGAGGTAAACATGCCAGCAATGAAAAAATTAAGCCTTCGTACCGGCGTCCGGATTATGCATCAGCGTCGCGACTGGATGGCCGGAATGCACTGGGAGCCGCAGCGAAACGCTTTGGCCACCCGGTTTCGCAGCCAGTCCTCTCCCGATACGCACTTTGTTGCTGCCGGGCGCGGGAATGCATCGATGCAGGGGCTGGTTTCTCCGGGCCGCGCGCGCCGTCATATTCATTCCCTTGCCGTGGCGTTTCTGCTCACCGAGGGCGGGAAAGCCTGGGGGATCTACCGTCTGAGTCACGAAGAGGATATGTGGGTGTTCTTTGCCGCCATCGGCGGTCAGCTTTCGGTGATGGGCGACGTGACCGGCTCGCGAGCCACCATTGAACTGGCTGCAAAAAATTTCCTGCGGTTCAACGACGCCGATGCGCCGGGATTAAGGTGTGCCGCGACGGTGGACGACGATCGCCACGCCAGTACGCTGACTGACAGACTCAGTCGCACCCAGCTTAAGCGCTGCCGGCTGCGTAAGCGCGTCACTGCGATGGCGGTTATCCTGCCGGTGGTCCTCGTGACCCTTGCATTGGCCTCGGGTATGTACTGGTACGACACCGCCTCTGAGAAAGCCGAACAGGCGGCTGCGATGGCGGCGTTTCGCGCCCGCCTGGCCCTTAAGCCTGAAAAACCGGCCGTGCCCGCACGCGCACCGCACCCGTGGGCCTCGCAGCTTCCCGTTTCTGTGCTGCTCAGCAACTGCTGGCTCACCCGTGAACCTGTTTTTGCCTCCGTGGCCGGCTGGCGATTTACGGATGGCGAATGCGTGCCGGAAGGGCTGCGTTTGCGGTTTATTGCCACCCCCGGCGCAACCGTGGAGGACTTTTCCCGCCGCGCACGGGAGCTGCTGGGGCACTCAGCCGTCTTTAACCTGCAGGAGGGCGGCAAAAGCGGCGACGTTTTTATTCCCTTCAAACGCACCTCACCCGCCGGACTTACGGACGAAGCGCTCCCCGGTGCTGACGCTCAGCTCATGCGATTTATTTCCCATCTGCAGCGACGGAATCTCGACGTGAAGTTTACTGAGGTGAAGCCGCCGGCTGTCACGCCGGGTCAGGAAAAAAACACGCCTCCGCAGGACTGGCGGGAATTCTCGTTCTCAGTCAGCTCTCGCCTGCAGCCTGAGCGGCTGCTTCAGGATTTTGATGCCACAGGGCTACGCCTGACCAGCCTGTCCATCACCATGAGCCCGCAGGGGCAGTTCGACTACACGATGAAGGGGAGCGTTTATGCGCAGAATTAATCCCGCCGGCAGGGACTTGCTGCTGGCCGTTCTGCTCTGCGGAACGACACTGCCGGTACTGGCCGCCGACCCACTGCCACCCAACGTCACGCTTGGTGAGCTTGAAGCTGCACAGGCGCGAAACCTCATCCTTGAGCAGAAAGTTCAGACAGCCCGCCTCGAGCAGCAGCTGCGTGAAAGCCAGTCCGGGCAGAGCACCGACCGGAATTATCTGGCCACTGCCGCTCAGCCTGCCATGCCACTGATGGCGCAGCCTGCCCCCTCACAGCAGACCGTGTCAACTGGCGCGGAGAAGCGCGCCGGCAGTGTGCGGCTTCAGGAGATTTACGGACGTGGTAATCAGTTACGTGCCCGTATTGTGCTCCCCGATGGGGGGGTGACAGAGGTGGTGAAAGGGGATCAAATCCCGGGCACCACAAAGCGTGTCACTGAGGTCACGTCCACGCTTGTGCGCCTCAACGACGATTCTGAACTCTCCTTCTGAGGCCATGATGACACCTGATAAAGAGATTATGGATTTTGTATACGCTGAACGGCTGCCCGCCGGTGGCGTGACGCTGCTGATTGATGGTAACCGACGAAAAGAAGCGGCGATTCAGCGCTGGGTAATGGACGTCACACGCCATTATCCGGCCGCGACAACCGAGTTTGTGACCCTGAGCGAACTGAACCGACGTCGGGAAGTGGCTGTGGCCGACAACCGGCCGGTTGATATTTATCTGGTAGGAGACAGCAGCGACGAAGGCATCAGGACATGGGCCATTAAACACAATATTCCGGTAGATAAAGTCCGCAGCCGCCAGATTACTCTGAACCATGATGGCGGCCTGTGGATGCGCTACGGTCAGGGTCAGATGCCGGTCATTCTGCAGCAGGGAGAAAACGGATGGCAGCTTGCCGCATTCTGATGTTCTTTACTGTCCTGCTTTTTGCCACGGGGTCCGCCTTGTCTGCAGAGCTGCAAGTTATTCCCGATGCTTACCGGCAGATTGCAGCAGCTGAACGTGTGCCTGCTGAATCACTGTATTCACTGGCCATGGCAGAAAGTACCCGCCAGACCGCATGGGGGGCTAAGCCCTGGCCATGGACAATAAATGTGGCGGGAAAAGGATACCACTATGAGACGCGGGAGCAGGCCTTTTCGGCACTTATGGGGTTTATGCAGCGCTGGCCCCTGAAGAACATTGATGTCGGCATTGCGCAGGTCAATCTGGGCTGGAACGGGCATTTTTTTCCGACGTATCGTGATGCTTTCGACCCCTATACCAACCTTCGCGCTGCCGCCCGGATACTGAGAGCCTGCTATGACGCCCGACCTGGCAGCTGGCTGCGGGCTGCGGGTTGTTACCACCATCCTGCGGGCGGGCAACACGCAGCGACCTATATGGCCATCGTTCGTCGCAAACTCAGTCAGATCGCACAAGCCAGTATACCGGCAGGCTCAGCTCAGCCTGTGGCGCTGGCCCGCTCAACGCTCACCTGGATTGAACCTCAATGAAAAAACTCTTTCGTCAGGCTTTTACTGTCTCACTCCTTTCAGCCGTTATGGCTGTCGCCTTCAGTGCATGCGCCTCGCTCACCGTCGTGGGCGATTCAGGTGGTGAGCCAACTGCCCCCCTCTTTGACGCCATCAATGCCGGTCAGAACAACGATACCGGCATGCCTGAGTCATTGCCACAGCCGCCCGCCTCCCTGAGCATTTCCGATATGCTGCCGGTGAGTACGCCGGAAATGTCTCCGGGGGTTGTGGCATCCCGACCGCTGAACCTTCCCGGTATGCCGCCGGTGTTTGTGCTGGGTGATGACGTGGCTTCACGTCAATGGCTGCAGCAGCATGCTGCATCACTCAGCGGCATGCAGGCAACCGGCATGGTGATAAGCGTCCAGGATGAGCAGGGTTTAAACACTCTGCGTCAGCTGGCGCCGGGCGTGGCTATGGTGCCCGTCAGCGGTGGCGACCTGGCTCGCCGGCTGGGGGTGAATCACTACCCCCTGCTTATCACCGCAACAGGAATATCACAGTGATGCTGGTCATTCTCATCGCCGAGCTGATGAGTCAGCACAGGGGGATGCTTGTTATGGTACTGGCAGTGGCACTGGCAATTGTCATCACAGTGTTAAGGCCGCGTTCGGTCAGCCAGCGTCGCCATCACCGCTATCAGAAACAGGCGGCCCGGGCACTGCTTCGTCTGCCGCAGCTGCGTAATGACGCGGCCAGAATAACCTGGCTTCGTAAGATGAACCCGTACGTATTCGAAGAAATGTTGCTGACGGCGATGTCCCGACAGGGGCTGCGCATACAGCGCAACGCACGATACAGCGGTGACGGTGGTGCTGACGGTCAGGTCTGGATAAACGGTCAGCGCTGGCTGATTCAGGCTAAGCGCTACAGCGATACCATCAACGCCGCGCATGTCTCTGCATTCGGTCTGCTGATCGAGACTGAACGGGCGTCGGGGCTGTTTGTACACACCGGCCGTACGGGTGAAGTGAGCAGAGATGCATTCAACCGCTATCCAGGTATCAGGCTCATTAGCGGTCAGCAACTGCTCTGGCTGCTCGCAGGCAACCGCCGATGGATGGACAAGTTCGCCGGTAAGACTGAGCAACCGACACCCCCCCGTGTTGTTACACCATCGGCTTTACCTCTGTCACGCTCTGCCCAAAAGGAGCACTAATGAGCAATGATTATGTCATGGAGTCTTTGCTCCGTCCGGCCGTAGAAATGTATTCCGCAACCGTCGCTGCAAGCGCGACCTGCATCTGTCTGACAGCCCCGTGGGCGGTGGCGCTTGCGCCTTCCGTCAGTTGGGTGACTGCAGCGGGTTTTGGGGTGCTGGCCCTGAAGCGCACCCGGCAGGGCCTGAAGATATTGCGCTATCGCCGCAACATCCGCCGTCTTCCCCGCTATGTTCTCACCAGTGAACAGATACCCGTCAGCCGCCGCCACCTTTTTTTAGGTAAGGGGTTCCGGTGGTCAGCTCGCCACACACAGCGGCTGATGGAAGCGCGTCGCCCGGAGTGTGAAGTGTATGTTCAGCCTTCAGTGCTGTATCGCATGGCGCGTGACGTGGAAAAAAAGATGGAGTACAGCCTCCCCTGGCTGTGCCGCCTGACGCGGACTGATTCAGCTCTTAACCCTTTCCGTCCGTTGCCTCCGGTTGGCGGCAGTCCGGTTTATCATGGTGTCGAACCTGATGAAACCGCTGTCACCTATGATCTTGGCGAGCGCGTAGGGCATATGCTGGTAATTGGCACTACGCGCGTGGGCAAAACCCGGCTGGCAGAGTTGCTCATTACGCAGGATATCCGGCGGAAAAATGCGGCCGGCGAGCATGAGGTTGTCATCGTATTTGATCCTAAAGGCGATGCGGACCTGCTACGTCGTATGTACGCAGAGTCTCATCGAGCGGGGCGTCAGGATAATTTCTGGGTGTTTCACCTGGGCTGGCCTGATATCAGCGCACGCTACAACGCAGTAGGAAGGTTCAGTCGTATATCTGAGGTGGCATCCCGCGTGGCCGGTCAGCTCTCTGGTGAGGGTAACTCTGCCGCATTTCGTGAGTTCGCTTGGCGCTTTGTTAATATCATCACGCGCGCGCTCGTCGCTCTGGGGCAGCGGCCAGACTACAGCCTCATTCTCCGCTATGTCACCAACATCGGTGAACTCTATGAAACCTATGTCGATAATCTGCTGAGTGAAAAAGCGCCGCAGCTTATGAATTCTGTCGAGGCGCTGCTGAGCAACGGAGTAAGCGACAAGGACCTGCCTCGCCATCTTCAGGGCAGACCCAATGGCGCAAAGATATGGGTGTCCGAACAGGTACTGGGGAGCCCTGAGGGTAAAAAGCTCTGGGACCCCGTGCTGGACGGGCTTCGCAGCGCGGTTCAGTATGACCGGACCTATTTCGATAAGATTGTCGCCTCACTGCTGCCATTACTGGAGAAGCTGACAACGGGTAAAACGGCAGCGCTTCTTGCCCCGGATTACACTGACCTCAACGACCCCCGGCCGATTCTGGACTGGCACAACATTATCAAATCGCGCGGCGTGGTCTATGTCGGGCTCGACGCCCTCTCTGATCCTGTTGTGGCCGCCGCCGTGGGTAACAGCATGTTCGCTGACCTCGTATCCGAAGGCGGTCACATTTATAAATTCGGTCTCGGTGATGAAGATGAGGGCCAGTCGTCAAAAGTGGCCATTAACCTGCACTGCGATGAGTTTAACGAACTGATGGGGGATGAATTCATCCCGCTCATAAACAAAGGCGGCGGCGCCGGTTTTCAGGTGACGGCTTACACGCAGACACTGTCTGATATTGAGGCCCGCATTGGCAGCACGGCCAAAGCCAATCAGGTTGTGGGCAACTTCAATACCCTGGTGATGCTCCGTGTGCGTGAGAAGAATACAGCCATGCTGCTCACCGATCAGCTTCCGGAAGTGGACGTCTACCAGAAAACGCTGACTTCCGGGGTTACCGACGTGTCCCGTCCTGGCGAAGGCACGGATTTCAACAGTAACGTCAACGATCAGGTGAGCCTGATAAAAACGCCAATGATAAGCCCTGCCGATATCATCAACCTGCCCAAGGGGCAGGCATTTGCGCTGCTGGAAGGCGGCCAGCTATGGAAAATTCGTATGCCGTTGCCGGCAGATAACGACGACCCGCATATGCCTGCCAGTCTGAAACATCTCGCTGACAGCATGGAGAAGAACTACCACACGGGTGAAACGTGGTGGCCTGGCGGTGACCTGGTGTTTACGGGGGGATCGGATGTCACAGCAGGACAGTGAAAACGGGCAGCGCAGCCAGCCAGCTCGTCAGCGGCAGTCTGGCCCGATAGGCATGCTGCTGTGGGATTTTCCGATGGGTCTTATTGGCATTTTGCTGGGCTCATTGCTGGTCAGCCTGCTGATTGAGTACGCCTGCATTGCTCTGCTTTGGCCCGATGAAGGGGCTGCACACAGCTACCGCGTCATGCTGGCAGAGAGCCGGTGGCTGTCAGAGGGGTACACCCGTAGCCTGCTGATGAGCGCGCCGGTCGAGACCGTCAGTCGATGGGTACATGTGGCATGGCAGTGGCTTTTTGTGGACAGCGGATTCAGCGGCTGGCTGCAGTCGTTCAACTCCCTGAGTAAAAAGGGAAGTGGCCTTATTCCGGCGCTGAACGGCGTTGGCGTTTCCATGGTCATCTGGCTTGAGGTCTATCTTCAGGCAACGGTCTGGGTCACGCTGATTTTCTTTATCCGGGTCATGATCCTCTTTTTGAGTCTACCTCTTTTTGCACTGGTGATCATAACGGGCGTGGTTGACGGACTGGTCCGGCGTGACCTGCGGCGCTACGGTGCGGGTTATGAATCAAGCTTTGTCTATCACCACGCAAAACGTTTCATCAAACCCGCGTTGTACGGCCCCTGCATGCTTTATCTGGCATGGCCTACTGCAGTATGGCCAAACCTGTTACTCCTTCCATCAGCATTACTTGTCGGCGCAGTACTGGCTGTAGTGACCGGGTCATTTAAAAAGTATCTCTAAAATCTCTCCAAAGTAGCAGTTTCGGGACTATGCCCGGAGGCCCGCAGCTGGTGCGGGCTTTTTTTCGCGCGGCGTGCTGGTCAGGGAGCGCATGGGCATTTGCATTCGCTTTACTGACAGTTTGCATTTTACCTGACCATCGCCACCAATGTTGAGGAGGTAAACATGGCATTGCTTGACTGGCTGCTGTGTGCCAAAAGCGGAAATTGTTGTAGTTGCTCGGGAGAGATGAACCATGCATGGTGGTATAGCAACTGCATTGAAAAGCTACGATTGGGGGGAAGTGATGACTGCTCAGCAAGCGCCTCAACTTGAAACAGCCCGACTGATTTTAAGGCAATTTGCGCTCGGCGATTTTCCAGAGCTTATGGCGAGCTGGGCTACTCCTGAGATGGCTAGAATTAATGGCGGTGAGAATCCAACGGCAGAAATCGTTTGGTCACGCTTACTACGCTATATCGGGCACTGGCATGCATTAAGTTATGGCTACTGGGCAGTTATTGAAAAAACAACAAATCGTTACATAGGTGCATTTGGCTTTCAAGATGCCCATCGCGATATCATCCCTGCGCTAAAATACCCTGAAGCTGGATGGACGTTAATTCCCGAAGTCAGGGGAAAGGGTTATGCGTCTGAAGCACTGACAGCAATTTTACTTTGGGCCGATCAGACATTTTCCTCTCCAGTGTGCTGTATCATTGACGAAGAAAATAAACGCTCAAATTATCTCGCTGAACATTTTGGTTTCGAGTTTCAAGGGTATGTTAACTACCATGGTAAGCAGGTACGGATGCTTATACGCTCGTAGGCTATTTGTTTGTAGACATTATTATCAGAATCCTTAAAACAGACAGTAAATGACTTACGCAAGAAGACGGACAGTGGATGAGTGAAGAACTGAAATTCATGTTGTTGGCGCTTGAGCACTCCCGCCAGGCATTACCAGAATGCAGGCCTAATCCACCGGTAGGGTGCGTGATTGTTCATAAAGGAGATGTGGTCTCGAAGGGATACACACGATCCCCAGGCCATAATCATGCTGAAATAGATGCAATTTCTAGACTAAAGTTTCCAATTAGGGAATGTGAAATCTTTGTCACGCTTGAACCCTGCTCTTTCCAGGGAAGAACCCCATCATGTGCATTAACACTTGCAGAGTTGAAGCCAAGACATGTCTATGTAGCTTTAGAAGATCCTCACCCTAGAAATAGGGGTGAAGGGCTCAATATATTAAAGAATGCAGGTATCAGTTTCACGTTAGGTCTTGGCAAACAAGAAGTAGAGGACTTTTTGTCACCCTATTTAGTGAGGTCATGACCTGCTCCCCTTTGATTCACACAGAACGCTGTTAACAATATCCGTTGATCGCTCACTGCTGCCCTTGTAGCTTTGCCTACGACATGAGTGCCAAAAGAGGAAGCTCCGCTCGGCCCCTCTTTTAAATGCTTAAAACAGTCATAGATGGAACAGTATGTTAGATTCATCGGTTGATAAATAAATCGAGGATAGCGAATGTTCAGCATTTCAGAAGTAGATAAAGGTGATTCTGAACTGGCTAGGCTCGTCAGCGAGCTCGATGCCTTTCAGAGCGAATTGTATCCTGCAGAAAGTAATCACTGCTTAGACCTTTCAACAGTCAATGAAGAGCAACTCCGGTGCGTCATCGTGCATGATGAAGGCGGAACTCCTGCGGGTTGTGGTGCTTTACTCTTTCAGGCAGATGGGTCAGCTGAGATCAAACGGGTATATATTCGACCGCAATACCGGGGCAGGAAGCTCGGAGAACAGATACTCAGTGCAATTGAGACAATTGCTTCAGAAAAAAATTCGTTCCTATTACGGCTCGAAACAGGGATTCACCAGCTCCCGGCGATAGCATTGTATCGCAACTGCGGTTTCAAGATATGCGATGCATTCCCCCCATATGCAGCAGACCCGCTAAGTGTTTTCATGTACAAGGAACTTCCTTAACTTCACGTTGTTAAGGCATAGGGATGTTATGTTCTAAATGATAAAAAAACACTCAGTGGTCATCAGCAAACGTCTGCTGATCGCTCATAGCTGCCTGTCAACCTGATTGCATTTTTGTTGGCGATGGTCAAATAAAATGCAAACGGTTAGTCAGGTCACATAGCAATTACGCACCTATACCGAGATTATTTAGATGTTAACGGTCAGAAGCATCAAAACACGTCATGCTGTTTTTCTTCACATTAGCATTAAGAATTTCCTGCTGTAAGGCTTTCCCCTTTACGTCAATCTCCCGACGACCAGTTAACCGGGAGATCCCCATGCGTCACACCAGAAAACTCATTGTACTGCTGATAGCCACACTTCCCGTTCTGCAGTGCCATGCATCAGAGAAAGACGAGCTGGCGCAGGTTTTACGTCAGTTGGATCAGGTGCAGGCCGGTCTGGACCGGGCGCGTGTGGTGGCCAATCAGACCCAGGATGCCCGTTTTTATTTCGATTACCAGCAGGCAACGCGCGACATCTCCACCATGAAGCAGGGTATATCGACCTATCTTGAACCTTCTCGGGCACAGCCTGCATCCCGCCAGTCCTCAGTTACCGGCCAGTATCGTGCTGAGGAACCCGCATGGCGATGAACGGTGCGCAACTGAACGGCTGGAGCGCGGGGACCGGCAGCAGCCTGACTCCTGGGCAGCTGAATACTCTCATTCTCGGCACGCTTGCGGTCGTAATTCTGCTTTTCTGCGCCTGGGCGCTGGTTCAGGCATATCGCGGGGTCGTATCAAAATCCGTGACGTTCCGTCAGTTCAATGAGCTCGCCGTCAGGCTGGTCGTGCTTTACCTGTCGATGCTCTTTCTGTTTTTCCACTGAAAGGATAAATCAATGAAATCCAAGTTACTCAGGTTTTACCACTCTGCTTTTGCGCGGACGGGGCTACTGCTTTCAGGATTAATGTCTGCCGGACAGGCTCTGGCAGACCTTCCCTCTGTTGAGCAGCCCACGACAGGAGGTGGTGTCTCGTTTGCCACATCGTTTGGTGATGTGGGTCAGGCGGGAAAACAGGCTGCCGGCAATACTGCCGCAGCGGTGCAGACTCAACTCACGGATGCACAAAAGGCCACCGATCCAGTCTATACGCTACCGGAGAACTCAACGCTGGTCGGGAGCCGCGCGATGACAGCACTCCTGGGGCGTATTCCGATTGATGGCAAAGTCACGGATCCCTATCCCTTTAAAGTCATGATTGGTAAAGACAACCTGACGGCTAATGGCATCGAACTGCCCGACGTGCAGGGCGCTATTGTATCCGGGACCGCCACTGGTGACTGGACGCTGTCCTGCGTGCGCGGCTCCATTACCAGCATTACGTTTGTCTTTACCGACGGTACCGTCAGAACGCTGCCTTCTCCCGATGGCCAGAACAGTGGCGGCACCCAGAACAGTGGTAATGCGAACGGCAATAACAGCAGCATCGGATGGCTTTCAGACGATAACGGCATTCCATGCATCTCCGGTACGCGTAAAAGCAACGCCTCAACCTACCTGCCGACCATCGCAGGGCTTGCCGCCGCGGGAGCTGCGGGTGACGCATTTGCGCAGAACCAGAATACCACCCAGACCAACGCCTACGGTGGCGTGACTTCGTCTCTCACCGGTGATGCCGGTCAGGCCGTGCTGGGCAAAGCGCTCTCAGGTGGTATGAGGGAAACGATCGACTGGGTTAAAGCCCGCTACGGACAGACCTTCGACGCCATCTATGTCCCACCTGGTCAGAAGGTCGCTTTACATATCACGCGCCAGCTGGCCATCGATTATGAAGAAAAAGGCCGCAAGGTTAAATATGACTTCAGCCTTGCCGGTAATGGCACAGGAATGGACTGACGGGGAATTCAATGCAAAACACCCATTTAGAATACAGGGTGGGGTATACCCCACTCGGTGGAAGACTTTATGCGGGCTTTGTCCGCAAAGACAACGGAAAGTGGGAGGGGATTCACCACGATGTGACGGACTGCGCCATTTTCGCGGTAGGTCAGAAACTGGCACGGGAACGCAAAGATGTGCGTTATTCCCTTCCGGATGGACGGGTGATACAGGTGTCTGCTGTGATAACCGGGGCTGAAACAACGGAGGAAGACCATGCAAACCGCTAAATACCACCGTATGTTACCTCTGATATTTTTGCTGCCCCTTCTGCTGGCCGGCTGCAGCACGTCAAAGGATGAGATGCTGCCGCCCGGTGACAGCTCTATGCTCGAGCTGTGGAACGATGGCGCCTCCGCCTCCCACGCCACGGGAGAAAGTCGTACCACCCTGCGCCGGCCCGTGACGGACTCTGAGCGGACGATCGCTCAGCAGACTCGTGAAAGTTACAGCCGCACGCAGGAAAACGAAATCCAGCAGACGTTTCCTCGCCTGCCTAATCCCGACATGGTGATGTACGTCTTCCCGCATCTCGCTGAGGGCAATACGCCAGTGCCCGGTTACAGCACCGTCTTTCCTTTTTACAGCCAGGTACAGTACGCGTTGCCCGGCGAGCGCACGGAGGATTTGTAATGGCTTTTTCACTTTTCCGTCGCAGGGCGGAAGCTGAGGCACCGCACCAGTACGGTGACGGCCCGTTTTCTGTTAACGGACATGAGCCGCTGACCCGCGAAGGACGTCTGACCCGCCGTGATGAAGCGACCCTGTACAGTACAGCCCCGTCCATTATCGATCACATCCCATGGGGAGAATATCTCCCGGCGCACGAGTGCATCCTCCTCGATGACGGCGTTTCGGTAGGCGCCGTTTACGAAATCATTCCGGTCGGAACCGAGGGGCGTCCGGATTCGCGACTCGACGAAATTCGCGACGTGGTGGAAAACGCCCTGCAGGACAGTCTCCCGGAGCTGGATGCCCATCAGTGGGTAGTACAGTTCTATTGCCAGGATGAATCAGATTTGACTGCCTACATGGATAATATCCGGGGTTATGTCAAACCTGGTGCGCAGGGAACCGCATTTACGGAAGCCTGGCTCAGCGAGCAGGCCCGTCATTTGCAGAACGTGGCCAGTGAAAAGGGACTCTTCGTAGATGATGCGGTGACCGGTGCGCCCTGGCGCGGTCAGATCAGGCGAACCCGAATGGTGATCTACCGCTGGGTTGAATCTCCATACCGTGACCCGATGGCGCCTGAAGTACTGCTCAAACAGGTATGCGATCGACTGACTTCCGCACTGAGTGGCGCCGGAATTCGGTGTCAGCGTCAGAATGGAGAGCAGATCCACAGCTGGCTACTGCGCTGGTTCAATCCGGATCCGAAATGGGTAGACAAGGCCACGCTGTACCGCTGCGCAAAACACACCGACGATGCGCCCGGCGAGCTGCCGTTGCTAAATGATTTCAGTGAAAGCCTGTGGTTTACCCGCCCCCGCAGCGACGGGGAGAAAGGCGTATGGTGGTTCGATGATGTGGCGCACAAGGCCGTCCCCGTTGCCAGACTGCGCAACGCCCCTTCCACCGGACATCTGACCGGAGAGGTAAAACGTGGTGATAATATCAATGCCATCATGGATCTGCTGCCGGAGGGGACGGTGCTGACCCTGACTCTGGTGATCCATCCGCAGGATAAACTGGAGGAGACATTTGCCCGCCTGAGCCGCGATTCAATGGGTGAAAACGTGGATTCCCTTCGCGCGCGTGAAGACGCCGCCACGGCACGTACCTACCTGGGCAATAAACATAAGCTTTATCGCGCCGCCGTTACGCTGCTTATCAAAGCGCGGGATCTGCCTTCACTTGATCGGCGCTATCTCGATCTCAGCAGTAAGCTGCTCAACTGCGGGCTGGAACCGGTAAACCCTGAGCATGATATCGGTCCGTTGAGTACCTATATGCGCGCCTTACCCATGTGCTTCAATCCGGCGCAGGACCGTCACAACTGGTATACCCGGCTAATGTTCGTGCAGCATTTTGCCTGTCTGGTACCGGTGTATGGACGAGATACCGGCACCGGCAACCCCGGCTTCACGTTCTTTAACCGGGGAGGCGGACCCCTTTCGGTCGACCCACTGAACAGGAATGATCGTACGCAGAATGCCCACCTGATGCTGTTCGGGCCCACCGGTGCAGGTAAGTCTGCAACGGCACTTGTTAAGCTTGCGCAGATGATGGCCATTTATCGCCCCCGTATTTTTCTGATTGAAGCGGGCAACAGCTTCGGACTTTTTGGTGATTACTGCGCGTCTCTCGGCCTCAGCGTTCACCGGGTGAGCATCAAGCCCGGAAAAGTCATCTCGCTTGCGCCGTTCGGAGATTCTCATTTGCTGATGCAGGTGAAACCGGACGCGCTCATCATCAGTGAAGACGCGCTTCCTGATATTGATGATGAAGATAAAGATGAAGAGCGGGATGTGCTGGGAGAGATGGAAATTGCTGCCCGGCTGATGATTACCGGTGGAGAAGCTGCTGAAGAATCCAGGTTAACGCGCGCAGACCGCGGCATGATACGTGAGGCCATCATGATTGCGGCCAGAACCGCGTATGATGAAGACCGGCAGATGCTGCCTGAAGACCTGATGTTTGCACTGCAGAATATTGCCCGGGATATTAGCCACGGTGAAGACGGCCGCGAAAAACGCACCGCTGCGCGTCGCTCCCGCGCAGAGGAGATGTCAGAGGCGCTGCGGATGTTCACGGAAGGATTTGAAGGTGAACTCTTCAACCGTCCCGGCACCCCATGGCCAGAGGCGGATGTGACAATCGTTGACCTGGGTACGCTGGCCCGTGAGGGCTATGAAGCACAAATGGCGGTAGCCGTTATTTCCCTGCTGAACACCATCAACAATATCGCCGAGCGCGACCAGTACAGCGACAGGGATATCATTGTACCCATCGATGAGGGACATATTGTGACCACGAACCCGCTGTTGGGTCCCTATGCCACCAAAATTGCCAAAATGTGGCGAAAGCTGGGGACATGGCTCTGGATATTCACTCAGAACCTTGAGGATTTCCCGGACACGGCTAAAAAAATGCTGAACATGGCGGAGTGGTGGATATGTCTGGTAATGCCTCCGCAGGAAGTGGAGCAGATTGCCCGTTTCAAGACACTCACGGATGAACAGCGTGTCATGCTGCTCTCTGCCACCAAGGTGCCGCGAAAATATACCGAAGGGGTCATACTTTCAGAAAAAGTCCAGGCCCTGTTCCGTGCAGTTCCGCCCAGTCTGTATCTGGCTTTAGGGATGACTGAAAAACCGGAAAAAGCCGAGAGACGGCAAATCATGAACGAATTAAATTGCAGTGAACTTGAGGCTGCGTTTCATGTTGCGCGCCGACTTGATGAAAATCGCGGACTGAGTATTTGACAGGGGAATTCATGAAAAAACTGACTATGGCACCGCCAATGGTCGTACCGGACAAGGCTCTGATCGCTTCTGTCATTTTTAACGTTCCGCCTCAGGGAATGGCTTCAATCGGGCAGGCTGACAGCGTATCGCTGGATTTGCTGCAGCGGGAAATCATTAACCGTCTGGACAAACCCGTACTGCTCTCGGTGTATCCCCACCGGGTAGGCCGCCGCAGTTGTGTAGCGGTTCATCTGGCTGATGCTCATGAGAAAACGCTCGATATTCTGATCACCGTCACGGGAAATACGCTATGGCCCAATGAGGCGGAGTTCGGGGCCAGCCTACGCTGGAATATCTGCGTGCCGGATGCCACCGATCTGTTGTGGGTATTGAAAGAGATAGACAGGGTTACAGGCGGAGTAGCATGTAATTAAACCGGCCCTGCCTGACGGCCAGACAGCGACTTTTGCTGTCGGGCCGTCAGGCAGGCTGCGGGTGCGGGCGGCATAGAGCCCGCGTTTTCCAGAAAATTTCAGAGTGTTTTTTTCATAAATATGCGGCTGGAACCTTCAGGCTGACAATTGATTTCACCAAACACCTCCCAGCCATATTTTCTATAGAATTCTGGTGCCTGAAAACTAATCGTGTAAAGTACACCCGCCAGGCACCCTCGTTTCTTACCTTCGCTTTCGAATCGTGTAAGGATTTCCTTCCCCAAACCCTGAGAACGTAACTCCGGCTGTAGCCAGAATAAGTCGATAAACATTAGTCCCAGAGAAGTGCGACCGATCATCCCGCCCTGAGCTTTGCCGGTGTGGCTATCTCTGACAATCACACCAAGGGGCTGCCGATCGCAGTAACCCGTCGTGTTATCGTTAAATCCATTCAGTCCGTTTTCAACAATGCGATAATCATCCGCAGCAATCACGTCACAAATATCAATATGTATGCCTTCCATTGACCCTCCCCAGGTCAGTAGCCATCATTGCAGCGACTCTGGATCTTATATAGTCGCCGTGTCTCGCTTCTCCGACCATCTGGTGACAGATTGGCGGCGAGACCCAGACAGTGCTCTCTACGGCGGATGATGGCCTCGCGTACGGCATCGTCAGTAATATCATCCAGCACGGTCAGCCAGCGCTGGGCTGCACGGCGCCATAAGCCCCTTCTTTCCAGCGATTCAGCAATCGTGTCTTTCAGTTCCATTTTCTCCACCGGCATGACTCATGTCTGAACAGTGCCACCTATTCTTTCACAATGGCAATCACAGTTCTTTATTTAACCCTGCGCGCATTACCAGAAAATGGACATTTATCCATAAAAAGGAGTCTTTAAATGCGCCATCCCTTTGAGCTCGATCCGCAAATTATTCATCACATTATCTACAGTCAGGCCGGTTCAATCGGTAAAGCTGTTATCGAATTGATCATGAACAGCGTGGATGCCGCCGCCGGCGCCGTCACTGTCGATATTACCCAGGAGGGCTTCTCTTGCCGCGATGACGGTCGCGGATTTACTTCATATGATGACGTTAAGCGCTATTTTGGCCGTTTTGGCACGCCGCACCAGGAAGGGGATGCGACCTATGGTCGCTTTCGTCTGGGCCGCGGCCAGATTATGGCGCATGCCCGCACAGTCTGGCGATCGCAGCGCTGGCAGATGTCGGTTGATACCCGTGTAATGGGATATCACTACGACCTGGAGGAAATTGCGGAGATTGAGCCGGGTTGCTGTATCCGCGGGGAGTGGTATGAACCGCTGAGCAGCCAGGAGCGCATGTCGTGCATTCAGGAAATACGCGACTTGGTGCGCTATACCCCCGTCTCGGTATGCCTCAATGGTACCCTGATTTCACGCCAGCCGGCTAAAGAGACATGGGACGCGGAGGACGATGTGGCCTGGTATCGTCTCCGGGAAGACGGCGCTCTGTCGATTTACAATCAGGGTGTTCTGGTGCGTCACGACCCTGGCCATATCTGGGGTACCGGCGGCCTCATCGTCAGCAAAAAGCCTCTTGCGCTGAACGTCTCGCGGACTGAAATCCTCCGCAAGACCTGCCCTGTCTGGAAAGTCGTTGCCGCCCGGTTTGGCGAGCTTGCCGCCGATTTCTCAGACAATCAGGGAAAGCACCGTAAAACAGAAGCGCGACGGGAGAAAACGGCGCGCGCGCTGCTCGCAGGAGAGGGGGATCTCCAGAAGCTAATGAACGGTGAGGAGGTCATCACCCTCCTGCCCGGAAAACGTCACGTCACGCTCGAGCACTTCATCCGTAAATGCCGCTATTACCCGGCGGCAACGGACAAAAACTGTTTTACCCTCGTACGGTATGCACGCGATGTTCCGCGCGGGGAAATTATTGCCCGGGCCGGTATCGCGCCCGTAGTGCACCCCGTCACACTCGCCCGCTTCGGCTGCTTTGAACCGGATGAGTTCATGGAATGCCTGAGCCGCGTACGCGCAAACCTGCTGGCGTTCCGTGAACAGTTACCCGGGCAACAGCGATGGGGTGCCGGCTGGCAGACCGACCTGGCGCTGGTTGATTTTGACACCCTCAGCGCCAACTTTATCGATCGCACGCAGATGGTCAGCGAAAAACAGCTTGATAAGGAAACGCGTCGGGCTTGGACAGCACTGCGCTGGTGCCTGGCCCAGTATGCCGCCGTGTGCTCGGGGGGCGAGTCTGGCTATCAGTCACGCTCTTATGGCGGCAAACGTTTTCAGATCCTGCTGGGTGAGTCTACGTCTGCCGATGCGTGGACGGATGGAGATACTTATATTGCCTATAACATCGATATTGTGCGCCGGCTTAAATCCGACGCGCTCCAGACCGCTAGTCTCCTGTTCAGCCTGACGGAGCATGAGGTGGCACACGAAGGTGACAGCATGGACTGTGGCCACGACGAGGCTTTTTATCAGCGCTTTCATGATATCAGCATTCTGTGTGCGCCCGATCGCCAGCGTTACATTCATGTCTGGCTGATGAAATACA
This sequence comes from Erwinia oleae, assembly GCF_000770305.1. GTDB lineage: Bacteria > Pseudomonadota > Gammaproteobacteria > Enterobacterales > Enterobacteriaceae > Erwinia > Erwinia oleae. Next base: position 29,279 of record NZ_JNVB01000055.1, read on the forward strand.
CCACGAGTCTGGAGGGTGAGGGTAAACGCGCGACCGGGACGGCCTGGCGAGAGCGATATCTGACAGAGCGGGCCAGCACCGGGAGGGAGAAAAAGGGCCTGCCCGGCGTAATCAGCCGCGAAGGCATTGAAGACGCTGTCAACGCACCGTCAGAGCCGGAAGATATTTCCCGGCTCAGTCTGCTTAATCAGCTGCTGAACGGTTCGGCCCAGGCTGCTCCGGCTGAAACTGACTGGAACAGCGTTGTGGCCACCGGTATTGAGCAGACCCGTGAAAACCAGGCTCAGCGGTTGCGGGAGCAGCAGGCTCTGGAAGAATGGTATTCATCTGAGGAGAACGCATCCGATATGCTGACGGATGAGCAGCAGGATTCCGCAGAGCAGCAGTGGCTGGATGCGTGTAAAACGCATTATTTGTCGCTTTTGCCCGGGGCAACGCAAGACGCTTTAACTGACTGGGTCGTTCAGTTCCTGGCCTGTGCGACAGATTCCGATGAAGAGGCACTCGCTGCCTGGGGAATGCAGGCATGGGAAAACAGTGACCTCTGGTACGCCAGATTTACCCCGGACTGTACTGAAACGGAAGACCTTTATGAATATGGAACTGGACCCTCCAGTGAAAGTCCTGTCCCTTCTGACTGGCTTCCTTTCCTTCACGAAGGTGAAACGCGGTGGAGCATCGAGCGTAACGCCGCTGCGGCCGGATTTATGAAGGAGTTGGACTACCTTGAGTGGCGCAAAAACAGTGGTAGTGTCTGAAATGAAACGGTGCATAACCCCCGGTTTGTCACCTGACATATCGGTGCACTTTTTCCGTTCTGTCAACCAGACGTTGTGGCGAAAAAATATCAGTTACGGGCTCAGAGTTAATTACTGACCCGCCCCGATATTGAACGCACCCTGAGCGGGTTATTCACTCAGGGAGTGTTCTCCATGAAATTAAACGTCAGCTGCTTCACAGCGTTATTCCTTTCCGCCGGTGCATGCGCCGGTACCGTTATTTACACCGACAGCGCCCACCCGGTCGCGGGCAATCCCGGGCCAGAGGTCACCGTCGTTCTGCTCGATGCGCCCGACAGGCTTCAGGCGCAGATGTTTGGGCCCCTGCCGGCAGATCCAGCGCAGGCTGAGCAGCAGGCGCGCGCGATCGTCAGCTCACAGGCCTTTCAGCAGCGTCAGCAGGAACTGTCAGGCGCTTACGTCGGCCTCACGCACGCCTGGACACTGGGGCTGGAAAAGTACCCTGCCGTGGTGTTTGACGACAGGTGGGTCGTGTACGGCACCACCGACGTCGGTACAGCCACGCAGCAGCTCAATGCCTGGAAGGAGAAAGCCCAGTGAAAATGTCATTCTCCCGCCCACGCCGTCTGGCGCTGGCCACATTGCTGGCCTGCACGGGCACGATGGCCAGTGTCAATACTGCCAGCCTGCTCTCCAGCGCCGCCAGTCAGGACTGCATCAGCTGGCGCATCAGCGGTATCTGCTACTGGCTTTTCTGCACGCCGTTCGGCTGCTCGGTGAAGACATCCGTCAAGGTGACGCATTATATCCCTGAGGCCGTGGTGTCGGCCTATCTGAGCCCCGGCGCCAATCCCTGGACCGAAATGTCTGCCGTCAGCAGCCTGGCAGACGGCGCCGAAAGCGCCCTTCTGGGCGGCGCGGCCGGTGTGCCGACCGGTGGCGGCCGCCAGGAAATGAAGGCGCCCGGCGAGCGCAAGCAGAACCTGCACTTTTACTATGGTGATGCATACGGTCATCCCGCGACAAAACTCATCGGTGGCATGGTGTCGGGCTACTCCTGTGACAGCGCCGCCACACCCTTTATGCCGTATTTTACGAGCGCTCTCGATGCGCTCGCCTGGCGCACCGGCGTGCCTGAATCCTTCTATCCGGAAGCCCTAATCCCGGGGCAGCGTGAAATTGGCAGTACGACATCCGGGACGATGTGGGGCAACGTTTATCCACGTGGCGGCTTTGTCACGCAGACCGACAGCTACAAATCCGCGGCAATCGTGGTTCAGCGCGTGGCCGATATCATCACCCGGGAGGGTCAGCTTCACGTCTACAGTCCGCTCACAGGCCAGCGTTCACCAGGCTACTGGCCACCCGATCCGGTACAGGAAAACACGGGAACCAAAAATCACAAGTGGCAGCGACTATCTCCTCAGCTCTCGCAGAGCTGTGCGGTATTTCCGGACACTGATGGCCAGATTGCTGAAGACGGCAACTACGCCTGGGCACTCTGGCAACCTTACAGCTGTTGCAAGCGCCGTGGCCAGACCTTCCTTTACAGCACCGATTTCTCCTGAGGATAAACCTATGAAACAACAGCAGACACGGGTTGTACTCCGCCTGGTGGCGGCGTGCACGCTTTTTTCTCTTATCTCCATGCCGGCGCTGGCCGTTGATACCTCGCTGTCATCAGGGGGCGCTTCGGTCAGCGGCGCCATTAATGATGGTTTGTTCTATTCGATCGGGGGCGGATCGGTCATTTCCCCGCCGCCAAGCCGCAGCAACATGTCACGTTTAGGTCTGAACAGCGGCTGGAGCAGCGACCTCATGTGCGGCAACTTTGACCTGAAAACCACCGTGGGCAATCAGCTCAACGGGGTCACCAGTGGTTTTAAGGACCTGATGGGTAACGTTATTCAGGGCGCAACCGGCGCGGTCATGAGCATGCCGGCAATGGCCATCCAGCGGGCGAATCCGGGACTGTATGAAATGCTCACCAACGGCGTTTTGCAGGCGGGACTCAGTTTTGATAAAGCCCAGCTCAACTGCCAGAACATGTCGAAAAAGCTTGCCGATTATACGCTGGGGAGTAAGTGGCAACAGGCCGCCGTCTCCGAAGAGTACAAGGATATTGTCGCCTCCAGCGGCGGTGATGCCGTCTCCAGCGACCAGAAACTGCAGAAAGCAACCGGTGAAGAGGGGGTGACCTGGGTCGGAGGTCAGAAACGCGGCGGAAAAGGCCAGCAGGCCATTCAGCCGACGCGGGACCTCGCGAAGGCAGGATACAACATGATGAACAGCCTGCCGGTCACAAGTAACAGCAGCGTAAGCACATCGGGCTGCAGTGGCACCGTATGTCAGCGATGGCCAACGTCCGATGCGGCCGCCGCAGCGGTGGTTAAAGTACTGGGCGACCGTTCCATTCGTACCTGCCGTGAGACCAGCGAGTGCACCAGCGGCGGTTCAGACAATCAGCCTGGTAGCACGCTTGCCGGTACAGGGTTCTCGCCGGTGCTGGAAGATGCCACCAAAGCCAATCTTGAGCAGCTCGGCAAGCTGGTCGGCGGAGAACTGCAGCCAACAGCTGATAACCTCGCAGCCCTTAAAACCGGCAGTCTTGTCGTGACGCGCGGCGTCATCCAGTCGCTGCGCGATGACCCGGACAGGGTCGCGCTGGTTCAGCGACTGGCCGGTGAACTGGCGATGGCTGACACCGTGGAAACCGCGTTGACCATGCGGCGCATGCTGACCACGGGCGAATCCGAGCCCAACGCAGCGGAACAGCCAGAGGCGATAGCCGAAGGTGACCGTCGTGTAGATGCGCTCGATCGGGAGCTGAATGCCCTGCGAAATGAAATGGAGCTTCGCAAGTCCATCAGTAGCAACAGCCTGCTGACCACGCTCGCGCGCCAGGGAACCCGTAACCAGGACAACCAGCTGCAGCAGAAGTCCGGCAACCAGGACCAGGGCTTTGGCCAGATGAATCAGACCCAGTCTTCCGGAGCAAACTGACATGAAGCGTGCATGGTTCCGCGGCCGCACGGGCCGCTTTATTACGATGGTATCCATCCTGGTACTGATTACTGCTGGCATGTTTGCCCTGGCTTCCGTGTTTATGGCCTACGACCCCGATGGCCACCTGACCCGCCGCTGGCTGTATGAGAGCCGGTGGGCGCTGTTCGCCTGGCGACTAACGATTTATGCCGGCATCGCGGCAGCCTGGCTTTTGAAGGTTCGCCCACAACTGCTGAGGCGCTGGCCGGAAGTCCGTGCCCGCATGCCGCGCACCGAGCTGCTCGGCTTATTGTTTATTCTGGCCACAGAGTGCGTGGCCTGGACCGGCACGGCATAAGGAGAAGACCATGACTGCTAACAGTTATCTGGAATACTTTCTGGTCCTCTTTGGCTGGGTAATGAATAACGCCATGTGGACCATCCTCAGCAGCACGGGGCTGTTTGCCCTGCCGCTGGTGTTTAAAGTGCTTGGCGTCTGGCTGAAGGTCCGGGAGGAAGGTGCGGATGAGGGGAACAAGGGGCTTCTGGCTATGCCGCGCATCGAGCACGCTATTTACGTCTCGTTCGTGGTGATGCTGTTCTGCTGTATTCCACTCCTGCCGGTGGATATCAGCACCATCAAGTTCGACAGTTCGAGGGCAAAGCAGTGTGGCATCAGCGTCCCGACGCCGCAAAACTCCGGCTACAGCGGACTGGTTAACGACTTTGACGGACGTACTGCCCAAGTACCCATATGGTGGTATCTGCTGCATATGATGTCTAAGGGCACCACACAGGCGATGATTGCGTCTATTCCCTGCGGCACACAGCTGCGCCAGATGCGCTTTGACGTGCAGAACACCAAGCTGCGTGACCCGGTACTGCTGCAGGAGGTGCAGGACTTTGCCGACCAGTGCTACTCCCGGGCATATTTCCGACTTAAAAACAGCAATACCCAGCTCAGCGATGCCACCATTAACTCGGTAGGCTGGATTGGCAGCGACTATTTTCTGAAGGCGTCTGGATATTATGACTATTACACCGCCACCACCCCGAGGAGCCAGTGGCCCTATGACAGCGCGCGCGACAGCGGCTATCCGGACACCGGTCAGGGAGGCTATCCCACCTGTAAAACGTGGTGGTCAGATGGCTCATCCGGGCTGCGCACTCGTGTGCTGGCCACTTTCAGTGATTACACGCGTAAGGAAGTACAGAGGCAGTTTCCAGGCCAGCAGTGGGAGGAAGTGGTACTTCGATGGATAGTCAGCCCGCGTAATGCCGGACTTTCAGGCGGAGGTGTGACCTATATGGCTGGTGCAGACGACACAGCGTCAGGCATTGGCGGAAATCTCTCACGTCTGGCTTCTACTTTTGGGTTAGGCATGAAGCAGGTAGAAGCACTTCCTGGCTTCGATGCGTTGAAACAGGCGCTTCCGATGATACAGGCGCTATTACAGATGATGATTATTACTGTCATTCCTGTGCTGATGATGTTCAGTGCCTACGAGCCCAAAACGGTGGTTACTATATCATTTGCTCTGTTTGCACTGCAGTTCATCACGTTCTGGTGGGAGCTTGCTGGCTGGCTTGATGACAAACTGATAACCATTTTGTACTCAAGCCTTGCTGCTACCGGACTTGCTTCAGGTGAACCTATCGCAGATTTCCTCAGCTCTCCAAGAGATGGATGGATCATGAATTTGGTACTGGGGATGATGTATGTGGTGTTCCCAGCTTTTTGGGTGGGCATGCTGGGCTGGATTGGAGTGAAAATTGGAGGCATTGCTGAAGGGTTCATTAAGGGAGGTGCTCAAGCTCAACAAGCAGGTCAAGAAGGGGGAGCTATGGCCGGTGAGGCTGTGAAAGCTGGGGCTAGGAAACTAATCTAACTATTTCTAACTAAAGATGAGGCTGGCAGATCAATCACTGACAGCCTCTATTCACGATCAATTCTGTAATTGCCTACGTACCAACCATAACCTTCAATACCATCACGAAAGCCATCATTAAGCTTTTTAGCCTTTGAAGTCGAATCAGGAAGTTTTGACGCAACTATAGAAACAGCTGAGCAAGCCGTCTTGACTGAGTCTCTTAAGTCCTCCCCTAAAGTGCGCCCACTCTCGTATTTATCCAACTCTTCATTTGATCTCCTCCCAATATCGGTGCCAGGGTAAATCAGAGATCCGGCCCTGTTTGCAGGCTTCGGATAAATTCTTCCGGAGTCTGGTTATTTAACGAGGAATGTGGCCGGTACTGGTTATATTCCTGCCGCCAGTGCTCGATCTTCTCCTGAGCATCTTCCAGTGACAGGAACCAGTGCACGTTCAGACATTCATCACGCAGGCTGCCGTTA
>NZ_JNVB01000056.1 GCF_000770305.1 Erwinia oleae
CTACGGTCAACGGCCAGAAAGTGCCGCGCCGAAACACTTAAAGCCACATCAGGGAAACCCAAATCAGAGCACGACCGTATTACCACCCTTCTTTTAGACAAATACACCCACCAAATAGCCGCCCTGCCGCCTGATAAATTCCCTGCCCGCCAGTGGCTGGTTTATTTCGTGCGAGTGGTGGATAAGGAGATGCAATGAGCGAAGTTATTAAGCCCGCCAATAAACAAAAATTAGATGGTTTAGTTGACACCATGTCATCTGAAGATGCTCGATTCATCTTAATGCGTGGAGACTATACGGCTGAGCAGATAATTAAAGCTGCAATTGACCAAGGAGATATTGAACCGGAAGACGAGGAGGATTGGTCTAAGGCCCGTTATTACCAATCCTGGTTCAAAACATCACCGCTTGGCGGGCCGGATGGATATTCCCGCTGGAATTATCCTCGTGATACTCCATGCCGTGGAGCTTATTTTGCCTCCGTTCTTTGCTGGGACTAAGCACCCCACCCACCCCGGCATCCCGCCAGACTAAGAGGTCAGTTATGGAAGAAGAGATCTTCACTCGTGAGGAGGCTGCCGCATTCCTTAAAATCGACAAAGGGACTGTAACGCAATGGATTTGCTCAGGAAGGCTGTTCGCCACTCAGATAAATCCAGCACGTAAAAAAAGCCCGTATCGAATTTGTAAGTCCGACTGTATTGCGGCCCTGAAGAACCCGATCCACAATCGATCCGTGAATGCGGTTGGTATGCAGGAGGATAAAGCATGTCAATCAAACAGCGTGCCGGTACATGGCACTGCGACTTCGTTGCGCCTGGTGGACAACGAATTAGACGCTCTCTTGAAACAACGGACAAAAGGCAGGCACAGGAACTCCATGACAAGCTGAAGGCGGAAGCATGGCGGGTTGACCGGCTCGGAGAGTACAAGGCCAGAACATTCAATGAAGCATGCGTGCGCTGGCTGAATGAAAAGCAGCACAAAAAAAGTCTTGATGATGATAAAAGCCGGATCGGATTCTGGATGCAGCACTTCAATGGAAAGGTGCTTTCCAGTATCACTGAAGACAGGATACTTGCGGCTGTAAGTGGGATGGTAAACCGAAAGCACCTTATGAACTGGCAGGCGATGAGGGATAGCCGTTTACGGCAGGGAAAGCCAATACCAGCATATACGGAAAAGCCAGCATCGCAGGCGACGAAGGCGACTCATCTCGCATTCATCCGTGCGCTGCTGCGCTGTGCGGCCAATGAGTGGCGTTGGATCGAGAAAGCGCCGAATATAAAATGCCCGGTGCCAAAAAATAAACGTATCCGGTGGCTCACAAAGGAAGAGGCAAAGAATTTGATAAGGGAGCTACCCTATCACTTCCGTCCAGTGGTTGTGTTTGCACTCGCAACCGGATTGCGTCGGTCTAACATCGTTGAACTGGAATGGTCACAAATTGATATGCAGCGTAAGGTTGCCTGGATACACCCGGAGGATGCAAAAGCAGGCAGGGCGATTGGGGTCGCCCTGAATGATTCAGCATGCAAGATACTTCGCGATCAGGTTGGCAAACACAATCGATGGGTATTCGTTCACACTGAGTCTTCGGTCAGACCGGATGGAACCAGAACCAAAGCTGTGCGGAAAATGCGTAGTGATGCTAACACGGCATGGAGGGCTGCGTTAAGGCGTGCCGGAATTGAAAACTTCCGCTTCCACGACCTGAGGCACACATGGGCAAGCTGGCTCGTTCAGTCGGGTGTGCCTCTGTCAGCACTTCAGGAAATGGGTGGTTGGGAAAGCATTGAGATGGTACAGCGTTATGCTCACCTGGCACCCAGCCATTTGACGCAACATGCTATGCAAATCGACTCATTTTTGAGTGGTAATGGCACAAATATGGCACAAGCTGGTTTGGATGAGTTGGTCAAGTTGGCTTAAGTCGTTGAAAATACTGGTGCCGATAATAGGAGTCGAACCTACGACCTTCGCATTACGAATGCGCTGCTCTACCAACTGAGCTATATCGGCGTTGGGGAAGGAACTACGGGGCGATACGTTAAAAAAAACCGGGCGGCGAGTCAAGAGGCAGCGCGCTACCTGCGGCTTTTTTCGACGATGATGCTCAATCTCCAGACGATGCGCTATTTCTGGCCATCAAATACCATTCTTACCGCCAGACCCGTCAACACGGTTCCCATCAGCCAGCGCTGGATTTTTTGCCATGTGGGCCGCTGCGCCAGAAAAATCGCGATGCTGCCAGCGGCAAAGATGATGATGCCATTGACCAACAGGCTGGTGATGATTTGCGTAAAACCTAACGTCAGCGACTGCGCCAGCTCGTGCCCCTGCTCAGGATGGATAAATTGTGGAAACAGCGAGAGGTAAATAACGGCCGTTTTTGGATTCAGTAAATTTGTCAGCAATCCCATGGTGAACAGCTTTTTCGGGCTGTCCGGCGGCAGGTCGCGGACTTCGAAAGGTGATTTTCCGCCAAACACCCCCTGCCATGCCATATAAAGCAGGTAAAGCGCGCCCGCAATACGCAGGGCGTCATACGCCAGCGGCACGGCCATAATGAGCGCGGTAATGCTCATTGCGGCGCAAAGCATGTAAAACATAAAACCCAGCGCCACGCCGAGCAGTGAGACATAACCGGCCCTGCGCCCCTGACACAGCGAGCGGGAGATGAGATAAATCATGTTCGGACCGGGCGTCAACACCATACCAAGCGCGATGGCGGCGAAAGGAATAAGCTGCGAAAACGTCACCATATCCTGTACTCCTGTAGAGAAAAAATACGTCGCGCCCGCCCGACAGTCGGCTAACCGCGCACGGTGTCGCAGCCCCAGGCAATCCACTTATAGGTGGTCAACGCCTCCAGCCCCATCGGGCCGCGCGCGTGGAGCTTCTGCGTGCTGACGGCCACCTCTGCGCCCAGGCCGAACTGTCCGCCGTCGGTGAAACGCGTGCTGGCATTGACGTATACTGCTGACGAATCGACCTCATTCACAAATCGCTGCGAGTTGTGAATGCTGCGCGTCAGGATCGCATCGGAGTGTTGCGTGCCGTATTCGCGAATATGATCAATCGCTTCGTCCAGCGACGCCACTACTTTCACGTTCAGATCCAGCGAAAGCCACTCGTCGCGATACTGCGCGTCGGTAACCTCACTCAGCGCGGCCGGGCCATGTTGCAACAGCGGCAGCGCATGCGGATCGGCATGCAGTGCAATGCCCTCCTCCGCCATACGGCGGCTCAGAGCAGGCAGAAAACCGTCGGCAACCGCCGAATGCACCAGCAGCGTTTCCACTGAGTTACAGGCGCTGGGACGCTGTTTTTTCGCATTGGCGATAACGTTCAGTGCGGCATCGATCTCCATGTCGCGATCCACGTAAATATGACAGACGCCGATGCCGCCGGTGATCACCGGGATGGTCGACTGTTCCCGGCAGAGCTTGTGCAGACCCGCACCGCCGCGCGGGATCAGCATATCGACATAACGATCCAGCTTTAGCAGCTGGTTCACCAGCTCGCGATCCGGGTTCTCAATCGCCTGAACCGCGCCGGCAGGCAGGCCGTGCTGCTGCAACGCATCCTGAATCACGCGCACCGTCGCCGTGTTGGTGCGGTACGTCTCCTTGCCGCCGCGCAGGATCACCGCGTTGCCGGTTTTCAAACACAGGCTGGCCACGTCGACGGTGACGTTCGGCCGCGCTTCGTAAATCACGCCGACCACGCCCAGCGGCACGCGGCGACGCTCAATGCGCAGCCCGCTGTCAAGCAGGCCGCCGTCAATAATCTCACCCACCGGATCGGCCAGGCGACAGACCTGACGCACGTCGTGGGCAATGCCAGCCAGCCGCGCCGGATCCAACATCAGGCGATCCAGCAGCGCCTCGCTCAACCCGTTCTGACGGGCGTCAGCCAGATCGCGTTCGTTCGCCGCCAGAATCGACGCGCTTTGCGCTTCCAACCGATCGGCGATGGTCATCAGCACCTGGTTCTTTTCGGCGGTAGAGAGCACCGCCAGTCGGTGCGATGCGGCCCTGGCCGCTTTTCCCATTTCTTCAAGCATGGAGGTTCCTTAACTGACGATCATATCGTCACGGTGAACCGCCACCGGACCATATTCGTAGCCTAAAATGTCACTGATATGCTGCGAGTGATGCCCGGCAATCAGGCGCATCGCGTCGCTGTTATAACGGCAGACGCCGTGCGCCACATCGCGCCCTTCAAGGCTGCGAATGCGGATTACTTCGCCGCGGGAGAAGTTGCCGCTGATTTCGCGGATTCCCTTCGGCAAGAGTGAGCTGCCGCGCGCCAGAATCGCGGAGATCGCGCCGTCGTCAACGGTGATTTCGCCCGCCGGCGGTGCGCCGAAGATCCAGTGCTTGCGGTTCTCCAGCGGCGATTGCAGCGCGTGAAAACGCGTGCCAACCGGATTACCGGCAATCACATCGCCAATCACGCCCGGACGGCTGCCTGCGGCAATAATTGTATCAACGCCCGCGCGACAGGCGACATCCGCCGCCTGAAGTTTGGTGGTCATCCCACCGGTTCCCAGCCCGGAAACGCTGTCGCCCGCCAGCGCACGCAGCGCGTCATCAATACTGTGCACGTTCTGAATGAGTTCCGCTTCAGGGTTGTTGCGCGGATCGGCGGTGAACAGCCCCTGCTGATCGGTCAGCAGCAGCAGCTTGTCGGCACCGGCTAAAATTGCCGCCAGCGCTGACAAATTGTCATTATCGCCCACTTTGATCTCGGCCGTCGCCACCGCGTCATTCTCATTGATCACCGGAACAATATGATTATCGAGCAGCGCGCGCAGCGTGTCGCGCGCGTTGAGAAAGCGTTCGCGATCCTCAAGATCGGCGCGCGTCAGCAGCATCTGCCCGATATGCAGGCCATAAATTGAGAAGAGCTGCTCCCACAGCTGAATTAACCGGCTCTGCCCCACCGCAGCCAGTAGCTGCTTTGAGGCGATGGTCGGCGGCAGTTCCGGGTAGCCAAGATGTTCACGTCCGGCGGCCATCGCGCCAGAGGTCACAATCACAATGCGATGGCCCGCCGCGTGCTGTTGCGCGCACTGGCGCACCAGTTCGACGATGTGCGCCCGGTTCAGCCGACGCGATCCGCCGGTTAATACGCTGGTCCCCAGTTTCACTACCAGGGTCTGGCTGCTGCTCATATTTCCTGCCGTTACGTAAAAAAGTGTGCAAGAGGACGTTTTAGCAGGTGTGCCAGCGGAAGCCAACAGGCAGTGGATGAAAAGGAGAAAATCACAGGTGCGCGGGCAAACCGCGTTTTGCAATTAACAGGAAATGCGTCCGAATGTAATAAATCTTTAATCATCACGGCGTAAAACGTTGCTGTCTTCAGAGAAGTCTTAAGGCTACAACCACGTTACTTATTTGGGATTGATAACAAAATGAAGAAAAGCGCACTGGCAATGGTAATCGCAGCCCTGGCACTGACCTCCGCCGCCCACGCCGCAGAAGTTTATAATAAGAACGGCAACAAGCTGGATTTTTACGGCAAGCTGAAGGGCATGCATTACATGAGCGATAACGCTGGCTCGGATGGCGACAAATCCTATACGCGCATCGGCTTTAAAGGTCAGACACAGATTAACGACCTGATGACCGGCTACGGTCAGTGGGAATATCAGTACAATCTTAACAACAGTGAAGGTTCAGACGCCAACACCGGCAATAAAACGCGTCTGGGCTTTGCTGGCCTGAAGTTCGGCGATTATGGATCTGTTGACTACGGCCGCAACTATGGCGTGCTGTACGATGTGGAGGCCTGGACCGACATGTTCCCGGAATTCGGCGGCGACGGCACGGCACGCAGCGATAACTTTATGACTCAGCGCACCACCGGCGTGGCAACGTATCGTAATAACACTTTCTTCGGTCTGGTTGACGGTTTGAAATTCGCGCTGCAATACCAGGGTAAAAATGAGCCGTCATCACGCACCGACCTGACGAAGCAGAATGGCGACGGCTACGGTCTTTCAGCCGTGTATGCTGTTGCCGACACCGGCCTGAGCATCAGCGGCGCTTACACCACCTCCGATCGCACCAACGCGCAGCAGGCCTCGCCGTATGGCAGCGGCGACAAAGCCGATTCCTGGGGCGGCGGTCTGAAGTATGATGCCAACAACGTTTATCTGGCGGCGATCTACACTGAAACCCGCAATATGACGCCGATTACCGTGCCTGCGGCAGTGGCGGGCACGGCGGGATCCGTTGCCGGCGCGGCAAATAAAGCACAAAACGTTGAACTGGTAGCGCAATATCAGTTTGATTTCGGTCTGCGTCCATCTCTCGGCTACGTGCAAACCAAGGGCAAAGACATCGAAGGACTGGGAGACGTTGACCTGGTTGAATACATCGATGTGGGCGCGACGTACTACTTCAACAAAAACATGAGTGCCTTTGTCGATTACAAAATCAATCAGTTGGATGATGATAATGCGCTTGGCCTGAATAACGACGACGTGGTTGCGGTAGGTCTGACCTATCAGTTCTGAGCAGGCGCCAGAGCGCGGCTTCTCATTCTGTGTCTGAAGCAAAGGCTGGCAATCGCCAGCCTTTTTCTTTCAGGTTCGTTGTCAGGCGGTCAGCTTGATTGGCTCATCGGCAAAGCCCGCCGCCGGTTTCAGACCCAGCTCCAGTTCGGCCAGCGTGGCGACCAGGCGTTCGTGGAAATTACGCAGTGTCTCTTCCAGCCGCTGGTTGTTCTCTTTGCCTTTAATCGCAGAAGGCTTCCAGTTGCCCTCTTTATCGAACAGGCCGAAATGATATTCATAGGCAAAATGGTCCTGCTGTGCATCCAGCACCATCCACCAGCCCCAAAACTCGCGCAGTTCCGGAGCAGGTTTAACGTTGACGCAAACGGCCAGGCAGTCAAAGAAAAAGCGATTGTCTTCGCACTTCGCTTCACGGATATACGGCCCCAGTGCACCAAAACGCTTCATTAAGCGGCTTTTAGGATGTCCACTCGGTAACGACATTGTCAAATCTCCATTCATCAGCCTGTAAAAGCAAAGGGTTCAATATTAGCAGCGCAATCGCTTTGCCAACCAGTCAACAATATCACGTAATGCTTTATCAAAGTTATGCATTGCAGGCGAGCGCGCAATCGGCAACCGTTTCGCGTCGCCGGACGACCGCACAATCAGCGTTGACTCCTCTTCCGGACTGAAAACGTCGTCTGGCCACCAGGCAGAAAGCAGCGGCACCGGCGTGCGTCGGCCCAGCAATCCCTGCGTTTTTAACGAATAGCGATTCAGTTCGGCGCGAAGCGCGTCGTCAGAGGCGCTACGCATGCCAAGCCGACTGGCCAGTACATCCATATACATCGGCGGAATACGATCCTGCAAGGCTGTTTCGCTCAGCAGGCAGTGTACGACCGGCCCGAGACAGGCAACGGCGCACAGACGCTGCGACTCCAGAAAAGCCATGCGCACCGCCACGTTGGCGCCAAAACGCAGGCCAAATGCCGCAACTCGGGTATGATCAACCCAGGGAATATTTTCCAGATGGCGCAGCACCTGCTGATGCAGAAAGCTGGTGTCCTGCGTTAACGTCCACTTTGACGAGAAGCCTACGGAAGGCATATCAATGGTCAGCATCGCGATACCGCGCGGCGCAAGGTAGTCATGAAACAGGCGGTAGTGATCGGTTTGCAGCGCATCGAGGCTGCCGCACATCAGCACGGTAGGATAAGGCGCGCTGACGCCGGAGGGCATATGCAGGAAGCCCATAATAGAACCGCCGTCAGCAACAGGAAACGTCAGCTCTTTCAGCTCGCCGGCCAGCCGACCGGTCGCTTCCTCATAAGCGCGGCTCGCCATCATCTGCGCCTGTTCGGCCAGCTCATCGCCTTTCAGATGCGGATACCCCGCCACGCCATACAGGTTGGCGGCATGAAGCCAGCAGCGCCCTGCCGCCTCGTCGCTGGTTGCATCACAGGCCTTTTGCTGCCAGACCGCCGCCTGTTTTGACCACTCATAAATCCAGTTGCCGCCGCGATAGCCCACCACCGTATCCAGCAGCGTCTCACGGGTGCGATCGGCGTTGCTGGCGGCGATCCTGGCCATCACTTCGCCCAGCTCAAGCGGCGGCAGTCCGCGCCAGCTCCACAGCATCCGGTTGATCATTCTGTACCAGCCGCGATGGCTTTCGCCTTCCAGCGCAGAAGAGACAGCCTGAAGAGGGTGATGTTGAATACGACGGATTAATGATGAGGTTTCGGGATGTTTAAAGCGAGGTTTGAACAGTTCTTCACTCAGATTTTTTGACGGCATGGCGTAATACTCCTCCAACGCACGGGTTCTGCGTAGTCTAACGCAGCATGGCTGGCGGTGCTAAGCGTAAAAACCACAACGCCCGGCAGAACCGGGCGTTGTGTTGATGTGAATCAATCAGCTTTTCACAATCGGCGGGATATAAACCACGCCCATGTCCCAGGGCTGCTCGATCCAGGTGTTCTGCGGAATGTCGACCACGTAGTCATCCACCAGCGGACGACCGGCCGGTTTGGCGAAAATGGTCACAAAACGCGCCTTCGGATACATGTCGCGGATCGCCTGCGCGGTACCGCCGGTATCGACCAGGTCGTCAATCACGATAAAACCTTCACCGTCGCCTTCCGCACGCTTCAGCACGGTCATTTCGCGCTGGTTGTCGTGGTCGTAGCTGGAGATGCAGACCGTATCCACATAGCGGATACACAATTCACGGGCCAGCAGAGAAGCAGGCACCAGACCACCGCGGCTGACCGCGATAATGCCTTTCCACTGCTCAACGGGTAGCAGGCGCTGAGCCAGTTTGCGGGCATGGATCTGAAGCATGTCCCAGGTGACGACGTATTTTTCGCTCATAAAGGAATCCCGACCAATGGTGTTGGCTTAAAATTTGTACAATGGGAGTGGTTGCGCGGAATTATAGAGATCTGAGCCGTCAAAAACCAGCGCTGACCTGAGTTTTTCCCGCTGCCCTTGAGCAACGACAGGCAAAGGGTGATATTCTTTGGCCATCGCGTCAGATTGACTGACGGGAGTTTCTCAACCGCTAATCATGCTTGCTATCCGCGGCCACTGCTGACCGGGGATGCTGACACAGGAGAGTTATCGTGTCTGAATTGTCTCAACTGTCGCCACAGCCGCTGTGGGATATTTTTGCCAAAGTCTGCTCTATTCCCCACCCGTCGTACCATGAAGAAGAGCTGGCGAACTTTATTTTGTCCTGGGCAAAAGAGCAGGGGTTCTGGGCCGAGCGCGATGCGGTGGGCAATATTTTGATCCGCAAACCGGCAACCCGCGGTCTGGAAAACCTGAAGCCTGTGGCGTTGCAGGCGCATCTTGATATGGTGCCGCAGAAGAATAACGACACCGTGCACGATTTCACCAAAGATCCGATTCAGCCGTGGGTGGATGGCGAATGGGTGAAAGCACGCGGCACCACGCTTGGCGCCGACAACGGCATTGGCCTCTCTTCCGCGCTGGCGGTGCTGGCGGACAAAAACGTCGAACACGGCCCGCTTGAAGTGCTGTTGACCATGACCGAAGAGACCGGCATGGTCGGCGCGTTTGGCCTCCAGCCCGGCTGGCTTCAGTCAGAGATCCTGATCAATACCGACTCTGAAGAAGAGGGCGAGATCTACATGGGCTGCGCGGGTGGCATCGACTTTACCGCCACGCTGCCGGTGGAGCGTGAAGCCGTCCCGGCGGGTTATCAGCATATTCAGCTCATCCTGAAGGGGCTGAAAGGCGGCCACTCCGGCTGCGATATTCACGTCGGACTTGGCAACGCCAATAAGCTGCTGGCGCGCTTCCTGTTTGCCCATGCGAAGACGTTGGATCTGCGTCTGGTCGATTTTACCGGCGGTACGCTGCGTAACGCTATTCCGCGTGAAGCTATCGCCTCGCTTGCCGTTCCTGCCGATAAGATCGATCAGTTGAAAAGCGCAGCGCTGAGCTATCTGGAAACGCTGCAAAACGAGCTGAGCCTGAAAGAGAAGAATATAAACCTGGTGGTCGAGAACGTCGCGGCTTCCGGCCAGGCGCTGACCGACGTCAGCCGCGATGCGTTTATTGCGCTGCTGAACAGCACGCCAAACGGCGTGATCCGCAACTCAGACGTGATGAAAGGCGTGGTGGAAACCTCGCTGAACGTCGGCGTGGTCAAGCTGGAGGAGAACCAGGCGGTAATCAACAGTCTGGTTCGCTCACTGATCGACAGCGGTAAAGAGTACCTGGTCGAGACGCTCACCGCGCTGGGCGAACTGGCTGGTGCGAAAACCGTCGCCAAAGGCAGCTACCCCGGGTGGCAGCCGGATGCCTCCTCACCGGTGATGGCGCTGGTGAGCGACACCTATAAGAAGCTGTTTGACAGGACGCCGAACATTCAGGTGATCCACGCCGGACTGGAGTGCGGGCTGTTCAAAAAACCGTATCCGGACATGGATATGGTTTCTATCGGCCCGACCATCACCGGCCCTCACTCGCCGGATGAGCAGGTGCATATCGCAAGCGTCGGCCTGTACTGGCAGCTGCTGACCGCCCTGCTGAAGGCGATCCCCGCGAAGTAGATCGTGCCAACCGGCGTCGGCTATGAGGCAGACGCCGGTTTTTACAGCCCCAGCAGCAGTTGCCTCTCCAGTTGAGGATCGAGCAGCGTAACGTGCAGCCCGACCAGCCTGACCCCGCGCTCGCCACGCCGCTCCTCCCAGGTTTTCTTTGCCACCGCAATCATGTCGTCTTTGTTCAGTACCGGCCAGACGTGCTCCTGGGTGGTTTGCTGGAAATCGTTGAACTTCAGCTTCACGCCCTGACGGGCAATCAGCTTGTCCGGCTTGATCTTCTCCAGTCGCCGTTCCAGCTCTTCATAGAGAAAATCGATAATTTCCAGACAGGCTTCCCAGCTATGGATATCTTCCGACAGCGTGCGCTCAACGCCGAGAGATTTGCGCAGGCGCTCGGTGATCACCGCCCGCTCGTCGATACCGTGACTGCGCTCCCAGATGACCCGACCAAATTTCCCGAAGCGTTTTAACAGCGTGGCCAGGTCGGTTTTCTGCACGTCACCGCAGGAGAGCAGCCCCATCTCCTCCAGCTTCTTTGCCGTCACTTTGCCGACGCCGGGAATTTTCGCCAGCGGCAGCGTCAGCAGAAACGGCGCCATCTCGTCCGGCGTGATGACATATTGTCCGTCAGGCTTGTTAAGATCGGAGGCGATTTTGGCGAGGAATTTGACCGGCGCGATGCCTGCGGAGGCGGTCAGGTTCAGCTCATGGGCGATGGTGCGGCGGATCTCCTGCGCGATAAGCGTGGCCGAGCCGCGACAGTGCTGGCTGTCGGACACGTCCAGATAGGCTTCATCCAAAGAAAGTGGTTCAATCAGCGAGGTAAAACGGGAAAAGATTTCACGAATGTGCGCGCTGGCCTCTTTATAGGCGTCAAAGCGGCCGGGGATCACTTTCAGGTGAGGGCAAAGCTTCAGCGCCATCGCCGTGGACATCGCGCTGTGTACGCCATATTTTCGCGCCGGGTAATTCGCGGTGCTGATCACGCCGCGCTTGAGATGGCTGCCCCCAATAGCAATGGGAATATTGCGCAACGCAGGATCGTCACGCATTTCTACTGCGGCAAAAAAGCAGTCCATATCAACGTGAATGATCTTGCGCATGCCCCCTCCGTCATCACTGGATAAGTATACAGTTAATCAGACCGTTTTCAATCTCTCAGTGCAACGTCAAAGCGCAGCGGCAGGGATTTTTGATCGCTTTTTATGCGTATTTTCACCGTCGCTCTCTTGATAAAAAAACAGACAATGCTAATGTGGCGCTGCAATTAAGGACTTTTCCTATATTGCCAGTTAAAGGCGTCTCCGACGCTGTCTCCAACCCTCTTTTCAAGGGAAACAGAATGGGCAAAATCGCACTGCTGTTTGCGATGTTTTTAATGCCAGCCGTTGTTTTTGCCAGCGAACCGACCGCACCGGTTCTGCCGCTGGCGCCGGTCAGCAAAGAATTAAAGAAACAGTTACTTGGCACGCCTGTCTATATTCAGATCTTCAAAGAAGAGCGCACGCTTGAGCTGTATGGCAAAATCGGCACCGAGTATCGTTTGATCGACAGCTATCGGATCTGTAATTTTTCCGGTGGCCTGGGGCCAAAGCGACGTCAGGGTGATTTTAAAAGCCCGGAAGGATTCTACAGCGTCGGGCTTTCCCAGTTGAAGCCGGACAGCCGCTTTTATCGCGCGATCAACGTTGGCTTCCCCAATGAATACGATCGCCAGCAGGGTTACGAAGGTAAGTACCTGATGATCCACGGCAGCTGCGTCTCTATCGGCTGCTATGCGATGACCGATACCTACATTGAAGATATTTATCGCTACGTGGAAGCGGCGCTGCGTAACGGTCAGCCACGCGTGGACGTCAGCATTTACCCGTTCCGCATGACCGACAGCAACCTGCAACGCCACCGCAACTCGGTCTACTACAGTTTCTGGCGGCAGCTTCAGCCGGGCTACGCGCAGTTTGTAAAAACGCGCCTGCCGCCTGCTGTCAGCGTTAGCGACGGTCGCTACGTGATGGGCAGCGCAGGCAGCACCTTTACGGATCGCTCAGCGTTGGCGCTCACCGAGACAAAATAACGTCCAGTCGCCTGGCGCAATTTTGTGCCAGGTTTCGTTAGCGGTCAGCGGCTGAGTCGCGATTACCGTGACCACGTCGTTCGGCGTGGTCTGCTTCTGAAAATCAATTTCCACATCCTGATCCAGCAACGTCGCCTTGCCGAACGGTGCCCGCCGGGTGATCCAGAACAGATTGGTTGAGCAGTACGTCATCAGAAATTGTCCATCCGACAGCAGCATATTAAACACGCCCTTTTTACGCAGCTCCGCCGCCAGTTCGGCAATGTAGCGAAAAACCGCCGGCCAGTTGCCCGGCGTGCGCGGATAGCGCAAGGTCAGCTGGTGCAGCAGCCAGCAAAAAGCGTGTTCGCTGTCGGTTTCCCCGACGGGACGGAACTGCCCGGTATCAAGACGTCGGTAGCCTTTTAGCTGGCCGTTGTGTGCAAACGTCCAGTTACGGCCCCACAGCTCGCGCGTGAACGGATGCGTATTTTCCAGCGACACCTTGCCGCGATTGGCCTGACGAATGTGCGCCACCACCGAGCAGGATTTAATCGGATACTCCTGTACCAGGCGCGCAACAGGCGAGTTGAAACTGGGCTGAGGATCTTTGAATGTGCGACAGCCTTTTCCCTCATAAAAGGTAATGCCCCAGCCGTCCTTATGCGGGCCGGTTCCCCCGCCGCGCTGAACCAATCCGGTAAAGCTGAAGCAGATATCGGTCGGAACGTTCGCGCTCATCCCGAGCAGTTCGCACATAGCGCTACCTCGCAAACAATGCCCCGCGCACGGGGCGGCAAAAGGATTATTTAACCATCTCTTTTTCAACCAGCAGCATCAGGATATGGATCACTTTGATATGGATCTCCTGAATACGATCGGCGTAACCGAAGTGCGGGACGCGGATTTCCACGTCGGCCAGACCATCCATTTTTCCGCCGTCTTTGCCGGTCAGCGCAATCACCTTCATGCCCTGCGCGCGCGCGGCTTCAATGGCTTTCAGCACGTTGGCCGAATTGCCGGAGGTGGAAAGACCAAGCAGTACATCGCCCGATTTGCCCACCGCTTCCACGTAACGCGAGAAGACAAACTCATAGCCAAAATCGTTACTGACGCAGGAGAGATGGCTGACATCAGAGATGGCAATCGCCGGATAGCCGGGGCGATTCTCACGATAGCGGCCGGTCAGCTCTTCTGCAAAATGCATGGCGTCGCAGTGTGAACCGCCGTTTCCGCAGGAGAGCACCTTGCCGCCCGCTTTGAAGGCATCTGCCAGCAGCACCGCCGCGCGCTGGATGGCGTGAATATTGGCTTCGTCGCTGAGAAAGTTACTGAGCGTTTCAGCGGCTTCGTTGAGCTCGGCGCGAATGATGTCCTGATACATAGGGGAGTCCTTTAAGAGTGAGGTCAGATTTAGTTTAACAACCCGGACGAAGCGCGAAAAGCGCCTTTCCGGTTGGGCTGTCACATTGACATTAAGTGCGCGCGGAATGTGACCCACGTTGTAATTATTATGTAAATGCATTGCTAAGCAAATGCATCTCATCTAAATCTGTAGCCAACAGGTCAGACCTCTTACTAGATGATGGAGATTTTTATGATGCTTCTCAGTTGCGTTGCAACACTTGTGCTGATTGGCGTGCTGTTTTATCACCGCGTCAGCCTGCGGCTCAGCAGTCTGATCCTGCTGGTCTGGACGGTGGCCTGGGCGCTGGCGCACGTCTGGACGATGTGGATGGTGATCCCGGTGGCGCTGCTGCTGCTGCCGTTTAACCTCTCCTCATTGCGCCAGTCACTGTTCTCAAAACCGATGCTGAAAACTTTTCAGAAAGTGATGCCGCCGATGTCACGCACAGAAAAAGAGGCGATTGAAGCAGGCACCACCTGGTGGGAAGGCGAGCTGTTTCGCGGTGCGCCGGACTGGCAGAAACTGCACAACTATCCGCAACCGCGTCTGACCGCCGATGAGCAGGCATTTCTGGATGGTCCGGTGGAAGAAGCCTGTCGCATGGCGAACGACTTCGCCATCACGCATGAAATGGCCGATTTGCCACCTGAGCTGTGGGCGTACCTGAAAGAACAGCGTTTTTTCGCCATGATCATTAAGAAAGAGTACGGCGGACTGGCGTTCTCCGCGTATGCGCAGGCGCAGGTGCTGCAAAAGCTGGCGGGCGTCTCCGGCATTCTGGCCATTACCGTAGGCGTGCCGAATTCACTTGGCCCCGGCGAACTGCTTCAGCACTACGGAACGGAAGATCAGAAAAATCACTATCTGCCGCGTCTGGCGCGGGGCGACGAGATCCCCTGCTTTGCGCTGACCAGCCCGGAAGCAGGCTCCGATGCCGGTGCCATCCCGGACACCGGCGTGGTGTGTATGGGCGAATGGCAGGGCGAACGCGTGCTGGGCATGCGTCTTACCTGGAACAAACGCTATATCACACTGGCGCCGGTCGCTACCGTCCTCGGCCTCGCGTTTAAGCTCTCCGATCCCGAACATCTGCTGGGCGAGACGGAAAATCTGGGTATTACCTGCGCGTTGATCCCGGCACACACGCCGGGCGTGGAGATTGGCAAACGCCACTTTCCGCTGAACGTACCTTTCCAGAACGGCCCGACGCGCGGCAACGATATTTTTGTACCGATTGATACTATTATTGGCGGACCGAAAATGGCGGGTCAGGGCTGGCGAATGCTGGTTGAATGCCTCTCAGTCGGACGCGGCATCACTTTGCCCTCCAATTCCACCGGCAGCGTGAAAAGCATTGCGCTGGCTATCGGCGCCTATGCGCATATTCGCCGCCAGTTCCGTCTGCCCATTGGCAAAATGGAGGGCATCGAAGAGCCGCTGGCACGCATCGCCGGTAATGCCTGGGTGATGGACGCCGCCGCTTCATTAATTACCTACGGCATCGTGCAGGGCGAAAAACCAGCGGTGCTCTCCGCCATTGTGAAATACCACTGTACCCATCGTGGGCAGCGCGCCATTCTGGATGCGATGGATATTGCTGGCGGCAAAGGCATTATGCTCGGCAAGAGCAACTTCCTGGCGCGCGCCTACCAGGGCGCGCCTATTGCCATCACCGTGGAAGGCGCCAATATTCTGACGCGCAGCATGATCATCTTTGGCCAGGGCGCGATCCGTTGCCATCCGTATGTGCTGACAGAGATGGCCGCCGCGCACAATCACGATCTGCACGCGTTTGACAACGCGCTGTTCAGCCACGTCGGACACGTCGGGAGTAACGTGGCGCGCAGCCTGTGGCTTGGACTGACCGGCGGCCGCACCAGCCGCACGCCGACCCGCGACGTGACCGCCCGCTACTATCAGCATCTGAACCGCCTGAGCGCCAACATGGCGCTGCTGGCCGACATGTCGATGTCGGTGTTAGGCGGTAGCCTGAAGCGTCGTGAGCGCATCTCTGCCCGCCTGGGCGACGTGCTCAGCCAGCTCTATCTGGCCTCGGCGGCGCTGAAACGTTATGAGGACGAAGGCCGCAACGAAGCCGATCTGCCGCTGCTGCATTGGGGCGTACAGGATGCGATGTATCAGGCCGAAACGGCGGTGGAAGCGCTGCTGCGTAATTTCCCGAATCGACTGGTTGCCGGTCTGCTCCACGCGGTGATTTTCCCGACCGGTCGCCACTGCCGTGAGCCGTCCGATCGCCTCGATCACCAACTGGCGCGCATTCTGCAACTGCCTTCCGCCACCCGCACGCGTCTTGGGCGCGGGCAGTACCTGACGCCGTCTGAGCACAATCCTGCGGGGCAGCTGGAAGAGGCGCTCGGTCACGTTATGGCGGCGGAGGTTATTCACGATCGCCTGTGTAAGGAGCAGAAGAAGCCGCTGCCGTTTACCCGGCTGGACGAGCTGGCAAAACGCGGGCTGGCGGAAAAATGGCTCAATGATGAAGAAGCCGCGGTGCTGATCCGTGCGGAAGCCAGCCGCCTGCGCGCCATCAACGTCGATGAGTTTGAGGCGGATGCGCTGGCAACGCAGCCGGTAAAGATGATGGAGCAGGAAAGAAAAACTGAGGCGGCCTAGCGCGTTGCGCTGAAGTATGAGGGAATAACGCCCCGCCGAAAGGCGGGGCGTTTCGTTTATCCGTTCTGCCTGACGCGGGCGATCAGCGCATCAATATCGTCGATCTGATTTGCCGCGAGGATCAGCGTTCTGCCCAGCGTTATCGCCTGACGCACGCACTCGATCTTCATCGTTTCATCGTCAATTTCTTTAATATCCGCCACCTGCGACATGCCCACCGTACGACGGATCAGCTCTGTTCCGCAGAAGCCCAGCGTGTCCTGCCAGATTTTACGCATGAAGGCGTCACCATAGCCGGGATACGCCAGCGCGCGGTCGCGTGAATTTTCCGCCGCCAGCGCCAGGAAGCGTTCAGAGAAGCGCCGCCACAGTCTGCGCACGTCATTAAGGCGCTTTTCGCGCGCATCGGCGGCTTCCCGCGGCACCAGCAGGCCCGGCAGCGCGCAGTAGTTAAGCAGCAGATTACCCAGCGCACTGCCCACGTCGAAACCTATCGGGCCGTAATAGCCAAACTCCGCATCGATGACCTTCAGCGTGTTGTCACCCACGAAAATCGATCCGCTGTGCACGTCGCCGTGGAGCAGCGCCTCAGCGTTGGACAGAAACCGGTGCTTCAGCGCCGCGACGTTCAGCCGAAGCGCGTCATCGGTGCGCAGCGAGGCCACCAGCGGCTCCAGCGCGCGCGGATAGCCATTGCGTTCATGCACCTCATAGGGTTCGTTAAAAAACAGCTCTTCCGTGATGTCGCACAGTTCCGGGTTGGTAAAGCGGGCGACATCCGCCTTCTTCTGATGCGGATGCTGGAAAAAATCGGAGGTGTGAAACAGCGTCTTCGCCAGATACTCGCCGAGCTGCGCGGCAGCCTGCGGATAGTCCACGCCTTTTACCTGCTCGCCGCGCCAGATGGCAAGGCTGGAGAGATCCTCCATCACCATCACCGCTAACTGCGGATCGTAGTGCAGGATTTTTACCGTATGTTCCGGGCAGAACTGACCATGTATATTGAGCACTTCGGCTTCAATGCGTGCGCGATCGAGCGTCAGCGGCCAGGATTCCCCGACGCAGCGGACATAAGGGAGCGCCTGCTTGATGATGATTCGGCTGACGCCCTTCGTGTCGAAAATTTTAAACACCAGATTGAGGTTGCCATCACCCACCTCAAGGGAATCCACCAGATCCGCCACGCCGCCAAACTGGCGCGCGTATTCAACGGCATCTGCTGCGGTGAACGTACGGTATTGCGACATTGCCTGCCCCTCTTCGATCGCGATGAATCCAACAATTCTTTTAATATAAGCCGTTCAGACGTCTATACTTCCGAAAGGCATGTTGGCACAATATGCCGCAATAACGCAACCAGGATTTAACGTTCATGCAGACTTTGCAAACCACCAGCTTACGAATTCGTGACAACCAACTCTGGATACTCGATCAGCAGGCGCTGCCGCAAAAAACGATCTGGTGTCCAACGCCCGGTGTCGCTGACCTGGTAGAACATATCAAAACGCTGCGGGTTCGTGGCGCACCGCTGATTGGCCTCTCCGCCAGCCTGCTGCTGGCCCTGCTGGCAGAAAACGGCATGGCGAAAGCGGAACTCGCCAGCTCGCTGGAAATCCTCCGCGCCGCTCGCCCCACCGCCGTGAATCTGATGAACAATCTCGATCGCATGAAGCTTGCGCTGGCGCAGGACAATTATGTCACCGCCCTGACGTTTGAAGCGCTGCGCCTGGTGGAGGAAGATCGCGCGCTGTGCGATAAAATTGCCGCTCACGGTGCCCAACTGATCGCGCCCGGCAGCCGTCTCCTCACCCACTGCAACACCGGCGGCCTGGCAACGGCCGGCGTGGGGACGGCGCTGGGTGTTATTTCGCGCGGCTGGCAGGATGGCCGCGTTGAGAAAGTCTGGGTGGATGAAACCCGCCCGCTTCTTCAGGGCGGCCGCCTGACGGCATGGGAGCTCGGCGAACTCGGCGTGCCCTATCGGCTTATTTGTGACAGCATGGCCGCCAGCCTGATGGCGCAAAAGCAGGTCGATGCGATTTGGGTCGGCGCCGACCGCATCGCCGCCAACGGCGACGTGGCGAACAAAATTGGCACCTACAGCCTGGCGGTACTGGCGCATTTTCACGGCATTCCGTTTTACGTTGCCGCGCCGCATACCACGCTCGATCCCGCCTGTCCCAACGGTGCCGCCATCCCTATTGAGCAGCGCGCCGAGACCGAAGTCACCGGCGTTGCCGGCAGCTTTGGCGACGTTCGCTGGGCGCCGGACGATGCGCAGGTCTATAACCCGGCCTTTGACGTCACGCCCGCCGCGCTGATCGCGGGCTGGGTGCTGGACACCGGCGTGGTCACCGCAGCGCAGGTTGAGGCAGGCGTGTTTCAGCCAGCCCGATAACGCATTGACCTACGGCAGGCGTGGATAGGCATCGGCAATCGCATCGCCGGTAAAGTTTGCTATCCAGCCTTCCTGATTATCAAAGATGCGGATAGAGGTAAAATGGGGCGCCGACCCCATATCGAACCAGTGCGGCGTCCCGGCTGGCACGGAGATCAGATCGTTCTTCTCGCAGAGGATCTGGTAAACATGTCCGTCGAGATGCAGACAAAACAACCCGGAACCTTCAACAAAGAAGCGGACTTCGTCTTCGCCGTGCGTGTGCTCGGAGAGAAACTTAGTACGCAGCGTCTCTTTCTGCGGATTGTCCGCCCGCATGCTGATGACGTCCCAGCTCTGATAGCCTTTTTCAGCCACCAGCCGGTCAATTGCGTGCTGATAGGCGGTGATCACCGTTTCCGGCGCGGGATCTTTACCTAAATCGCGATCCGCTTCCCATCGCTCAAACCGCACCGCTTTCGCATTCAGCTTCTGGCGTATCTCTTCGGCATCGGTGCTGTGCCAGATCGGTTTGGTGGCTTCAATATCGGTAAAAATAGTCAGTGCACTCATAAAGCAAACGGCTCCAGGGTTATCTGATCAAAACGGTTTACCTGACGATGGCGGCTCTGCTCATCCGCGTCGTCACGCAGTAACTGTAAGGTATGCCAGCCCGCCTCTTTAGCGGCATCCAACTCCTGACGGATATCTGATAAAAACAGCAGCGTATTCGCCGGCAGGTTGATCTTTCCGGCAATGTTGCGATAGGACGTCGTTTCTCGCTTGGCGCCGACGTGCGTATCGAAATAGCCACTGAAGAGACCAGTAATATCACCCTCATCGCTGTAGCCAAATAACAATTTTTGCGCAGCGACGGAGCCGGAGGAATAAATATATAAATCAATGCCCTGCTGCTTCCAGCTGGTCAGCGACGGCAGCACGTCAGGATAGAGATGGCCGGTAAAGCTGCCGTTGAGGTAGCCATCACGCCAGATCATGCCCTGAAGCGCCTTCAGCGCCGTAGACTTGCGATCTTCATCCATAAAGCCAAACAGCACGGCGATCAGATCCTCCACCGTCGCCTGCGGCCGGGCGATTTCGTCCCGCAGATCGCCTAACGCCTGCGCCACGTCTTCGCGGTGCTGAAAGGCGGCAATGAACGCGGCGAGGTTTTCACGCGCATAGGGAAACAGCACATTGTGGACAAAGCGGATATCGCTGGTGGTGCCTTCAATATCGGTAACAATGGCGCGGATCATCTGGCCTCCAGCACGCGGCGTTGTAGTTCACACTGGAAAAGAAACTCCAGCCCTTCAAGATGGCGACGCGCTTCCTGCACGTCCCTGCCCCAGCAGGTGAGGCCGTGGCCGCGCAGCAAAAAACCATAGCGCAGCGGCGAGGTTTCGGCGTAATGCGCAATGCGTCCTGCCAGTGCATCAATATCCTGATCGTTATCGAAAAGCGCAAGGGCCACGCGATCGAGATGCGAGTGCTGTCCGGCCAGCGTTTTCTGCATTTCATAACCTTGCAGAATCAGTGCGGCACTCTTCTCAACGCGTGAGAGCACGGTCGAGTTGACCGTATGCGTGTGCAGCACCGCGCCCGCATCAGGAAAGAGCCGATATATCAGCGTGTGCAGGCCGGTTTCGGCAGAAGGCTTACGCCCTGACGGCACCGCGTTTGTCGCAATCGCCACCTGAATAAAGTCATTGCGCGTCAGCGCACCTTTGTCTTTGCCGGATTCGCTGAGCAGGCAAAATTCCGTGTCCTGACGCACCGACATATTGCCGCCGGTGGCGGGCGCCCAGCCTTTTTCGCCAATCCAGTGGCAGGCTGCCACCAGCTGATCTAACTGTGAACTCAAGGTCATACCGCTCCTTATCATAGCCCGTCCGCCTGAACCGACAGGGCATTTAGACGTCTAAGCGTCTCGATTGCCAAATAGTAGCATCGCGGCTATAGTGGCAGCAATACAGAGCGTAAATCCCGCGCCGAAGGATGACTATTCATGAGCCAGACTCACCTGATCCCTGAGAGCAAATTGCCCGCTCTCGGCACCACTATTTTTTCGCAGATGAGCGCGCTCGCCCAGCAGCACAACGCCATCAATCTGTCGCAAGGTTTTCCCGATTTCGACGGCCCCGACTATCTTAAATCGCGCCTGGCGCACCATGTCAGTACGGGCGCGAACCAGTATGCGCCCATGGCGGGCGTGCAGCCGCTGCGCGACGCGATTGTCGCAAAGACGGCGGAACTTTATGGCTACCGGCCGGACAGCACGACCGGGGTGACCGTGACCGCAGGCGCAACCGAAGCACTCTATGCAGCGATCACCGCACTGGTTCGGCCTGGCGATGAGGTGATCTGCTTCGATCCCAGCTACGACAGCTACGCGCCTGCGGTGACGCTGGCGGGCGGCGTCATGAAGCGCATCGCCCTGCAACCGCCGTCGTTTCGCGTTGACTGGCAGGCCTTCGCCACGCAGCTCTCCTCCCGCACCCGGTTAGTCATTCTGAATACGCCGCACAATCCTTCCGCCACCGTCTGGCAGAAAAGCGATTATGCGTCGCTGTGGCAGGCCATTCGCGCGCAGGAAATCTATGTGCTGAGCGATGAGGTTTACGAACACATCTGTTTTGCCGACGACGGCCACGCCAGCGTGCTGGCGCACCCTGAACTGCGTGCGCGCGCCATTGCGGTGTCCTCGTTTGGTAAAACCTTCCATATGACCGGCTGGAAAGTGGGTTACTGCGTGGCGCCCGCCGAGTTAACGGCGGAAATTCGTAAGGTGCATCAGTATCTGACCTTCGCGGTAAACACGCCCGCACAGCTGGCGCTGGCGGATATGCTGAACGCCGAGCCTGAGCACTATCGACAATTACCCGCATTTTACCGTGCGCGGCGCGATCGTTTTGTGCAGGCATTGTCGAAAAGCCGCCTGAAGGTGCTGCCCTGTGAAGGCACTTATTTTCTGCTCGCCGACTACAGCGCCGTTTCCGATCTGGACGACGTGGCGTTCTGCCAGTGGCTGACCACGGAGGTTGGCGTGGCGGCGATCCCGCTGTCGGTATTCTGCGCCGATCCTTTCCCCCATAAGCTGATCCGGCTGTGCTTCGCCAAACAGGAAGCCACGCTGGACGCCGCCGCGGAGCGCCTGTGTCAACTTTAAACCTTACCGTGCTGCAACAGCCGCTGGCGTGGATGGAAGGCGAAGCCAATCTGCGTCACTTTGATACGCTGCTGGCCGGCCTGCACGGGCGCGACCTGATTGTGCTGCCGGAAATGTTCACCACCGGCTTTGCGATGGAGGCGGCGAAAAGCTCGCTGCCTGAAGCGCGGGTCACAGAGTGGCTGCACGAGAAAGCCCGTACGGCCGACGCGCTAGTGGGCGGCAGCGCCGCGATTCAGACAGCGGACGTTGCCGTCAATCGCTTTCTGCTGGTCGAGCCAAACGGCCGTGTTCACCGTTACGATAAACGGCATCTGTTCCGCATGGCCGATGAGCATCATCACTACCTGGCCGGCAGCCGCCGTGAGATCGTCGAATGGCGCGGCTGGCGCATTCTGCCGCAGGTTTGTTACGATCTGCGCTTTCCGGTCTTTTCCCGCAACCGCAATGACTACGATTTGGCGCTTTACGTCGCCAACTGGCCCGCGCCGCGCGCCGCTCACTGGCAGGCGCTGCTGCTGGCCCGCGCCATTGAGAATCAGGCCTGGGTGGCGGGCTGCAACCGCGTGGGCCGCGACGGTAACGACCATCACTACAGCGGCGACAGCCGGATCATCAGCCCGCAGGGCGATATCGTGGCAGCGGGCGAGCCTCATCAGCCTGCCGTGCTTCATGCTGAACTGTCACTTGAAGCACTTCGCGATTATCGCCAACGCTTTCCGGCGTGGCGCGATGCGGACGCGTTTCATTTTTAACGCTTACGTCCCCCTGCGCGTTTGCGCCGGGGGAAGATAGTGCGAGGGAGACTGCCCGGTCACCCGGCGGAACATGGTCGAAAATGACGAGCCGCTTTCATAACCCATCTCCAGCGCGATAACGTTCACCGCCTCGCCTTCCACCAGCCGCGCCAGCGATACCACCACGCACGCTCTTTGTCGCCAGGCAGAGAATGACAGCCCCGTTTCACGCCTGAAATGACGCCGGAAGGTGCTTTCACTCATAAAGAGATCGGCGGCCCAGTCAACCGATGCGGCCTGTACCGACGGCCTGTTCAGGAAGCGATGACACTTCAGCAGCAGCCTTTTCTCCTGCGGCAGCGGAATGTCAAAAGCACGGCGGGGCATGGTCGCCATTTCAGCTAACAGCAGCGTCATCAACGCGCAATCGCGCTGCGTCTCGTAAAGAGGGGGAAGATCTACCGCCTCAATCAGCAACTGACGCAGCAGCGAAGAGACAGCAATGATTTTACAGGCGTTCCCCATGTTCAGATCGTCCGCTTTTGCCGGTTCGATATACAGGCTGCGGGTGGTGACGCCCATAAATTTCACACGATGCTCCATGCCGGACGGGAGCCAGACCGCATGCTGCGGCGGCACAATCCAGCAGCCGCTGTCGGTCATCACTTCCATCAGGCCCGTCGCCCCGTAGAGCAGCTGCGCCCGCCGGTGGCGGTGTTTCGACAGCAGATAGCCGCCGGGATAGTCATTTCCCAGCGCCACCACGTCCCGCTTAAGGTTGTCATGATCGTCAATATGGACGTTACGCATCAGCTCGTCAGCCTTTATTTTGACCGTTTCGCAAGGGTAAATGAGCGGGCCGAAAATGGGAAGCCCGAGGGGCAGACGGTATGCTTGCCGCCACTATTTTCTTCTGTACAGGGCAGGCGAAATGAGCGACATCGTGATAATTGCGCTGGCCGGTTTTGCAACCGGTATGACGACCGTTTTATTTGGGTTTGGCGGGGGTTTTGTGGTTGTTCCCTTCGTGTATCGCTTTATCTCGCATCATGGCGGTGACGCCGTGGCGGGCCAGGCGATGCATATTGCGGTGGCAACCTCGACGGCGGTGATGGTGCTGAATGCCTCGCTGGCGAGCTACAAAAACTGGAAAGCGGGAACGCTGCTTGCGGAAACGCTCTGTCCACTGATCTTCTTTATTGTACCCGGCGCGCTTCTTGGCGCATTGCTGGCAGGCGCGCTGCCGGATAACCGCATCAGGATGCTTTACATTCTTTATATGCTTTTCACCGTGGCGGATTGTCTGCTGCGAAAAGGTTTTTTCATGCAGCGGGAGAAAAAACGCCTTTCTTCATTTACCGCGAGCGCAGGCGGCGTGATTATTGGCACGGTTGCCGCCCTGCTCGGCGTGGGCGGCAGCGTGATGACCGTGCCGCTGCTTCGACGTCACGGCTACGCGATGCAGCACTGCATCAGTGCGGCAAATCCGCTTTCTGTGCCCGTCGCCGTGGTTGCTTCACTGGTTTACATTTTCAGCGCGCCGGATGGCATGCCTGAAAACGGCTACCTCGGGTACATTAACCTGCAAATTCTGGGGCTGCTGATCGTGACCGGCTTTGCGGGCATTGCCTTTACCCGCAAGTTCATTCCGCCGGTGCCGGATTTACTCCACGCCCGCATCTACATCCTGCTACTGACGGGCGTCACCATCGCGATATCACTCTGATAAGTCAGTGCGCGCCCGCGACCTCAATCACGGCTTGGAGGTAAGCCTGAACCGCCAGCGCAACGTCGCTTTCCTGCACCGATTCGTCGGGATGGTGACTGACGCCGCCCGCGCAACGCACGAAGAGCATGCCCACCGGCCAGCGCGCAGCAATGGCAATAGCATCGTGTCCCGCACCGCTGGGCAGCGACAGGCTGCGCCCCTGCACGCCGGTTACCGCGCGGCGCAGCGCCGCCTGTAGTGTGTCGTCGCAGCGCGTGGCGGCAATCTGATAATACTGCTCGGCGTTGAAGTTCAGCCCGCGCCGCTGGGCTATCGCCTCGCCCTGCGTCAGCAGTTCGGCAAGCAGCGTCGCCAGCGCGTCGTCGTCCGGGCCGCGCACGTCAAGGCTGAGCGAAACCTCGCCAGGAATGACGTTTACCGCGCCGGGCGCACAGTGCAGCGCGCCCACCGTGGCGACCAGCTGCGGGCCGTGCGCGGCGGTGGCCTGCTCGATAAATACCATCCATTCTGCGGCAGCGGCCAGCGCGTCGCGACGGTGCGCCATCGGCACCGTGCCGGCGTGCCCGGCTTCGCCGAGAAAACGGCAGTTCAGTCGGCGCGCACCGTTGATGGCGGTCACCACGCCCAGCGCCAGCCCCTCCTGCTCCAGGCTTGGCCCCTGTTCTATATGCAGTTCCAGATAGGCCATGATCTCGTCGGGTTTTCGCGCCGCCTGCTGCACGTTGTGCGCGCTGAAACCCACGTCGCTCATCGCCTGTTCCACGGTGATACTGTTGCCGTCACGGTGAGTCAGCCAGCTTTCCGGCCAGCTCCCGGTGATACCGCGACTGCCCAGCAGAGTGATGCCAAAGCGCGTGCCCTCTTCATCGGCAAAACCAATAATTTCAATGGCATGTGGCAGGCGCGTCCCGCTGGCGTTGAGCGTCTGCACGATTTCGATGGCGGTCAACACGCCCAGCATGCCGTCGTAACGGCCCGCATCGCGCACGGTATCAAGGTGTGATCCCAGCAGCAGCGCAGGCGCGCCTGGCGTGCTGGCTTCGTAGCGCCCGCAGATGTTGCCGACGCTGTCCTGCCAGACGCGCATGCCCGCCGCGCGCATCCATTCGCCGGTCAGCGCATTGGCGCGCAGGTGTTCCGGCGAAAGATAAACGCGCGTCAGCCCGTCCGGCGCTTCGCTGATCGCCGCCAGCGCATCACAGCGCGCCATCACCCTCGCTGCCGCCCGTGCGGCGTCTGCCGCATTCATCAGGCGCTCCCGTTTGCGTAGTGATCCCAGGCAGCCTGCATCGCCGCGCCCTGCGGCGTTTTAAAGCCCAGCCGGGTGAGCACGGACTCCAGCGCGCTGAGCGTCATCATCACGCACTCTTTGCGCGCGTTATAGCCCATGGTGCCAATGCGCCAGACCTTACCGTGCAGCGGGCCAAACGAGGTGCCGATTTCAATGCCGAAGTCTTCCAGCATTACTTTGCGCACGCTGTCGCCGTTGATGCCCGGTGGAATGCACACGCCGAGCACATTGTTCATTTTGTGTTTCAGGTTGCCGAAGGTGTCCAGTCCCATGCCCTGGATGCCTTTCAGCATCGCGTCGCCGTGCAGCTTATGGCGGGCGATGCCATTTTCCAGCCCTTCCTCAAGGATCAACCGGGCGCATTCGCGCGCGCCGAACAGCGCGCTGGTGGCTTCGGTGTGGTGGTTAAGCCGCTCCGGCCCCCAGTAATCCATGATCATGCCCAGATCGAAATAGTTCGACCAGATCATCTCTTCGTCGCCATCCTGATGATCGGCGGTGCGAATGCCCTCTTCCACGCATTTACGCCTGCGGATCGCCGCCTCCATCTGCGGACTGAGCGTCACCGGCGAGGTGCCGGACGGCCCGCCAAGGCATTTCTGCATGCCTGCGGAAACCGCATCCAGTCCCCAGGCATCGGTTTCCAGCGGATTGCCCGCCAGCGAGGCGGTGGCGTCGGTATAGAACAGCGCGCCATATTGTCTGCACAGCGCGCCGAGCGCCTCCAGCGGCTGAAGCATGGTGGTTGAGGTGTCGCCCTGCACGGTCAGCAGCATGCGCGGCCGCACGGTTTTCAGCGCGTCTTCGATGCGATCGGGGGTGAACACCTCGCCCCACGGCGCTTCAATGGTATGAACTTCCGCGCGACAGCGACGGGCGATTTCGCACAGCAGATGGCCGAAACGGCCAAAAACCGGCACCAGCACTTTGTCGCCGGGTCGAATGGCCGACAACAGAATCGCCTCAATGCCCGCGCGCGAGGTACCGTCCACCAACAGCGTCCAGCGGTTTTCGGTGCGAAAGACGCCGCGATAGAGCGCCATCACCTCGTTCATGTAGTGCGTCATCGCCGGATCGTACTGGCCGAGTAGCTGGCTGGACATGGCGCGCAGCACGCGCGGATCGGCATTGATCGGGCCGGGCCCCATCAGCAGGCGCGGCGGCGGGTTAATTTGTGGGTAGTGGGTGATATCCATCCGTTCTCTCCTTCTTTTTGATACTCAGAGTCAGCTCAGACCGCGCACGGACGAGATAAACTGCTTCAGTTCCGGGGTTTGCGGACTGGCGAACAGCGCTTTGCTCTCGCCCTGCTCCCGGACACGGCCCTCATGCATAAATACCACGCGATCGCCCACTTCCCGGGCGAAATTCATTTCATGCGTCACCAGGATCAGGGTCATGCCCTCTTTCGCCAGCTGCTCCAGCACCTTCAGCACTTCGCCAACCAGTTCCGGATCCAGCGCCGAGGTGATTTCGTCGCAGAGCAGCACTTTGGGGTTCATCGCCAGCGCGCGGGCAATCGCCACGCGCTGTTGCTGACCACCGGACAGGCTGGAAGGATAGTAATCCATGCGATCGCCAAGCCCGACCTTTTCCAGCATGCGCGCCGCCAGGTCGCGACACGCGGTTTCTTTCTTCTTCAGTACCCGGCGCGGCGCCAGCATCACGTTTTCCAGCGCAGTCATGTGCGGAAACAGGTTAAAGTTCTGAAACACCATGCCGATGGAGCGGCTGATTTCGCGCGCCTGCGCATCGCGGTGGGTAATGGTCATGCCGCCCAGCTTGATGCTGCCATCCTGATAGGCTTCCAGGCCGTTGATACAGCGCAACAGCGTGCTTTTACCTGAGCCGCTGCGGCCGATAATCGAGACCACCTCGCCCATGTCGATATCAAGATCCACGCCTTTCAACACATGGTTCTCGCCGTAGTATTTCTGCACCTGATTAATGGTGATGAGCGGCATTGAATTTCTTCTCCAGGTACTTGCTGTATCGCGACAGCGGATAACAGATCAGGAAATAGCCGAGCGCCACCAGTCCGAACACTTTAAAAGGTTCGAAGGTGACATTATTGAGGATCGTTCCGGCACGGGTCAGCTCGACAAAACCGATGATCGAGGCCAGCGCGGTGCCTTTCACCACCTGCACGGCAAAGCCGACGGTCGGCGCAATGGCGATGCGCAACGCCTGGGGCAGCACCACGCGAAACAGCGCCTGGCCCACGCTCAGCCCCAGACATCGGCAGGCTTCCCACTGCCCTTTGGGCAGCGCGCAGATGCTGCCGAACCAGATATCCACCAGAAAGGCGCTGGTGTAAAACGTTAACGCCAGCGAGGCGGCCGTCCACGGCGACACGTCGATACCAAACAGCGCCACGCCGAAAAAAGCCAGAAACAGCTGCATCAGCAGCGGCGTGCCCTGAAACAGTTCGCTCCAGGCGCGGACAACGCGTCCCGGCCAGCGACGTCCGCTCAGGCGAACAGCCACCAGCGGCATCGCCACCACGGTGCCGCCGACAAATGCGACCAGCGACAGCAGCAGCGTCCAGCGCGCCGCCAGCAGCAGGTTGCGCAGAATGTCCCAGTCGGTAAAGGTATTCATGATTGACCGCCTCCCAGCCAGCGGCGTCCCGCCGCCAGCAGCACCTGTCGCATGGCGACAGACAGCAGAAGATAAATAAGCGTGGTGACCAGATACACCTCAAAACTTAAGAAGGTGCGTGACTGAATCACGTTGGCGGCAAAGGTCAGCTCTTCATAAGACACCTGCGACACCACCGATGAACCTAACATCACGATAATGCACTGGCTGACCAGCGCCGGGTAAATGCGCTTCAGCGAGGGCGGCAGGATCACCCGAAGGAAAGTCTGTCTGCGGCTCAGCCCCAGCACGCGGCCCGCCTCCCACTGCCCTTGCGGCGTTACCTGAATTCCTGCACGGATGATTTCAGTACTGTAGGCGCCCAGGTTGACCAGCATCGCCAGCAGGGCGGCCTCGCCCGCCGTCAGCTTAAGGCCCAGGTTTGGCAGCCCGAAAACAATAAAGAACAGCTGCACCACGAACGGCGTATTGCGGATCAGTTCAACGTAGATCCCCCATAACCGGCCCGCCAGCGACGGCTTGCCGCAGCGCAGCGCTGCACCGACAATCCCCAGCGTCACGCCGCCGACCGTGGCCAACGCGGTAAGCTGAATAGTTACCCACAACCCCAGCAGCAGGGACGGCAGGTAAGGTAGCAGCGCGGCGAAATCAAGTTGGCCCATCATTATGCGCCTCTATGCGCCCGGATCCGCAGGCAGCGGCGCTTTCAGCCATTTTTCAGACAGGCCGTTCAGCGTCTTGTCTTTGATCGCCTGCGCGATCAGCGCATCCACTTTCGCTTTCAGCGCAGGCTGCTCTTTTTTCATGCCGATATAGCACGGCGAATCTTTAAGCATAAATTTCGCCACCGGCGCTTTATCGGCGTTCTGTCGCGCAATGGCCGCCACCACCAGATTACCGGTGGCAATAAATTCAACCTGACCGGAGAGGTAAGCGGATAAGGTGGTGTTGTTGTCCTCATAGCGTTTTACCTGAGCATCTTTCGGCGCCACCTCGCTCAACACCATATCTTCCACCGCGCCACGGGTGACGC
>NZ_JNVB01000057.1 GCF_000770305.1 Erwinia oleae
CGCGATATTACCGCCACGGTGGACTCTATTCCGCTGATCACCGCCTCGATCCTCGCTAAAAAACTGGCCGAAGGGCTGGATGCGCTGGTCATGGACGTCAAAGTGGGCACCGGCGCCTTTATGCCGAATTTCGAGCAGTCAGCGCTGCTGGCGCAGGCGATCGTGGGCGTGGCGAACGGCGCAGGCTGTAAGACTACCGCGCTGCTAACCGATATGAATCAGGTGCTGGCTTCCACCGCCGGGAACGCGCTGGAAGTTCGCGAGGCGGTGCGCTTTCTTACCGGCGATTACCGCAATCCGCGCCTGCTGGAAGTCACGCTGGCGCTCTCTGCCGAGATGCTGGTTTCCGGCGGTCTGGCCGCCACGCAGCAAGAAGCGACCGGCAAACTCCAGGCCGTGCTGGACAACGGCCGTGCGGCAGAGGTGTTTGCGCAGATGGTCGCCGCGCAGAAAGGCCCGACGGATTTTGTCGGGAAGGTGGACAGCTACCTTCCGGCGGCGATGCTGAGCAAAGCGGTTTACGCCGAGGCGCCCGGCGTGGTCAGCGCGATGGATACGCGCGCGCTGGGGATGGCGGTGGTGGCATTGGGCGGCGGACGCCGTCGAGCCAGCGACGCCATCGATTACAGCGTTGGCCTGAGCGACATGGTGCAGATTGGCGATGTTGTCGATGCGCAGCGGCCGCTGGCCGTGATCCATGCGGCCAGCGAGTCCGGCTGGCAGCAGGCCGCGCAGGCGGTGAGGCAGGCGGTGACGCTGAGTGAGACGGCGCCGGAGAAAACACCGGTTATCTATCGCAGAATTGCCGGATAAAGAGCATACTGTTCTGATCGATAAAATTTATGCTCATCGCGTGATACGCGCAGGAGAGGATGATGAAACGTGTATTTATTATGGTGCTGGATTCTTTCGGCATCGGCTCCAGTAAAGATGCTCACACCTTCGACGATGAAGGTTCCGATACGCTGGGCCATATTGCTGAAGCGTGTTTCAATGGCGAAGCGGATAAAGGCCGGAAAGGGCCGCTGCATCTGCCGAACCTGACCGCGCTGGGGCTGGGCAAAGCCGCAGAAGCATCAACCGGACGCTTCCCATTGGGTCTGGATAAAGACGCTGAGATTATTGGCGCTTATGCCTACGCCAGTGAGCTTTCCTCCGGCAAAGATACGCCGTCGGGCCACTGGGAAATCGCCGGCGTGCCGGTGCTGTTTGACTGGGGCTACTTCTCCGATAAAGAGAACAGCTTTCCGCAGGCGCTGCTGGATGAGCTGGTGGAAAAAGCGGACCTGCCTGGCTACCTTGGCAACTGCCACTCTTCCGGCACGGTGATCCTCGACCAGCTTGGCGAAGAGCACATGAAAACCGGCAAGCCGATTTTCTACACCTCTGCCGACTCGGTATTCCAGATTGCCTGCCACGAAGAGACATTTGGCCTGGATCGTCTGTACGCGCTGTGCGAAATCGCCCGCGAAGCCCTGACCGAAGGCGGTTACAATATTGGCCGCGTGATTGCCCGTCCGTTTGTGGGCGATAAAGCCGGTAATTTTGAGCGCACCGGCAACCGTCACGATCTGGCCGTTGAACCGCCTTCGCCCACCATCCTGAAAAAGCTGGTGGAAGAGAAGAACGGGCAGGTTATTTCCGTCGGGAAAATCGCCGATATTTATGCGCACGTCGGTATCACTAAAAAGGTAAAGGCAACCGGGCTGGACGCGTTATTTGACGCGACGATCGAAGAGATGAAGATCGCGCCGGACAGCAGCATTGTGTTCACCAACTTCGTCGATTTCGACTCAACCTGGGGGCATCGTCGCGACGTAGCCGGCTATGCGGGCGGCCTGGAGCTGTTCGATCGTCGTCTGCCGGAACTGATGAAGCTGGTAAAAGAGGGCGATATTCTGATCCTCACCGCCGATCACGGCTGCGATCCTACCTGGAAAGGCACCGAACATACGCGCGAACATATTCCTGTGCTGATTTATGGCCCTGACGTGAAGCCCGGCTCGCTTGGCTATCGCGATACCTTCGCCGATATCGGTCAGACCGTGGCGGCTTATTTCGGCCTCTCCGACATGGAATACGGCAAAATCATGCTGTAAAACGTAATCCGCCGACGTGATGGCGTCGGCACACATTTAATAAGGACAAAAGATGGCTACGCCTCATATTAATGCGGAAATGGGTGATTTTGCTGACGTGGTGCTGATGCCGGGCGATCCTCTGCGTGCAAAACATATTGCGGAAACCTTTTTGCAGGACGCGGTTGAAGTGAACAACGTGCGCGGCATGTTGGGCTATACCGGCACCTATAAAGGTCGCAAAATTTCAGTAATGGGCCACGGTATGGGCATTCCTTCCTGCTCAATCTACGCCAAAGAGCTGATCACCGAATTCGGCGTGAAGAAAATCATTCGTGTGGGTTCGTGCGGCGCGGTACGTGCCGACGTCAAGCTGCGTGACGTGGTGATTGGCATGGGCGCCTCAACGGATTCAAAAGTAAACCGTATGCGCTTTAAGGATCACGATTTTGCCGCCATCGCCGATTACGACATGGTGCGCAACGCGGCAGACGCGGCGAAAGCGCTGGGCGTGAACGCGCGCGTTGGCAACATCTTCTCTGCTGACCTGTTCTATACGCCCGATCCACAGATGTTTGATGTTATGGAAAAATACGGCATTCTCGGCGTGGAGATGGAAGCGGCGGGAATCTACGGCGTCGCCGCTGAGTTTGGCGCGAAGGCGCTGGCGATTTGCACCGTTTCCGACCACATCCGTACCCATGAGCAGACAACTGCGGCAGAGCG
Organism: Erwinia oleae; assembly: GCF_000770305.1. Lineage (GTDB taxonomy): Bacteria > Pseudomonadota > Gammaproteobacteria > Enterobacterales > Enterobacteriaceae > Erwinia > Erwinia oleae. The sequence goes on from NZ_JNVB01000057.1 coordinate 2,805, forward strand.
GCAGACCACCTTCAGCGAAATGGTGCACATCGCGCTGGAGTCCGTGCTGCTGGGCGACAAAGAGTAACGTTCAGAAACATAGCGAGCCGGGGAAACCCGGCTTTTTTTATGTGCTTTAACTGTTCACCAGGCTGCTTGCGGCACATTCTGTCGCCGCAGATTGCGCGCATGGCCTGACGCTCAGGGCTTCTCAGACGGCACGCCTGATTGACGCTCTTCCTCGCTGTCTTCCTTAACCGGGTTGTTGGCGGTTAACAGAAACGGCGACTGCTGCCAGCGCGTGCGGCGGTGGCGCAGCAGCGTGCGGCTCAGAATAATGCCGACAGCCAGCGCCAGCAGCATCATCAGGCGCAGAATATTGGTAGTGTTATCCACCTGGCGAGACTCGGTGACCAGCACGTGCGTATCGAGCGTCACGCGCAGAAAACCGTGCGGCCCTTCGGCGCTCTCCAGCGGCTGGACAATCTGATGATTAAAATAGCTGCCGGCGCGCTGTCCATCCAGCGCCAGCCGATCGCGCACGCTGATGGTTTCGCCGCTGTGCGCCAGCAGCGTGCCGTCGTTATCGTAGATTGAGGCGTCAAGAATGCGGCTGTCTTTCGTCAACTGTGCGAGCGTGGCTTCTATCTGCGTATGATTATCATCGCTGTTTTCCATCAGCGGCGTCAGGCTCCACGCCACCTGACGCGTCAGCGTACGCGCAAGCTCTTCAACCTGACCGGAACGCGCCATCTGATGACCGAGGCTGAACCACGAGGCGCCCTGCATCAGCACCACCAGCAGCGCAAGGCAGATCAACACGATTGCCGTGCGGTGCAGTTGAAATTTAAGTTTGGCCTTTGGCATGGTAATTCTTCACGCTCTGAACGACGAACCGTCGTTCCTCTTTGCGCTTTATGTTGCCAGAAGCAGGGCTGTCAGGGTAGCCTCTTGCGTGGTTAAAATGTCTCTACAGGAACTGTAATGCCAAATAGTCTGACCTGGTGCGACCTGCCTTCAGAACTCTCTCTCTGGCCGGGGTTACCTCTCTCTCTCAGCGGCGATGAAGTGATGCCGCTGGACTACCGCGCCGGCCGCACCGGCTGGCTTTTGTACGGACGTCAGCTGGACAAAGACGTGCTCACCCGGCTTCAACATCGTTTAGGGGCGGCGATGGTTATCGTCAGCGCCTGGCGCGTTGAGGATTATCAGGTCGTTCGCCTGGCCGGATCGCTCACGCCGCAGGCGACAACGCTGGCGCACGAGGCCGGGCTGGACGTGGCGCCGCTCGGCAAAATTCCGCACCTAAAAACGCCGGGCCTGCTGGTGATGGACATGGACTCCACCGCCATTCAGGTGGAGTGTATTGATGAGATCGCCAGGCTGGCGGGCTGCGGCGAACAGGTGGCTGAAGTGACGGAACGCGCGATGCGCGGCGAGCTCGACTTTACCGCCAGCCTGCGCCAGCGCGTGGCGACGCTTGCCGGGGCCGATGCGTCTATTCTTGACCGCGTGCGTGATGAGCTGCCGCTGATGCCGGGCCTGCAAACGCTGGTGCAAAAACTTCAGTCGCTCGGCTGGCACGTGGCCATCGCCTCCGGCGGTTTCACCTTCTTTGCTGACTATTTGCGCGATACGCTGCACCTCTCCGCCGTGGTTGCTAACGTGCTGGAGGTGCGTGACGGCAAACTGACCGGTGAAGTATCGGGCGACATCGTTGACGCGCAATACAAAGCCGATACGCTTGCAAAGCTGGCGGCGCATTTTGAGATTGCACCAGAACAGACCGTGGCGATTGGCGACGGCGCCAACGATTTACTGATGATTAAGGCGTCCGCGCTGGGCATTGCCTATCACGCCAAGCCCACGGTAAATGAAAAAACCGAAGTGAGTATTCGCCATGCGGATCTGATGGGCGTGTTCTGCATTCTCAGCGGCAGCCTGATCTTCGACGAACGATAGGGGAACGAATTGGCGAAAGCGGCAAAACGCGCGTTTGTATGTAACGAGTGCGGCGCAGACTATCCGCGCTGGCAGGGGCAGTGCAGCGCCTGCCACGCCTGGAACAGCATAACCGAGGTGCGCCTGGCGGCGTCGCCCACCGTGGCGCGCAACGAACGCCTCAGCGGCTACGCGGGCAGCGCCGGCGTCAGCCGCGTGCAGAAGCTCTCGGAAATCAGCCTGGAAGCGCTGCCGCGCTTCAGCACCGGTTTTAAAGAGTTTGACCGCGTGCTGGGCGGCGGCGTGGTGCCGGGCAGTGCAATCCTGATCGGCGGAAACCCTGGCGCGGGTAAAAGTACGCTGCTGCTGCAAACCCTTTGCCGTCTCTCGGCCGAAATGAAAACGCTCTACGTGACCGGCGAAGAGTCGCTTCAGCAGGTCGCAATGCGTGCGCATCGCCTCGGTCTGCCTGCGGACAACATCAATATGCTGTCGGAAACCAGCATCGAACAGATCTGCCTGATCGCCGAGCAGGAGCAGCCGAAGCTGATGGTGATCGACTCGATCCAGGTCATGCACATGGCGGATATCCAGTCCTCGCCGGGCAGCGTGGCGCAGGTGCGCGAAACGGCCGCTTACCTGACCCGCTTTGCCAAAACGCGCGGCGTGGCGATCGTGATGGTGGGTCACGTCACAAAAGACGGCTCGCTGGCCGGGCCAAAGGTACTGGAGCACTGCATCGACTGCTCAGTACTTCTCGACGGCGACGCCGACTCGCGCTTTCGCACGCTGCGCAGCCATAAAAACCGCTTCGGCGCGGTCAATGAGCTGGGCGTCTTCGCCATGACCGAGCAGGGGCTGCGCGAAGTCAGCAACCCGTCAGCGATCTTCCTGAGCCGTGGCGATGAAGTCACCTCCGGCAGCTCGGTGATGGTGCTGTGGGAAGGCACGCGTCCGCTGCTGGTGGAGATTCAGGCGCTGGTCGATCACTCGATGATGGGCAATCCGCGCCGCGTGGCGGTGGGACTGGAGCAGAATCGCCTGGCGATCCTGCTGGCGGTGCTGCATCGTCACGGCGGGTTGCAGATGGCCGATCAGGATGTGTTTGTCAACGTGGTTGGCGGCGTTCGGGTCACCGAAACCAGCGCCGACCTGGCGTTAATGCTGTCGATGGTCTCCAGCCTGCGCGATCGTCCTTTGCCGCAGGATCTGGTGGTCTTCGGCGAAGTGGGTCTGGCCGGTGAGATCCGCCCGGTGCCCAGCGGTCAGGAGCGTATTTCCGAAGCGGCGAAGCACGGCTTTGGCCGCGCCATCGTACCCATCGCCAACGTGCCGAAAAAACCGCCGGAAAACATGAAGGTCTACGGTGTGAAAAAGCTGGCCGATGCGCTGGCGATCCTTGATGAACTTTAGCAGCGGCAGCGTTCGCTATGCAGGAGGCAACAGATGTCCTTTGATTACCTGAAAACGGCCATTCGCCAGCAGGGATGTACGCTTCAGCAGGTGGCGGATGCCAGCGGCATGACCAAGGGCTATCTCAGCCAGTTGCTGAATGCCAAAATCAAAAGCCCAAGCGCGCAAAAGCTGGAGGCGCTGCACCGTTTTCTGGGGCTTGAGTTTCCGCGCCGTGAAAAAACCATCGGCGTGGTGTTCGGTAAATTCTATCCGCTGCACACCGGGCACATTTACCTGATCCAGCGTGCCTGTAGTCAGGTGGACGAGCTGCACATCATTATGGGTTACGACGAGCCGCGCGATCGCCAGCTGTTTGAGGACAGCGCGATGTCGCATCAGCCGACCGTCAGTGACCGCCTGCGCTGGCTGCTGCAAACCTTCAAGTATCAGAAAAATATTCGCATCCACGCCTTTAACGAAGAGGGCATGGAGCCCTATCCGCACGGCTGGGACATCTGGAGCCGCGGCATGACCGGATTCATGGCGCAGCAGGGCATTGTGCCGAACCGCGTGTACACCAGCGAGGAGCCGGATGCGCCGCAGTATCAGCAGCATCTGGGGATCGAATCCGTATTGATCGATCCCAAACGTTCGTTTATGAACATCAGCGGCGCGCAGATCCGCCAGGATCCGTTTCGTTACTGGGAATACATTCCGACTGAGGTGAAGCCGTTTTTCGTGCGCACCGTGGCCATTCTTGGCGGCGAGTCGAGTGGGAAATCGACGCTGGTGAATAAGCTGGCAAACATTTTCAACACCACCAGCGCCTGGGAATTTGGTCGCGATTACGTCTTCTCCCATCTGGGCGGCGACGAGATGGCGCTGCAATATTCAGACTACGACAAAATCGCGCTCGGCCAGGCACAGTATATTGATTTTGCGGTGAAATATGCCAATAAAGTGGCATTTATCGATACCGACTTCGTCACCACGCAGGCGTTCTGTAAAAAATATGAAGGACGCGAGCATCCGTTTGTGCAGGCATTGATCGACGAATATCGCTTCGATTTAGTGATCCTGGTGGAAAATAACGTCCCCTGGGTGGCCGACGGCCTGCGCAGCCTTGGCAGTTCGGTCGATCGTAAGGAATTTCAGTCGCTGCTGATCTCCATGCTCAACGCCAATAATATCGATTATGTGCACGTGGAACAGGACAGCTACGACGAGCGCTTCCTGCGCTGCGTTGACCTGGTAAAACAGATGTTGGGGGCGTAGGCCGCCCCCTTATGATGTGTCAGGCCAGCGCGCGCAGGGCATTAACGCTCTGCTGGCGAACGAATAGTCCTAACAGGGCGATACCTACCAGCGCCAGCAGGCTGGCGAGTAAAAAGGCCGAGGCGTAGCCACCGCCGTACTGGATCAGAAAACCGGTGATGCCCGGCGAAAGGATGCCAGCCAGGTTTGCCAGCAGATGGACAAAACCGCCCGCCGTACCGATTCGCTCTGACGGCACAATATCCTGAAGCAGTGACCAGCACGCCTGCGGTGTCATATAGGCGAATATGCTGGCAAGTGTGATCAGCGAAACGGCCACCGTCACGCTGCTGCTCCAGGCCGTTAACATCACGCAAACCGCAGCAATTGCCAGCCCACAAAAGATAACCAGTTTGCGCGACAGCAGAAAATTGCCGGTGCGATGGTAAATCGCGTCCGATATAATCCCGCCGCCAATAAAACCCACCGTTGCGCCCAGCCACGGCAGAATGCCGATCAGGCTCATACTTTTAATATCCAGATGCTGGAAGTCAGTCAGGTAGCTCGGCAGCCACGACAGGAAAAAATACTGGATATAGTTGAAGCAGAAGAAGGCGGAGGCGACACCCAGTACCGGCAGCGAAAACACATAGCGCCAGAGCGATATCGACGATGCTGCCGGGTTTTTTCCCGGACGGCTTGCCGGGCGCTGCGTAACGATCAGCTGCCGCTCAGCATCCGTCACGCGGTTGTGCTGCTCAGGCTTGTCGCGGAACAGCCACAGCCAGAACAGCAGCCAGATAAAACCCAGCACCGCGATCACTACAAAAGAGATACGCCAGCCGAAGTGCAGGCCGACAAGACCGACTACAGGCGCGGCGACCGCTGCGCCCAGCGGCTGACCGGCGTTGGTAAAGCCGACGGCGCGTCCCACCTCTTTGCGCGGGAACCAGTTGGCGATGGATTTGTTTGTCGTCGTACCCATCGGCCCTTCACCAATGCCGAACAGCACGCGTACGATCAGCAGATGGGCAAAGTTGCCCGCCAGCGCGGTCGCGCCACAGAACAGTGACCAGACCGCCGCCGCCCAGCCAAAAACGCGACGTGGTCCGAAGCGATCCGCGCCCCATCCGCCCAGGAAGCAGAACAGACAGTAGCCGATGAAAAAGCAGCTAAACAAGATGCCCATCTGTGCATCGTCGATCTGCAAATCTTTTTTGACCAGCGGTGCCATGACAGACAGTGCTGCGCGATCGAGGTAGTTCAGCATGCCAGCGAAAAACAGCAGCAGCGCCACAACGCTACGATAGTTTTTAAACATGATGCGCATCCTCAAAGTTAAATGTCATCTGACTGACGGTATGCGCTTCCAGCACCTGGCGATCCGGCTCGAAACCGAGGCCCGGCGTATCCGGCAGGGTAAGCGTTGGCTTGAAATCGAGCTGCGGCCACAGCAGCGGAGAGAAGCGAATCCAGGGCACCTCCAGCAACACATCTTCAGGCAGCGTGGCGACAAGATGTGCTGTCGCCATCAGGCCTGCGCCATAATAAAAACAGTGCGGCACCACCTTTACCCCGAACTCACGGGCGCGGGCAAAAACACGCAGGGAAGCGGTGATCCCGCCAACCTTCGCGACGCTCGGTTGCACCACATCAACAGCGTGCTGGCTCAGCAGTTCTTCAAATCCCCATTCGCCGGAGGCGTTCTCGCCTGCGGCAAGCGGCGTACCGGCCCGGCGAACGGCGGCCAGTCCGGCGGCATCATCCGGCGGCCAGACGGGCTCTTCCAGCCAGCCCAGTTTTAGCGGCGCCAGGCGTTCCGCATGCTGGCTGGCCTCGTCCACGCGCCAGGGACAGTTCACATCCACCATCAGCGTTGCGTCTTCCGGCAGCGCGGCGCGGGCGGCGGCAATGGCTTCATACGTCGTTTCATGAAGTTTGAGCGTAGTAAAACCGGCCTGCCATGCCCGACGAACCTGACGAGCCACTTCCTGGGGCTGATTGTTATAGCTTACCAGGCTGGCATAGAGGCCTATTTGCCTGCGCTTCGCGCCGAGAAGCTGCCACAGCGGCTGATTTAACTGTTTTCCCAAAAGATCCCAGAGCGCAATGTCGATGGCGGAGAGGCCGTAGCGAACCGGGCCGCTTCGGCCAAAAGCATGCAGTGCTTTTTCCGCCTCCTGCATCAGCGCCGCCAGTGTTGACGGACTGTCAGGCAGGTTTTTCCCCAGAAAGCATGGCACGATCAGATCCTGCAATGCCTGAACAGTCACAGAGTTCGACAGATGACCAAAGGCTTCCCCCCAACCGTGTAATCCGTTATCTGTTTCGATGCGAACCAGCAGGGTTTCCATCTTTTTGAGCGCGGGTGAGGCGGCGTTCCACGCTGTTTCATTCGCAGGCGTTATGCTTCTTCCGCTTTCGAAAGGAATGGCGAGGCGAACAACCTCGATGTGAGTGATTTGCATACCATGAACCTTATTTTGTAGGGCCGTCAGCGCCTTATTATTTTTCACTGGCGTGTTCATCAGGCTGAGGGAATAAACCTGAAACCGGCAGTCAGGATTCAGTATAAAAAGTGTATTGATGAGGTTCATCGTTCATGCGCACAAGGTTAACGGCCTAAAAACGCTGCGGTTTTGGCATTTGTTGTAAGGCGTGCGGGGTGAATCACAAAAGAGTGGGTAAGCCGGCGTGAATAAAACAAACAATGGCGTATCGAATGCAGCAGAAAGCGTTCTCGATACGCGCTTTTATTATAAGTAATATGGCATGACGTGGTTGTTTGCAGGCGTATGCGGATAACTCGCGGGTCATCATTCAGAAAAGTTAAGGGCTTTATATTATGAATACCAGTTTTGACACCTTCATCTCGCCGCTTCTGTCTCTTATTGATAATAAGCTTCTGCTTTTTATAGTGGTTTTTATCATAACGGTTGCTTCACTCTATTATATTAAGCACAAGGCAAAGTCAGGCTTCAGTATCTCAGACAGATTCTGGATTTTCTGGACTGGCCATAAAAGAAAGGAGGGTAGCGATCTTATTGACGATATTATTGAAATTGAAAAATTTAATTATCATTACAATACCAACGCCGTATCAAAAAGGGAGAAGGTGCAGTTTGAAAATTGGGTAAGGAAATATGAGTTAGATTTTAAGCTGCTTTCTAAACTTAAAGGCTATTTTTCGATCGATATCCTCAAGGTGAAAAAGGTAAAAACGAGATGGTCGCTGGCGGCATTTCTGCTGATTTTTGTTCCTTTCTTTCTTCTTTGGGGATCGTTGATGGTGGCACTAAAACCCGCAGGCCTGATAAAAATGAAAGAAACAAGCTGGTTTTGGCTTAATAAAAATGAAGCCGCAGAATATAATTACTTCGGCGGAAAAAATGAAGGGGGGTAATTAAACCTGCACAGTGTAATCAGCGTGAAACGCTGCCCGAGGCATTACCCGGCGTTGATGCTATATGCCGTTCCTTTACCGATCAAAAATTGCTGGCTGCCATAGCGGTTTTGATAAAACAGCAGCGATGGTTCTTTGGCGTAATAAGCGGCTTCATGTTGCTGGTTACTGTAGGACTTTTTAAAGCAACCATCACCATGATGATGACCTGGGATGCCAGAAAAATGATTTGCAGGAAAATAAAACACTATCGTGCGACGAGAGTGAAACAACAGACGGGGCAATAGTAAGTGCTGAAATAAAGGGCGCTTTCGCGCCCTTTATTGTGATTTCTGTTATTACTTCGCCATACGTTTGTACTTAATGCGTTTCGGCTCCAGCGCGTCGGCGCCGAGCGTGCGTTTCTTGTACTCTTCGTATTCGGTGAAGTTACCTTCAAAGAACTCCACCTTGCCCTCATCCTGATAATCAAGGATGTGCGTGGCGATACGGTCGAGGAACCAGCGGTCATGCGAGATAACCATTGCACAGCCGGGGAACTCCAGCAGGGCGTTTTCCAGCGCGCGCAGGGTTTCGATGTCCAGGTCGTTGGTTGGCTCATCGAGCAGCAGCATGTTGCCGCCCACTTGGAGCAGTTTGGCAAGGTGCAGACGCCCGCGCTCGCCACCGGAAAGCTCGCCGACGCGTTTGCCCTGATCGACGCCTTTAAAGTTGAAGCGGCCAACGTAGGCGCGGCTTGGCATTTCCGTGGTGCCGATGCGCATAATGTCCTGGCCGCCGGATACTTCTTCCCAGACGGTTTTTGAGTTATCCATGCTGTCGCGGAACTGATCGACAGACGCCAGCTTGACGGTATCGCCCAGCACGATCGTGCCGGAGTCCGGCTGTTCCTGACCGGACATCATGCGGAACAGCGTGGATTTACCCGCGCCGTTCGGGCCGATGATGCCAACGATCGCCCCTTTTGGCACCGAGAAAGAGAGATCGTCAATCAGCAGACGATCGCCATAGGATTTACGCAGGTTGCTGACTTCAACCACCTTGTCGCCGAGGCGGGCGCCAGGTGGAATAAAGAGTTCGTTGGTTTCGTTACGCTTCTGGTAGTCGGTATTGTTGAGTTCTTCGAAGCGCGCCAGGCGAGCTTTGCCTTTTGACTGACGGCCTTTCGCGCCCTGTCGCACCCACTCCAGCTCTTTCTCAATGGATTTACGGCGTGCCGCTTCAGAAGAGGCTTCCTGCGCCAGACGCGCGTCCTTCTGCTCCAGCCACGAGGAGTAGTTGCCTTCCCACGGAATACCTTCGCCGCGGTCAAGCTCCAGGATCCAGCCGGCCACGTTGTCGAGGAAGTAGCGGTCATGGGTTATCGCCACCACGGTGCCTTCGAAATCGTGCAGGAAACGCTCCAGCCAGGCCACGGACTCGGCGTCCAGGTGGTTGGTCGGTTCGTCCAGCAGCAGCATATCGGGTTTTTCCAGCAGCAGGCGGCACAGCGCCACGCGGCGGCGCTCACCACCTGACAGGGTGGCGACCTTCGCTTCCCAGTCCGGCAGGCGTAGCGCATCCGCCGCGCGCTCAAGCTGGGTATTCAGGTTGTGGCCGTCATGCGCCTGAATAATCTCCTCCAGGCGGCCCTGTTCAGCGGCCAGCTTGTCGAAGTCGGCGTCTTCTTCCGCATAAAGCGCGTAAACCTCATCCAGCCTTTTCAGCGCGCTGACCACTTCTTCCAGCGCCTCTTCCACCGATTCGCGGACGGTATGTTCAGGGTTGAGCTGCGGCTCCTGCGCCAGATAACCAATTTTGATGCCTGGCTGCGGGCGCGCTTCCCCTTCGATATCGGTATCAATACCGGCCATGATACGCAGCAGGGTGGATTTACCTGCGCCATTCAGGCCGAGTACGCCGATTTTGGCGCCGGGGAAGAAGCTCAGAGAGATATTTTTCAGGATATGGCGCTTCGGCGGAACCACTTTGCCGACGCGATGCATGCTATAGACGAATTGAGCCACGTTATTTTGAGCCTCTTGATGTCTGTGTGGTAAATGGGGCAGAAACTCGCCCGCTCAGACCGGCAAGTTTAGCGGGTTTCCGTGGTTAATCACAGCCGTCGCCTGCGGATTATCCTGATATGTCGCTCCCTGAGCGATAAGCGTTTGATTTTTGAACAGCGCGGTTTATGCTGATTTTTTAGCTTATAAAGCAGGGAGATATCGATGAAGGTTCTGATTGCCGCCGATGAGGATGCGTGGGGCGGAATGATCCAGCAATTTCGTCAGCGGCTCCCTGACGTAGAGTTTACTGCCTCGGCGCAGCAGGCGACAGAAAGCCTTGCCGGTTTTGACGTGCTGATCCCCGGCTCCGCAGAGGTATCTGCTTCGCTGCTGAGCACGGCCGATCGACTCAAGCTGATTCAGCAGCCGGGCGCCGGACTGGAAAGCGTGGATATCGACAGCGCCAGCGCGCTGGGAATTCCGGTGGCGAACGTGCCTTCCGACAGCTCAGGCAATGCGGATTCCGTGGCGGAACTGGGGATCTGGCTGATGATCGGCCTGGCGCGCGGCGCGCGTGAGATCCCGCAAATGATAGCCACCAGGCAGACAGGCCTGCCGGTGGGGATTGGGCTGGCCGGAAAAACCGTCGGGCTGGTGGGTCTGGGCGGTATCGGTAAAGCGCTGGCGAAGCGCCTGCTGCCGTTCGGCGTACGGCTGATTGGCGTGAAGCGCACGGCGGACAGCGCCTTCGCCAAAGCGCATCGCCTCGACTGGCTGGGCACTATGGAGCACCTGCCCGCACTGTTGAGCGAGTCCGATTTTGTGGTGCTCAGCCTGCCCGATAATGACGCCACGCATCATATTATCGATGAAACGGCGCTGGCGCAGATGAAGCGGGGCAGTTTTCTGATTAACCTGGGACGCGGCGGTCTGGTTGAGAAGCCTTCCCTCCAGGCGGCGCTGGAAGTTGAACATCTGGCGGGCGCAGGGCTGGATGTGTTCTGGCAGGAGCCACCGGATCCGGACGATCCGTTGTTCGATTACAACGTCATTGCCACGCCGCATATCGGCGGCGTAACGGATAATTCACTCAGCGGCAACGTCGAAAAAGTGTGTGAGAATCTGCGCCGATTGCGCGACGGGGAAGAGATCCTCAATCGCTGGAACTGACTAACTTCACGCCCTGCTGCGCCAGCCGATCCCCCAGCTTTTTCGGCGGCGGCTCATCGCTGATCAACATCGTAAAGGCGTTCAGCTCGCCAATGCGGGCGGGCAGCACTTTGCCAAACTTGCTGCTGTCCGCCAGCAAAATTTTTTGTGCGGCGCGCTGCATGGCCTGATGCTTCATTGGCAGTTCATTAAGGTTATAACAGGTCGCGCCCTGTTCGGCATCAATGCCCGCCGCAGAGATGAACGCTTTGCCCGGACACAGGCTGTCCATGACCGATCCCGCGCCGAGTGGGGTGAAAATAGCGTTATCGGCATGAAACTCACCGCCGTTGAGGATAACCCGGCACAGCGGCTTCTCCTTCAGCGCCAGAAAGGTGTTCATTGCGCAGCAGATGGCGGTAAACGCCAGCGCATCGTCAATGGCCTCAATCACCCACGGCATCGTGGTGCCGCAGTCGAAAAATACCGTCTCACCCGGCGTTATCAGCGCGGCGGCCAGCGCGCCGAGACGCCGCTTCTTTGCCACGTTCTGCGCCTGCTGATCGGAGACGAAATAGTGCGGCTGGTGCCGTTTGGGATCGCTGACGATATAGCCGCCCAACAGCACCAGCGAAGCGGGCTGCTCGTTAAGATCGCGGCGCACGGTCATCTCAGAAACGGTCAGCAGCTTTGCCGCTTCTTTCAGGTGAATTTTATCGGTTCGCCGCAGCGCCTGCTCAAGCTTGTTAATGCGCTCGTCGCGCCGGGTTTCCATGATCGATGGCTCCTGAGTCTTGCAGTGAAAAATTCTGGCCTGAACGCAGCCTGTCGATATTACCTTTATTGCGTTCGCGCCGTAAACCGCCAGCCGAATGGCAGGTTACGTAAATTTTTATGCTTAACATAGCGGGACGGCCTCAGCCTGGTTAGCATGAAGTCATATCAGGCGTGGGACAACAGAGAGGCGTAACGTGAGGAAAGTCATGGCGGACAAGTGGCAGTGGGGAATTGCAGGCGCCTTATTGGTTATCACCAGCACAGCACAGGCGGATTCGCTGGACGCACAGCGTAGCCGCTATCAGCAAATTAAGCAGGCATGGGACAGCAACCAGATGGATACGGTGGCGCAACTGATGCCGACGCTGCGTGACTATCCTCTCTATCCCTATCTCGAATATCGCCAGCTGGCGCAGGATCTCGATCAGGAGACGGGGCTGGCGGTAAATGCTTTTTTACAACGCTATCCCACGCTCCCGCCGGCGCGCTCGCTGCCGTCGCGCTTCGTCAACGTGCTGGCGTATCGTCAGGACTGGCGCGGCCTTCTGGTCTTCAGTCCTGAAATGCCGAAGCCCGTCTCCGCGCAGTGCAACTGGTATTACGCTAAATGGTCGACCGGGCAGCAGCAGGTTGCGCTGGACGGCGCCAAAACGCTCTGGTTGCGCGGCACTGCGCTGCCCACTGCCTGCGACAAGCTGATTAGCGTCTGGCAGGCGGCGGGGCAGCAAACACCCATCGCTACGCTGGCGCGCATTCGTCTGGCGATGAAAGAGGGCAATACCAGCCTGGTCAACGCGCTTGCAGCTCAGCTACCTGAAGATTATCAAACGATTGCCAGCGCGGTGAAGGATCTGCAAAACAATCCGGGCAGCGTGGAAAATTTTGCCCGTAGCGTGGGGCCAACCGACTTTACCCGTCAGGCTACCGTTATTGCCTTTACGCGCGTGGCGCGCGATGACGCGGAAAACGCGCGACTGATGATCCCTTCGCTGGTGCGGCTGCAAAAAATGGACGAGAGCGACGAGCAGGCGCTGAGCGAGGCGGTCGCCTGGCGGCTGATGGGTAACGATATCACCAGCGAACAGGCGCGCTGGCGCGACAACGTTGTGATGCGCAGCGAGTCCACCGCGCTGATTGAGCGCCGTATAAGAATGTCGCTGGGTAATCACGATCGTCGCGGGATGAATACCTGGCTCGCTCGCTTACCCATTGAAGACAAACAAAAAGATGAATGGCAGTACTGGCAGGCCGATCTGCTGATAGGCGAAGGGCGTCAGGAAGAAGCGGAAAAGATTTTGCGCACGCTGATGCAGGCGCGCGGCTTCTATCCCATGGTGGCTGCGCAACGGCTGAATGAACCCTACAAAATGCAGATAGATGAGGCGCCTTCGCCGGAAAGCAGCCTGACGCAGGGGCCGGAAATTGCCCGCGTGCGCGAACTGATGTACTGGGGCATGGATAACCTCGCGCGCAGCGAATGGAGTTCGCTGGTAAGCAGCAGAACGCGCGGCCAGCAGCAGCAACTGGCTCACTATGCGTATCAGCAGAACTGGTGGGATCTCAGCGTGCAGGCGACCATCACCGGTAAACTATGGAATCAGCTTCAGGAGCGCTTCCCGCTGGCGTATCAGGATCAGTTTAAGCGCTACTCGTCAGGCAAAGCGATTCCGATCAGCTACGCGATGGCGATTGCCCGCCAGGAGAGCGCATGGAATCCAAAAGCGCGTTCGCCGGTCGGCGCGTCGGGGCTGATGCAGGTGATGCCCGCGACGGCACAGCATACGGTCAACAAATACAGTCTGCCGGGCTACAGCAACAGCAGCCAGTTGCTCGATCCTGAAACCAACATTCAGATCGGTACGCAGTATCTGGAATCGGTTTATCAACAGTTCGGGCAAAACAGGATTTTCTCTTCAGCGGCCTACAACGCCGGCCCGTCGCGTGTTAAAACCTGGCTGGGCAACAGCGCCGGGCGGCTGGATGCGGTGGCCTTCATCGAAACCATTCCGTTTTCTGAAACGCGCGGCTACGTGAAAAACGTGCTGGCCTACGATGCTTACTACCGACATTTCATGGATAAACCGGACAGCATCCTCTCTGAGAACGAGTGGCAGCGACGCTACTGATTGCCAGTCGGTTATGGTATGCTTTTGTACTAGTTTATGAGTATGGAGCATCTATGACCGATTTTTCTGCGCTTGTCTCAGCAGAACCGCACAATGAAGAGTGGCAGCGTTTCGTCCGGCTGCTTCAGCAGGCGTTTGAAAGCGGGCTGCATTTGCCGCTGCTGCAACTGATGATGACGCCTGATGAGCGTGAAGCATTGGGCACGCGTCTGCGCATTGTCGAAGAGCTGATGCGTGGGGAGCTCAGCCAGCGCGAGTTGAAAAACGATCTGGGCGTGGGTATCGCGACCATTACGCGCGGCTCCAACAGCCTGAAAAGCGCGCCGCCAGCGCTGAAGTTGTGGCTGGAGGCACAGTTACTGAACGGGTCAGATAAGGTCTGATTCCGTTTTCATCTGGTAGATTTCATTGTGGAACGGGCAGAGGGCAAGGATCAGCGCCTGGTGATAGACGCTGGTGCGGCTCAACAGTCCGTTGGTAAACGCGCCAATGGCACCGCCTTTCTGTTTAATATTGTCCACGCCCGTCAGACGCGCCATCTCGTCGCCCAGTTCACGCCCCTGATGAATGCCTTTCATTACCACGGCAGGCAGCGTAAAGCTCGCGGAGCGGGATTCACCGCGCTGACGCTGGTTTTCAATCACCATCCAGGCAAATGCGCAGTCGTCTTCGATTCCCGCCTCAATCGCCACCCAGAAACTGGCTTCCGGCCTGACCTTTCTGGCGTTCATCACGCGCTGGCGTGCGCCAGTTCTCGTTTCTGTGTTTGAAACGGGCTGAGGGGCGACGCCGCTGTCGACCTCAACACCTTCTATATGGCAGGATCCCTCCCCAAACACATCGCTGAACGCTTGAGAAATTGCCTTAATTTTTGCCGGATTAGTGGTGGCAGCGACAACATGGTGCATAATTGTTTGAGTCCTTTACGTAAATTTGTCGCAGTATAACGGAAAATCGCATGTTACAGGTCTATCTTGTTCGCCACGGAGAAACGCTCTGGAATGCAGCACGACGCATTCAGGGCCAGTCAGACAGCGCGCTGACGGAAAAAGGAGAGAGGCAGGCGCACCAGGTTGGTGAGCGGGTCAAAAACCTCGGTATTACCCACGTTATCGCCAGCGATCTGGGACGCACACGGCGCACGGCAGAGATCATCGCCGATGCTTGTGGGTGCGAGGTGATCCTCGATCCCCGTTTGCGTGAACTGAATATGGGCGTGCTGGAGCAGCGCGAGCTGGATCTGCTGACCGCCGAAGAAGAAGGTTGGCGATCGGCGCTGGTGGACGGCACGCCGGACGGCCGCATTCCTGAAGGCGAATCCATGACGGAGATGGCGGAAAGAATGCATCAGGCGCTCAACGCCTGTCGCGAACTGCCGGAAGGAAGTCGCCCTTTGCTGGTCAGCCACGGCATGGCGCTTGGCGTGCTGGTCAGCACCATTCTGGGGCTGCCTGCGTACGCGGAACGTCGCCTGCGGCTGCGCAACTGCTCACTCTCGCGGGTGGATTATCAGCAGAGCGCGTGGCTTGCATCGGGCTGGGTGGTGGAAACAGCGGGCGACGTCTCGCATCTTGACGCGCCCGCGCTGGATGAAATACAGCGTTAGCGATGACGGGGCGATAACGCCCCCGCGCAGTCAGGCCTGTTGAGAGCGGATGGGGATCAGATATTCGCAGCGGATCTCCATCGGCGGTTCCGGACGTTTTTTTCCGCCGTGGGTATGAAAACGCTCAATGTCCTGGCCGTGTCGGCGGGTAAGCTGAAGCGTCGGCATACAGGTTCCGTAAATCAACAGGATAAAATCCTGTAAGTTGGTGCGCGGCCCTTCATAATTAAACTGCACATACTCGCCCGGCTCCAGCAGTACCGTCTGCGTGGCGGGCATGTTCTCTGACACGCGATCGGAAGGGACCGCCGTGGTGTAGAGAATTTCCTGTTCGTCATCTTTTTCCACGCTGGGGCGGGACTGATGCAGGCCGTACAGCTCCGGCGGCACCATATCGGTCTCGGTCAAAAACTGACGCCAGAAGTGAATGCGCATATCGTCACGATAGCTGGAGATCTGCTCCAGCGTACAGGTGTAACTTTGGGTCTGGCCAATCAGCACGGTTTCCGGCAGCGTCACGAAGGTGGCCTCCGGCATGGTGAAATCACCCAGGCGGATCGGCGGGCGCAGGCCATAAGAGTTCCAGTCCGATACGCGGCGATACCAGGCAGGCGTCTGGTTAAACTGCTTTTTAAACGCGCGCGTAAAGGTTTGCTGTGAATCGAAACGGTACTGAAGGGCAATATCCAGGATGGGGCGGCTGGTCAGACGTAGCGCAACGGCCGCTTTTGACAGCCGACGCGCGCGGATATAGGCGCCGATCGCATGACCGGTCACATCCTTAAACATTCTTTGCAGGTGCCATTTGGAATATCCTGCTCTGGCGGCGACATTATCCAACGACAGAGGCTGATCGAGGTGGCTTTCAAGCCAGACAAGCAAATCGCGAATGATACCGGCTTGATCCATAAAGGGCCCTCATCCTGTTTAAAATTAATGCGGGAAGACAATTTGTCGGGTAATGATGCTAACACAGCGTCATTATTATGTTGACGAATGTGATGTATGAGTTTGTTACGAGCGTCGGCATGCTATCACACGCGGCGACGGACCGAACAGATAACTTACAATGTCATCTATTTTTTTTGCAATGGTAACGGAATGACAATGAAAAAAATGCTAATAGTTACATCTGTAATATTTGCCTCACTCACGGCACGGGCAGAACAGGTGGGTTCGGTTGATACGGTTTTCAAAATTTTTGGCCCGGATCATAAGATTGTGGTCGAAGCGTTTGACGATCCGGACGTAAAAAACGTCACCTGCTACATCAGCCGGGCAAAAACCGGCGGCATTAAGGGCGGGCTGGGACTCGCGGAAGATACCTCGGATGCGGCAATTTCCTGCCAGCAGGTTGGGCCGGTGGAACTGAGTGACAAAATCGCCCAAGGAAAAGCGGAAGGCGAGGTGGTTTTTCGCCAGCGAACGTCGCTGATTTTTAAGAAACTTCAGGTGGTACGTTTTTTTGATAAGAAACGTAACGCGTTGATTTACCTGAGCTATTCTGACAGGGTTGTCGATGGATCGCCGAAGAATGCCCTCAGCGCCGTACCGATTATGCCGTGGGTAAAATAGCCAGCAAAAAGGCCGGATTGCCGGCCTTATGGGTTACTGATTAATCCTGCAAATCGCCACAGAAACGGTAGCCTTCGCCGTGAATGGTGGCGATGATTTCCGGCGTGTCGGGCGTGGATTCGAAATGCTTACGAATGCGGCGGATGGTTACGTCAACGGTGCGATCGTGTGGTTTCAGCTCGCGACCGGTCATTTTTTTCAGCAAATCGGCACGCGTCTGTATTTTGCCCGGATTTTCGCAGAAGTGCAGCATGGCGCGGAACTCGCTGCGCGGCAGCTTGTACTGCTCGCCCTGAGGGCTCACCAGTGAACGACTGTTGATATCCAGTTCCCAACCATTGAAGCGATAGCTCTCGACCAGTTTCCGCTCTTCGCTGTGTGGCGCAAGGTTCATGGTGCGCGACAGCAGGTTGCGAGCGCGGATAGTCAGCTCGCGCGGGTTAAATGGTTTGGTGATGTAGTCGTCAGCACCGATCTCAAGGCCCAGAATTTTATCCACTTCATTATCTCTGCCCGTCAGGAACATCAGCGCCACGTTAGCCTGTTCGCGCAGTTCACGCGCCAGAAGCAGACCATTTTTACCGGGCAGGTTAATGTCCATAATGACAAGATTAATGTCGTTATCGGTTAAAATCTGATGCATTTCAGCACCATCCGTAGCTTCATAAACCATGTAGCCTTCGGCCTCAAAAATACTTTTGAGAGTATTGCGAGTAACTAATTCGTCTTCAACGATAAGTATGTGCGGGGTCTGCATGTGTTTGCTACCTAAAATTGCCTACAAAATCAAAACCGGGATACAGCGATGCGCCGCCTCTGTCACTGAGTAAAGGCGATACGGCGCGAAACGACGGCTGTACGGAATAATGTTCCAGATACGCTAATCACTCTGCCGATAACGGAAACGATGCATATGTGTCCGATTCGGCTTATAAAGGGCGTATATCCTAACCACATTAACAGTCATATAACAGTGCAAAAGCCAGGCAATGGCGACTAAAACAACGCTATCTTGACTTATATCAAATCAATTGTAGCACATTAACATTTTTGTGAAAAACTCTTCCCTGATTGCCAGCTTAGCTCACAAATTTACTCTTTTGAGTAAGCGCTGTTTTAAAAATCCCTTTTTCTGTCGGGTTGATTTTAACAATTGTTAACTTATTGAAACGTAAATGATTAAGCAAGATAACTCATTTTTATTCGTCAATTCAATGAGAAGTGCTCATAACTTTTGTTTATTACAGCAAAAAGCATGATTTCAATGTTAATTAAATGTTAATTTACGCATTCTTTTTTTTAACGTCAAGTCATGCCACAGTAGACGCTGTATTCATTAACCTGAAAGGTTGCTATGCGTTTTCCTCTCATTCTTGTTTCGCCCGCGCGCCCGGAAAATATTGGCGCAGCCGCACGCGCGATGAAAACAATGGGTTTTGATGAACTGCGTATCGTCAACAGTCAGGCGCATCGGGAACCCGCAGCTCGTTGGGTGGCCCATGGCGCCGGCGAGATCCTTGACAATGCCACCCACTGGGATTCGCTGGCGGCGGCGCTGGCGGATATCGACTTCAGCGTGGCAACCACGGCGCGCAACCGCGCAAAATATCACTATTACGCCACGCCTCAGCAGCTTGAGACGCTACTGGAAGAAAAAAGGCAGTGGGTAAGCAGCGTGGCGCTGGTATTTGGCCGCGAAGACAGCGGCCTGACCAATGAAGAACTGGCGCTGGTGGATATTCTGACCGGCGTGCCGATGGCGGCCGACTATCCGTCGCTGAACCTTGGGCAGGCCGTCATGGTGTACTGCTACCAGCTCTCTGCGCTGCGCCAGGTCAGCGCGGTCACTGAAGCCGTCGCCGACGGCCAGCAGCTTTCCGCACTGCGGGAACGCTGCGAACGGCTGCTGGTACATCTTGAGGTGAGCGAGGATCGCAAGCTGGCGGAGTGGCTCAATCAGCGCATCGGCCTGTTGGCGCAGCGAGACAGCGCCATGTTGCACCGTTTGCTGCACGATATCGAAAAAAAATTAGCAGATAAAAACGCTGATTAACGTTATTCGTATAGCGTGACTTGCTGTATTTTTTTGTCATGCCGAAGATTCATTCGGAGGGCGCGATGCAAAAAGCCTTTACGCGTTACCCGGACAGCCCGCCTGCACAGGAAATAAATTGACATGGCGGGACGATTGCTTTACTTCTGAGTGCAGACAAATCAATAGCGATGACCAACTTTACATGCGTAATCTCAGCCTGATGACCACCATCATTATTACCACCACCATTACCACAGGTAACGGTGCGGGCTGACGCATCCAGGAAATAAAAAAAAGCCCGCACCTGAACAGTGCGGGCTTTTTTTTCGGCAAAAATTCAGGAGAAAGTAAGAATGAGAGTGCTGAAATTCGGTGGAACCTCAGTGGCGAATGCAGAAAGATTTCTGCGCGTCGCCGATATTCTGGAGAGCAATGCGAAGCAGGGACAGGTTGCTACCGTGTTATCCGCACCTGCAAAAATCACCAACCATCTGGTGGCGATGATTGAAAAAACCATCAGCGGACAGGATGCGTTGCCGAATATCAGCGATGCAGAAGCGATTTTTACCGCGCTGCTCGACGGCCTGGCGGCAGCGCAACCCGGTTTCGACTACCCACGCCTGAAAACGCTGGTGAGCCAGGAGTTCGCCCAGCTCAGGCAGGTTCTCCACGGTATCAGCCTGCTGGGGCAGTGTCCTGACAGCGTCAATGCCGCCATTATCTGCCGTGGCGAAAAACTCTCCATCGCCATTATGGACGCGCTGCTCCAGGCGCGTGGGTATGCGGTCAGCGTGATCGATCCTGTCGAAAAGCTGCTGGCCGTTGGTCACTATCTGGAATCAACCGTTGATATCGCCGAATCGACCCGCCGCATCGCCGCCAGTCAGATCCCTGCCGAAAATATGATCCTGATGGCTGGCTTCACCGCAGGAAACGAAAAGGGCGAACTGGTGGTGCTCGGACGCAATGGTTCCGACTACTCTGCCGCCGTGCTGGCCGCCTGCCTGCGCGCCGACTGCTGTGAAATCTGGACCGATGTGGACGGCGTCTACACCTGCGATCCGCGCCAGGTGCCTGACGCGCGGCTGCTGAATTCGATGTCGTATCAGGAAGCGATGGAGCTCTCCTACTTCGGCGCCAAAGTGCTGCATCCACGTACGATTACGCCTATCGCCCAGTTCCAGATCCCGTGCCTGATAAAAAATACCGCCAATCCGCAGGCGCCGGGCACGCTGATCGGCGGCGACAGCGTCGATCCGGTTGAAAACCCGGTTAAGGGCATCACCAACCTGAATAACATGGCGATGTTCAACGTTTCCGGCCCCGGCATGAAGGGCATGATCGGTATGGCGGCCAGGGTGTTTGCCGCCATGTCGCGCAGCGGCATTTCTGTGGTGCTGATCACGCAATCCTCTTCCGAATACAGCATCAGCTTCTGCGTACCGCAGAGCGATCTGGCGCGGGCGCGGTCGGTACTTGAAGACGAATTTTACCTTGAGCTGAAAGACGGGCTGCTTGAGCCGCTGGACGTCATTGAACGCCTGGCGGTGATTTCCGTCGTCGGCGACGGCATGCGCACGCTGCGCGGCATTTCGGCGAAATTTTTCTCAGCGCTGGCGCGTGCCAATATCAATATTGTGGCTATCGCGCAGGGCTCGTCCGAACGATCGATCTCCGTGGTGGTGGACAATGACGATGCGACAACCGGCGTTCGCGTGGTGCACCAGATGCTCTTCGCCACCGATCAGGTGATTGAAGTTTTTGTGATCGGCGTGGGCGGCGTGGGCGGCGCGCTGTTGAATCAGCTCTATCGCCAGCAGGCATGGCTGAAAAACAAGCATATCGATCTGCGCGTCTGCGGCATCGCCAATTCCAAAGCGCTGTTGACTAACGTCCACGGTATCCCGCTGAATAACTGGCAGGAGGCGCTGCAACAGGCGAAGGAGCCGTTTAACCCTGGCCGCCTGATCCGCCTGGTGAAGGAGTATCACCTGTTGAATCCGGTGATTGTCGACTGTACGTCAAGCCAGGCGGTGGCCGATCAGTATGCCGATTTCCTTGCCGAGGGTTTCCATGTGGTGACGCCGAACAAAAAGGCCAACACCGCCTCGTGGGATTATTATCAGCAGATGCGCGCGGCGGCGGCAAAATCGCGCCGCAAGTTCCTCTATGACACCAACGTGGGCGCGGGCCTGCCGGTAATTGAGAACCTGCAAAACCTGCTCAACGCCGGTGATGAACTGATCCGCTTCTCCGGTATTCTTTCCGGCTCGCTGTCGTTTATTTTCGGCAAGCTGGACGAGGGCGTTTCGCTGTCTGAGGCGACGAAAATGGCGCGCGAGATGGGCTTCACCGAGCCGGACCCACGAGACGATCTCTCCGGCATGGACGTGGCGCGCAAGCTGTTGATCCTCGCGCGTGAGGCGGGTTATCAACTTGAATTGAGCGACATCGACATCGAAGCGGCATTACCCGCGTCTTTTACGGCCATTCCTGATGTGGAAACCTTTATGGCGCGCCTGCCGGATCTGGACGACGCGTTCGGCGCGCGGGTGGCGGCCGCCCGCGAAGAGGGCAAAGTATTGCGCTTCGTTGGCGCGATTGAAGAGGGCGGACGCTGCCGGGTGAAAATCGCGGCGGTAGACGGCAACGATCCGTTGTATAAAGTAAAAAATGGCGAGAATGCGCTGGCCTTCTACAGCCGCTACTATCAGCCGATTCCGCTGGTGCTGCGCGGCTACGGCGCGGGCAACGATGTGACGGCGGCGGGCGTATTCGCCGATCTGCTGCGTACGCTTTCATGGAAGCTGGGAGTCTGAACATGGTTAAAATTTATGCGCCGGCATCTATCGGCAACGTCAGCGTGGGCTTTGACGTGCTGGGCGCGGCGGTATCGCCGATTGACGGCACGCTGCTTGGCGACTGCGTCAGCGTGGAATCCGCCAGCAGGTTCAGCCTGCGCAACGAGGGCCGCTTTGTGAGTAAACTGCCCACCGTGCCAGAGGAAAACATCGTCTGGCAGTGCTGGGATCGCTTCTGTGAGGAGATCGGTGAGCGTGTCAACGTTGCGATGACGCTGGAAAAGAACATGCCGATCGGATCGGGCCTCGGCTCCAGCGCCTGCTCGGTGGTGGCCGGGCTGATGGCGATGAACGAACACTGCGGCAGGCCGCTTGACGACACGCGGCTGCTGGCGCTGATGGGCGAGCTGGAGGGACGTATATCCGGCAGCGTTCATTATGATAACGTCGCGCCCTGTTTTCTGGGCGGCATGCAGTTGATGCTGGAAGAGAACGGTATTATCAGCCAGCCTGTGCCATGCTTTGATGAGTGGCTGTGGGTGATGGCCTATCCGGGTATTAAAGTGTCCACCGCCGAGGCGCGGGCCATTCTCCCGGCGCAGTACCGTAAACAAGACATTATTAAGCACGGTCGCTACCTGGGCGGGTTTATTCATGCCTGCCACACGCAGCAACCGGCACTGGCGGCCGCGCTGATGCGCGATGTCATTGCTGAACCTTATCGCACGAAACTGCTGCCGGGATTCGCACAGGCGCGCGAGGCGCTTGCCGATATCGGCGCGCTGGCCTGCGGCATTTCCGGCTCCGGCCCAACGCTGTTTGCCGTCTGCAACCGGGCGGATACCGCTCAGCGCACCGCAGACTGGCTCCGGCAGCACTATCTGCAAAATGATGAAGGCTTCGTCCATATTTGCCGCTTAGACACGGCGGGCGCACGTAACCAGGATAACGCATGAAACTCTATAACTTAAAGGATCACAACGAGCAGGTAGGCTTTGCACAGGCGGTAAAGCAGGGACTGGGCAAACAGCAGGGGCTGTTTTTCCCGCTGGAACTGCCGGAATTTGAATCGACCGACATCGACGAGATGCTGGAGATGGATTTTGTCACCCGCAGCAGCAAAATTCTTTCGGCGTTTATCAGCGACGAAATCGCGCCGCATCAGCTCCATGAGCGCCTGAAAACCGCCTTCACCTTTCCTGCGCCGGTGGTTAACGTCACCGACGATATTGCCGCGCTGGAGCTGTTTCACGGGCCAACGCTGGCCTTTAAAGACTTCGGCGGGCGCTTTATGGCGCAGATGCTGGCCTGGGCCAGCGGCGCCGACGAGAAAATCACCATTCTGACCGCCACTTCCGGCGATACCGGCGCAGCGGTTGCGCATGCGTTTTACGGCATGGATAACGTGCGCGTGGTCATTCTCTATCCGCAGGGTAAAATCAGCCCGCTTCAGGAGAAGCTGTTCTGTACGCTCGGCGGCAATATTCAAACCATCGCCATCGACGGTGATTTTGACGTGTGCCAGTCGCTGGTTAAACAAGCGTTTGATGATGAGGTGCTGAAAAAAGCCATCGGCCTGAACTCTGCCAACTCAATCAATATCAGCCGCCTGTTGGCGCAGATTTGCTACTACTTCGAAGCGGTGGCGCAGTTGCCGCAGGAGAAACGCAACCAGCTGGTGATCTCTGTGCCGAGCGGCAACTTTGGCGACCTGACCGCAGGCCTGCTGGCGAAATCCCTTGGCCTGCCGGTGAAGCGTTTTATCGCCGCCACCAATGCCAACGATACCGTGCCGCGTTTCCTGACCGGCGGCGAATGGCAGCCCAACGTGACGGTCGCCACGCTGTCGAACGCGATGGACGTCAGCCAGCCTAATAACTGGCCGCGCGTTGAGGAGATTTTCCGTCGCAAGACCTGGCGCTTAACCGAGTTGGGCTTTGGCGCGGTTGATGATGACACCACCAAATCCAGCATGCGCGAGCTGGCGGATCTGGGCTATTTCTCCGAGCCGCACGCCGCCATTGCGTATCGCCTGCTGCGCGATCAGCTTCAGGACGGAGAGTTTGGTCTGTTCCTTGGCACCGCGCATCCGGCGAAATTCAAAGAGAGCGTTGAGGCGATCCTGGAACGCACGCTGCCGCTGCCGGACGCGCTGGCCGAACGTGCTGAACTGCCGTTGTTATCGCATAAAATGGCGGCGGACTTTGCCCCGTTACGCGAGTTCCTGCTGCACAAATAAACGCCCCGTCGTGCGTTCAGGTCGCCGGGCCTGAACGCGCTGTGACGGAAGCCGGTGCCGGCTCTTCCCTGTCCCTTATCTGAGTAATACGGTCATTGTCGGCGCTCTCAGGTGCCGGTTCTTCGCTGTCCGTCACATCGGTGATGCGATCCTCATCAGCAATTTCCGGATGAGGCGGATGGTTTTCCGCCTGCGCCACGGCGGCACGCACCTTACTGTGTGCCTGGTAAATCTGATTAACCATTTTGTAGGTTAAACCAAAGGCGGCGGCGGTACCCGCGTTGTTGAACAGGCTTGAAAAAGCAGGCGAAACCTTGCCTTTCGTTATGGCGTTCAGAACCTGTTGAGCTGCAAGCGTGCTGCCGCTGGCGAAATTATTCCAACTAAGGCGCGCCACCGAGTGATCCAACAGGCGCGCATAATCCTTCATCGGCAGCGACAGGGATAATTTCTGCCCATCGCCAACCTGTTTGCTGTCGTAGTGTTTACCGAGAAATGCATCGCCGGTTTCGATGACGGTATTGCAGGCAGCTCGAATACCCGAAACCAACGCGCCCATTTGGTGCAGTTCCTGGCCACTGAGTCGCTGACCGGAAGCGTCCCGAATTTCCGGGCCGGAAACGCTGTAACCCTCAGGAAGCGCCCGCTGGATTAACGCATCCTGGAGCATGCCCATTGCCAGCGTTGAGCAGGTGTACCAGGCGCCATTGGTACTCATATTGTCATCGTTGACGCCGAAACTGGGCTTACCGTCGCGGGAGGCCACCGCGCTTCCTGTGGCATTCAGCGTTTCCCGCGCGGCGGCATAGCCCACATTGCGTATCTGCGAACTGAGGACGCGCGTAGTGAGCGCCGGATTTCCCGTTACCGCGCCGGCGACCGACAGGCCAATATTCATGAGTTCGGCCATCACCTGCTGTCCGCTGACGCGCTTCGAGTCGTTCTGATGCTGCGTCTGCATGGCCGTCCACAGCGCAGGTTTATCCTGCTTAATCACCGCCGCCTGGCTGGGACTCAGGCCGAAATGGCCGCGAACGGCAACCTCATTGTTCTGTGGGTCACGCGCCAGACGCGGTTCGCGAATGTAGTGATGCGCGGCAATATTCGCCAGCGACAGCGCAACCTGCAAGCCGACCGCCGCCGCCGGGCTTTTTTCAACCATATGAGGCAGCATCAGGTTATAGGTTTCAATAAAGGCTTCTTCGCGCATCATTGTCGGTAAGCCGCAGGTGACCATCTGTTGCAGCGTATGTCCGCACAGTGCGCCCCATGCCTTATTTTGTAGCGGCGCTGCGGTAAATTTCGCCAGAGAAACGGCAGTGGCCTGGCCCTCTTTCCAGCCTTCCTTGCCCACGCATTTCGCACCTTTCCAGGCGAGATCTCCGGTGGTTTTCATCCCGCTCCAGGTATATTTCCCGCCCGTTTTCATTCCGCTCCAGGTGTATTCGCCGCCTTTTTTCATGCCACCCAGCACGCGTTCGCCGCCGTTTTTCGCATGTTTGAAGCCGCTGCCAGCCATTGACGCTGTATTGCCAGACAGAGTGGAGAAAAATTGCGAAACGGCGCTGGCGACCCGTGCTGAACGAGGCGGCGGCGTCGCGGCCGGCGCTCCGCTCTCAAGGTCGGCATGTTGCCCGGTTGCGGTCATAGCAAAACTGCCGGTTGAATGCTGTACAGGATTGCTCATTGTTACCTCCCTGCTGAGTTGGCGATTTGTTTACGACGATCGAGGGCGATGCTCAGGGTCATAAAGTCTGCCAGCCAGGCGGCAAGCGCGTCGCCGTCAAGTCCGGAAGAATCCCAGCGACACACCAGGCACAGCGTGTCGCCCGAGAGGGCCAGCGAGCAGTGCGTGAGAACCTGAAGTTCACTGTTCGCTAGCAAAAGCGGCTTCGCCTCAACGTCCTGAGACAGTTGGAGAGCCAGCGGTGCAAGGAGGTGCAGGTGGCGTCCGTCGCCGTCAGCCAGCACGGAAATAGTTTTTTCCGACAGACGTAACTGGCAGGAACAGCCATCCTGAACATATTGAGAGGGCGATAAACGCAACTGCGTTACGGCCCGTTGCAGCAAAGAATAATGCCATTGCGAAGACACGGCCCGTTTTGCCAGGGCATCAATTCTGGCAGCATGTTGCTGCTGCCAGTCGGCGATCCACGGCGCCAGCGGCGCAGGAT